>PAAN01000004.1 GCA_002699365.1 Coraliomargarita sp. | reverse complement strand
TTTCGCTACCTTCTTCTTAGCCGGTGCTTTTTTCGCTACCTTCTTCTTAGCCGGTGCTTTTTTCGCTACCTTCTTCTTAGCCGGTGCTTTTCTAGCTACCTTCTTTTTAGCCGGTGCTTTTTTCGCTACCTTCTTCTTAGCCGGTGCTTTTTTAGCAACCTTCTTTTTAGCCGGTGCTTTTTTAGCCGGTGCTTTTTTTGCAACCTTCTTTTTAGCAGGTGCCTTCTTCGCTACCTTCTTTTTAGCTGCTTTTTTAGCCGGTGCTTTTTTTGCTACCTTCTTCACAGCTTTCTTAACAGCCTTTTTGGCTGGTGCTTTTTTAGTGACTTTTTTTGCCACCTTTTTTGTTACTTTTTTCTTAGGCATAATGGTTTCAGTTTTGTATGTAGACGGGTTTAAAGGTAATGCACTTAAAGCTGCTCGCAAGATGACACCAACACTCACTTGGTTCTTTTTGCTAAGTGCCTCTAAGCGCTGGCGCAACTCAGGCGGTAGGCGTACAGAAATTTGCCGATGCGCAGGATGGTGATTCTCTAATTCTTTAGCATCATAAATACTAATCGCAAATCGAATAAGTTCACTAATTGAACGTGCGCCTACTCGACGCTGAATCTTCTCCAGCTTAAACAAAAGTTTTTGCTGCAAGTCAAAAGTCAATGGGGTAGAGGCATCAAGACTCATAAAAATATCTCGTTTGAGATAACAACAAAAGCTGTGTCAGAAGGTCGATATGTCAACACGAAATGTCAGCATAAAAAAGACACTCATAAATATAAAAGTAATTATAAATCTTCAAAGTAATTACTCTCTAATATCGGTAGCTGAATTTTGGATACGGGATTAAAAATAGAACTGTCTAAGGTAATACCAAGAGCAACAGAACTAACTTTAAAAGACGTAGCATCTTTAGTTATAGGATCGGTCAAAGCTACTTCACGAAGTATCCACTGATTTTGTACCTTTGCAAAACTCCTTGTTTCTAAAACGCTCTCTACAGCTTCGCCTATTGAAATAATGCTAGCCCTGCGCAGAGCAGAGTAAGAATTATCTAACGCAATACGCACGTACTCTACTCCTGTTAATGCAGCAGGAGATTCTGCAGGTGGATACATATTAAAAACTTGAACACCACCTGCTCGGCCAACTCGATCTGGACCCACATACAAATAATTTTTCCAATACACATATGGCATCTGTAGGTCGAAGGTGCGAAATAATAAATTAGGCACTATTGGGTTAAGAGTTTCTGTGCCCTGCATGAGTAAGAATGTATCGCTTAGGTTCCTGCGAAGCCATGCAGAGGAGCTAACTGCGCCATGTATAATTATTTCAGCTAGAACCTCCGTACTCCCACTCAGTTCACTACCAAGATGCCCGGTTGCTTCTAATAAAACACGAATCATGGGTCTATTCTCAATGAATGATCCGTATAAAGTGCCGTCGTAATACTGGCTACTACCCCGGCGCGGCTTATGAATTAGTTGAAATTTTAAACAATAATCGCCATCTATTCTTTGATTGCGGAGCGACTGCAGGTAGGAATTTTGTTCCGATGCATCTAAGTGACTAGGTAATATAGATGGCTTGAAATTACTGGCTCGGTGCGTTTGCGCAGCTACAGGAAGTACCGCGAGAAATAAACTAACTACCGCTGTTATAAAAGTTCGAGAACCATGCCCGACAGGAAGCAGAAAAAAAAATTGAGATGGGTATCTCAACACAAGTCGCATTAATTTACAGCCGGCTCAACTGGCGCCGCCGGCGAAGCAGGTAAAGACTTCGCATCTTTCTGAGCTGAATCGTTCATTTCTTTCATTGTTCCAAGTAAGTCTTCTGCAGTTGTCATTTCAACTGTAGCGGTGTCAGCACCTTCACTAATAATATCCGATTGCGCTTCCACTACTTGCGGAGCTTCCATTTCAGGAACAATCAGTAAATCTGTACCCGCCCCCTCCAACTGTTCTTCTGAAATAGATTGATACAATAAGTACAAAACTAGCGCCACTACAAAGAAGGAAATAATTCCGTAAATCGTCCCTTTCGTTAAGACGTTGGAAGTATCTGAACCAAAGGCGGATTCTGCAGCTCCTCCACCTAATGCTGCGCCCATACCACCACTTTGACTCGTGCGCTGCATAAGAACAAGCAGTACTACGAAAGCAGAGATTAGAAGAAGAGCTAGAGTTAAAAGACTAATAAATAAAGTACCCATAAAAAAAACGGCGGCAAGAATTGGTAAACTTCATGAGAATGTGTACTAGTTTAATGAATTCAAGCGATAAAATACCGTAAGCGTAAAAGATCTAATTATTTTACATTGTACAATTCGTTTGAAGATTCGCTTTGACAGCTCGTGTGTGACGGATTTGTTGGAACTAATCATGAAGGTTACCGCTTATCAAAAGTTACTTGGCAAAAAACAAATCGCTCTAGGTGTTATCCTGGCGCTTATTGTTTATGGGTTCATGTGTGTACAACTAGTCCCTTACACCTTTTCCGTAGATCCAACAGTTGCACAATTACAAGCTTGTTTTGCCGCCATACCGATAGCCACGACTTTTTGGTTCGCGGTCAATATGTTCATGATTGTACTTTCCGATCAGCGTAGACAGAAAAAAGAAGCGAAGTAATTTGAGTTCTCTTCATTGTTAACAACTCAAATTTACAGGGTGGCTAGTGCACGGCGTGTGCGCACAAAATTAGCCCTACATCCAGTCATCTTCATCTTTATCTGTAGCAACATCGGCTTTACTGCGTTTTCTTTCAATACGGATGCCTACTACAATAGAAAGCTCGTAGAGAGCATACAAAATGCAGGTTGTTAATGGCAGGGATAAGAAATCTCCACCAGGAGTTAAGAAGGCAGAAAATATCATCATTCCTACAAAAACTACCCGGCGCGCGCGTCTTAGTTGCTCCACTCTCAAAATTTGGATAAAAACGAGGACAGTTAAAATTAGTGGAAACTGAAAGATCGCTCCTGTAGCCAGAGAGAACCAAACGACCATATTGTAATATTCAGATGCTGCTAGCAATACCTGAAAATCCATCAATTGATTAAACCTCACCGAAACAGATAAAGTTAAAGGTAGAATAATAAAAAATGCCACGCAGACCCCAAAAAGGAATAAAACAAATGCTGCAGAACATGCAGGACGCACTACACGACGCTCACGATCGGTAAGACCGGGAGCAATAAAACAAGCAATGAAGTAGAGAAAAAAGGGCATTGATAATACCAAGCCACCTAAGAACGCGATTTGAACAAAAACCGAAAATACTCCCATCGGCTTATAGGTGATTAACTTTTGCTCAACTGCCTCAACTGATCCATAGGCGTGAATCAGTGGCATTTGCAAGAACCCAGAAATATTAGGTAGTAAAATAACTACAACGACCACACCGAGCACAAATGCGATTAAACTACGTGCTACGGTCCAGCGAAATTCCTCGAGGTGCTCCAAAAAAGACATCGCTGTAGTATCTGCATCCGACTCAGAGTCATAGGTATCGGAGGGATTATTACTGTCCTGTGGATTATTCATCAAAGCTTTCTGTAACGACTAAATACGGGTTAAAGCAATCCTAATGCATCAATTCTATGGCTATAATAATGAATGGGGCCGACTGAAAGTGTACCTAATCCGTTGACAGATATTGCGAAATACATTTTCTACACGCTTTTTAATGTGTGCTCACTAAATAACATGGGTACACTTACAACATCACCTATCGATTCAATAAGGTCGTTCCTATGCCAGCTAAAAAAGCAAAAAAAGTAAATAAATCTGCAAAAAAACAGGTTATTAAATACAGTTATGACTTCGGTAAGAAAACCGATGGAAGTTCGAAGCTTCGCGAATTACTTGGAGGCAAAGGTGCGAACCTTGCCGAAATGGCGCGTATTGGCTTACCAGTCCCTCCCGGCTTCACACTGACTACAGAGGTCTGCACTTACTTCTATGACAACAAACGTACCTACCCAAAGAGTCTAGAAAAAGAAGTTATTACTTCGGTTGCTACGATTGAAAAGGAGTTAGGCAAGAAGCTTGGCGCAGCAAAGAATCCTCTATTGCTATCGGTTCGCTCTGGCGCGCGTGAGTCAATGCCAGGGATGATGGATACAATCCTAAATTTAGGCCTCAACGACAAGACTGTTAAGGCGCTTGCAAATGAGTCTGGCAACGAGGCTTTTGCCTATGACTGTTATCGCCGCTTTATTCAAATGTATGGGGATGTAGTAATGGGTGTTCAGGCTCGTAGTGAGAACGAGCATTGTCCCTTCGAAGAAACGCTCGAAAAGCTTCGTAAAGAAGCTGGCGTTGAGCTGGATAACCAGCTCACTGCGGCTGACTTAAAAGAGCTGATCCAACGTTACAAAGCAGTCATTAAAAAGCGCACAGGTAAATCTTTTCCACAAGATGCGTATGCGCAGCTTTGGGGCTCGGTTGGCGCAGTGTTTAAATCATGGCAAAATGAGCGCGCTACTCTGTATCGACAGAAGTACGGCATTCCTGCCGCATGGGGCACTGCTGTTAATGTACAAGCAATGGTATTTGGTAATATGGGTGACGACTGCGCCACTGGTGTTGCTTTCACTCGTGATCCTGCAAACGGCGAAAAAGTATTCTATGGTGAATACCTTATCAACGCTCAGGGTGAAGATGTTGTAGCTGGTATTCGTACACCGAATCCAATCGCGCAACTCAAGGATGAGATGCCACAAGCCTATGATGACCTAGAAGCGGTTCGTAAAAAGCTTGAGAAACACTTTAAGGACATGCAGGACTTTGAGTTTACGGTTGAAAACGGCCAACTATACATGCTGCAAACTCGTAATGGTAAGCGCACTGGCTTAGCCGCAGTTCGTATTGCCGTGGAATTGAACAAAGAAAGACTGATTGATCAAAAAACAGCTTTGCTCAAAATTCCTGCAGATTCAATCTCCTCGCTGCTAGTTGCAGTATTTGATCCAGTCGCCGAAATGAAAGCGAAGACCCTAGCGACTGGCTTACCTGCTGGTCCAGGTGCTGCATCTGGTAAGGTTTGCTTTACTGCTGATAAAGCCGAAGCAGTCGCTGCCGCTGGAGGAAGAGCGATATTATGCCGAGTTGAGACCACGCCAGAAGATTTGCGTGGTATGATCGCTGCAGATGGCATTCTTACCTCACGTGGAGGAGTCTCTTCCCACGCTGCGCTAGTGGCTCGTCAAATGAACAAAGTATGCGTCTGTGGGGCCTCCGATGTAATCATTAATTACGGCGCAGGAACCCTTAAGGTAAGTGGAAAAGTGCTTAAGGAGGGGGACGACATCTCTATTAATGGTACAACAGGCGATGTTTATGCAGGCTCGGTTTCAACTGCACCGTCTGAAGTCAATCAAGTGCTCAATGGTCAATTAAAACCAAGTAAGAGCTATACCTATCAGATGTACGAGCAAGTCATGACTTGGGCAGACAAGTTCCGCAAAATGGGCGTACGTACCAATGCAGACTCTCCGGATCAATCCAAAGCAGCTGTAGCATATGGCGCTGAGGGTATCGGGCTTTGCCGCACTGAGCATATGTTCTTTGAAGGTGATCGAATCACATTCATGCGCCAAATGATTCTCGCTACTGACGAGAAGGAGCGACGTGCAGCACTGAAAAAACTTCTTCCATTTCAGCGTAAGGACTTTACTGGATTGTTTAAGGCAATGGGTGGCCGTCCAGTAACGGTACGTCTACTCGACCCACCGCTGCATGAATTCCTGCCGCACGATGATTCGTCCAAGCGAGATTTAGCGAACTCATTAGGAGTCGACATCGATGTTATCTCCAACCGGGTACATGCTTTGCATGAGGCTAACCCGATGTTAGGACACCGCGGTTGCCGACTCGGCATCTCCTACCCAGAGATTACAGAGATGCAATCACGCGCGATATTTGAAGCGGCTGCAGCTTGTTACAAGCTCAAGAATCCTGTCAAAGTGGTACCAGAAGTAATGATCCCACTAGTTGGATTTGCGGATGAGCTGAAGAATCAAGTTGCTGTTGTACACCGCGTCGCAAAAGAAGTCATGGCTGCTAAGAAAGTTAAGTTTAAATACTTAGTAGGTACCATGATTGAAGTTCCTCGCGGCGCGCTAACTGCCGATGAGATTGCTGAAACTGCAGAATTTTTCAGCTTTGGTACAAATGATCTGACTCAAACCGGACTCGGCATGAGCCGTGACGATGCTGGCTCCTTCCTAGCGAAGTACAAAGAGCTCGATATCTTACCTCAAAACCCATTTGCTTCTATCGATGCAGGCGGCGTTGGTCAGCTTGTTGAAATCGGTGCAGACAAAGGCCGTGCTGCTCGCAAGGGCTTGAAGCTTGGTATTTGCGGCGAGCATGGCGGCGACCCAGCTTCGATTAAGTTCTTCCACAGCGTAGGCCTTAACTATGTATCTTGCTCGCCTCCTCGCGTACCGGTTGCACGCCTAGCAGCCGCTCAAGCAGCAATCCAAGGTTAGTATATCAATCATTATTAATGAATACAAAGCCCCTCCACAATTTAGGAGGGGCTTTTTTGTAGATGCACCTCTTACAAGCGCCGCTGCAGGCAAAGCAATAAGACCAAACCTTAAAGACGTAGCGTATTAATATTAATAACAGCCATGCCAGCACTAAAGGCCGCTTGCATGCCAAGCTCAGTATCCTCAAATGCATGACAGCGCTGCGGATCTACGCCAATCAAGCGCGCCGCTTTCATGTAGATATCCGGAGCTGGTTTTGGATTTTTGATACAATCAGCAGTGACGACTGCGCCAAACCAGTCTCTCATACCTAAAGCTGTTAAAATTTTCTCAGCAACCCACATCGGACTTCCTGTAGCGACAGCCATAGGAAGGAGCTCTCGATAACGCTGAGCTATTGCTTTTACTTCTTTGACCGGTTGCACCTCTCCAAGCAAGAATTCGAATAATTTCTCTTTCTCAATCGCGACTGCTACTGCATCAATCGTCTGACCCTGCTCCTTCGCTAGCATTGTAATAATAGCTTCTGCTGGCACGCCGCCGAGCGCATAAAATCGATCCTCTGAAAAATCGATCCCATATTTTTTAAATGTTTTCGACCATGCGATAAAATGTGTTGGCATTGTGTCAGCTAACGTTCCATCCATGTCAAAGATAAGGCCATCGTAATCATTTTGTAGATTATTCATGCCACTTGACTAATGCGGTCCTTTGGTAGCGCAAGCGCAACTCGCCAAAAAGTATATAAATAATCAGAATATTATATAAATTCTCTAACCAAATAATTTATATCCGCTGAATAATTTTAGCTATTATGTTTACAGTTGGACAATGCGCTGTTAATGTAATTTACACTTTTATTTATCTTACTTTCCTAATGCTCCGCTCCTTACGTAACGCCTTCATCACAGGAGTTTTTGTAATCCTCCCACTTGGAGTTACTGTGATTGTTATTAATTTCTTGCTCGACCGCATCGGCACACCAGCAAGTAACTTTTTCTTTTGGTATTTGGATCCAATGTGGAGTGATATGCCCATCGCTCAATTCAGCTTGGAAGTGCTATCAGTGCTAGTCGTACTACTGCTAATCACGTTGCTTGGCTATGGGTCAAAACTTTTTGTGGGTCGCATCTGCCTACATAGTTTTGAGCGCTTACTAGATAATGTACCATTTATTAATACCGTGTATCGTACCGCCAAACAAATCGTGGATACCTTTAGCCAACAAAAAAATGCTGTTTTCCAAGAAGTTGTCCTAATTGAATACCCGCGTAAAAACTGCTATGTCATTGGATTTCTTACCAGCGAGTCAAAGGGGGAAGCTCAAGCAGTTACCGGGGAGTCCATCTTTAATGTTTTCGTACCAACCACGCCGAATCCAACCAGCGGATTTTTACTCATGCTCCCTCAGCAAGACATTACTACTTTAAACATGTCGATTGCAGATGGGATGAAACTAATCATCTCAGGAGGGGCAGTCGTGCCGAGTCACGGCGACCAAGCAGTAGTAGTTAATAATCCAAAAGCCGCAGAGGCGGAGGCATAATTAGTCCCGATATTTGTTCAATAAAAGACCATAAAAAGAAGGGCCGTTTTCGCGATTCAAGCTGGCAACGACTCACTGTATTATTCAGGGCATGACTGAGACACATAAAGCCCTAGTATTAAGCCTGGAAGCCTCTGGTGAGTCTTTTCTTAAGCTTACAGTGCTGAGTCAAGAATCCGGCGCGTTTTATTGTCTAAAGCGAATAGCAAAAAAAAAGTCCTCTACTACTGTCACCCCCGATCTTTTCGACACAGCCGAGATAGATTTGGATACTGCCAAGCAAGGCAGCGCTCTTTTTGTGCGCAGCTACCGAACACTCAATCGGCGTAGCGAGATTGGACAAAATTATCACAAGCTACTAGCTGCCTCGGAGTTTACTGCTCTGCTTGCTAGGAATAGCCCACAAATGGGAGACTACGCAAATCTTTATCATCGCGTCGAACGTAGCCTCGATGCTTTTTGTGAGCGTGCGCACCCAACAATCGTGCTGCTCAAGAGCCTCTACTTACTGCTCAAAGATGAAGGCTACCCAGTGCGCGAATCTTGGTGGCCAAATTTGCCTAACTCTTTGCGCGAAGCCGCAAAAAATATTCTCAATCAACCAACGCCAGATGCCAAAGCAGCTATTGCTACCGACGACTGCCAGCAGTTAACCGAAAATTTGTATCTGTGGCTGCAACGAGAAACCGACTTAATCTTGCCTAAATCTAAACCATAGCAGCTGTGTTGTGTCTCGATTTTCTAGACATATAGAACAGATCGTCTAAGAGTCTACCATAGCAATGCGTATACTAATTTTAAGCTCCAGCACGGGAGGCGGCCACGATATGCGGGCACGTTCTCTCCAGCAATGGGTAGAAGTACTTAAGGAACGCCATCCACAAATTGAAATTAGTCGCTATCAAGCATTAGAAGAAAGTTCTAAAATTTATGCCTTGGGCGTTGGCATATATAATAGCATTCAAAAAATTTGGCCCGCTTTACACCATGTTTATTTCAACTGGCTAGAATTTTTCCATGTGTCAAAATTTGAATCCTTATTACTCGGTAAAAAGCATTTTCAAGATGCCCTCATTCAGGCAAATCCGGACTTAATTCTCAGTGTACATGCCCATGTGAACCATAGCTTTCGTAGCTATGCGAAGCGAATACTGCCACAAGTAAAATTTGTCACCTACTGCGGAGAGCTGCATGGCGGATATGGGTTTAGCCGCCATTGGGTCGATCCGCGGGCAGATGCCTTTATAGGAGCCACTAAAACTATCTGTAAGGCGGCCATCGATCTGGGTATGCCGAAAGATCGCACATTCTACGGAGGCTTCCTACTGGGCCCGCAATTTTATAAGTCTGCACACCCAAACCACGAAGAAGCGAGCACACTATGTAAAGCTCTTGGTTTCGTAGAAGGTCCCCTCACCCTGCTTTTATCGACTGGTGCCAATGGCGCGCAAAATCACTCAAAATTCATTAAGTCTCTAGCTAACTTACAACAATCCATACAAGTGATTGCTCTGTGCGGGCACAATACGAAGGCACAAGAGGAGTTGGGCACGCTGCAGAAAATCTACCCACAGCTTACTATACGTGCACTCGGCAAACGCAGTGATATGTACGAACTCATGCAGATCGCAGACCTCATCGTTGCCCGACCAGGAACTGGGACAACATCGGAGGCAATTATGGCAGGCTGCCCACTCATCATGAATACACTAGGTGGAGTGATGCCGCAGGAGTGGATCACGGTAAAATATCTTCGTGCAAAGGGCTTACCAGTAAAGCGGCTTAAAAAGCCTCACGATTTATTAGGAGTCATTAGAGATCTAACTAAAGATCAAGAGCCCCTCGAAGCATGGAAGCAGCAAATGATTGCCTTGCAACCTAGCTTGCAACCAGCTGACATAGTCGATCATTTGATATCAATTGCTGGTCGCAAAGAAGACTAAATAGCTCAAAAAAATGACCCATATGGCGGAAAACCCTACAGCTATCGAGCGCAAGCTAAAGGCAGGACTTTTTCTAAATTCCGTACTGCCAGCTTTTGAAGACTTGTTGCAGCACAATGAGCGGGCTCGGTCCATTCTAGCGGAGCGTCAATTTAGCGTGCGCTTTCAGACCTCGAGTGGTCTTAAATCGACCCTGCTGTTTGCTAACGGCCAGTGTGCTTTTAAGCCTGGGAAAACTCTAAAAAATGATATCGTGCTACACTTTTTGACCGAAGAACAACTCATCAATGAGTTTGAGCATAGCGGTTTTCGTGTGCCCATTCCAATAAAAGGTGCGAGTCGATTCAAAGACTTGAAGGTGATAAAAGCATTATCAAGTGAACTCGAAAATTCCTTAAGGCCGAGTGAAGCACAGTTAGCCGATACAAAGCTTCATGATTTCCATCTTAGTTTACAACTTGGCATTGCCTTAAGAGCTGCCATCGAGCTCTCAGTCCACGAACCGCGATCGCGAAGCATCATGAAAGATGCTCCAGAAGGAACTGCCTATTTTTCGGTTGGAGAAGAGGGTTACGGCGCTTGGCTTGAGTGGCGTAAAGGCACTATTTGTTATGGCAAGGGTGCTCCACAAAATAAGCCCGACGTACATGTGGCTTTCTCAAATGCCCAAACTGCGCTAAAAGCGATTGGTAATCGTATCGATGTTATGGCAGCCATTGGCTTGGGGGATATCCGCGTCACCGGTTTAATTCCACTAGCGGATGCACTTGGCTATATATTTGAGCGTATTCCGATTTATTTAGAGCCATAATTATACGCTATTTGATACCATGAGTCCAAAATATGTTAAATCCATGGCGCTATTTCAGCGCGCAAGTGCCGTCATCCCAGGTGGGATCTATGGACATGCAGCGCCTGCTGCTACAGTGGCTGGGGCTTTCCCTTATTTTGCCGAGCGAGCCGAAGGCTCTCGCTACTGGGATGTCGATGGTAATGAATACATAGATCTGATGTGTGGCTACGGACCGATCCTGCTCGGATATAACCATCCCGAGATTAACGCTGTGACAGCAGAGGTGCAGGCACAAGGCGACTGTTTTAATCATCCTACAGAGTATACCGTACAATTAGCTGAAAGACTAGCACAACAGATCGAGGGCGCTGATTGGGCAGTATTTGGTAAGAATGGAACGGACATGACTTCATGGTCCATTCGTGTGGCGCGAGAATTTACTGGTAAAAAACGCATCGCTAAGGCGAAGCAAGCCTACCATGGCGTCGATCCTTGGTGCGTGCCTGGGTATGGAGGAATCATTGCAGAAGATCGCGCGCAAATCGATAGCTTCGTGTGGAACTCGGTCGAATCGCTCCATGAATTAGTAAAAAGAGAGGGCGAAAATCTAGCAGCCATAATGATCACGCCCTTTCACCATCCAAATTTTGCTGATTCACAGCTACCTAATCCTGATTTTGTGACTGCTATGAATGAGCTGTGTGAGAAGCACGGCATTCTACTAATTCTGGATGATGTTCGCTGCGGCTTTCGCCTGCATAGTAATGGCTCCCACTGCAGCTTTGGCTTTAATCCCGATTTAATGTGCTACAGTAAAGCGCTTGGTAATGGCTATCCCATCTCTGCTTGCGCTGGCAAACGGGCACTAAAAGTAGCGGCGAGTAAGTGCTTCCTAACGGGAAGTTTTTGGAATGCTGCTGTGCCGATTGCAGCTGCGCTGAAGACGCTGGAAATCGCGGAGCGTGAGAATTTACCGAAGCAGTTAAAGGTAAATGGCGAACAACTAGTCAGTGGCATGCTAGCATTAGGAGAGAGCCATGGAGTCCCTCTACAATCCTCCGGGCCAGGCGCTATGCCATATGTGCGAGTCGCAGAGGATACCTCTTTTCATAAGCAGCAAGCGCTGTGCGCAGCAGCAGTGGAGCAAGGCCTCTACTTACACCCACACCATAACTGGTTTTTGAGCGCAGCGCATACCACGGGCATAATCGAAGAATGCTTGCAACGCTTTGAGGCAGCTTTGAAAAATTGTAAAAGTACACTCAATTTATAAACAAGCTTCGGTATTCTTAAGCAGTTATATCTGACAAGCATGGCGCAGGACCTCCATCTATTTACGCATGAATTCTATCCCTTCCGCGGTGGGATTGCTACCTATTGTCATGAGTTCGCTCTAGCTGCTGCAATCGATC
>PAAN01000003.1 GCA_002699365.1 Coraliomargarita sp. | reverse complement strand
TCTCTTCGTAAGCAGCGCGCTTATCGCTTAAGCCGTGTTCACCTCTAAAAAATCCGTTATCACTTATAAATATAATCGCTGTCTCGTCATCTATGCCTGCAGCTTGCACGGCAGCTAAAATATTTCCTACACATCCATCAATCCCTGCGATAGTTTCGCAGTAATTTTGATTAGTAACGGGATTGCTGTTCCCTCCAATTGCATCTGGAGCAAACGGAGGACTTACGCCAAGATTTGGAACATTCGCAGATGGCTGCTCAGAAAAAATCCCATCTGTCCTAGCTGGGGGATACCAATTACTGGCTCCATTTTGAGTTCCTTCATGAGGAGTCTTAAATCCTAAGAAAAGCATAAACGGATTTCCCGAAGATGCCTGGTCTTCAATAAATTCGATAGCATAGTTAGTGGAAGTATCATCAATCCATTCGTTCGTACTACTGCCGCTTCCCCAAGTCGATACTCCGGCTGCTGTAATACCGATTCGGTAGGGCCAAGCCACTTGTGATCGGGGCTCAAACAGACCACTTGCCTGAATAGTGGTGGGGACTCCTGGATTACTTAATAACTGCTCTCCATTGTATACTAAGGAATTAAATTGTATCTCGCCACTTGAAAACCTAAAGAATGCCGATCGATCGAAATCAACTGCATTTATTGTAAAAGTATTACTACCTAAACTCAATGCGTCGAAAGGGTTTTGGTAAAAATCGCCACCTTCTAGCAAAGTTTTATAAACACTTTGAGTAGCCCCGCCGGAGGGAAGATCGGTTACATAAATATCAATCTTGTGCTGAGACTGAGGGTTATAAGTGCTAGTACTTGAATTAACCGGATTGCCATTTTCATCATGAAATTCGGTTCCAAAATACTTACCTTGGCCATAAAACGTTCGAACGTAATCAAACCCTGGACGCTCGTCTTGGGTACCCATATGCCATTTACCAAAATAACCAGTCGTATAACCTTCCTTTTGTAACAAGTTCGCATAGGTGTCCACATCACTTGGGAAGTCTGTCTGGTTATTGGTAATGCCGTGCTTATGAGGATACTGCCCTGTAAGCATGGTAGCACGCGCAGGTGAGCACAAAGAGTACACACCATAGCCATTATCAAAATGAACCCCCTCTTCCGACAGCCTATCTAAATTTGGGGTATTACCCTGCATCCAAGGAAAACGAGCGGTGCGACCCAGTGATGACATGCGCTCTTGCATAAATCCCGTCGCATCCCAGCGCTGATCATCCGTAACTATTAGTATAATATTAGTGTTCGCGCTTGCTTCCAATAAAACACATAGGATTATTAGGTAAGGGTATGTGTAGCGTGATACTATAGATTCTAATACTCTCACACTTTACTATCCAAAAAAACAAAACACCTGTCCATATAAATGTGCATAAATGTGCAACGATAAGTCCATAGCATCCTTCAAATCAGCGCTCGACGACAATCATGAGTGGCCCTGTATTTATACCTTCAAGTTCATTGTCCCAAAGGAAAAATGCACAGAGGTCTTATCGCTATTTGCAGATGATCCAGTCTCCGAGAGACCCTCAAAGAGTGGTCGCTACATCTCTTACACTATGGACATGCATGTGGAATCCGCCGATCACGTAATAAGCATCTACAATCGCGTCTCCCATATTCAAGGAGTGATTACTTTGTAATAAAATCTAATTAAAGGTAGTGTAGGTTGCCTTATAATTTATGAATTATAAATATATTAATTGTATGCAGTATATAATTAGCGCCATATTAGGCTTAACACTCATTACCTCTTGTGCGCAAGAGTCTCCCCCCAACCAAACAACCATAATGCAAGCAGATGATTCAGTACTAGAAGTCGCCACCTTCGGCGCAGGTTGTTTTTGGTGCGTGGAAGCTGTTTTTGAAGGCCTTGATGGAGTTACCGATGTTGAATCTGGTTATATGGGAGGCGCAATTGAGAATCCTTCTTACGCAGAGATTTGTACCGGTACAACCGGTCATGCTGAAGTGACACGTATACAATTTAATCCAGAAATTATAAGCTATGAGGTCTTGCTTGAATGGCTTTGGCGATCGCATGATCCGACGACCCTGAACCGCCAGGGCTATGATGTTGGCAGTCAGTACCGATCTGCTATCTTTTACCATAATAAGGCACAGCAATTGGCTGCTCAGCTATCAAAAGAAATAGCTCAAGAACATTTTAGTGATGCCATTGTAACTGAAATAACAGCAGTAAGTACTTACTACCCTGCAGAAGACTATCACCAAGATTATTTCCGCCTTAACCCTAACAATCCATATTGTGCCCGCATTATAGCTCCTAAACTAAAAAAGCTCGATCTTGATTAGCGTGAATAAATAGCGCAGCAATTTTTAATAATTCACCTCATGAATATTCGATTATTTGTCGCATGCATTAGTCTTCTGTTGTTTGGAAGATTTGCCATTGCTGGACCGGAGCAATCAGTAGTGCAGATCATAAATTATACGCAGCGACCTAACTGGATCGAACCTTGGCGTTTTTCTAATGTCAGCGGAGGTCTAGGTAGTGGATTTGTCATTGAAGGCCAGCGTGTCATGACCAATGCCCATGTTGTTAGTTGGTCAAAACAAATCATTCTACACCGCTATCAGGACCCAAAACCTTACCGCGCTAGAATCGAATTTATTGGACATGACTGCGACCTAGCAGTCTTAAAAGTCGATGACCCTCGATTTTTTGAGGGTATTGAGCCGCTACCCATAGGAGATCTCCCTAGTGTGCGAAGCTCCGTTTTGACATATGGTTATCCTGCAGGAGGAAGACAAATTTCTTACACTAGAGGAGTTATCTCCCGAATTGAAGCTCAGCGCTATGCGCACATTGCGAACCGCAGCTTTTTGGCGGTCCAAACCGATGCTGCGATTAACCCTGGAAATAGCGGCGGCCCAGCAATTCAAGATGGCAAGGTTGTCGGCGTATCCTTCCAGGGAAATCCTAGCCTTGAGAATGCAGGATTTTTTATACCACCCGAAATTATTAGACATTTTCTAAACGATATTGGAGATGGTCATTATGATGGCTTTCCAGATACAGGAATTGCTTTAGTACCACTCATCAATCCAGCTTTTAGGAAGTCTCTAAAACTACCAGACAATGGAATCGGGGCACGCATCGATAGCATTTATCAACCGCACCCCGAAACACATGCGCGGCTCGAAAAAAATGACGTTTTGCTTGCTGTAGAAGGTTATAGTGTCGGCAGCGATTGCATGATTCAGTTTCAAGGAAATCGTGTCCACTGCGGAGTACTCTTTGATCAAGTACAAAACGGCGAATCTGTAGCTATTACAATCTGGCGTGCTGGCGAATCTCTCGATGTAGAGCTGCCAGTGTATGTCAACCAAGCCGACCATATTTCCGGCAATCAATATACTGCACCTCCTTATCTTATAATCGGCGGACTAGTTTTTACTGAACTAAGTAGTAATTACTTAGGCTCTTTAGGACGAAATTGGCGGGAGCATACTAGCGCTGAGAATTTTTATGAGTTACTCTACAGGAGCAAGCAGACCTCTTTACTTGCAAGTGCAAAACCTATAGTACTATCAAAAATATTAAAGCATTCTAGTAATATAGACTTTAATGTAAACGCGCGCTCCATTGTCACTGAAGTTAATGGCTCAACTATTCAATCGATGCAGGATTTAAAAGATGCAGTCGAAGCTAACACTGGAAATTACCACCGCTTTCGCTTCCTCTCTGGCAACAAAGAAGAAGCCTTGGAACGGACCGCAGCTGCACTTGCAAACAGAGAACTTCTAGAGCAATACAATATACCAGCAACTTATAGAATAAGGGGTGTGCAATGAAGAAATCTTTACTGCTACTGTGCCTCTTGCTTAGTACTGTTAGCTTGCTTTCACTCAGCGCATTTGATGCGGCTCGTTCTCTGGTTGAAATAGAAATCACAAAACGAAGTTATAATTATAACTTACCTTGGGTAGTTCGAAATCAGCAAATACGTAAAAATGGCGTTTTAATTGAAGGCAGACAAATACTCACTACTGCAGACGGCTTGTCGAATCAGTACTTGTGTCGTGTTAAAAAAGGCGGTGTTAGCCGTCAGTATATTGCCAAGGTCAAGTGGATCGACTATCATGCTAATGTCGCGGTATTAACTATCGATGCTGAAGATTTCTTCACGGGCATGCAGTCAGTTCCACTAGCTAGCGCAATTCCTCAATCTGGCCGGTTACAAGTTTACAGATGGCGATCGGGGCGTATTGAAGAACGGGCTGCCGAAATCATTCGTTTATATAGCGGTGAAAGCAAAATGAGTTATGTGAAGCATCTAACGCTCTCAGTATCCTCAGAAATTGAATCTGCTGGTTGGTCAGAGATTGTGTGTGATGAACACGATCTTATAGGTCTAACTGCATCTGCATCCTCTGGTAAGCTAGAAGTGCTACCAGCCCCTTTTATTTCTAGTGTCTTAGCGCGCTACGCGCTAAATAATGATGCTGGCCTCGGTTACTTCGACTTTAATTACATGCAAGGCAAAAATCCAGCACTGCTGGCATCGAAAGGTCTACAAAAGCGCGATGTAGGCGTAATTGTTACTCAGATCGATCCACGTAATCAGAAAAATTACTCTCTCAAAGTAGGTGATATCATTCTAGCTATTGATGGCTACAGTATTGACAGTGAAGGCAAGTATATGGACCCAGTATATGGACGACTTGCTATGTCTATTCTTGCCACTCATATGCATAATGCAGGAGAGACACTACCGCTGCTTATATGGAGAGATCACAAAGAGATTGCGGTCAATTACATTGTTCCTAAGGCCGACTTTACGGACCGCTTCATTCCCGAGCAGCGCTACGATGCAGCTCCTGAGTACTTCATCGCAGGGGGGCTCGTTTTTCAACCTATCAATGGTCCATTACTGGATGCCCTCGGTTCAAATATACCAGTACTTCTTGATTACTACCGCACCCAAAAGTCAGCGCAAAAGCGAGACGGACTTATTGTTCTTAGCAAGGTTCTACCCGATGACTACAATCTTGGCTACGAAAGGTTGAGTCTTCAAATAGTGGATACAGTTAATGGACATAGAATCGACAACCTTAATTCCCTGCAAACTGCTCTTAAAAAACCAATTAATGGGTTTCATCATATTCAGTTTTTACGCGAAGAAAACCTTCAACATATCGTGCTGGATGCAGCGACTATGCAAGCAGCGACTGAACGCGTCTTAGACCACTATCAAATTACTGCAGCAAAAGTAATTTCTAAGTAAAAATTACAAAATCTATAGCTCTGCAATTACTGCCGAATAATCAAAGGACTAGTTCTTGAAGGAAACGGTCTTTGGCCCGCAGTAACCCTCTTGCTGGTCCTCAACTATGACATTCGAACGAATGCCACCACGGCCACGCCAAATTGTTTCTAAACGTGCCCAGCGCGGCTGAGTGGCGGCAAATAAATCGCTAAATATCTTATTAGTCGCTGCTTCAAAGAAAATTCCCTTATTACGAAAACTGTGCAAGTATAACTTCATCGATTTGAGCTCGATACATGTTTCATTCGGAGCATAGCTAAAAACAACTGTGGCATAATCGGGGTGCCCTGTCATTGGGCAAGTGGAAGTGAACTCCTCCTGAATATGCTGAATTGTATAGTTATGCTTCGTATTTGGATTTGGAAAAGTTTCAATTTCCATGCTGTAAGACTAAATAAGAATAATGATTAAATAATAGTATCGAACAAATTACATAAAGGATTCTAAAAACTTATGCTGGCGCGCCCACCGGAGTATCCTCACCAGCGAGTTCACCCTTATCACTGTTTTTATTGTCCTCCTCTGCGGCCGAACCTTCCACTCCATCACCTTCACTTCCCTGCGCATTTTCACTAACGATTTCACGCTTAATTACTGGAGAGCGCATTTCACCAAACTCAAGAATTTCAAGAACATGCTTTCCATCAATTGTTTCGTGTTCGAGTAGTGCCTCGGCGCATACGTCTAGCTCCTTGCGGTGCTTGTTGAGAATCTCTAAAGAGCGGTGATATTGCTCCTCCACAATGTCATGAATCGCTGTATCTATTTTCTGGGCAGTTTGTTCACTGTAGTTCTGTGAGCGCTCAATTTCCTGACCTAAAAATATATGGTCTTTATTTTCTCCATAAGCAACCGGCCCTAATTCAGTCATACCCCAATCGCAAACCATATGACGCGCGGTTTTAGTGACCATTCGGATGTCTCCAGACGCGCCCGATGTGATATCGCCCATGACGATTTCTTCAGCTGCTCGACCTCCCATACCGCAACACACCTGATTGAGGAGGCGACGCTTTGAATGATTGAGGACATCTTTTTTTGGCATAAACATAGTCGAACCAAGACTCTGGCCGCGTGGAATAATTGTGACTTTATGAACAGGCAAGTGGCCATCATCCACAACAGCTTGAACGAGTGCGTGACCCGCCTCATGATACGCAGTAATCTTACGATCTTCATCATCCATTAACCTGCGACGCTCTCTGCCAAAGGAAATCTTATCACGCGCCTCATCTAGATCCTGCATCTCCACAACTTTCTTGTTATAACGAGCAGCAATTAGAGCGCCTTCATTTAAAAGATTAGCCAGATCCGCTCCAGAGAACCCAGGCGTGTTGCGAGCCACATGCTCTAGCTCAACAGACTCATCGAGCGCGATTTTTTTTGCATGAACGAGTAAAATCTCATGGCGCCCATTAAGGTCCGGTAAATCAATTGTTACTTGGCGGTCAAAGCGACCAGGGCGTAGCAGAGCATTATCAAGAACATCCGGACGATTCGTCGCCGCAATAATGATAACTCCTTCGTGACCATCAAAACCATCCATCTCCACAAGCAAAGAATTAAGGGTTTGCTCGCGCTCGTCATTACCACCGCCTAATCCAGCACCGCGCTGGCGACCAACTGCATCAATCTCATCGATAAAGACAATACAAGGTGCGCTCTTACGCCCCTGCTCAAACATATCTCGCACGCGTGCCGCACCAACACCGACGAACATTTCCACAAAGTCAGAACCAGAGATGGTAAAAAATGGTACGTCCGCCTCTCCAGCGACCGCTTTAGCTAGTAGCGTCTTACCAGTTCCAGGCGGGCCCACCATTAAAACTCCCTTGGGAATACGTCCACCAATTCGTTGGAATTTCTTAGGATCCCGAAGAAAGTCAACCACCTCAGAAACTTCCTCTTTCGCTTCATCGCAACCAGCAACATCTTTAAAAGTTATACTGTCTTTTTCTCGGGTGAGCATTTTGGCTTTACTCTTGCCAAAGCTCATGGCTCCACGACCGGCATTCTTGAGCTGCCGCACGAACAGAAAATATAATAACCCAATAATGAGTAAGAAGGGCAGAAAACTAACTAAAATTTCTTGGAGTGCTGTGCTACTACGGCGCTCGGCTACTACCTCACGAAGTAGTAAGAAATCACTCTCTGTAAGGCGCCCCTCTACTCGAAAAGGAACTAACTTAGGCTCTTTAGAGTTAATATCATCTGGATCGAACTTTGGGTTACGCATCTCACCGGTAACAATGTAGCCTTCTTTACCTAAGGTTGGATCGGGCTTCATCACTCCAGAGTCCTGATTAACTGCACCCTCATTAACAGCCATGATAAGTTCACTAACACTTAACTGACGTTGATTGCTTCCAGCGCCAGGCATGGAATACCACAGCGCTATAATCGCGGTAATTATTACTAACCAGATAAGGAGCACTTTGGGCTGAAAGCGCTCTGGTTGAGGATTACGACCGGAGTCCTTATTTGGTGATTTGTTGGAACTTTCTGACATATGCTAAATTACTTAAATTGGGTCTGAAGTGTGGTAAGTCAACCTAAGAGCCTGAATCGTTTGGTTGGTAATGCGAGACTCCTCCGCAGGTGGCAAGCCAGGCACCCAAACAATCCCTTTGTGCGCAGTAGTGACAACAGGCAGTTGATTTCGTTCCATTTTAGGGATTTGACGATCTATAAACCAATCCTTTAGCTTTTTGCTTCCTGGAGCACCAATGGGAGTAAAACGATCCCCAGGCAACCACCCACGTACCTGAAGAGACGTGTCGTGATCGAGCGCTAAGTAAGCCTCACAATTAGGGTCAATAGCGCCACTAAAAATTAAATCTCGTAGTTGCGAATCAACAATGACCGCCGAGCGAATTAGTCGTGCTCGGTTGGGCAAATGGACCGAATCCTCAGCGGTCAATGCAGAGTTCTTGATTGGATTTGTAGAGTCACAAACTAATGCAGAGGCGATACGTATCTGCTCGGCACTAATTTTTATAAATGCACAACCAGCGCTCATACTATGCTTCGTCTTGGAGCTAACGACCACGTCCAGTAATTGCTCTAATCCAGAAGCAGACAAACACTCTACAAGATCGTGCGACGCTAGCCATGCAACGAGCGCTCGCCTCGTTAAGGCTCGAGGAGCGCTACGTAAACCTACTCGGTCTAAATAATCTGCACCACTGTAAGCGGTAGCGAATTGCTCACGAGCTAAAGTATCTAATGCGGAAGATTCTTCCTCGAGTAATTGACGCGATCTTGCTGCACCAACAGATGCATCTCGATCCACTGTCTGTGATAATTGAGGGATGATAGTATGGCGCAAACCATTACGCGCAATTGTAGTATCTAGATTCGTTGCATCCTCGCAAGTTGGTACATCAATCGCATTTAAAGAGTCTCGAATCAAAGCTGCGCGAAGATTCAACAATGGTCGCAAATGTGCTGGCCCAACAGTAAAGATATGCACCGAACGGGGAGCAGCCAAGCCTTCGCTACCGACTCCGCGAACGAGGCGCTGTAATTGAAGCTCTAAAATATCATCGAGTTGATGCCCGAAAATAATACACTGACAGTTATGTAAACGCGCCTCTGTACGAAGGAATTCCATGCGCAAGACTCGTGCGCTCGTTTCGGTGCATGCAGGCTGATCTTCTGGTCGTACCCCACCAATAAATTCGCAACCTAGATCATCCGCCATCGTAGCTACAAAATGAGCGTCTTCATCCGATTTGCTAGCTCGCCAGCGATGATTATAATGACCAACAATCAGTTTAATATGAAGTTTTTTAGCATGTGCCCATAATGCGCAAAGTACCGCCACCGAGTCAGGCCCTCCAGAACAAGCGACTAAGACCGACTTTGTCTCTGGGCGCTGTAACCAAACTAGCGTATCTGGATGCAGTTGCTCGAGTGGAAAACATTTCCCAATTTTTAGTGCCCAATTGGACCAATTTAAACTTTTTTCATTTTTTGACATTTTTAGTTGGCGTTGACAACACCATAGAAATTAAGACAGCGATAAGCACAACGACTTTTATTCATGGACGCAGCACTATTTGACTATCCCCTACCTCGTAAATGCATCGCGCAAGAACCAGCGAGCTCCCGTGATGCTTCTCGTCTAATGGTTGTGGATCGAAACAACCATTCTGTAAAACATACCTATTTTGCTAAGCTCGGACAGTATTTACCAAGTAATGCACGCTTCTACCGCAATAACGCGGCTGTATTAAAAGCGCGTATTTATGGATATCGATCCAGTGGTGGAAAAGTTGAATGCTTGCTCCTACAGCCGGCAGAAGATCCGCTCACATGGTGGTGCCTCTTGCGCCCCGGTAAAAAAGTAACTCGAGGAGGATTTGGTCTTGAGGGAGAATTTAGAGCCGATGTCATCGAGGTTGGTAGTAACGGTCGTTACCGTGTTCGCTTTCATTTACTACGTAAAGAATCAGTAACTGATCTTGCCGAGCGACTCGGCATCATGCCACTACCACCCTATATTTCACGCACAGAAGATGATCCACGCTATGCGCAAGACGCGGTTCGCTACCAGACTGTATATGCCGATCCTGGTAAACGAGTCGCCGTCGCTGCGCCAACAGCAGGACTGCACTTTACTGATACCTTAATTGATGAGCTTAAAAACAATGGAGCGCATTTCTATGATCTAACCTTGCAAGTCGGCATCGGCACCTTTCACCCGATTTTAGTTGACGATATTACGCAACACGCCATCCACCACGAATCGTATGAAATGCCGAGAGCTGTGCATGACTCGCTTCTAAAAGAAAAAGGTGGTCCGCGTGTAGCGGTTGGTACTACATCTGTACGATCTATCGAAGATATAATGCGCAGAAGTACGCAGCAAGTGGAAGCTTGTCGCACTCCAAGTGGATCCATTCAAGCCGAAGCAGATATATTCATTTATCCACCAGCTACATTTGCCGGTGTCGATCACTTAATCACAAATTTTCATCTACCTAAATCGACATTGCTATGCTTGGTTTCGGCTTTCTTAACTCCGGGAAGCAAAGCTGGAATTGATTGGCTAAAGCAGCTTTATGCTGAAGCGATCGAGCAGCAGTATCGATTTTACAGCTACGGCGACGCGATGCTTATTCTATGAGTGATTTGATTAAAGATTCGCTCACACTGCGAGTGTCTTCGCCTCTTCATAAAGCCACTTATCTAGCTTATTAGCTACGATTACTCCATAATTCATCGAGCCAAGCCATCCAGACATAATAATACCAACCGATCCAGCATGGTACAAGCCAGCCACTTGATCAGGTAAATCCATCGACACTTTGAGTCCCTCAAATTTTGTTCCAAATGAAGTACCTTGCATTGATTTAGTATAGTAATTAACCGTACGCGGAGTTGCTGCCTCAACGTGGTCAATTTTGCTGCGTACATCCGGAATAAAAGTTTCCAAGCTGGCAATACATTCTTCGCACATGCGCTGCTTTTGCACTTCATACTCGGCTTCTGATAAGTCATTCCACTCATCCCAGCGCGCATTTAAAGAAGCTACCACAGTGTATCGAGGCTCTTTTAAATGCGGGCGTGTTTCCGGATAATATACAGAAAAAGTATGACTGCTTGTCTGTATCGATGTTAATTCATCTATGGAGTATTCAGGCGCCTTTGAGGTAAATACTAGGTCTCCTATATTAGGAATCGTTTCTCCTTTTTTTATTCCCATATATACCTGGCATGAACTAGTATTATTACGTACTGCATGAACAGAATCGATAAATGCAGAGGAGAAATTATTTTCCCCGATTAAATGCTGTATCGTACTTCGAATATTTGCATTCGAGAGAACCGCTTTACACTGAATCCGTCGCTCGGGGAACGTTTCTTCGCCTGTATTTTGGCTACGCGCACGGATTCCAGTTACTCTGCCATTCTCGACTTCGATGCCTTCAACAAGAGCGCATTTGCGCACCTCGCAACCATTCTTTTTAAGCTCGGCTACCATTTTCACAATGAGCTTATCCGTACCCCCTTGGAAGGTAAAAACACCCTTGCTCATGAAATTAGAGAAGACGATACCATAGGTAATTGCTGGATCATCTACGTGCGATCCATTTGCATAGGATATCGGCTCCATAAGCAATCGATGCACGTCACTACGGCCTGGGAAAAATTCCTCAAACATCTCGCCAGTCGTCTGTGTATTATCATCATAAAAATTCATTTGGCGTAAATGCGCGTAGAATGCTTCAACCTTTTCACGATTTACCTTAAAATCCTCGACTAAAATTCGGGTAAAGTCCTCCCGATCAAATGTAGTCCATACATTCATCTGAGGATTGATAAAGCGCACGTCCTTAAGTTGGTGGATAGAGTCAGCAATTTCTTTCGTCCAATACTTACGACAACTTTTGACCATTCCATAAGGGAATCCATGCAAAGATATATCAAAGATATGCCCCCCAGGGCGCTTAAACCATGTAGCAAGTCCACCAAATTGATAATGGTGTTCGAGCAGGAGTACTTTATGACCGTTTTTTGCTAGGTAGTTAGCAGATGTCAACCCGCCGAGGCCGGAACCAACCACAACTACATCATAAGAGTCCTTTAATCCTTCGAGCCAATCTTTTGCCATAATAAATAGTGTACTGTTACAAATGAGCTTGAAAATGCAAATGTATCAATTCGCAAAAACAGGTATTTCTAAAGCTTAAAATCCATTAACGCTGATTGGAGCCTGTTGCTGTAAATCGGCTTGTTGTTCGCGGGCGATACGCACATCGAGATCCAAATCGAAGAGCATTATGGCATTACCCTTAATTTTCTTTGCTCGCACTTGTCCATCACTACGCTCCATCTCATGGCCAAAAGCACTTGGCAATTCACTTTCGACTGAATCTTTCGAAGCTTTTGGATTGGCCTGTGAAACACGATTCCAATATCCACTACCCGCTTGCAGTTGTAAGATATGATTTAATTCATACTCCGTCATTGCTTGACGACTTCGAGCATACACCTCTAAGACAGACTTACCCTCTATATATAATACATGCATATCCCAACCGGGTGCACTCTGTTTTTCGGACATCTGTGATGACTTAGGCTTACGACCATCGTCGGTTTTAAAATAAATACGCACTTCTGCCATTTCTGGATAATAATCGTAGAAACGCATGTATGGCATGCCCCGACGACGGCTTTGCTTGATAGCCTCATCACGGTAGACGATACCACCTGCTTGAGTGAGGCGACGCTCAATAACCATACGACTTTCTCCAATTCGTGCATTTGACTCAGACACGAAAAAAAATTGAGAGACAGTAAATAAAAAAACCGAGACTATATAAGCACGGCTATAAAAAATAAAACGATTCATCTTGTGATACGATAGATATATACGCTGACTAAGTTCTGCAAACAAGCCAGAATCGCATGAACAACGAGTTTTATAATTCATTTGATTTAGAACGCCTCCCCGGGGCTCCGGTTCAAGAGGACGAATACCGCAACGCTTTTCAAATCGAACGCGACCGCATTACATTCTCTTACCCTTTTAGGAAACTCCAATCAAAGACCCAGGTTTTTCAATCTGGAGAATACGATTTCTATCGCACTCGTTTAACGCATTCCATCGAAGTAGCCAAAATAGGACGCTCAATTTGCGAATACCTAAAAGCCAGTTCATCCGAACTAAATAACTCGTTCTTTATTGACGCAGACCTAACCGAAGCAATCGGCCTTGCGCATGACCTTGGGCACCCACCCTTCGGCCACATTGGTGAGCGCAAGCTCAATGCCCTGATGCAATTAAATGGTGGATTCGAGGGTAACGCTCAAACGCTACGCATCTTAACAGAACTTATTTATGAGCGCCCTGGTAGCACTAAAGGCATTGCACCAACGCGCGCCTTCCTTGATGGTGTTATGAAATACAAAGCGCTTCATAAAGAGTGGATTTTTCAAGATGGTACGGCGCCTAAAAACCACTTTATCTATGATGCTCAAAATGAGTGGCGTGATGCAATCTTTGGTGGCAGAACGATACCAGGATCACTATTAATACCGGATAACCTTAATGCATTTAAAAGCATCGAGTGCCAGATTATGGATTGGGCCGATGACACGGCATACTCACTACATGACATTGTAGATGGCATCCATGCACGCTACATCTCCGCAGGATCGGTTTCTGAATGGGCTGCTGGGCAATCCCTGCATTCAGAAGAAACTGCATTAGTCGACACTCTTTGCGAAAAAATTAAACAAGGTTCTTATGAGCCCTACTTTGGCAGCCGTATAGGTCGTTTTGTACATGGTTGCACACTAACAAAGCGCGACGGATTTCTTAGTGATTGTACGAATCGACATGCCTTCACCTTGAATATTGAATCCAGTGTTGTAGCCGAAAGTCAGCTATATAAACGCATAGCGCTTGATCTGATTTTTCGCTCTACGCAACTACAACAAATAGAATTTAAAGGCGGTCACATTTTAGATCGTCTCTACGGCGCATTTTATGAGCATTGTATCCAATCATCCAATGGACTCGATATCCTACCACAAAGCGTACAGACACTAATAGACGAAGAGCAAAATGAAGAGGGGCGCCTACGCAGGCTTTGTGACTACACCGCAGGACTCACCGATGGCCAGGCAGTGCGTACTTACAAGCGTTTGTTTGACGCAGACTTCGGATCGATAGCCGAATTACTTTAAAAAACATTTATTTAATTAAAATTCCTACGTAGCGCAAATCGTAGTGACATTACAGTTACATAAAGGCCGAGTAGAAGCATGAATACGGCGATCGCCCCAAGCATAGATAGCGGGCCATATTGTAAAACCAACATCGCTAATGCGGCAATCGGCATGCCTGCCATTAAAAGCGCTGGAATTAAGGCAAAACCAAATGCAATACGATTCGACTTAAGGAAAGCAACAAAGGTCATCAGCGCCAAAGCAGCAAGCAACTGATTGGTCGAACCAAACAATGGCCATATTGCTTTCCATACAGGCAAATGAGTTCCATCAGGAGCGGTATAAGTGCTCAAAGCAGCAATGGCCGGAAGCACTAAAACCAATAAAGTTCCTAGATATCGGCTTTTTGCTCCACTCCAATCAAAGAGTTCCTCTAACAAAAAACGCGCAAGTCGCGAGCAAGTGTCTAAGGAAGTCAGTAAAAAAGTGCTCACCGCAAGTGTAGCAAATATATATCCAATTTCTAGCGAAATCGATAAAGCATTTAAAAATAACGCTGTGCCATTTGCAAATGCAGCCACAGGTCCACCTTCAAATCCACCGGATACACCAATGCACGCCAAAGCAAACACAGCTAGCATTCCCTCTACTAGCATCGCTCCATACGAAACCTTCCTTATATCACGCTCTGAGCGTATTTGTTTAGATGTTGTACCGCTGCTTACTATACTATGAAAACCGCTGCAAGCGCCACATGCCACAGTGATAAACAAAAATGGCACTAAATAACTCCAATCTTTAGGAGCAAAACTTGTATACATCGGAAGCTCCAAACCACCCCCGTGCGCGCAAATGCCAATCAGCCCGAGAAGCATGATCGCATATAAGAAAGTAGCGCTAAGAAAATCACGAGGTTGCATCAAAGTACTCACTGGTAAAATAGCAGCGCAGTAGCAGTAGGCTAACACTACGAGCATCCATAGATTCTTGCTCATTAATGGCGCGGGCCAATTAAAACCAACCCAAAGTCCGACATAGGTGAGTACAATAAAAATTGGGATAAGTAATTTAAAGGGCAACAAAGAGCGCCTTACAAACCACCCAAATGCCAAAGCAACTAAAATAAACCATCCTGAAGAAGTGGCGACTGCTGGCTGATTGACAAAGCCGGTCACAGTTAAGTCTAAAAACACAATAATAACGTAAATTAGCGCAATAAGCACAAATAGGAGAAATAAACTTCCGGTGCGCTCGCCTACTAACTGACGAGATGTTGAGGTAATCGACCGTCCTTTATAACGAAGGGACATCAGGGTACTTCCAAAATCATGTACGCCACCTACAAAAATAGACCCTGCGATAATCCATATCCAAGTTGGCAACCAACCAAATACAGAAGCTGCAATAATTGGACCCACAATAGGTCCAGCTCCAGCGATCGAAGAGAAATGATGCCCAAATAAAACCGAAGGACGTGTCGGCACAAAATCGACACCATCTTCAAACTCGCAAGCTGGAGTAGTGCGCGAAGAGTCTACTCCACAGCGGCGCTCTAAAAAGCGCCCATAAAAGCGGTACGCTATGATCAGCAATAAAGCAGATAAAAGTAATAAGAATATAAGCATTATTTATGTGTAGATTAGTACAAAGATTCATCCAAGCGCAACTGGACAAATAATAGAACACCCAGGCAAATATATTCTATATAATATATACTATTGACAGTATATACAATTATTAGAATATATCGAGGATCAAAGAATCCAATCTATACCGCTGCATCAGTGATACGCAGCGACTGCGTATACTCAATCTGCTCGAATGCGGACCTTTATGTGTCTGTCACTTTCAAGAAATTCTGGGTGAAGCACAGGTTAAAATTTCGAAACAACTCGCATCTATTAAACAACTTGGCTTAGTCGGCGCAAAACGTGAAGGCACATGGATGATTTATCACATTAAGACCCCTGTTCCAGGCTTGCTCTTTAGTAATCTCAACTACCTGAGAGAATCGAAATCTTCTCTTAGCGCGCAGCTTCATAGTGATCTGCATGCGCGCACTCAACTCTTAGAGCGGGTCAGTCAAACATTAGACAACTGCCCAGATAAAGTCTGTGACTGGCTTCATTGCTCTTGTTGATTCATCTACTTTATTATGAAAAAGCCCAAAGTCCTCATTTTATGTACTGGAAACTCCTGTCGAAGTCATATGGCAGAAGCCATCCTCCGCTCTGCCGCAAGTGATTTAATGGAAGTCTACAGCGCTGGATCCAATCCAAAAGGAGAGGTTCACCCACTTGCGATTGAAGCCATTGAAGCTCTTGGCATTAGCGCGGAAGGTCACACATCCGAACACTTAGAGAACTATTTAAATGCTGGAATCACTACGGTCATCACAGTTTGTGGAAATGCAGATCAAGCGTGCCCAACATTCCCTGGCATAATTAAGCGCTACCATTGGGGCTTTGAAGATCCACCACATGCTATCCGCAGCGGGGAAACCGAGAGGGATGCATTTTACAGAATTCGCGATGCAATCAAACTAGTCTTTGAGGCCTATGCTTCAGGCTATAGGGAAGCAATGAATCAAGGCCGTGAATATGAAGAGTAAACTAATAGCAGAATTTGTAGGTACCTACTTTCTATACCTAATTATCGGCATTTGCCTAACCCCTCCGGGAGCAGGTACGATGACTCCGCTCGCCGTAGCCATCGGACTAACCGCCTTAGTCTATAGCTGTGGCCATATCTCAAAAGCACATTTTAATCCAGCTACGACGGTCGCTTATTTATGCGCAGGCACCCATCGACTTAAAGATGTAGTACCCTATCTGATCGTTATTACAATTGGGGCAATTACTGCTGCCTTAACTATACCAATCCTGAATCCAGAAGGTATGCTTCAAATCCAATCCGCTGCTATGCAGCAACCTGCAATGTGGATTTCAGAAGCTTTATTCACCTTCGCATTAATGTGGGTTATTCTTAATGTAGCCATTGCAAAGGGTACAAAAAATAATCAATTTTATGGAATAGCGATAGGCTTTATAGTTGGAGCTGGCGCTTATGCAGTAGGCCCAATCTCTTATGCAGCTTTCAACCCCGCAGTTACACTAGCACTGTGTATCAATGGATTCTTACCGTGGAGCGTATTGCCTATTTATATAATTGTACAAGTCTTGGCAGCGGCTGTTGCAGGCTTACTATTTAAATCGATGCATATAACAAATCCGGAAGAATTTCCGAAAAATAAACTAGCGAATTAACTATAAGAAAAACTCGTTACCGCAGTTGGAAGTTTAGTTTTTAATGGCTGTAAGCTTCTCTACATACTTAGCAATTAAATCAAATTCGAGGTTTACGCAGTCCCCAGCTTTTTTGCTGTGTAAATGTGTAGCTTCCATAGTGTGAGGAATTAACCAGATAACAAATCCGGTTTCATCTACCTCGGCCACGGTTAATGATATACCATCGATTGCAATACAGCCCTTGTGCACGACATATTTTAAAGAAGTAATCTCTGTATCAATTCGTAGATAAAAATCCTTACCTCGCGGCTGGATTGATTGAATGATTCCTGTGCAATCTACATGACCAGACACAAAGTGCCCTCCCATACGGGTCGTGGGAAGCATTGCGCGCTCTAGATTTATAACTCCCCCAGACCCGACTTCTCCGATGGACGTTAGTCGTACACTTTCGGCAAGAAGATCGAATTCAATACGGTCATCCGAAAAAGCCACTACTGTTAAGCAACAACCATTGACCGCGACACTATCGCCTAGCTGCATTTCTTCAGTGATACGATGCGCCTCAACAATTAGACGCCATGCATGCGCGCGCTCTTCAAAAGTAATTACAGTTCCAACTTCTTCAATGATTCCAGTAAACATAATAGACTACAGTAGCATAGAGAGACTGCTCGCTCAACCCACAAAATGTTAGCGACCACCAATTGCGCTATCATCTGCCAATCTACAAGCTCATAAGTGCGGTACAATTAATTCACGAATGGTGCCAATGGGCAGATTTGAACTGCCGACCAAAGGCTTATGAGTCCTCTGCTCTACCACTGAGCTACATTGGCGTCTATTTCATATAAGAAAGGGTAGAAAACGATTCGCGCACAGCAAGTCAAGACTCGCTCCACTGAGAGGATGATAAATACCCTGTGAAAAAGCTCTAGCCAAAGAACTAGAACTTGGAAAAGGAATACTTCTTTTTAATAACTAGCTAGCTGTGGCTCCCATCATCTCTTCACGAGCTTTTTCTGCAAGTGGAGTCGATAGGTATCGTTCTCCAAAACTACAACCGATCGTAACAATCTTTTTACCAGCCATCTCGGGGCGCTTTGCCAGTTGCATTGCAGCCCATACATTAGCTCCAGTTGAAATACCTCCAAGTAAGCCGTCTTTTTCTGCCAATGCTTGGGCAGTAGCAAAAGCGTCTTCGTTAGATACCTTAATTATATCGTCAATAATGTCAGTATTACAGTTCTTGGGTATAAAGCCTGCACCAATACCTTGTATCTTGTGAGGCCCTGGTTGCCCTCCCGAAATAACCGGGCTATTCTCCGGCTCAACGGCTACGGTGAAGAGCTCCTTACGTGATTTAATTACTTCTGACACACCTGTTATGGTACCACCTGTACCCACCCCTGAAACAAAAGCATCGATAGTACCCTCTGTTGCCGACCAGATTTCTTCAGCTGTAGTGAGGCGATGTACCTGTGGATTAGCAGGATTCTCAAATTGCTGGGGCATATAGCCCTTATCGCCATATTCCGCAACTAGCTCCGTCGCTTTTGCAATCGCTCCTGGCATTCCCTTGGGTCCTGGAGTTAAAACAATCTCGGCGCCTAACATGCGCAGTAAAACTCTGCGCTCCAACGACATCGTCTCTGGCATCGTGAGCACTAATTTGTAACCTTTTGCGGCGCAAACAAAAGCTAAGGCAATACCAGTGTTACCTGAAGTAGGCTCAACGACTACACTATCTGCGCTGAGCCGGCCAGCGGCTTCAGCAGCTTCAATCATTGCCCTACCAATACGGTCTTTGACACTAGCGAGTGGATTAAAGAACTCACACTTTAGATAAATATCTGCGGAAAGGCCTTCGGTTATTTGATTAATTTTCACCAGTGGCGTGTTGCCTACTGTGTCGACAATGGAGTTGTATATTTTGCTCATTTTAATTTTTAAATACTAATATATACGACAGTCAATTAATTGGCTAAGGCAAGCATGTATCGAAAAATTACCCTAAATAAGAATGCTGAGAACTAGAGGTAATCTCGATTTAGGTAAAGTGTAGCTAATTTCACTTTACGTAGTAACTGAAGGGAACTAGCGCCGGCGCGGTCCGAAACTACGGCGTGGTGCGTTGCGATTTACTGCAGCATTACGTAAGCGATAAATAATGCGGGCTTTTTCCAAATCTTGCGGACTCATTTCCATCTTCACAGTGTCACCGACAGTGATTTTGATAAAGTGCTTGCGTAACTTACCAGAAATATGTGCCAAGACACGGTGCCCATTGGCCAGTTCAACTCGAAACATCGTACCCGGTAATACCGCAACGATTTTACCCTCAACCTCTACATAGTCTTCGCTTTGTGCTTTTGCCATAAATGGATAAGAAACGATGCAGAGAAAAGTTTCGTAAGTGAATGTCAAGGATGGACTCCTAGAAGGAGTTCAGCTAATTATACTATATTTTCCTAAATCTTTAACGAAATAATCCTAATGGAAACTATCGATTGCCCTTTTGAAAAAGTGTATCCTTCGCAGTTAGCAAGGGACGTGAACTACTTTATGACGCATGCTTACAATGAAGCGATTGAAGCCTACAAAAAAGATGAAGTTCCTGTTGGAGCTGTGATCGAGCACAAAGGAAGTATTATAGCAAGTGCTCATAATCAATCTCGCTCCACCAACGATCCAACTGCACATGCAGAGATTCTAGCAATATCGCAGGCATCTCATGCGCTTGGTGACTGGCGATTAAATGAGTGTTCTTTGTATGTTACAAAAGAACCCTGCCCCATGTGTTCTGGCGCTTTACTAATAGCCCGCATCGGCAAAGTTTATTACGGCCTTCGAGACGAAAAGATGGGAGGAGTTGGCGGTGCAGTTAATTTGGGCGCCCTGCCTAATAGTAATCATCACTTTGAATCTATTGGCGGGGTAATGGAAGAGTTCAACCACGCGATTCTCAAAGAATTTTTTAAAGGGAAACGTGAATTAAATACTGCTAAAAAAACATCTGGCAGCAGCCGCACATTTGAATTTTCTGAATAATTATATTGATATCCTCATTTGACAGAAGCATTTAGCGTGTTACTTAATAAAATTTAAATTCTATTCAATTTAACTCCAATTAATATATTATAATGCCACACGAATTACCGGCCCTTACTTACGCATACGATGCACTCGAACCTAGTTTTGATGCGCGCACCATGGAGATTCACCATAGTAAGCATCACAATGCATACGTAACGAACCTAAACGCAGCCATTGACGGTACTGGGCTCGAAAGCAAAAGCCTTTGTGAATTATTAGGTAACTTAGATGCAGTACCTAGCGAAAAACGCGCAGCTGTCCGCAACAACGGTGGCGGCCATGCCAACCATAGTTTTTTCTGGACCTTACTAAGCGCTGATGGCGGAGGTGCTCCCATCGGGGAACTTGCAGGAGCAATCGAAGCAGAACTAGGTGGATTCGATACCTTCAAGGCAGCCTTCGCTAAAGCTGGCGCCACTCGCTTCGGCTCAGGCTGGGCATGGCTTATCGTACAAGCTGATGGCACTCTTGCCGTCACCTCAACACCGAATCAAGACAATCCCAAAATGCGAGGACATGTTGACGTCGAAGGAACACCCATTTTAGGGCTCGATGTATGGGAACACGCATACTACCTAAAATACCAAAATCTACGACCAAAGTATATTGAAGCTTTCTGGAATTTAGTTGATTGGAGTGCAGCTGAGCAAAATTACACGCAAGCAAAGGCGTAGAAACTTCTAAGTTTTACAAGCTGTTTCGTTTTTTAAGAAGCCATTTCCTAAAAGGAGGTGGCTTCTTTGGTTACTACTTCCTACTTTCTGGTGCCTTTATTGTGGGCAGCCTTAACCTGAGAGATACGCTTACGTTGTTCGGGATGTTTTTTCTCAAACGCTTTATCACCTTGCTTTTTGCGTCGGTGCTTATCTTGAATCTCACGACTTTGCCGTGGCGCGCCTTTACCACCAAGGCCACTCTGACCAACTTCATTATCTTCACCCTCTGCATAGCGCTTCTGCTTTCCAACAAGATCAAAACGTATCGGGCATCCCTTCAGTTGAAACTCATGCAGCAGTCCCTTCTCTAAATAACGGCGGTAAGTCGGATCCAGTCGCTCTATGCGGTTACAGTAAAAGCGCAAACGCAGGGGACGACTGCCCGTTTGTACAGCGTAAAACACTTTGAAGCGCTTAATACCTACCATTTTCGGCGCGCGCGCAGTAAAAAGGTCCTGCACCAAGCGGTTGAGTCGGCCGGTAGGCAATTGCAGATCCAAGCTCGCCTCAATTCCAGCTGCTGCCTCGAGTAATGACTCGACTTTAAATCCTTTTAAAGCGGATACAAAAAGAACGGGCGGATCTGGTAAGAAAAAGAGTTGTTTGCGTAAAGACGTCTCATAATGCGTCAGGAAATGTTTCAAATTTTTAAATCCATTCACAGGCTCTTCATCCCAACGCTCTTTAATCTTATCATACTTATTCACCACGATAACGATGGCCTTACCTGCATCCATGATGTCTCCGGCAAGCGCTTGATCCTGCTTTGTGACTCCATCAGCAGCATCGATAACTAAGAAGACGACATCAGAGCGCTCGAGTGAATGCTGTGTGCGTACGTTAGAAAAATACTCGACGGGATCCCCGACTTTACGCTTCGAGCGTAAGCCTGCTGTATCCGCTAGGCGGAACTTAATCAATTCTCCATCCTTAGCATAGTCTAAATCTAGCTCTACTGAATCGCGCGTAGTTCCTGGCACATCGGAAACAATTAGGCGCGTAGAATTAAGCAATGCATTACCAAGCGAAGACTTGCCTACATTTGGTCGACCGACCAAAGAAATTCGTATTCTTTTCTCCTTGTCGCTTTCAGATCCTTCGGGCTTCGGGCCCAAGCCATCGTTTAGCGCAGCTTCTAGGGAATGAATTCCACGTCCATGCTCGGCGGAGACACGAATAGGATCTCCTAATCCCAGCCGAGCAAAATCTTCTGCAGCCGATTCCTCCACGTCGCTGTCGACTTTATTCGCAATCAAAAGCACCTGTTTGCCAAAGCGACGTAATTTATCAGCGACCATTTCATCCAGGGTGGTGACTCCGCTGCGAACATCCACTACAAAAAGAACGACCCTCGAGGCTTGCAGGGCAAACTCCACTTGATCTTCAGCTGCCGCTGCGATTGCCTTTGGCGTCATCTCTAACTCCATACCAATACCTCCAGTATCTAATAATACATAATCATCCTTCACTTCCGTAGAAATTAAATCACGTGTTACTCCTGGAAGGTCATGTACAATCGACATACGCTTGCCGCACAAACGATTAAATAATCGGCTTTTGCCTACATTAGGGCGCCCAACAAGGGCAACAGTTCTAGAAGGATCGATCATTACTTTTCAGAATAGAGAGAGTCAGCGCGCAGAAGACAATGTATTTTAACAGCAGCTAAAGATAAGCCGCTGCGAACGCTGTAAAAAATTAATCCGATTTTTAAAGACAGGAAAAGGCAGCAATTATCTAAAAATACATCGTAAAAGCATTAATTTTATTAATACTTTTTTTACATATAATTATTTTACATATTGCGTCTAATTGGATGTATT
>PAAN01000002.1 GCA_002699365.1 Coraliomargarita sp. | reverse complement strand
CTTCCTCAGCAAAACTTCCTGAATACTCAAGATCCTAATCAAATGATGTATACGCAGGACTACCGGGGTGCTGATGACATTTCCTTACAGGAACAAATTATGGGAGGTAAGAAATGATGATGCGGAGCGAGCAAATGGGTCCTACTCGCATGGCTGGTATGGCACTAGGTATGCGTCCTGCGGACATGGTGCGTGCTGTGAGTAATCCTTCAGAGCTAACTGCACGCCTGCGTTATCAACAGACATTCCCAAGAAGTTGAGGTAGTGTTACCCGAGATCGATCTCGGAAATGCATACCGCAAAGCTTGATTGGATCACTCCTGAAGCCGAGAAAGTAATCGCTCGTCACGCTCGTGTGTCGACGTCAAATCCTGATAGAGAAGAGTACGCACGACTACTCTCTTATTGCATCAAGCACGGTCATTGGTCGATCCTGGAGCAGGCCAATGTCAGTTTTGAAATTATCACCTCCAGGGCGATTTCGGCTCAGCTGATCCGCCATAAATCCCTGTGCTTTCAGGAACTGTCTCAACGTTATACAAATCCTTTCGAGACGCTGCCGGACGGCATTCACGATCGACCTCAAGAGTTTTCAATTCGCAAGCAAGCTGATAAAAATAGGCAGTCGAGTACAGAAAACATTGATCCAGGGCTGTTGGCTTCTTTTAGGGATCGCATTTACAAATTCGATGCTGAGGCGTATGCGCTCTATAGCGACATGCTAGAAGCAGGAGTGGCGAGGGAGTGTGCAAGAAACATTCTTCCTATGTACACGCCCACAAGACTCCATGCAAACGGCACAGTGCGATCATGGGCGCATTATGTGGGGCTGAGAGCTAAAGAAGATACTCAGCTGGAGCACCAACTAATCGCTCGTCAGATTGCCATGATTCTTGGCCTTGAGCTACCTACTGTTGTCAAAGCCCTTGTGGAGACCGACGATCACTCACTCGACGGTTGGCGATTTTTGTCAGACATATCTTGATCCTCTTCGACCCAGTATCCGATGGTCGTTTCTTGTTCGATAAAACCCATCAAATTGGCGAGAGCTTCGTCCAGAAGTTTTTGATCTTCTTCTGAAAGTTTCTCTACGATCTCGTCGACTTCACTATCGACATGATCTTTTGACTCTTCAGACATCATCAAACTCCTGGAGGTACGTTTGGCGAGCTTCTTCGTTAATTCTTTTGCGAAGATAAGCAATTTTATCGTCGACGAGATGGGCGCTTGAGACATATGTAGCGCATGTGAATCCATCACGTTTAAGTTCTACTCTTATCAGCTCAGGGCCTTGTGTGTCGATAGAGATTTTCTCTTCACTCACGTCGGGTCTTTCCAAGGGTTTTCGGGAGCTGGTGCTGTTTGTCGAGGCGCTGTTACCTGGGCTAACTGAGCCGCACGAATAATCTGACGATGCTGCTCGAGTTCTTGAGAAAGGGCTGCGGTCTGTTGTTTGGCCCAGTTTTGAGCGTTGTTAGTAAGTTCGTCTAACACGCTTGAGCTGTGTGGGAAATTAAAAGTTGTTCCAACTCCTTTGTTGTTATTTATTTTAGTTGCGCCAGTAGTTTCAGCTAGTGCAGAAAGAAAGCCGTGCGCCTGATCGATGCTGACATTTGCGATGAAAGAAAGTTCAACGGGATCAACTAAACCACGATTTTTTTCGTATAAAGCACTGAAAGCCCCGCTGACTCGATGAGCAATATCTGAACCTTCACGAGAGCGTAAAGCCTTCTTGTCAGCAATAGACACACCAGCTAAAACCCCTCCCATAAAAGTGAGAGGGGCACCAACAAACTGAGGAGCTGTGATCGCCGTGGCGACAGCAGCAGCGCCACCGAAAAAGATAGTCAGAGGAAAGAACTTAAGTGCCATCGTGCTTTTGAAAAGATGATTCCCATTTAGAAAAGTCAGGCTCCTGAGCGAACTCCACTGGGTTCGGAAGCCGTGTATCACCATGAGAGGCGCGATCAGATGTTAGATCAAAAGGTTTCAGACGCAAACCTTTGATCGCAGGCATGCCTGATTTTGTTGTTGCTTTGCAATGAGGTAACTTCAAGATATTGCACAGAGTCTCTAATGTTCTTTCTACAAAGCGAGGTTTAGCAGCAGGTTTGTACCCGCAAGCTTTGCAGAAGTTGGCGTAACTCGCGTACAGCTCGGCATATGCGTTTTTGACGAACATACCTTTTTCTGACTCATCCGTGCTTGGGCGAGCGGCACCCCGACCAACATGCGTGGACGTGTTCGGCGCATAAAGACAGCACTCTCCCATCCAAGCGACGTATTGGTTGTTGAAGACCAAAGCATCGATGTTGGTTTGAGCGAGCGAGGGAGCGTGTTTTACAGGGTTGGCGAGAACGTCCCGCATCTCGGCAAAAGGCATTGATAAGGCCCAGGAAACAATGCCTGGGAGTTCTTCAACGAAGTCACCTTCGAGCCTGTCGTCGTAGACATCTAGTAGCTGTCGACGCTGGCTAGGAGGTACAACTTTGTCCATAACGATTGTCAAACGCCGACGTTCGAGACCGCTGGTGGAGTCGTTGGAGCTGATGTGTTCGTTACTTGCGATGCACACCAAACACTCAGGTTTAAAACTAATAATCTCTTTACCGTATTTACGTTCTGCGCGAAGCGTGTCTGACGCTGAGGTCAGTTTTTTCAGAACGTCCATGCGTTTGTTGTAGTTTGATTCGTCTGTGAGGAGCAACAGACGCTTACCAATCAGGTTGTAGGTTTCAAATTTGTTTTGTTCGATAAGCTCCAGGCTGGAGGTGTGGGTGCTGTTGAAGCCAGCAAGCGCAATCATGAGCTGCTGCATCGTCGACTTACCGGTTCCACCTGGGCCAACTAAGTGCAGGAATCGTTCGCCAGAGGTGTAACCAGTTAAAAGGGCTCTGGAGAAAGCTTGAATGAGTTTTGCTTGACCCTTACGAAGGGAGTCGTCCATCCAAGTTAGAAACTTTGGACACTTGCGATCTTGATCCCACTCGTAAAGGAGACGAGACCGAAAGTAAAGCTCTTTGTTTTTTCCTGCTTCAAACTCAAAACTGTCGCTGTCGAGTGCACCATTGGCAAAAGGGATGTGCTTTCTGCCCATGCTGAAAATGCTTGTCCGACCACCGTCAAGAGACTTAAGCATCTTTGCCTGGAGCATCGCGTACACACTGTTGACAGTAGAAGCTGCGTATTTCGGTAAGACCCCAGCTGACACAAAAGTGTCTAATGCATTAACTATGCGCCTTTTGACGTGCATTTCGTCTTGCACATACCAGATACCTGTGTCCTCGTCGTAGGTATAAAAGTTGTCGTGGGTGCTGTCGTACAAATAATTATCGCCTTGATTTGTGGCGATTATCTCGGCTACGTCGTTTTCTGCAAAGGCTCTTTTTTGTTCAGCTGCGTTTTGCAGATTTACTAGTTGTGCAGGCGTCTCTGGGACAGCGGTTTCTTTGTTTGTCATTGTTGTTTTTGTTGATGTTGTTGTAGGTTCTTCCGAAGATTTTTCATCGAGAGAGAAATCATCGAAAGTCAAAATAGAATCGAAAGCTTTAGCTCTGGCTTGCTTGACTGATTCTTCGATGTCGTTAGGGACGACATCTTTGAAAGTGTCGATGTCGACGGATTTGAGCCGTTTCCAGGCTGCAATATCGTCATGCTCCGATGCCATAACGATAGCTGGTCTGATCGTCTCAACATCTCGGATGCTTTCAACGATGCGAGTAAATTTGCCGTCTACCTCCGCTGGGTACGCATAGACAGCATAGAACGCACGGTGTGCTATTGTCAAGGGTGAGATTCGACTCGCGATTCCGTTTTCCCTAAGCCAGTTAGTCCAGCCGAGGATTTCTTTTACAGCCCTTGTCACAGCGAGACTTCTGTCGTCTACCGGCTTTCCTTCAAGGATGTCTGAAACAGACCTTGCCAAAAGCTTTTCAAAATCTATGCCGTCCTCTTCAATAGTTATATCTTCAAGCGCTTCGGTGACATCGAACCGATCACCTTTCTCTTCTTTAGGAAGTGAATGAAAAACTTTGAGCGCCTCGTCAATTTTTTCTGACGGTATAAATTTATCTGTAATTGTTAGTATCCCTTCTACTGACTTCGAACCGTAGAAAAGGTTCGGAACCTGCGTGGCGCGGATGTCTGACCCAGGAATATCTTTAGATATTGCCCTAGTAAACCACTGATAAAAATCACCGTCGATGACTGGTTTTTCTAAGCCAAAAACTAACCTAAACCGAGGCCAAGATTCTGAAGTTGAAGGTGAGTCGTAAGCAAGAGAAAGATATTTTTTACATATATCGAGTTCTTGAGCTTGCTCCCAAGTGAGCTCTTGTTTTTGAATTTTATTTCCTTCAGCGTCTTTTCCGTCGGCTTGATTATCGATGTCGATAATTATCAAGCCAGCATGGACGATTCCAGTATTGTCTTTGACGCGCTTGCCTTCGAGCAAATGCCACGCGCATAAACCCCTCTGCTGACCTACTTCGTCCGCGATACCGAGGGCGTCAAGTTCTACAGGTTCCCAGTTATTGTTAAAAGATCGAAAGTCACCACCTGCCTCAATCTTGCCCGTAGCAGCATCTAGTGCACTAACTACTTTGCTGTTTACGGAACAAATGAATTGCATGACGTGATTTGATGTCTCACCATTCTGCCTTGGATCTGAGGTTTTAACACCTATCTGACAAAGATTTAAGAGTGACCGGCCTTTGGTCGTACCTCGTTAAAAAATTTGTCGACTAAAGCGAGCCACGCAAGCTCGTCCTTTTCGACCTCGGATTCACCAAAGGTAAAGACTTGAGTCTGATAGTCATCTATCGGTGTGGACACGATAATCTGCGTTTTACTAATTTTGATACCTAAGCAGGCTTCTGCTGCAAGTTTGTAGGCAGCTAATTGTAGTCGTGTTTTCTTGACCTTAAACACTCCTGAAATGAGTGCCTTTTTAGTTTTTTCGTCGATGTTGGACTTCTTATTAGGAAAACGTGCGCTGTAGGGACCTGCGCTCGTCTTAAAGTCAGCTAGGACAATCTCTGCGTTGTTGTCCATATAAATTAAATCACAGCACCCTGCGTATCCGTGTTTTGTATTTTCGTCGTAGTAGAAAATTCTTCCTACACCATCGTCTCCAACGTACTTAGACCAACTTGGTTGATTGTAAGGTCGCTCAGACCATAGGACTCTGCCTCCTTCAAGAATCTCGTCCATTCTCTCAGGAACGCCTTTCCAAAAAGGAGCGTATGCCTCTGGAGGCACAACCTTCAAGCCACGAATATGATTTTCAGTTGCCTCGTGAATCCACGTTCCTCGAGCTGCTGCTGCGTCAGCTGCACCAGGGTTCATAATGTTCCAGTGAGCCAGTTTTTGCTGAGTCTTAGCTGACTGAGTGCTACTAAGAATTGAAGTAACAGACGGTAGATAATCAGGTACTCCAGGACACTTGTAGTGCCTCAAACCGTTGATAGTTTTACGTGTATCCATGCTTTTTAATTTATTTAATACTAGAACTGCGCTAGTCCGTTGCCTGCGTCTTTATTGTCACCGTCGCTGTCGTCTATAAAAAATTCACTTTTTTGATACTCGAAATCTCTATTACGTTGATCTAGCTCACTCAGCAAGCAACGACCCGCTGAAAAAGAGTCGGCAACAAGTTCTGCAGTTTCATCTGCTTCACGAGGTTGACCAGCGTGGTCTACGCATTCTTGCAGAATTTGATTACTTACCAACAACGCTGCAATAGTATCAAGCTTTTTATTTGTTTCTTGTTGTGCTTCAATCCATTGCGTCAGAAGCAGCTGCAGTCGTCCTTTCATTTTTTTGTAAAAAGTATTTTGGTCGCTGCCAGCTTACATCGAAATCAATATTTGTCCCCCTATCTGTTGGCTTCGCTTTGTCGTATACCATCCACGCAGATGTTACTGAGTCTTTTGTTTTACCCTGATCAGCACGAAATATTGGCCGAGGATTTAAAACGATAAGATTCGATAAAGGTTTTTCCAGTAAAAACTCAGATCTCGCCCGTGTGGGCTCAAGAAATGTTAAGCGGTCAAGAATAATAAGACCGCGATTAGCGAGTTCGAAACCCGGCTCAATAACCCATTGAATATTCTCACGCACACCCTGGGTAATCGCCACGGTCCAATCGAAGTCAGGGAGATTTCTCCACCAAGAAGTATCGAGGTAGTCGGTATCACTATTAGCTCGGATACAGTCGGAGTGTCCCATCGACTTTAATTGAGCTTCGAGCTGTCCGTCTGTATCAAGAGGTAGGACAATCCTCCCAGACACGAGGTTTTTTTCCGTAATAGGATTAATAATATTGTCGGGTACTTTATAAAAGCTCATGGAAAGTGATGATCTACTACGGCAGTTACGTGAGTATATGACGATCGAGCAAGAGTTTTATCATCATAGATTTATGTCTCGTGCACGAAAAATTGAAAAGGCAGAGGACTTTGTAGAGATCTTAGACCTGCTCCACGCAAACTACCTAGTTCAAAAAAGGCTTTTTCAAAATCTTGCAAAGTCTGTTGCAGACTCTGGAGTAGAGCTACCTCGTTTAAGCGATTTGCTTTAGCAATAAAAAACCGCCGAGAGCACTTCGGCGGTTTGGTGTGTATGTGAGTAGCCTTTAGATTACACCGAAAGACCCGCAGCTTTCAAGGCTTCCTTCTGTTCCTTTGTCAGTTCTTTAGAATTGTCTGACGTGGGTTCTGGAGGCGCTGCCTTAGGTTCGCCCGCACCAGCAGGAAGAGCGCTAAGACCTTCCGCCTTAGATCCCTCCAGCTGAGGATTGGCTTCATCGAAAGCTGCTTTGATTTCGGCATGATCAGTTCCAAGAGGTAGTTCAACCAAATTCGCACCGGAGATATGAGAACGAAGTGCACTTGATACCAAGTCTCCTCCATCGTTTTGGAGCCACTCGTTAATATCTTTGATGAGAATTTTCTCTTCGTCGTCTTTGACTGGACGGTCAACAAACTCAAGCACGTTGTAATTAACTTTACCTGTGTCTGCGCCGGTAATCGGATCAGTTTGGGTAAAGCTTCTTTGAACAAACTTAGTTTGAGTCACAACCTCCGCGACGTTGATGCGGTTGTTGTAAAGGGTTTGAAAATATGAGATGAAATTCTTTTGACTGCTCTTACCAGAGATAACAGCAGTTGATACGCATCGACTAGGTAACAGACGATGAGTAGGGTCCACACCAATAAACGCAACCCTGATGAATTCTTGACGGTTTCGCATTCCAAGGTTCCCATAGAAGGGAGTAAACCCGAGCAATACAAATGAAATAGGGATTCCGTTGTCATTGGAATCTGTGATTGCTTGATCGGGATCCGTATCCGACTTCCAGCGACGTTGCTGAAGATCGATGCGGAGCGTGTGCGGTGGGACTTGGCAGAGAATCTCATCAGCCGCAAATTGTCCAGCGATAAAAACCATGACTAATCAAAGAGAGAAGTTAATTGAACCAATAGCCGCTGCAGCGACTTGACCTTTTTCAGGGTCAGCTGCTTTTTTGGGCGCGGACTTCGTGCCCTTAGGAAGGTAAAGAATCTGATCTACGGCGTAGTTCAGATACTGCTTTTCACCTTTTTCACTCGTGCTGACCCGACCGACAGCGATCGTGGGTGTTCCGTTAGGTAGCTCAGAGAGTTGTTTGGAGTGCTGGTTCCAGGCTGTGAGCTTGAACCAATTTGTTTCTTTGTCGTCGGGAGCCTGCCAGGCAATGGATCGGTTTGTGACAGTTGAGTCACCAACCTCGCTCTCTTCTGACTTTGGACCAAGTCCACCGCACGCCATAAAAGTATTGATGGCGAGGATGTCACTAAAGTTTTCAGGAGTCACAACCAACATTGGTTGCATCTGAATCACACCGTCTGGCGTGGCTTTGGTTGGTCCAATGGCGAGAACTTCTTGTTTTTCGTCAAGGTCTTTAAGAAGTTTGCCGACGTAGTGATCTTCTTTTTGGATCAGTTGGACTTTGGTAGAAATCTTTTTGTTAGACGAGGGCAGGGATTCAGCAATGACGTTGACTTTGCCGTCTTCGACCATTGCAGAGTCTGTGACCCTAAGTCCCAGAAGAAAAACGTTCATCTTTGAGGATTCGGTAAATCGTTGAGCGGTGTACGTTGAGTGCCTTGGCGATTTGCGGAACGCTCGCGCCTTGGCTACGGAATGCTAAAAGCATCTGCAAGTCCCCGCCACCTATTTTTGAATTTTTTTCATGCAAATACTGGTTATGGTATGGGTTTACACACAATGGATTCTTGCACACGTTTTTTACTACAGCGTCTTTACTTATATCTAAATAACCAAGTATTAAAGGTCGCACATAAAATCTTTTGTTGAGTGTATAAACAGCAGGGACTTTGTTAACGAGAGATCCTTGCCAGTCGTAACACTGTTTGTGATCGAAATCGTTGTACGCAAGTTTTTCAAATAGTTCACTTAACTTATTTTGTTTTGCTATTCCGTAACCCAGTTCGAATCTGTCTGCTTCTAAACTTCTTGCAATGTCTAACGCCTGCGCCTGCGCGTGGGCAGCGTCGAATGCTTTTACAGATATTTTTACTTGAGTTTGTGCCTTCGAAACTAAAAGGCTGTACTGCTCAGAATTCATCACTAAAAAAGGGTTAGAAGAGTGTACAACTCTTCAAACCCTGTGAAGTTTATTTTTTACTAAGATAGTTCGCTGAACAGATTACGAACGCCCTCACCGACGTTTAGACCTTGTGATTTGGCTCTCTTGCCAACTTTTAAAAGCTCTTCTGACGTTGCTCCTTGATCAATTAGAGCTCGAACATCTTGCAAGCCGTAACCTCCTGCGCCGGCCGAAGCAAAATCATAATCGGCAAACCTGCCGGCAGTCTGTGAAGAAGTAGAGGTTGAAGAACTTTCTGAATTCGGCGTCGCTCCAAGGCCCTGCTCTTTCATGTATGTCTCGTAAAAAGGTCTCAGAGCATCGCCGACAGTGCCTGCGCGGTAACCGGTGCCGTAATCTTCACCACCTGCACCACGGAACTTCATTTCTCCTTGATCGAAACGACCTTGGATCACTCCAATTTTGTCGAGCTGAGTATCTTCTCCACCAGGGCGGTAGAACGCTTTTGCTTCGAGGAATCGACGACCTGCGTCTTTTTGATCAAAGAAATTTTTGTCTTTACCAAACATGAAATTCACATAGTCACCGTAAGCTCCCTCTTGATCTCGTTCTGTTGAACCGAGCTTTCCGGCTACACCGATGCCTTTATAAGGAGTGAAACCTTCTTTTTCGACATTTTTATAGAAACGATCGATGTCAAAACCGTAGTCGTCTCCCTCTTGAAGATCTTTCAAAAGAGGATCAAAAAGCGTGTTGTACTGCTCTTGCGTGGTGAGCTTGTCACCGACAGCACGTTTGAGAAGTTGGTTAGCCTTACCAACTGCTTCTTGCCGACTCAAGTCTTTGGTGTAATCCTGGGGCGTCCTGCTGAATTTAACGGCTTCAGGGGTGAAATATGGCTGAGATCCGGTAGGCGTGGTATCAGTAGTAGGACTACCGGTTTGATCTGCGTCGATGTTGGCATCTACGTTAGCTACGCCAGTGTTTGCCCCAATGTTGCTGCCGACAATATTTTGAATACCACCGCCTCCGAAACCACCGCCGCCAAAACCAAGCATCGCAGCCGTACCAGTCTGAGGCTGTGGTCTCATACTAAGAGCATTTCCCTTACCTTTCGTTTGCTGCATCAAGCTGAGAAACGGGTTAAGTCCTCCCGTGGCCTCATCGTCATCGCTAAATAAACCGGCTAAGTCGATACCAAAAAGACTTCCCGCCGGACGAAAAGGAGTGCTAGTCATCCTCAGACTTGTTCACATATACAACTAATTTAGCTGTTTTTGAGCCAATAGCGACTGATATCAAATCCAGGTCCACATACTGATTTTAAAGTTCTAGATATCCTGGACGCTTCCTCGTAATCTTTAAATCGTTTTGCTTTTTCTTTGTCTTTTGTATACGAACAAAGTAATTTTTTACTTGTATTCAGACAGTCAAGAACATACTCGTTATCACGAGTCACAATCCAAACTTCTCTAAAGCTGAGAAGTGGCATAGCGCTACGTTGCTCATCTGTATACAATCTTCCTGTTAACTTACACTCTGTCGCCTTATCTGTCTTTTTTAATTTTTCTGTCTTAACTTTTACAGTCTCTTGTATGAGACCATTTTGTTTAAGTGTTTTATTTAGTTTTCTCGCAGCGTTTGCAGCGACTAAGGGCTTTGCATAGTGCTCCGTAGTAATAATCATGCACCCGTCTGTCTTAACGCAGCCGACATAACCACTGTCAGTCTTTGCTGTAAAGACGTCGCGCTTTTCGTCTTTAGGTAACCAAACAGTAATTAAATTCATTTTTCTGCCCAGGAGTCTCCGACGTTTGCGTCGCATTTAACGGGAACTTTACTCAAAACAGACTCAGCTGCAAGTCTCATTTCAGTCTCTAGCACGTCTTTGAAGTGATCTGCTTTGCTTTCAACCGCTTCGAAAATTAACTCATCGTGCACCGTGGCGATTGGACGGAAATTATCGTTTATCAATTTTCCTAGGCGGGCGATTGCAAGCTTCAGTATGTCCGCCCCTGCTCCCTGGATCAGGGTGTTGGCGCAGGTGGTCATGGCCGCGTCGTCGTAACTCAGCAACCTTCTCCTTCCAATAGGTGTTCTTACATAAGTCCAACCGTCCTGGACCATAGCGTTTCGTTCCCTGTGCCATTCTTTGAGTCGCGGGTAGGCACGGTGGAAACCAGAATGAGCCACCTTAGCCTCAGATAATGAGATGATATTACCTGAACTAGCAGCGTATGTTTTGTATTTTTTGAAACCCATGCCGTACAAGAGAGCAAAGTTCAACGTCTTACCCATCTGACGCTGCGACTTTACCACTTCTTTAATCGGCACATGATAAATCAAGCTTGCAGTAAGTGAGTGCAGATCCGCCCCATCTCGGAAAGCCTCGATCATTTGAGGTATACCAATCAGCTCTGCTGCCAAACGAAGCTCAATCTGTGAATAGTCTGCGATAACGAATTTGAATCCTTTCGAAGGGACAAAACATTCTCTAAACTCTTTGTCTCTAGGCACTTGTTGAATATTGATTCCCCAAGATTCTTTTTTCTTATTACCTGTTACACGCTTGGAGCCAGAGCTTGTGAAGCGTCCGCTGTTGGCTCCATAGGAGTTGTACCCACTGTGCATCCTTGAGGATACAGGGTTGATGTTGGTTAGAATTTTTTCGACGTGGGCAAGAGCAGTTTCAAGCTTTGTTCGTTTTCTGAGAAGGTTTAGTGTTTCGTCATCGCTGTCAAACTCGCTCAATGCAACCTGAGACAGCGTTTGTTTTCCAGTTCTAACGTCAGTTGGTAAAGCAGTGCCGATCTGATTGAAACATCTGACACATTGTGCATTAGATCCAGGATTGAACTCCTTTTTGGCGTTCTTTCCGATGGCGATTGCCCCATCGGCCCTTCGTGGGAGTTTGAATTCATCTTGAAGCCGACTATCAAGGGACTCACAAAATAATCTAGTAGCTGTGTCTAGCTCCTGCTGTTTTAAATGCTGTAGGGCTCTCACTTTACTGACATCCACACCGAAACCATAGTGACACATCAATGCCACTGGGCGGATGACCTGACTCTCGAGAGTGTAGACCTCGAGAAGGTTTTCAGCTGCCAGTTCATTTAGCTGAAGCGCGGCGATCTGCGGAAGAATATCGACGTCTTTTGCTGCGTATGTAATTTGATCTAAAGACAATTCTTCAGCACTCCAATCTGAAACCTGCTGTTCTTTAGAGATTTCGATTTCGAGTCTTCTCGCTACAACAGCTTTTAAGGAGCAACTAACGTCTCCGAAAAAAACTTTCTCGGTCTTCGGACTTACTTTCTTTTCTTTATATCCTGCTCGCAGGCAGCGCTCAGCTATGAACGTATCGAATATTTTTTTCTTATAGTCGATACCCAGTTTGAGAAAAAATTGTAAGTCAAAATTAGCGTTGTGAAAAAGAAGCATCTGCCTCGACTCTATGAGTGCTTTAAGACCGTCTATGTCTTTGCACTTAAAGAAATCGATTACATATACGGTTCTGTCTTTAACGTCTTCTTGTGTTGTGCAGAGTTGAAGAAGTCTCGGTTCGTGTACTCGCGCATCGAGCCCCGTGGTTTCAAAGTCAGCGCAGAGTTTGGGGACTGTCCATAACTCAGCAAGAGCAGCTTCGAACTCTTGGCGGTTGGTGATGTAGTTGACGTTCATAGCATTAAAAAAGGACCGCTTGATTCGCGGTCCTATGAGGTTAGCCCGACTCAGCTAATCAAGCTTTGCGAGTGTTCCAAAAATTCAAGATAAACTGATCGACATCTGCCCAGGTATCCGCCAACACTTGACCTGACTCAGTAAGCTCCAGACGGTAGACCTTTCGTTGAAGGTGATTCTCAGTACCATTAAGCTGTTTGTCAGCTGAGCCAAATTCAATCTGTTCCTCGACTTTGATGAATCCAGTCTGCTTCAAATAAGCAGTACCTTCTCGGAGCGCACCGTACACAGGAGAGCTGTGGTAAGTGAGCAGACCTTTTTGAGGCTTAGCTACGAAAGGCATGAACTGTCCTTGAACTCGTTTAAATCCTGCAAACAGTTCTGACTGTGCATCTACGTCGCGATCCCAGAGGTCATTAACTTGATTCACAGCGATTTCTCGGATTGTGCAAGTTTTACCGAAGGACAAGCTGTGAACGACCATAGCTGCGCCAACGTTCTTGAGACTCTTATAACTGCAAAGCTCTTCTAACGCTTGATCGAGTGTGATCTTTTTGACTTCCATCTGGCTGATGGTGTGTCGTCCCCGATTTTGCTTCCGTTTTTTGATTGAAGGTGACGTGATCGCAAGCTTGGCAGCAAGGGTTGCAAGCTCGGGGTGCTTCTTTTCAATACTTAGACTGAAGAGTTTGCTGCTGTCGAGAAGTTTGGTGTCGACGTGGTCCATTAAGTCCACTGTGACAGTTGGAGCTTCGCTTCCGATTGACAGAAGTGTTTTGGCTTCGGATTCCTTCAGTTGGATTCCGGCGATTTCAAATTTGACTTGCATGTTGTTGGCAATCAACTCGTACAGCGTAATGACATTCTTTGAGCCGTCAACTGCACTTTATTTTCGTAATATCCTTCTCTATGTCCATCACTATGTTCCACAATTCATACTTAGTGCACCTAATCACATGGTGTAGCTCGTGAAGCGAGTCACAAGAATAATTTTTAGTTATGTAGGGTTGGATTCGTATAGTTTTTTCTGATCGAGGGTGACTATCCTGTCCTATCATCAAAACATTAAATATCTCTGGACCGGTTAGGTAGGTAATCAATCGATCCTGATATGAAGTCACCTTGACAGACTGGTTCAGGTCAATGAGGCACCCCGCAATCCAGTCAAGCAGCTCTATCGAAGCCTCGAGGTGCATATACTGCTCCGCAATGCTTTCGAAACTTTCTACTGCTTCCCTAACAGAATTCACGGTGCTTCAGATTCATAAACTTAGGCTAGATCTTATTTAACTTATAGCTTTTTGAAATAGAGCAGAGTTCTCTGCATCTTCACAGATATCTACAAGATGCACCGTATCACAGAATCTTGTCAAACTCTGACTCTTCTTACCTATGCAGAAGGCGTGAACGTCAAGGTGTTTTGAGTCTTTGAAGAGATTGAACTTACGAACAGTGGCGTCAGTAACTTGGCACTCTCCGTCAGTGATAATAAGTATGTCTGCTTTAGGATCGATTTCAGCGCGAGAGTAAGCGTGCTTCATTACTTGGTCAAATGAAGTTCCCCCTCGAGTAAACCAAGCCATCAGAAACTCAAGAACTTCCTCGCTACTTCCAGAGCGTGGCTCCAGAATTATGCTTTGGTTGATGCCTGTGTCAAACAAATGGACTTGTATCTCGCGGTTGTCTTTCGAGCACTGTTCTGCGATTACATAAGTGATTGCCTTTGACCAAAGCTCCGATGACCCAGCCATCGAACCTGAGATGTCTACATACATAACGACAGGACCTCGATCAACCTCATTACTCTTCGCTTCAAAATCTTTGCTGAGTATTGTTTTTTGGGAGTATTTATAAGCAAAGAGTGCTTTGCCTTTGGTGGTTGCAGCGAGGGCAATCTCAGAAGGAAAAGCTTTAGTCACGTTGTCAGACATCTTTGCTCCAACAATGTCGCTGTAACTAGAGCGTTGGTTTTTTGCACGTAATCGTTTTGTCCAAGACTGTTTGAGACCGCCCAGTTTTTGAGCTAACTGCACAAGTCTTTTGTTTTTGCGGAGCCGTTGAGCTAGTTCTTGCTTTTGTTTAACGTCATCGAGGCGTACCCCGAAACCCTCGTGGTCTCCAGCCAGGCTGCTCATGGCTTCCTGAATGTCTTGAGCTTCTTGCTGAGCTATCTCAATTGAATAATCGATGTCGGCTTTGTATCTGTCGTGGTGCTCGTTGAGCGTGTCTTCGATGGCCTGACCAAGCTCTTTACCTTTTTGCCTCAACTCTGCAGCTTTCTGCGTGTCGCCCTGCTGCATTGCCTCGACGAACTCTTGTCGAATGTCCGCGAGATCCTGCGACATTGAAGTCATCGCAGCCTGAACACCATTGTCTTCAGACATCATTTCTTCAAGGAGCTCGCTCAGTTCGTTCAACACACAGACAGCTGTGTTGCCTGATTCGAAATGTCTTCCCAAGCAGTTTTGTTGAATCGATGCGTAAACATGACTGTTGGCAACATCGATGAGAATGTTGTTCCAGAACGCATTTTCAGGCTTGTAACCCTTTGGCATCGAGGGTGTCTCGCCGTTTTGTTTCTGCCGGAAGTAATTCTCCATCTCGTCGAGAGACACAAGAGGGGTAACTTCGCCCCCTGAATAAAAAAACTCAAAGAGCTCTTTTCCGAACCGACTCAGCTGTCTGATCTCGAATCGATCAGTGAAATACTTGACCTGAGGCCTAGTTTCCCTGACAAAATCAGGCCACAAGAAATCCGTGAGAGCGGAGACAGAAAGAACTAAGGGATCAGATCCAGCGAGTCTTAACAGTTCTGTTGTTGATTTCATTTTGAGTAACGAGAAATAGCTTCTGCAACTTGGTCAGCGTTGTGGTTGATGCTCTGACAAAGCTTGGTTGCTTTCATTCTTTGAGTAGCAGTAAACCTTATATTGTTGTTGTCCAACGCTTGTTCTGCCTTACCAGCGATGTGGCGGAGCTCTGTATGAATTTTTTTAAGGCTTTGCATATGATGGTTGACTTCAGAAACGTTGCTCATGCTGCGAGTCCGCAAAGAGTTAAACTCATTCATAACGTGAGTAGAAGCTTTTGAAAGTGAGCGAATAAATTTGTCAGCTGTCGGCACAACTTGATCTACAACTTCCTTGATTGTTTCTAAATCTTCCTCTGATTGATAAACAATGTGATGAAGTGTGGAGTGTAGATACTCAGGATGCAAAGCGTCATCACCTTGCACCACAGCCCAACCACGGAGAAACCTGAGAATCTGGACGCGGCGTCGGTCAGAAATAACCATGCCTCTGCTTTCAAGCATGTCCATGCACTCAGTGAAGATGTCGATGAATTCTTCAGACGCTTCAACTTCGTTAGCTGCTTTCTGTAGGGTCTCGAGGCTTTCGATTGTAAGTTCTGACTCCACCGCAGGTCGTTTACCAGACAAAGCCCAGCTATAAAGCTTTCGTTTGCTCGTGGGTTTTTTGAGTCCTTCGATGGTCGGACGGAAAAGAAAACGATCACAGAATGCCTGGAGTGATTCTTCCGCTGGGAAAGAGTTTGTTGCCGCTACGACTGATTTGATTTTCGTTTGTACAAGTTCTTTGCCGTTGTTAAAGGTGCGCTCATTCAAAACCTGAAGGAGCGAATTCAGCACAGCGGAGCTACCGCGAAACAGTTCATCGAGAAAAGCTATGTTGCTGTCGGGAAGATAGCCTTTGATGTCCCGCGTGTATTCATCCTCGAGCAGTTTCGATACAGCGACTGGACCGTAGAGCTCTGAGGGATCAGTGGTCGGGGAAAGAAGGTAACCAAAGAATTTGCTTCCGCTGAAACCGTTAGCGATCTGCCTGACGAGCTCTGACTTGCCTGTCCCTGGCGCACCGAACAAGAAACAGTTTTGCTCAGTGATGATCGAGGCAATGACTCCGTCGATGACATCAGTGCGCTCAAGAAATGTGTTGTTGAGACTTACTCGAAAGTTTTGAAGGGAAGTGAAAGTAGAGCTATCCATGATCAGAAAAACTTGCGTTTAGATTTTTTGTGAATGTCGATTGACCCTGTGTGGAGCAAACGTTCAAAAGTCGCAGTCTTCTGTCGACTTGACTTTGGTCTCTTTAAGCTCCTCAGCAATTGAGTCCATGAAGGAAGCTCCAACCAGAAGTTCCTTAGTTTTGCCAAATACCTGTGAAAGATGCTTGGCGCGGTGCTTGTAAACACCTGTCTGAGCTTCGATTTCCGTTTCAAGCGCTTGGAGATCATCGAGGGATTTGCAGTTTGAGATTGTTTGAAGAAGAGTTTCGTAAGAATTCGAAAGGGTAAGAGACATCTGTAGAGCCTCAAACCCCTTAGACGAATCCTTACCCTTGACGATTGCCGTGGCCTCGTCGCGTATCTCTTGGCGTATTTCGGAATAACGCCTGAAGGCATTAATTCTCTCGATACCTTTAGGAGCATCGCGCATCGTTTCGCCGACACGAATTAGATCCTGGAGGAGCGAGGTAATTCCATTGAGCGATGGACAGTGTTTGGAAGCAAGTTGCAGGTGAGAATGAATGTACTGCCAAGTTCCTCGCCGTTTAGGGTTGTTCGAAAGAACTCTTTCTCCGACTTTGCTAGCGGGACGCACATCGAGATCATCGAGAAGCTCAGCGACTTTCGCAAGACTCGAGTCGAGCGCCCCGTCTTGAGCTGCTTTCAAAACTTCCGAGGTGTTGATCGCCGCTTGCTCTTGCATTTGTGATGCAAGGTCGTTCGGATCATCCACCCGCTCGAGCGATGCAGGGTAAGGACCGACGACACACACATTAATGGGGCTTGAAAACTCTTTCGCTGTGGGGAAGATTTTCATATAAGCCTCGCGGACCATTGCTAGTTCCTGCTGGTCCTGGAACAGCGGAGAAAAGAAATCATCGATGGTGGCTTGCCACTTCCCAAACTCCTCCGACCACAGTTCTTTTAACGAGCTGTTGAAGTCAGCGGCTTTTGCTCTGATCTCATCAATGCGGTGCATCGCATCTTCGAAGTAGTCAGGGTGCAGGAAGTGGACATCTCCGTGTGAGATTGTGCAGTCGCGATACAGATATTTCTGCAAGAGCCTCAGCTCATCCAAATAAGTCTTCAGGGCGCTAGATAGGTTGGGTCTGATTGACAAAGCGTTGGCACGCTTAAGGGTGTCGATGACTGACGGAGGCAGCTTGTAGTCCTCGAAAGCAATCTGTACGCTTTGTCGCACAGAAGCATTTACAGAACAATGCAGGATAAAAACTTCAGGGTTACTCATTTGGTGATGCGCTTGTAGGCCGTGGTGACTTTCTCAGTGACGAAGTCGAGTCCTTTGATCTTGAGCTGCTCAATCAAACTCTTGCGTTTGCTTTTCAGCAGCTTCAATTCTCGCTCAACTTTCTCGATTCGAATGTCGAGCTTCGCCAGTTCATCGCATGGAACAGGAAGCCGACTGACGCGAACGATTACTTGAGTCCCAATCTCGGGGAACTTGAATGGAGATTCAGGTCCCTGAAACTGCTCTAGCTCTACGCCTTTGGTGTCGGCGATAGCCAAAGATGTGTTCAGTGTGTCGCGAGACGCTTGCCATGGTGTGCCGAAGGCTTCGTCTACTTGAGCGAGTGCTTCGTCGCAAGCTGCCCAGAGCTTGGCGGTGTCGAAGGCTTTGGAGCGGAGGTCGTCGATTTTCATGTTGTTGAGATGTAATGGAGTGATCTACTGATCACTGAGCATACTGTAACGACACAGCTGCTGGTTGTCAACAGTGTGTGCTTCGCTACATCCTTGTGCTTTCTACAG
>PAAN01000001.1 GCA_002699365.1 Coraliomargarita sp. | reverse complement strand
GGAGTTGTCCGGATCTAAGCTCGGTTAACGCGAAGACACGTTATAGATGCAAACGATAATGTATCAAACGTATTTTCTTTTGTAAACTTCGGTTCACTAAAGAACTACGTAAATGAGGATTACGCCTTAGCGGCTTAATTGCTCGGGGTTGGCAACTTACCTAGCAACAGAAAAGTTGCATTTTTTTGGAGGCTCATATGAACATTGGCGTGAGAGGTAGTAAACTAGCAATAGATTATGCTAAGAGAGTAGAAGCACAGTGTTTCAAAAGTTTTCAAACCAACCTTGTAAAAATTAAAACAGACGGCGACATATTCGAAAACAAGAGCATCCAAGATATTGGCGGCAAAGGTGTGTTTGTTTCTGCTATCGAACAACAATTGGTAGATAAAAAGATAGATGTAGCAGTGCATTCTTTTAAGGACTTACCGGCAGTAATGGATGATAGTTTAGAAATTTCCGCTGTATTAAAAAGAAACGATCCTAGAGATTGTTACATAGGGACACTGTTTCCGCATGCGAAAGTAGGTACAGGATCACCTAGACGTGTTGCACAACTCAAAGAAAATTTTAATGTAGAGTTTGATGTCATGCCTATAAGAGGCAATATAGATACTAGGATTAAGAAGTTAGAAGAAGGCCAATATGATGCTATTATCCTAGCAGTAGCAGGGCTTGAAGCCTTAGGCTTAGAACATAAGATCAAAAAAATATTTCCTTTCAGTAAAATGCTTCCTTGTGTTGGACAAGGAGTTATAGCAGTTCAAACTAGAAAAGGTTCTTCTCATAGTGATGTAGCTAAACTAAATAATCACTGGAATACATACTACTCTGTAATGGCTGAAAGAGCTATGTTACAGGAAATAGATGGCGATTGCCATACTGCCGTAGGTGCTATTTCAAGTCTAGTTGGAGATTGTATAAATTTAAAAGCGATAAATTATAATACAGGAAAACATTACGAGTCAACCAGTAAGTTATTAGAGTATAAGTTATTAGGTGAGGAAGTAGGAAAAAATATAAAGTGAATAAAAAATTTATTAATGCACGTAATAGAGTTGCACAGAATGTCCCACCAATATGGTTTATGCGACAAGCAGGAAGATATCATTCTCATTATAGAAAATTAAAAGAAACTTACACATTTGAAGAGTTGTGTAAGCAACCTGACTTAGCAGGAGAAGTAGCATTAGGACCAATAAGAGAATTTGATTACGATGTTTCAATTTTGTTTTCAGATATACTTTGGCCGTTAGAAGGATTAGGATTGCCTTTAGAATTTAATCCTGGTCCCAAGTTTGGACATAATCTTACAATAGATAACGCAGAAGAACATAGTAATATTTCTGACGCATTATCTTTTTTATCATTTCAAAGAGAAGCAGTGCTAACAACTAGAGCCATGTTGCCTAAGGATAAAAGTTTAATTGGATTTGTTGGAGGCCCATGGACTTTAATGAATTATGCTTGTGGAGATACAAGAGCAACAGATCAATTTAAGTTAGACTATATGAAAACTATATTAATACCTTTGCTAGTAAGAAATATTAGAATGCAGTTAGATGCAGGTGCGGAAGTTGTAATGATCTTTGATAGTGGATTACAAAATATGTCAGCTAAGTTCTTTAATGAAAAGTATTCTCCTTTACTAATGGCAATGGCCATGCCACAAACAGCTTACTATAGTAAGAACTTACCCAGAAAGTGCATTGGTAAAGTAGTAGAAGGAGACTGGGGTGGCATAGGCGTAGACAGTAAAATAGATATATCAGATGCATTTAAAACATTTGACAAAGGGTTTGTTCAAGGCAACTTTGACGAAAACAAAATGCTTTTATCTAAGCACAAGTTTATGTATGAAATAGAAAAATATTGTGACGATATTAACAAGTCGGATACAACTGGTTGGGTTTGCGGTTTGGGTCATGGAATAGATAAGACTACTCCTGAAGAACATGTTCATTTGTTTATTGAAACTGTCCGTAATAGATTATCTTGATTTCTTTTTGCCCATTCCCATGTAGTGTTCAGAAGGTTCGTAATCCCATCGCTTACCGTGATGGCCACGAATATCTGCATACCACATTCTTAAACGGACAATAACTTTTCTTATTCCCAAACTCATTAATACTCAATCTTACTCCACGGAATAGGATTTCCTTCTTGGTCTAATATAGGTTCACCATTTATCGAACCGCCCATAATAGCACTTCCAGTTTGCTTGTAATACTTACAAGGTTTAACTTCAGTTCCATCACGCATCTTCTTATGATGTTTTACCACTTGACCTTTTCTATGCTTAATTGCCATATTTACCTTTTTGGAGGTATTTAGTCGATTAATCAAAATTACATAAATAACTGAGTATATAATAAAACATGGCAGGAGAATTGATATGTATGAATACAAAAGTAAAGTTTTAAGAGTGGTAGACGGTGATACTGTTGATGTAGATATAGATCTTGGTTTTGGTATGTGGATGCACAAAGAAAGAGTACGTATCATGGGCATAGATACTCCTGAGTCTAGAACTAGAGATAAGGTTGAAAAGAAGTTTGGATTAGCAAGTAAGGCAAGATTAAAGGAAATTATGCCTGTTGGTTCTATGCAGATATTAAAAACAGAAATCGACAGATCAGGAGAAGATAAAAAAGGAAAGTTTGGAAGAATTTTAGGAGACTTTTTAATTGAATCCACAAATGATACTCATACTAAGGTAACCGAGATACTTATTAATGAAGGGTATGCGGTCGCATATCATGGACAATCAAAAGACGATATACAAAGTTTACATTTGAAAAATAGAGATCGTCTAATTAAAGAAGGTAAAGTTAAAGTATGAATGCAATAACGTATATTTTTTTAGCAACACTATTTTACACAGCACAACCAGAAGTAAAAGAGAATCTTTACAGCTGGCAGTTGACGTTTAATAGTTATGAAAAATGTGAACAGTTCTATGACCGGTACGGAGCAAACTTGCTCAATGGTGTATTAGATCATGGAACAAAGAAGTATGGCAAATCGTTAGATGTTGAATATCTATCTTGTGCAATGGTTGAAATTGATACTAGGTTGACACAAGAACAACAACATCCTAAAGTGATTGGCCAAAAAGTAATGTATAGTATAAATTAGAGAGATAAAAAATGAATTGGTTTATTGTTGCTATAATGGCAATGGTGCATACAAACGGAGATAAGGATCTGTTTGTGTTTACCGATCCTTATTTTGAAACAAGTCAAGAATGCATTTCTTATGTGCAAGAAAATCAAAATGCAGTGATGTTAAGGTTAGCTAGAGAATTTCCTAACAATAATTTGGATAAGATTATGTGTGTTCCCGAAGAGAATGTGGAAAAAATTATGGAATCAACTCGCCCAATACCAGAGGCACAAACAGAAATATAACCAAAAGCACTTGACATTTAGTGCAACCTGTATTATATTAAAGTTATTATGTTTATAAAAAATAGACTAGTAACAAGTATAAGAGCTCTTTCGAGCTCTTTTTTTAATAAAGGAGGCACAATGCCAATCAATAAAAATAAAGGCTCTACTTACTTTAGAGTAGGTTCTCAAAAACAACAAATCCTAGCAAATTATTGGGGTACAGGTAAAACTTTCACACTAGAAGGTTTGACAGATAAACTTGATGCAATGTCACCAGGTGCAAGAGTACATGAAATCAGAGAAGCAGGTTTCAATGTAAAATCAAAACCAATTTACACAGGTGAAGTTGGAAGACCAGCACTTGAATATTCAATTTCAAGAAGAAGAGTATTTGCATATTAATTACCAAAACTCTTGACAATCTAATAAACTCCTGCTATATTAGTAGTATGAATAATATAAGCAGGAGTTTTTCATGACTATGCATTTACAACGTGGACTTACCACGTTGAACACTAAAAAACGTAAAGCCTCTAAGAGAAAGCCTGATGCTTACTATATGGACGGCTGGCGATCACAAAATAAATTTTACAAACAGAAAAATCTTCCAACCATGACATTAGATGAGTATATTGATTATATTCACGGTGTTTACAAACCCAAGACAGAACCTCGAGCAGTATCTGTGCCTTGGCATCACACTGAATCAAACTATCGTAGAGAGTCACCTAATGTTCCAAGTCATACATCAAACAACGGAATTGGTACTGCTACTAAGAAACCTAGTATGCAATACACAGGAGAACGTAGACTTGTAGGCATTGCAATGATGCACAAGAGTAATTTGGTTCCGGTATTTGCAGACGATGACGATAAGACAGGTTCAAAACAAGCAACAGAAATAGCACAAATGAGGAGAAACTAATGTCGGAGTATTACAATATTGTATCTATCATTAAATACTATATGAGGTTGATGATTCAAATTGCCTCTTTCTTGTTCTTTGCAATGTTTATTGTGCCAATGTCTTATGCATCAGCGATAACTTTGCAAAACGCGATAGAGGGTGAATTATATACTACTAGTAGCCATCCAGAGCTATATTGCTTGGCAATGAATATATATTTTGAAGCCAAGTCAGAACCTATAGCTGGGCAATACGCAGTAGCCGACGTGGTCCTTAACAGAGTTAATGATGCACGTTATCCTAATAGTATTTGTGAGGTCGTACTACAAGGCCCCCAACGCGAAAGTTGGAAGACCAAGAAGATAGAAAACTTAGAAGACAATCAACGTCAATTTTATCCTATAAGACATAAATGCCAATTCAGTTGGTATTGTGATGGCAAGCCTGACAAAGTACGAGATGGCGATGCTTGGAGAAAAGCACAAGAGATTGCTTATCGAATAGTTGGTGAATCCAAGTTTAGAGGAGTCACTGAAGGATCAACCCACTACCATGCAACTTATGTTAGTCCTAGATGGGCACCTCAGTTGGATCTGGTAGGTAGAATAGGTACTCATATATTTTACAGATGGCCATAAAACTTTGGAAAAAAATCCCACATAGAATTAGAACAATATTTTTATTACTATTATTCTGGGTAGCTACAGTCTCCGGTGCCTACTTTACCGGAACCAATCAACCTAACAAATGGGTGGTAGCTGAGCTGACAAAAGAAGTACAAAACAAAGTTCAATCTGAATGGGAAAACTACGGGTTCTATGAACCTGAAATGGACTATAACGATAATCTATCCTTTGTGAAAGCAGTAACAAGATGCATAGATTATATAAACTTGACAACACCAGTTGAGCAACGTGTTCCTAGAGAGATTATAGTGGCTATGGCTGTGATAGAAACAGGATATGGAACAAGTAGATTTGCATTGAAAGGCAATAATCTTTTCGGAGTAAGAACTTGGAACAAGGACGATGCCCAACTCAAACCAAAAGATAATCCTGATGTGGTTTGGGGAGTTAAAACTTACATAACCAAATGTCAATCTGTTATGGATATGGTATCTATTATCAACCGTCTGCCTGTCTATGAAGACTTTCGAGTAATTCGAACACATCAATTGACCAGTGGTGATAAAGATATCTTTGCATTGGTACCAGCTTTGAGTGAATGGAGTACTAATCCAGCTTACACAAATCTAATAATTTCAAAGATTAAAAAGATACAAACTATTTTGGCAAAACAAGTATCCAAAACATCTTGACTTTATCTATAGACGATAGTATACTACTTAAACAATGAAACTAAATGGAGGCTTTGATGAAAGGCATTTTTAAAATAGGCGCAATTATTACAACAATGGCAATGCTCAATGCATGTTCAAGTGGATATGTAACTATTGCGGAACGTGACAGTTATGCACAACCTACATGGTATGCAAAATGTGCCGAGACTGGTACAGAAGGCTGGTTTTGGTGGAAAGAAGAATATGCTTATGCCTGTGGTGCAGGTGTTAGTGTTTTCGAACAAGCCGCTGAAGAGCAGATGTATGCTATCGCAATGAACAACTTTGCGAAAAGGATCAACAGTACAGTTAACAGTGATACTAAGATTCAATTTAAGAATAATAAAGGTGCAGAAACTAAAGAGACAAGCACTTATATTAGCTATCAGGTAAACGATACTAAGATTCGTGAGCATGTTTCACGTGAAACTGGCACATACAAGTATGCTGGACAAACTTATACTTTTGTAAAATTAAGCATGAAGAAAGAAACTTTCGATGCTTTATTGGCAGAAGCTAAGTCACGTGATGCTATCGCACAGAGTAACTAAGATGAAACATCTTATAATGATGACAGGAGCAATCGCCATACTATCGGCTTGCTCCTCTCATAATCAACCTGTAATGTCTCAGTTTAAACCGCAGTACTGTCATCAGACAACTACTATTAATACTGAAAACAATAACACAGTTAATAGTAAAGGTGTTACTGAATGTACAGACAATCCTAATAACAAACATTTCTTAGCATATAGTGATATAGCTAAAGATTGTAGGGAGTATTGGTATGATATATGGATTCAAGGGAAAGCAGTTGCTCAACGTGGTTTTGTTTGTCAAAAACTTAACGGCGAATGGGAAATCGTTAGCCACCCTTATAATTAGTATTTTATTCTTGACAGCCTGTTCTACAGGACAACAATATCATAATACTAGTCATAGTACTGTTGCTAGTACAAACGAATTGTATCATCCTGCTAATAGCACTTTTGCAATAGCCTGGAATGCCATGCAATGGAAGGCTTCTATGATGAATGATTATGATAGAAAGCAACAAGAGAATGCAGTTTTCTTTGCATTGAACAACTTAAAAACAGGTGAGATCACTAGATGGTATAATGGTAACACAGGAGCCAGAGGTGCAGTAAAAGTATCTATGTCTTATCCTCAAGGTAGTGGTTATTGCAGAGTTTTGATGAGTCAAATTATGTATAATAACAAGATAAGAGACTTTTCAGAGACAGCTTGTATTAACAGTACTGATAACACTTGGCGTTTCGTCAGGTAAATACTTAACTATTTAAGGATAACAATGGCATTAGGAATATTAGTATTATTATCTGCATTAAGTATTTCAGCAGTAGCAATATATTATAGCATAGCAGGCCTAGTAGCAATATTTGCCGCGGCCGCTATCCCCATTATGGTGATGGGAACTGTATTAGAAGTTGGTAAACTTGTAACCGCAGTATGGCTTCACAAGTATTGGAGCCAAGCCGTTTGGTGGTTGAAAACATATCTAAGTGTTGCCGTCGTAGTTCTTATGTTTATTACAAGTATGGGTATCTTTGGATACCTATCAAAAGCACACATTGAACAAACATCTGCAAGTATAGAATCTGTAGAAAAAATAAGTCAGCTAGAAACTGAGATAGCTCGTTATACTAATATAGTTGAAAGAGCAGAACAGAAGATAGAAAAGGCTGAAAATGCAGGTGCAAACAAGAACGATACTATACAAGACCAAATTGATAGAGAACAAAAGAGAGTTGATACCGCATACGATAGAGTACAACCTCTAGTCGATAAACAACAAGAGATCATACAAGCAGAGCTAGATAGAAAAGATAAGAAGATAGAACCATACCTAGCACAAGTATCTAGCATAGATGCTGATCTGCAAACACTATCTGATTTACTTAATAGACGTGATAACGAGAGTATCCGCAAATTACAAAGTATTGTTGGAACAAGAATTGATGGAACTTATGGTAGTAGAACTGCAAAACAAGTAGAAAATTATCGAGACGGTTTACTTGCCAAACGTGAAAGTGTGCTAGGAACTATATTACAAATAGAAGATAAAGAATCATCGCTTATAGTGGCGGCTAATGCAGAGATAAAAAGACTTAGAGGAATTGCTGAAAACGAAATAAAGGATTCAATGCAATTGATCAATAAGTTAAGAACAGAAATAGGAACAGTTGTTACAGATAATAGTAGTGAATTAATTGATTCTGAAATGCTTAAGATCAAAAATGCTAGTGCTGAGATTGATGTTCTTACCGAAGAAAAATATAAAATCGAAGCAGAGTATAGAAAGCTAGAAGCAGAAGTTGGCCCAATCAAATACATAGCAGAATTTATCTATGGCGAAGAAGCAAATAGAGATCTACTAGAAGAAGCAGTCAGATGGGTAATAATATTGATAATCTTTGTTTTTGATCCTTTAGCTGTCTTACTTTTAATTGCTAGTCAATATACATTTCAGTTTAATGATCCACAACGCAGGGGGTTGGCCTGGCGTGAGTACGAACAGGCGAGGGCTAAAAAGATTCTGGAAAATGAACCTCCCTTACAAGACGAACCAGGTATCGAACCAGAAGAAGAAAAGTACGAAGACGTCGATCAAGAAACCTTAGATAAAGAATTCGCTGGCGAAGTTGATAATACAAAAGAATGGCAAGAGCTTTACGAAGATAAGGCAGAAGAAATAGACCCTGTAAAAGAACGAGGTGTACACACCACTGTCGAAAAAAAAGATTCCGAATCATCGGAAGAATCAAAAACAGATTTAGATAATTGGAATGATTGGGTAAATGCCGCCAATGCTGAAGCAGAAAAAGATTTGGGTGAAGTCTTTACTCCTGAGCAAATAACAGAAAGAGCAAAACTTTTAGAAACTTATGAAAACGACAACGAATGGACAAAGGCAAAACGTCGTTGGAAAGATGATAATCCAGATCAAAATATAAAAGATTGGAAACAAGCCTATGTTACAGGAAAGATTTCCGATCTACCTTGGGCACGTTTTGTAGAAGACAAAGAGGTTTTGGAAGAAGAATTGGACAGGATTAGACCTGACATGACAGAAGTAATAGAACCAGAAGGTTATAGACAGAATGGCGAACAGGGTGAAAATTCAGTTTGGAATAAGATACGTAACAAAGACAAGTAAATATAAGGATGCCTGATCCTACAATAAATTTAATTACCGCACCGGATAAACTACTTAATAAAGACGCAAGTGTATTGCTAGTCAACCCTAGTGATACTGTAAAAGACCAGTTTAACCACCATGCTACGTTGTTTAAAGCACCAATAAACTTGTATCTATACGAAAATAGAGTTGAAGAAGTACAATGGGTGTTAGAGGTAATAGCAGAAGTAGATTATATAATTTTAGACATAGATAATACTAATATAGAACCATGGTTAATTGGATACATTTTGAGTTTTGGCAAAACTTACTACTTGACAAATAGGCAGGATATGTTGTATAATAAAATAAATGTTAAAAGAATATTTGAACTAAAACAATTTTTCGAGAGGACGGGATATTTTGGGTTATAATAACAAAAGATTTAATAATTTTAATAGCAAACGCCCCCAAAGGGACAAACCTATAGGTGACGGCATATACGTAGAAGTTAGGAATAACGATGTAAACAAAGCTCTTCGTATATTTAAGAAAAAAGTACAAGGCGAAGGTATTCTACAAGAATACAAAGAACGACAACATTATGTAAAGCCTAGTGAAAAAAGAAGAAAAGCAAAAGCGGCTGGAAAAGCACGTTGGAAAAAGAAACAAGAAAAATCTACAGTAGACAGAGGTTACTAAATGGCTTTAAATGCTGAACAATGGTTTCCTAGTGTAATCTGGTCAGGATTACTCAATGGTGTAGATAACGATGCAATTGAAACATTTGCATACGATAGGAAAAATTTAGATAAAGGTGTTACTGTATCAAATTACATAGGTTGGCAGAGCAATCCTATTAAACAAAACGATAACACTGAATTTGATCAGCTTGTAACTGCTATCTCAGAACAAATTAATACATGTGCGGCACAGGCAGAATTGCCAGCATTAGAAATACAATCTATATGGATTAATATTAATACCCCAGGAGGATACAATACATTACATAATCATCCTGGTGCAATTTTGAGTGGTGTATATTATATTAAGAGCGATCCTAGTCAGGGCAACATCATGTTTGAACGAAGTGATAATGCAGAATATTTTTTACCACCTATGGAAAAACCAAACTATTTTACTAGTACCGCTACAACCTATAAAGCAATGACCGGAGCAATCTATGTTTTTCCGGGGTGGATGAAACATAGTGTACAACCTAACTTAACAAAAGAAGATCGCCTAAGTGTGTCTTTTAACTACGGAGTGAAGCCAAATGCGAATTGAACAAGACATTAAATTAGACTATCAAGACGTGCTTTTTAAACCAAAGCGATCAACACTGACATCTCGTAAAGATGTAGATCTAACAAGACAGTTTAAATTTTACAACAGTGGTAAAGAATGGACTGGTGTTCCAATTATGGCAAGTAACATGGACGGTGTTGGAACATTCTCCATGGCAAAAATATTCCAAGAACACAAAATGATTACCGTGTTAAGAAAACATTACTCATTAGATGATTGGAAAGTTGCAATAGGTGATGGTGTCAAAATGAAATACCTTGCAGTATGTACAGGTACTGGAGTCATATGGGATAAAGATGCACCTGATTATAACACTATGAAAGCAGTATTGCAAAAATATCCTGATATTCCTTTTATTTGTGTAGATGTTGCTAATGGTTATCACGAAAACTATGGTGACTTTATTGAAAAATTGCGATACGAATACCAAGATAAAACAATAATCGCTGGTAATGTTATTACTGGAGAAATGACAGAAGAATTAATTCTAAGAGGTGCAGACGTAGTAAAATGTGGTATTGGTCCAGGATCAGTATGCACAACACGTTTAATGACAGGCGTTGGTGTACCACAACTTTCAGGCGTAATAGAGTGTGCTGATGCGGCCAATGGCGTAGGAGGACACATAATTGCAGATGGTGGCTGTGTGCATCCAGGAGATGTTGCTAAGGCTTTTGGAGCAGGTGCTCATTTTGTAATGCTAGGCGGAATGTTAGCAGGACATGATGAAGCAGAAGGTGAAGTAGTCGACGGCAAAGTTCAATTTTATGGAATGAGCTCTAATGCGGCTATGGAAAGACACGGATCACGGAAAGATGGATATAGAGGTGCAGAAGGCAAGGTAGTTGAACTACCACATAAAGGCCCTGTGCAATCAACTATAACAGAAATACTTGGAGGAGTACGTTCTGCGGCAACTTATATTGGTGCAAAACGTATGAAAGACATGTCCAAATGTACCACTTTCGTTCGTGTCAACAATGTTGTCAACCATGTGTTTACAAGATTTGAGTAAAAAATCAATTGACTTTAAGCCATTTAGTGCTTATATTAGTATTACTATGATAAATAGTAATGTCAGAGATATGCCAGGGTTGGGTATTTTTGACAAGGGCATGAGCCCAAATAACGTTAACTTGCTTATATAAGGAGAAAACAATGACAAGAGTAACTACACTAAACCTTCCCACTTTTCACAGATCTATGATTGGCTTCGAAAGCCTGTTCGACGAAATGGACAGAGTATTTGAAAACAGTACAGATAGATCGGGTGGATATCCACCATACAATATAGCTAAGATCAGCGAAGATGAATTTATGATTTCAATCGCAGTTGCTGGCTTTGGTATGGATAATCTTAAGATTGAAAAGGATAAAAATATTCTTACAATCGAAGGAACTCAACCTAAAGGTGCTGATGAAGTGAATTATGTTCACAGAGGTATCGCTGGGCGTAACTTTAGCAGACAGTTTACATTAGCAGAACATGTTGATGTAAAGACAGCTAAACTAGAAAAAGGTATGTTGAACCTACATCTAGAAAGAGAAGTTCCAGAAGAACTAAAGCCTAAAACAATTAAAATTGTTGAGGCTGAGTAACAGTGGAAACGTTTAGGGGGTGATTCACCCCCTAGACACTATGGAGTGATTATGACAGTAACAGTTGATTTAGATACAGATATAAAAGTAAATGAACAGATAAAGGATTTTGTTCAAGAACCTGGTAAGTACAAGGTTATCTTCCTTAATGATGACGCAACACCTATGGACTTTGTTGTAGAAATCTTAGTTCAAGTTTTTAAACATTCTGAGAAGACAGCCCAAGAATTAACAATGAAAATACACAAAGATGGCACTGCTATTGTTGGGTTATATAGCTTTGAAATAGCTGAACAAAGGTCTCTAGAAGCAACAAAATTAGCTAGAGCTAATGGCTTTCCTTTACAGATACAAATAGAAAAAGAATAGCATAAATAATGTATAGAATGAATGATAACTTAAGGAGTAAAAAATGAGCTTACAAAGTTTAACTTCTGCATCGCAAGCCAATGCTGAAAGCACATCTTTCGCGGTTGAAATGAATGCAGGTAAAATAAGCAACGACAAGTATCTTAAATACTTATGGAACATGTACATGCTATATGACATCATGGAAGATGTTGCATTAAGCATGGGTTGTTTTGCACCAATGGATCCACAAATGCCAGGTAATGATTTACCACTAGATGGTTTAATGCAGGCCAGCGATATCTTAGAAGATTTCAAAGAACTAGGCGGCGACGAATCTAATCCTCCAGCAACAGTGGCGGCAATTGATGAATATATTAATCATATTATTAAAAGTATTCAACATGATAAGCAGAAGCTTATGGCCCACGTATATGCAAACCATATGGGAGACTTAGAAGGCAAGTATGCTGATAAAGTTCCAGGTAGTGGAAAAATGTACCAGTTTGCAGATATGACTACATCGAAAGAAGAAATGAAGAACTTACTAGATGCTAGAGTAAGTGATGCAGATTCAATCGAATGTAACATTGCATACGGATACAGACAAAAAATTTACGAACAATTAGCTTAATAGGTCTATTATGATTTGGGACCAGCTGGTAAAGTGCCAAGACCAGATTATCCAAATATTTGAGCACCACGGAACTGAAATAAATGAGCCAGGAATGGAGCATTTTAATCAAGCCGACGGTGGCTGGATAAACAGGGTTTGGAAAAACGATGATGTGAGAAGAGCTCACATTGATGTTGTAGATGCTAGAAAGACCAAAGGTCTTTGGATGATGCATGTTTGTGTATTCCCCCAACTTAATAATAACGGACCGATATATGGCTTTGACGTGATTGCTGGCAAGAATAAAATGACAGGTGCATTTCATGATTTTTCAGCAAGTTCGGGTGGTGAAGATCATCCAATGGTTCAATGGTATCAGGATACTGTTAAAGATTTTATTCCGGAAAAAGTACGAGAGTTGCCACAGTGGGCACAAAACATCTTTACTCCTAGCATGATTGCCGCTAGTAATGTTAAAGAAGATGAAGCTGACGTTATCATTCAAATGGCACTGGACAATCTTCATACGTATCTTGATACTATTGGCGAATACACTGGTGAAGGCGATAGAGAGTTAACTATTGCAAGTCAAAACTATTATTGTGAAAACCAACAACAAAATCCACATACACCAAGAGTGATGAAGTCGCTAGGATTAGACGAAGCAGACGTAGATAATTTTTGTACGGATATGTTGTTTCCTAAGATTAGCTAAGGCCTTGCATTATTGCAAGACCTATCATAGCTACGAATATAATTCCAATCATTATTCCAAATAGGTAATACATCTATTTAGATATCACTGGATTGTTTAGTGGATTGTCTAGAGCCTTTTGAATCTTGTTGTCTAATTGAGTTTCAAGTTCATCTATCTTTTTATCTATTCTATCAAGTTTGCTATCCATTCTTAATTCAAATGTATTGATAACTCCTCTGACTGTATCAGTATTAGCTCTGTTTCTTTCGTCTTGTTTGTCCATGCTATCATGTAAGTCGCCCACATCGTCTTTGATTTCTATCTTGATATCATGTACGTCACTTTTTACATCTCCTAACATTTCCTTGAATATACCAATTTCTTCTTTCATTAATATATAATCTTCTTTAAGTATTGCTAGGTTTTTATCGAATTCGCTCATGTCAGGAGCCACGTATGCATCTATCTTTTGTTCCATCATAAGATATCTGTTATAAAGTTCAAAGCCTCCCCAAAGTCCTCCGATAATAGTACCTATTAAAGGCAGTATAAGTAACATCTTACTACCGCCTACTTTGATACCTTTGTATTCTATTTCTGCCATTTGTTTCTCCTTTTATCAGTGATATTTATTGTAAACCAAGTCCATACCCTGGCTTGTATTGTTCATTAATCATTTCGTTCATTAAATTGTCCTGTGCAGAACCAAATAAAGCACCGTATGGATCACCCATCATTACCTGATCTCTATAAACCTGTGTATCAGAATACCATTCTAATGCATCTTCATTTTGCTTTTGCACATATTTTTTAAAGTTTTCTGTATCTGCTAGTGATTGCATAAGAGCAATCTTAGTTGTTTCGTTTATTGCACTATAAGTATCTGCCATTGCACTTAATATCCTATTTGCTATTTTTTGTTTTGCCTTTGCTATCTCAGTCTTGATTTTTTCTTTATTCTGTTTTCCTGTTCCCTTTGACTTAGATTTCTTATCTCCTTTGCTTCCTTTAGCATCTGTCTTTTCTCCTCCAGACTCTTCTCTCCCGGCATCATCTCCATCTGTTTCTTCACTAGTTGACTCTGATCCAGTCCCTCTATCTTCGGCTTCGGACTCGCTTTCTGATTCACTGGTATCTCCTCTAGAATCAGAATCTCCTTCGGCTTCTGATGAACTGTCGCTGTTATTTTCGTCCACTGACTGTTCAGCATCACTACCGGACTCTTGTATATCTTCTGAAGCCGGTTCATTGCTGTTCGCATCATTGGAACTTTCGGTTTCGGAAACTTCCGCTTCCACACTGGCATTTTCTGTTGCTCCCTCTTCTACAGTATTTACTTCTACTTCAACCGTAGCTTCTGTAGTAGCTTCAACATTTACTTCCATTTCAACGTTTGTTGATCCTGCGTCAGCTATTTCTATATTAGTGTCTGGCATATCAATTTCTATTTCTATTTCTCCAACTGCATCTGCAACTGCTGAATCTATCTGCGAACCGATGTCTGCTTCTATTTCTGCTACTGCAATTTCTGGTACTTCTGTTGGACCTACATCTAAATCAAAGTTTAGATCTATCTCAGCTATAGTTTCTACCTGCACAATACCTGTGTCTAAGTTTGTTGAATTCATTTCTACTGTAGCAACATTTGAAGTTTCGTCTACTTCTACACTAAACTCCATTTCTATTCCACCACCTGTGTCGTCATTTACTATAGCTATTTCAAAGGAGTCAACATCTGTATAATCTATATCAATCACTCCTGTGCTTCCGTCATCTATTGTAGGATCACCTATGAACACACTTGTTAATGTATCTTCGCTTGTATTATAGACTGTCTGTTGTGTGCTTAATATTATGTTTGTTATTGTTTCTGTGATAGTTGTTATAGCATCATATGTAAGTGTCATAAAAGGATCGCTAAACACAGGGCCATAATAACCTGAGTGGTATCCCGCATCAACTCCCCACAGTTCCATTTGTCCCCATACCTCGGTGTAACTGTTTGTAGCAATGTCTTGCGTGAATGAATGTGTTTGTGTGCCGTTGTAAGTAAGTGTTACAAATTGACTATACTCTCCTATTAGGTTATTAGCATTTGCTCCTGCCGCCTTGTAAAGTTTTGCTGTAATTCTAAATACGTCTTTACAGTCGCCGCCGGTTGCTGAACACAAAGGCACAGTAGTATTTGATTTGTGTGATTGCACATCAACACCATAGTTTAGTTGAAATCCTGATTGTATTTCGGCAATAGTTAAATCTAATCCCATTTCAAATTGTTCTGACTGTATCTCGCCTCCACCTAATGCAAGGAAGTTCGAATTTTGTTCTGTTACAAGATTATTGTTATTGTTAGCTTGGTAACCTGTACAGGCTTCACCTGCACCGACAGTTGAACTTGATCCACCTGTTCTACATTGTGTTTGACCCTGTAACTTTACCCTACCAGTTGAAGACCAATCCGAATCATTTATTGTAGGCAAAGAGTTTGAAGTTGTTGTAGATGTTAAAACAGTTGTTTGTTGCGTTGTAGTGCTTGTCGTAGTAATTTGCTCAATGACTGTTTCTGTATATTGTGTTGTGGTTGTTGTATCTTCAAAGCCACCATTAAGTGCAACTTCTGTGTTTGTAATTACAGATGTGATTGTACTAGATGTAACAGTACCGCCGTTAGGCCCGGTATCCCCTACATTGAATTGCTGTGTATATGCTTCTAAGGAACTAGAGTAAAAGCAACAACAAAGCACCAATACCAATACTCCAAGTAGTTGCTTTATTTTGCCATTCTTTTTCGTATGCTTCAAGATCATTTTCTTTTAACCATTTTTCGTAATCTGGACGCTTCTCTGGATTTTCTGCCCATGCCTT
>PAAN01000018.1 GCA_002699365.1 Coraliomargarita sp. | reverse complement strand
CAAGAAGTCCTTGAGGCGGAGCAACGCGCCGCAGTTGCAGCCAATGAATTAAAGCGTATTGAAAAACAGCGTGCCGAGGCGATTGAGCGCAAAAGAAGAATTGATGCAGCACAACAAAAAGAAGCGGAAGCTTTAGAGGCTGCCGCATCGCTTAGAACCTACGATTAACGCACATCTAGGTAGTATTACTAGGGCATGCCTGCGAGAATTTAGAAGCTTGAGACGAGTTTTCATTGCAATTAAGCGCTGAGGAAATTTACTCGCACGCTTTATAATGAAAATATTAATCGCGGACCGTATTTCTCCTATAGGTGTTGATTTGTTTAAAGCCGAGAACGGCTTTGAGGTGATCGAAGCCTATGGATCTTCTCCAGAGCAATTGCTCGAATTAGTTCAGGACGTGGATGCGATTGCAGTGCGTTCGGATGCTAAAATTACTGCAGAGGTGATGGCAGCAGCTCGGCAATTAAAGGTGATCGGCCGTGCGGGCGTGGGTGTTGATAATATTGATATCGAAGCAGCTACCGATCATGGCGTGATCGTCATGAACACTCCGACTGGTAACACAATTGCGACTGCTGAGCTCACTTTTACTCATATGCTTGCTGGCACTCGCGCTATCGTGCAAGCTTGTGCTCGAATGCGAGAAGGCGGTTGGGATCGTAAAAAATACACAGGATCTGAGCTCAACCAAAAGACACTTGGTATTTTAGGAATGGGTCGTATTGGAGCCGAGGTAGCAAAGCGTGCCATGGCTTTCCAGATGGACATTCTCGCATATGATCCATACCTAACGCAGTCACGAGCGAATAGTTTAGGCGTACAACAAGCCAGTCTAGACGAGGTCATTGAAAAAGCGGATTATATTACCGTGCATATGCCATTAACTGCAGATACGAAGCATATGCTCGATGCGGATGCATTTAATCGTATGAAAGATGGAGTTCGTGTTTTTAATTGTGCTCGTGGAGGCATTATTGACGAGGTTGCTTTGATCGATGCACTCAATTGTGGTAAAGTCGCAGCGGCAGGATTGGATGTCTATGAGGAGGAACCTCCCAGCGAGGATAGCCCATTAAGAAGTATTAATAATCTTGTTCTGACGCCTCATCTAGGTGCTTCTACCCAAGAGGCGCAGGAAAATGTCGGCATTGATGTCGCTAAACAGATGATCGACGCTCTAACTGGTGGTATGGTCATGAACGCACTGAATATGCCCTCAGTAGACCCCAAAGTATTAGAACAATTAGGGCCTTACATGTCTTTGGGTGAAAAAATCGGTACTTTTTCTCAACAACTCGCACCAGAGGGTGTTGAAAAGATTACGATTCGTTACTTCGGAAAAATTTCAGAGCTCGATACACTTCCCATGACCAACGCTGTTCAGCGCGGATATTTACGCGAGATCTCGGATAATGTAAATAACGTGAATGCCCCTAAAAAAATTGAGCGCATGGGCATTATTTGCGACCAAGTCATTAGTAGTAGCCATGATGATTTTAATGAACTCATCGAGGTCGAAGTTAGTTGCAAGGGGGCTAAGAATCGCACTATTGGCGGCACTTTAGTTGGCAAGAACCAGACCCCTAGAATTGTAACTATTGATGGCCATGGTGTAGAGGTAAATACCGATGCTACATTGCTAGTACTCAAAAATAAGGACGTTCCTGGAATTGTAGGATTTATTGGTGTTACGCTTGGTGAAGATGAAGTAAATATCGCTAATATGTCGCTAAGTCGCGATCAAGGCGAAGGATTTGCTGTATCTGTCTTTGAACTCGATAGCGTACCCACGCAAGATGCTGCTAAGAAAATCAGTGATCATGAAGCGATTGAAAAATACCGCGTTATTACATTGTAAAGATTTCGACCAATCATGCTTGGTATTCAAATTTTTATAGTATCCTTAGCGGGTTATTTGATCGGTTCAGTTAGCTTTGCAGTGTTAATTTGTAAGCGATTGGGGGTCAATATTTTTGACGTTGGAAGTGGTAATGCTGGGGCCACAAATGTGAAACGTGTACTCGGTGCAAAGTGGGGCAATACAGTCTTCGCTTTAGATGTACTCAAAGGAATCCTTGCTGCCGGTTGGCCTATGGTATGGATGCTATGGTTAAGCTGCGGTACTGCTGATGGCGCAGATGCAATGGATCCAGATTTTGCGAAGAGTGTGGGCTTACGCCTCGCAATAATTGGTTTAGTCGCAGCAATATTTGGACATAGCTATTCGATATTTTTGAAATTCCGTGGAGGTAAGGGTGTTGCCACAACGATGGGTGGTCTTGCTGCTGTGATGCCACCAGTTTTATTCATCGGTTTATTTGTTTGGATTATTACCTACTATAAGAGTCGTGTGGTGGCAATCGCCTCGATTCTCTTTGCTTTAAGCTTACCGATTAGCGCCTACTTTTTTTATAGCAATCAAAGTAGTAGTGACCCACGCTTCGTTTTAGCTATACTACTAAGTATATTAGTTATATTACGGCATCGCTCCAACATTACGCGTCTGTTAAGCGGGCAGGAGAATAGTTTTAAAAAGTAAGTTTAACTTTTTTGTTCTTCGGACCTGTAAAAGCGCTCATGCGCTTCTTTAAGATATTTAGCTATATCCACCGAAGCGATCGTACTAGAGGCGTCTACCTCAGAGATTGCTTCAGGGGTAGCAAATCGTCCCCAAAACCATTCACAATTTTCATCAAACATATTATAACGCATTTCTCCAAAGCTAGATTGGTCATAGCACTTCCACATGCGGTGCATTCGCAATATTTCAGGTATGTTAATACCGGATGGATCGTTAGCGAATTCAAATCCATGCCATGCACTTAGTGGATCTTTGAGCTGCGCTTCATTCATGCGTTGCGTAATTTTTTGATCTGCGAGTGAAAGGGGAACAGTAAATGGAAAGATGCCCATCATTTCTTCTATGTGTGATGGCTCACTAAGCCCAAAACTTAAAGTATGAATATTCTGATTTGCTAGACACCAACGCGCGTTGAATTGAATTGGAGTCAGCGGCGCGCAGAGTTTTGTGAGCTTCTTCGATGGTTCATAGAGCTTGCCGCCTTTATCATTTGGAGAAATAATAAAAACTCCAAGTCCTTTTGCGGCAGCATATTCAACCGCTCCTAAATTGCGCTGCATAAAATAGTAATAGTGCAGGTTAACAAAGCTAAATAGATCAGTTGCGATCGCATCAATAATAACTTCAAGCGGAGCGTGGGTAGAAAAACCTAGGTCACCTATAATACCTTCTTGCTTCATCTTGAGCAGTTCTTCTACTGGGCCACCGCTACGAGTTGCGGATGCTAGGTTTTGTGGATTATTAATTCCATGCCAGCCGTATAAATCAATATGATCGGTCTTCAGCGCGATTAATTGCTCTTCAACTCGCCTTCGCATTGCATCCGCTGAATCGGCTGTACCTTTTGTCATGAGAAGGTACTGGTCACGCTTCCAACCAAGCACATCATTGAGAACAACTCCGTGACAGTACTCACTTCTGCCGTAACCATAAGCAGTCTCAATGTGGTTAACTCCCTTGTCGAATGCGCGGGTAAGAATATCTGCACATTGGTCAATCATTTGAGGCGTGGGTTCATCACGAGGTTCGCTCCAACTTTCGTGATAACGCATACCACCCAACGTAATTGTTGAAAGCCAGCGATCAGTGCGGCCAAATCGCCTATACTGCATATTTGGTTGCTGGTTCACAATTTTCATTATTTATAGAAACAAGTCTGATCTTGTAACTTTGCAAACCTGATATTGGCTTCTAGTTAGTTATCTGTAAAAAAAGTTGTTATGTCTGAAAATCGTACCATTCGTATTGGGCTTCTTGGATTCGGCGTCGTCGGTCAAGGGGTATGGAAAAATATTGAGGTCAATCGTAGTACCTTAAAGAAACGCTTGGGCGTAGATTTAACTATCACCGATGTGGTTGTTAAGAATTTAGAACGAGAACGAGCGATCCAAGTACCTCCAGAAATGTTGTCTTCCGATCCAGCGCGAGTGGTGGACAATTCTGAGGTGGATATCGTTTGTGAATTGATGGGTGGTACTACTGAGGCGCTTCATTTTACACGCCGCGCATTAGAGCAGGGTAAGATTGTTGTTACGGCTAATAAGGCTCTGATTTGTGAGCATGGAGAAGAGCTCTTTAACATCGCTCAAGCAAGTGGTGGGCATTATCTATATGAAGCTTCTGTAGCTGGTGGTATTCCAATCATTAAGATGATTCGTGAGGGCTTCATTGCTAACCGCTTTAGACTTATATTTGGTATACTTAATGGTACTTCAAATTATATTCTCACGCGTATGGAGCGCGAGGGTTTGAGCTTTGAGGAAACTCTTGGGGATGCTCGATCACTTGGTTACGTAGAGGCAGATGAAGCTCTGGATTTAGATGGTATCGATGCTGCACATAAGGCTATAATACTTGCCTATTTGGCGCACGGAAAGTGGGTGAAGTTAGACAGTATTATTTGTGAGGGTATTCGCTCGATAACCGGTGATGATATCACTACAGCAGGAGCGCTTGGATATAAGATTAAACTTCTTGCGGTTATCGACCGTGATTTTGAAGCCAATGAATTATCGGTGCGGTTGCACCCAGCATTCATCAGTAAAAGTGAGGTTATTGCCGGCGTTGATGAGGTTTATAATGGAGTAAGCGTGAGCGGAGATGTAGTTGGTACCGCTGTATTAATTGGTAAAGGAGCTGGTCAGGATGCGACAGCTAGTTCGGTCATAAGTGATCTAGCCGATGCAGTCGCTATCTTACAGGGAGCGAACAAATTGAATACGCAGGAACAAAAAAATTGCGCTGATCAAAAACGTACAGAGTGCCTTGAGCTGACTTCGATTGATGCACACAGTGGATGTTATTATTTGCGTGTGCATGTGAAGGACGAGGAGGGCGTTTTATCGAAAGTATCCGACCTACTAGCCAAGCAACATATCAGTTTAGCGACAGTCAATCAGAAGCAGTTAAAGGATGGAACTGCGCTTATTATGCTGACCACGCGTTTAAGTAATGAGCGAGCAATTACATCTGCTAAATCGTCATTATCTTCGCAGGGCGCTGTGCTAAGTGAGCCTGTAAGTTTCCGCATCTTTGATCCAAGCTAGACAAGACCATCACGCAGGCACTACTGTGCACACTTTGTACTAATCTATATTTATCCATGGCACTCATTGTTCAAAAATACGGTGGCACTTCAGTGGGCGATGTAAATCGCATCAAAAGTGTCGCACAGCGAGTTAAGGAAACGTATGCTGCAGGCAATCAAGTCATCGTAGTTGTTTCTGCCCGATCTGGTGTAACGAATGAACTGATTGGGCGCGCTAAATCCTTGAATCCTGATCCTGATGACCGTGAGATGGACTTACTGCTAACTGTTGGGGAACAAGAGACAATCGCTCTAACTGCTATGGCGCTCCATGCATTAGGTGTGCCTGCGGTATCTCGAACTGGCAAAGAAGCTGGAATTTTAACCGATCTAGCACATACCCGTGCGCGTATAACTAGCATTTCTGGAGGGGATATAAAAGACCAGTTAGACGCTGGTAAAGTTGTGATTCTAGCTGGTTTCCAAGGGTATTCACCGGATGGGCAAATAACTACTCTTGGGCGTGGTGGATCGGATCTTAGTGCAATAGCAATCTCGGCTGCATTAAATGCGGATATTTGCCAAATTTATACGGATGTGGATGGCGTTTATACTGCGGACCCACGCGTCGTAGAACATGCTAGTAAACTTAGTGAGATTGCGTATGAAGAAATGCTAGAACTCGCCAGTTCTGGATCCAAGGTCATGCAGAACAGGGCGGTTGAGTTTGCCCAGAAATTTGATGTCGTTTTTGAAGTACGCTCCAGTTTTAACAATAACCCAGGAACTATCGTGAAAGAAGAAGCCGCCTCTATGGAAGACGTCGTTGTAAGCGGCGTAGCTCTCGACAAAAATCAAGCCAAAGTTGTAGTCAGTGATCTACCGGATCATCCTGGCACTGCAGCCGAGTTATTTAATGCTCTCGCAGATGCTGGAATTAGTGTCGACATGATCGTACAAAATATTGGTCGTGAAGGCAAAGCAAACATGACCTTCACTGTACCTAGAGATGCTATCAATCGCGCTGAAAAAACTGTGGTGGAGTTATTCCCTGATGAAGCGCAGGGTAAATTATTTGAAGCCAGTGATATTGCTAAGGTATCAGTAGTGGGTGTAGGAATGCGTACTCATACAGGTGTTGCTGCTAAGCTGTTTGCGGCTTTAGCGCAGGCGGGAGTTAATATTCAACTAGTAAGCACTTCGGAAATTAAAATCGCAGTTGGGATTGACCCAAAGGATGCGGAGCAAGCAACACGAATCGTACATGATGCATTTGACCTTGGTGTGGAGTCTTCATAATTGTGACATCGCTATTTTTCTAGTAAGTTGTGTTTTTATTATTTGTTGGAATTAATATTTTCCGTTCATGAATTATATAAGTACACGTGGACAAGTACCTGCCGTGAGTTTTTCAACGGCGGTGGAGCAGGGTCTTGCCCCAGATGGAGGACTCTACCTCCCTGAAGAACTACCTGATTTAAGTAATAAATTAGCCGATTGGGAATCGCTTGAATATGCTGCCCTGTGCGAAGAATTTTTTGCACTCTTTGCTACGGATATAAAGAGAGATCAACTACATGAGATTGTGCAGGGCTCTTATAACAAATTCGATGCGACCGAAATAGCGCCGATTGTTAAACTAAGTGAGAGTTGCTCAGTTTTGGAACTTTTTCACGGTCCAACTTTAGCATTTAAGGATTTTGCTCTACAATTATTAGGTAATTTTTATGCGCATCAAATCGCTCGTACAGGTCGTACGATAGCAGTCTTGGGCGCTACTTCTGGTGATACTGGAGCTGCTGCAATTCACGGCTTACTCGATAAGGTAGGCGTTAATACTTTTATCTTATATCCAGAGGGTCGTATCTCTGCACTTCAAGAACGTCAAATGACTTGCACGGGCGCAGAAACAGTTTTCCCATTGGCAATTCAGGGTAGTTTTGATGATGCGCAGACTGCTATGAAAACAGTATTCGAAGATCGTGATTTCGCTGCTGAGGTTGGGCTTTCTGCAGTTAATTCGATTAATCTGGCACGTATATTAGCGCAGTGCGTGTATTATTTATCTGCATTTTTTCGTCTACCTAAGGCTAGTCGTGAGCAAATTACTTTTGTTGTACCTACGGGTAATTTTGGAAACGTATTAGCAGGCTGGCTTGTGCAGCGCATGGGGGTACCGATTAAGGGCTTTCGTGTAGCCACCAATCAGAACGATATCTTACATCGTTTGTTTGATTGTGGCAGGTATGAGTTAGAAGCGGTGGCTCCAAGCTTAGCGCCTTCGATGGACATTCAAGTGGCTTCAAATTTTGAACGATTTCTTTATTATGCAGTAGACTGTGATCCAAGTAAAGTGCGCGATATTATTCATACTTTTAAATCGACTGGTTGCTATGTGTTTGAGGATTTTGATCGTGCATCATTTACTAGCTCGCGCACTAGTGATGTACAAATTAGTGAGATTATTAAGCAGGTGTATGACCAGTTTGGTTATGTGGTCGATCCGCACACAGCATGTGGCTTCGCGCCGGTAGAAAATACAGGACCTGAGTTAATTCTTGCCACTGCGCACCCAGCGAAGTTTCCCGATACTATTGAAGCAAGTATTGGCATAGGCACTACGCATCACTCCTTGGATATTTTAAAGCAGCGCGCCATTGTTAAGTACTCGGTAGAGCCGACTCCTGCAGCGATAAAGGCATTTATGCGAGCTCGTCTTTAAGCGAGTTTTGAATCATCAATTTTTCGGTAGATATGGGTGTCTTGATCTCCGAAATAGGCGATTAAGAGCGCGCCTTCTCCGGCGATCGTATCGAATAGTTTTAACATCATTTCTTGTTCTCCTGGCCATGGGTAAACAAAGAATAGATCGATTTCTTCGATCTGTAGATTCATTTCTGGGTAGCAGGGACGTGAATTGCTCGATCGATTAAAATTATCTGAAACAACATCGGTGGTACCAAAGTTTTCATATTCTATAATACCATCAGGAATGTAACTCGAGCAAATTAACTGAGCTTCGATATTTTCTTGAACGAACAAATCGTACGCAATTTGAACTAAGTCTGGCTCAATTTCTATGCCTGTTGCATGGTAACCAAGAAATGTCGCCAGACCAGTAGCAACACCAAATCCGCACCCCCATTCAACGAAAGTATTGCTTACAAGTAAGCCTTTATCTGTTACATATTTGAGTGCAGCGTAGACCTGCGATGGCTCACTTGGAACATACTTAGGGTAGCGCTTGTGTAGCTGATCCGCATAAAATAGCTCGCACTGCCTGTCCGCAGCATCAATGAAGTTTTGCTCCGCAGTCGGTATAACAATACTTTCTGCAGTATAGGGAAGTTCTTCGTAAGACATTTTACTACTCTTTAATCCAGCTCTGGACCGAGTAGTTGCTCGATTGTACGCCGATCTTTTTTAGTCGGTCTACCACCGCCTTCATGTTTAAATAAGCGTGCATTTGCCCGTTTTTCTGCAGCTAGATCATATTCTAATTGTGGTGTTTGGTCATTGATGTATTCATAAGCTAAAGAGGCACTGACACGTTTTTCTGTAATCCCAACTACGCGTAAAGTACGAGTAATTGCTTTGTTGCGTGCACTTACACTATCGCCAATTCGTAATTGCGAAGCAGGCTTCGCGATTACTCCGTTAATACGAACTGCCGATGCACGGCAAGCACTAGCCGCATCGCTACGAGTTTTATATATTCGCACTGCCCATAACCATTTATCGATGCGTACTTGCTCCATGTAAGATTAACGCAGCTTGACCGCTCGTATTATTTTTTCGAGAGCCACTTCCAGGCGACTGCGTGGGCATCCGAAGTTAAGTCGTACGTGCTGTGGTCCACCAAAAGGCGTACCATCGGATAATCCAACCCCGTTGTCCTCAAAGAAAACGGTGGGATTTTTAATGTTTAGCTGACTAACATCCAGCCAAGCTAAGTACGTTGATTGCATCGGGCGAAACAGGACCTCAGGTAGCTCAGATCGTAGAGTGGAGTCGACTAATTCATAATTACTTCTTAAGTAGTTCAGTAGGGCCTGACGCCAGGGTTCTCCATAATTATAGGCTGCTGCGCAACCGGCATATCCGAAGCAGTTCACCTCAGTAATGATGCCTCGTATTGTCTTGTTAAATTGCTGCCTCAAGGAGCTGTCTTCAATAATTGAAAAAGCACAGGCTAATCCAGGTAAATTATATGTTTTACTTGGAGCCATTAAAGTAATGGTTCGTTTAGCCATAGCTGTATTTAAGGTCGCAGTGACGACGTGCTGAGCTTTTGGATCAAAGAGCAGGTCGCAATGAATCTCATCAGAAATAACAATGAGATCATTTCGCTCACAAAAATCGGATAATTTAGTCAGTTCGGCTCGTGTGAAGACTCGGCCGATAGGATTGTGTGGATTACACAATAGAAAGACCTTGGTGTTTGGCTTAATAGCAGCCTGCATCGCCTCAAAGTCAAAAGTCCAGAGATCTTTGCTGCTCAGGCATAGTGGCACCTTGATCAATTCTCTGCCGGCGTAATTTGGCGCACTTAGAAAAGGGGGATAGACTGGGGTGACCGTCATTACTGAGTCCTTTGGTCCGGTGAAAGCGTGGCAACATAGATTGATCGCTGGGACTAGTCCTGGTAAGAAATTCAGCCAACTCGCTTCAGCCGAATAATTATGTTGGCGTAGTAAATAGCTTAGTACCGCGTTAACCGGCTCAGCAAAGGGGACAGTATATCCATACACGCCATGATCTAGGCGTGCTTGCAAAGCAGTACGAATCTCAGGAGCTATTTCAAAGTCCATATCTGCGACCCACATAGGGAGTATCTCCTGCGATTTATATTTATCCCATTTGAGTGATCCATAGCCACTGCGATCTGGGCAGCTATCAAAATTATAAGTCGATTGTGTCATTCTATTTATACGATCTACAGTATAAGCAATTCCTGCAAATCATTTTGGCGCATGCTATTGGATTGCCTATTGTTGCAAATAGGTACGAGGTAAAAGTATGAAACCGCGCAGTAAGATAGCTGAATCATTCACTCCAGATGAATTGCCAATGTCGCTGTATGAGCATGATGGTGCATATTCTATTAGTTTTAATGGCCAGGAACTAATGCACTCCAAAGCGTGTGCTTCTGAGTTGCTATTGGGCGAGTTAGGAGTCGAGCACTTAGCATCTACAGATGCCCCACGTATAATGATTGGCGGGTTAGGTCTTGGGTTTACCTTGCGTTCCGCTCTCGCAGGGCTAGGCCCTAATGCACAAGTTCAAGTCGTTGAGTTACTCCCTAAAGTGGTCGAGTGGAATCGTGAGTATTTACATACTATCAATGGTTCTTTACTCGAGGATCCTCGCGTAACGGTAACTATTGCTGATGCAGTACCAGTGATTCGTAAAGCGCATTCGAATTATTATGATGCACTGATTCTAGATGTGGATAACGGGCCAAGTGGTATGGTAAAAGCGAGCAACAATTCTTTATATTCTCACAATGGGTTAAGGACTGTGTTGCATGCGTTAAAGCCTGGCGGTCGGGCAACATTTTGGTCTGCTGGTGAGGACCCTCACTTTAAAATGCGCTTGAAACAGCGAGGCTTTCGGGTCGGTGGCGTGCGTGCTAAGGTGCACGAGAGAGCTAAGCGAGCGGCTTATATGATTTATATTGCAGATAAGGCTGATGCGCAGCATCGCACAAATTAATCGCTAAACTAGCGTTTTTTAGGCTGCTTTTTTTTGGATTCTTTGACTTGTTTGTTCTTGTGGTTTTTTTTGCGTGCTCGATCAACTCGACGTTGCTTGCGTAGCGCAGTGAGTTCTTTTGGTGAGAGTGCACTCTCGGAGCGTTTAAATCGTTTGCGACGCGCGGCACTACTCTGGTTGCCTGTGACGACACAAAAATCTATTTGTCGCTTAAAGCGATCTACCCGTTCGACTTGAACATTAATGTATTGTCCAACCGAATAGATTGTATTGCTTCGTCGCCCAGTTAAGGTCTGACCATCTTGACTTAGGTGATAGAAGTCGTCGTCGAGAGTCGATATGTGTACCATTCCATAAGCCATGGTATCGGTTATCTCTATATACATACCGTGGTTTTTTATATCCGTCACAACCGCTTGAAAGGACTGCTTGTTTTCTTTATGTAGTTCACGCTCGTAGTATTCTAGCAACTTGGTTTTTACCGACTCGCGCTCTGCATCAATGCTGTTTCGTTCTGTGATACACAGATGTTCACCAATCGACTCTAAATTTGAGATAGAATACTTAATATCGGGCGATTTAGGCGCCGAATGTATTCCATGTTTACATAAATAAGCATCAAATACACGGTGTACGACTAGGTCTGAATAGCGCCGTATTGGTGAGGTAAAATGAGTGTAATCCTTTTTTGCTAGGCCATAGTGACCGTCTGCGCTCGCTCGGTATTGCGCCTGTTTTAAGCTGCGTAACAGATGAGTCTTGAGCGTGTATCCTTGCGGATGGTCTTTGAGGATTTTAAGTAAGCGGCTCATTTGCGCCGCTTGTGTTAAGTTGCCGCATTTGACTCCAAAACTAGCCATCGTCTCGCGTAGTTCTTGGAGCTTTTCTTCATCTGGCTGATCGTGAACACGGTAGATGCAAGCAAAGCGCTGGCGCTGCATCATGCGAGCCACTTGCTCATTCGCACTGAGCATAAACTCTTCGATTAATTGATGGCTCTCATCATTTTCGGATTTCTCGATACGATCAGCAAAGCCATCTTTATCGACGTAAATCTTAATTTCTGTCATCTCCAAATCGAGCGATCCTTTTTTAAAACGGGCCTGACGTAATCGCCTAGCAATTTCCCAAAGTTTACGAATATGCTGCTTCAAAAGGTGCATTTCATTGTCACTGACAGCATCTAGATCGCGACCTGTGGATCCGGTTTGGTGCTTTGGCGGAAGTGGCGTTTGACGAATTAAGTCTAAATCCTCTTCCTGCATAAATGCATATGCTTGACGATACGTGAGGCGTTTATTGCTACAAATTACGGTATTAGCATACTCGACTTGAGAGATCTGGGAGTTTTCTGAAAAGGTTAAAAACACGCTTTTTGTGAGTCGATCTTGAGCCTCGACTAAACTACAAAGCCCATTGGACAAAGCATGTGGTAGCATAGGAATGACTGTGCCGACTAAGTAGGTGCTATTACCACGCTTTTGTGCTTCTTTATCGAGAGCACTTCCTGGTTTTACATAAGCAGATACATCTGCGATGTGAATACCAACTCTGACTTTACCATCTTTGAGTTGTTCAATCGAGAGCGCATCATCAAAGTCCTTTGCGTCGTCAGGATCAATTGTGAAAGTGAAAATATCGCGGCAATCTTCACGACCAACTACATCCCTATCGTGCACGTGATCCGGTATTTTTTTAGTTTGCTCTACAACTGCAGTGGGGAATTTTTGCTCGAGTTCATATTTATAAAGAATTCCTTTAAATTCAGCATTCGGTTCATGCGTCTCTCCAAGTACTTCTATAATCTCTGCTTTCGCAACTAAGTGATGCTGTTGCCACTCTAGTAAACGTACGACGACTTTATCCCCAATTTTTGGAAGCGGTTTGATTTGGCATTTTCTTGGATCAGTAACCGTGAATTCTTTGACGATTCTAGGCTCATCAGCAACGACGTAGTATGAGTTACGACCTTTTTTAAGGGTACCGACAATATTGGTGTGAGCTCGTTTAAGAATACGGGTGACTTTTACATGTGCCTTCTCTTTAGGGTCATAAGTTGGACGTTTTAAATGACCGCCGCGGCCACGAAATTTATGATTTGTTCGCTCATTTATTTGAACAAGCACATGATCTCCGTGCAGTGCGACACCAGTATCTTCAGCAGGCACGGGATGTCCAATGGCACCTTTTTTATTCGCCTCATTATCTGGAATAACAAATGCACTACCACTTTGCCTAAATAAGATACGCCCGCTAATAAGATCGGTTTTTGCTACTAAACTTAAGCGTTCATTTTTACTATGTTCGAGTTGACCGGCTTCAATGGATTGAGCAATCCATTGGCGCGCTTGCTTGGCGATATCGCCTTTAACATTCAGTAACTTCAGGATCTCCTCCTGTCGCATGGGAATGTAATTACGCTCCTTTAATAATTGTAGGATGGTATCGCTAACTTTCATTTTTAGGTACTATTATAGCCAGTGGCTTGTAAAGCGAGCTTCCATGATGTGCATTTTTAAGCTTTATCGATCTAGAGCGATCTACCGCTCCGTCATCAAAGGCTCTGCTTTAAAAGTTTTTCAAAACTAATAAAGGCATCCGTATAGCAGTCTGCACTTACTTGTGGATTAAATACCTGCTCTGAATCTACTTTAAAAAATTCTGCTTCGAGTGATTGAGTGAAGCATTCTAGTGACTGTATCGCAGCGCGCAGTGCTCCTCCGAGCGCTACGGAACCGCTAACAGATAAGCGCTGCACTTTGCACTGAAAAATATCAGCGACCACTTGTGCAATAGCATCATTTTGCGAGGCTCCGCCAGTTAAATAAATCACCTCCGGGCTAAGTTGCATCCAATCACTACGCAGCTTCATATTTATGAATTGTCCCTCGATGCAGGCACGTATTGCAGCATCGGGTTGCTCCCAGTTTTCAAAGGCTTGTGAATTTCCCTTTAATTGTGGTTTATCTAACTCAATTCGCGGACTAATTTCTGGTCTAAAGAAAGGTAGCATCATTTGCCCCTCATTTCCTGCTGGAGTTTGATTTAATGCATCGGAGAATTGGTCCCAATCGTAGCTGAATTTATCTTTGATCGCTTCACGTGCTAGAGAGCCATTTACAAAGCACTGCAAGGACATAGAGCCACCGAGTGGATTACCAAACACATGACCGCAACCTTCTGGATCAGCCACGACTTCTGGCATGGCTGCAAAAAAAGTATCTGAAGTACCCAGTGATAAAACTACTGTACCAGGCTCTGCAGCACCCATGCCAACTAGGCTGCTAGGATTGTCTCCAGTAAAAATAGTTATAGGAGTTTTTGGACTGAATCGAAATTTACGAACAAAGTATTCTGCTAAGAATCCTGTATTGGTAGTTCCTGGATGAATAGTGGGTAATTTGTCTGCTAGGTCTGGAGCGGTCGCAGCAAGTAGCTCTGGGTCCCAGTCCCAGCGATCAAGATGCATTAAATTCATCCCAGCACCATCGCCTGTATCGATTGGAGCATCGGCTCCACTTAAAACAGAGCAAATAAAGGAGCTCACTAAGTGTACACGTGCGGTGTTTTGATAAGCGCTGGGATCTTGCTTATAAAAGCGCCTAATCTGCGGACCGGTGAAGCGCTCAATGGCTATCGAGCCAGACTTAGCACAAACAGTAGAGCTACTACCGATTGTAGTGGTAATTTCTCGGCATTCTTCAGTCGTGGAGTTGTCCATCCAAATTGGTGCAGATCGACGACTCAAACAATTACTAATCTGCGCCGATAAGGACTGATCTGTTTTTAATGAACTGACTGCATCAAACCACGATTCGTTTAAATATACGGATCCATGCTGCTGACCTGCTCCGGATATGGCGCGCACTTCTGCTAGGTCACACTGAGAACTTAGCTGCTCGAATACTAGCTCGAGGGCATCCAGCCACATGAGCGGATCCGCATGCACTTCTCCAGCAATACCATTGGTGATGAAACCATTTGGTGCATTGTACTGTGGTAGACTTTCACCAAAGTTAACGACTGCTTCGGCGACGACAGTACTTTTTGTCGTGTCGATAACTATAGCCGAGCAGCTTTGCGTCGACGAATCAATACCAAGCGCTAAGGACATATTTAAATAAGCGGAGGATTCTGTAGCAGACTTCAATTACTGGTAACTATAACCAGTGCTAGAGAAATTCATTAACCAAGTTTTCCAACATTTCTTGCCGGCCGCTTGCAATGATTGGTTCACCATTAGCGAGTGCAATTTTCTCAAGCGCGGCAAAGCTAGATTTACCGGATTCAATTTGGCTGCCTAATTCGCTATCAAAGCTACTGTAGCGATCTTGTACAAATGCTGCCAGGCGTCCATCGTCACGAATCGCTTGCGCAATTTTGAGCCCATGTGCGAAAGCATCCATTCCACCAATATGAGCATGTATTAGATCAATCGGTTCATGTGATTCGCGGCGGCGCTTGGCATCAAAGTTGAGACCGCCTGTGGTTAAGCCGCCCATCTCTAAGATGCAGAGCATCACTTGAGTTGTCAGATATATGTCCGTAGGAAATTGATCCGTATCCCAACCAATAAGCTCATCGCCGCGATTTGCATCCACGCTACCAAGCATCCCGGCATTAATTGCGACCGTCATTTCATGCTGCATGGTATGGCCTGCTAAGGTAGCGTGATTGGTCTCTAAGTTGAGTTTAAAATGATCCATTAGATCATATTCACGCAGAAAGTTAAGGCAGGCTGCCGAATCTGAATCGTACTGGTGTGTGGATGGTTCGCGAGGTTTTGGTTCAATATAGAAAGGTCCGTTAAAACCGATTTGCTTTGCATGATCCACCGCCATGTGAAGAAAGGCTGCGAGGTGATCGAGTTCGCGCTTCATATTAGTATTTAATAAAGTAGCGTAACCCTCACGACCACCCCAAAAGGTGTAGCCCAGTCCGTCTAGCTCCTTGGTGCACTCGAGCGCCTTCTTTACTTGCGCTGCTGCATAGGTGTAAACATTCATATCCGGAGAAGTAGCGCCTCCTTGTGAGTAGCGAGGATGACTAAACAGGCAGGCGGTACCCCAGAGCAATTTTACGCCGGTTTGTGCCTGCTTTTCTTTAAGTTTTGCTACAACTGCATCTAGTGCAGCATTCGAAGCACTTAAATCCCCAAGTTCAGGAGCTATATCTCGGTCATGCCAACAATAAAAATCGATCCCGATCTTCTCGAGGAATTCAAAAAATACATCGACGCGGTTGAGCGCATTTTCAGTAGAGTTAGACCCATCATCCCAAGGCATCACAGCAGTACCACCACCAAATGGGTCGGACAGTTCGTTACGCATCACATGCCAGTAGGGCGCCGCAAAGCGCAAGTGATCTTTCATCGATTTACCACCGATCAGCTCGTCTGGGTTATAATGCTTAAAAGCTAGCGGGTTTTTAGAGCTAGGACCTTCGTAGTTAATTTTGTCGCATTCGAAGTGTTGCATATGCTTTTCGGGATATAATTTTGGTTTAAGANTTATTAAGAAGTTGTTTTTAATAGCTNATTATATCGGTAAATGAAACCGTAAAGTTTGTTAATATTTATCGACTGCTCAAAATGGCAATTTTTATAGTATTTTGCGCAAGCATTGTTTAAATGCGGTTTTTAGAATCTTTAATTCCCTNCCTCTAAAAAAACAACTGTTTCGCTAGTTGACTAGTACCTCNAATTATTAGGGAACTCGCTTGACCCTATAAAATAGNGACTCGTCAGCCTGAGATCTTGGTAACTGAGTCGATAGAGTAGAGGCGCTGGTAGTCTGGCTGAGTGTTTCGATGGTTTGCCAATTGTGCAGATTTGTGGATGCTTCTACTTGGTAAAGAGTAAATGGCTGTGAGGTCCATTCAAGGGATTGATTGGTATATTGAGTTACTTTAAATTTTGAGTTCGCATCTGTAGGGTCGGTGCCGATTTGATATTCAGTTAAGTTATCAAAGCCGTCACCATCTTCATCGGACGATGCACTCGAACCACCCGCGCTACCGAAGTAGGTAGTCATCCATGAGTCTGGAATTCCATCTGGTGCTGCGAAGGGTCTAGAGTCTCCGCGAAATCCAACTATGCGGACAGAGAAAGATGGTGAGAGATTGACGCCGTCTGAAAAGCGAGCCTCAAGTCGGTCATAGAAAGCACTGTTAATATTAGTAACAGGGGTATCGCGATAATATCCATTGGTAGTGTACGAAATTGTGGAGCCAGTCGTATTGAAGATACCATAATCACTTGTAGAAGAGTCGATTTGCAGGGAGAGTGAATCTCCCTGCAAGTCATTGCCAATGAGGGTCACTTGATTAACTTGTGGGTTGGTTAAAGTGGTATTACTGTAGTAGGAGACCGCATACATAATGCGGTCGAATCCATATGGAGGGGTATTTAGCGGATAAGCCTTACGCACGGTATTAATATCGTAACTATTTAATGTAGCTCCGCGCCCATCCGAGTGGGCTAGGTAATACATTAATGCTTCGGCTTTTTCGTTATTGGATTCATTGGCAGTCTCACTACTGTGGTCGAGTCCAATCACATGTCCGATCTCATGAGTCAGTACTTGCTCGAGTTGGCTCGGATCTCGCAAAAATGACTTGCTGTGGTTTAGGACTACGTAGCCAGTTGCGATTGGGTTAAATGACCTGCCATTTACAGTGCCACCATTACCAGGATCAATTAGGAAGCTAGCCCCACCAAAAGCGAGGGTCGAACTGCTGTTACTAATACGATTAAAATTATCATGAAACTGTACGCGAATCGCGTAATCCTCATTAGAGGAGTAGTCTTCTGCGGATTGGGTAAAAACTTCAGTGCGCACTATTTCAAATAAAAGACTGCTGCTCTCCTCCCATGCCTCTAGTGCGTTTTCTAGAGCAGTTAGCGCTTCTGTTTGGCTAATGCCAGAAGGGCGTGTTGAGATGTCAGCGTATACAGGAATTGGCTCATTTTGATCAGGAGAAGTATAACGGCGTACACCACTGCTATCGAGTAAACCAGATTCGCTAACAACAGAGCGAATCGACATTGGCACTGCCTCAAATTCGCTCAGATCTACGCCACTTGGAAGGTCAACGCATGCTGCTTTGAGCGCTTCTAAATCGACTGTAGTTAGATCGCGCACACCAGCTGTGCTATTATAAAAGCTTAACTTATTTGCGAGGATCTCTAGATTGATTAAGTAGCTATTACCAATACTTAGGCTTGGCAGTCTGGAGTTTGCATTGACTCTTCCATTATAGATTCCGCCTGGAGCATAGACTTCAAAGTAAGCGGGTAATATGCCCCGGATCGCCTCTATTTTCCTAAATATAAATTGCGTTTGAATGGTGCCATCCATGAAGCGCGCCTGACTATGTACCAGTTCTGCAGTAGCCGTTGCACCAGCTGTCTGCGTTTGTTCGGTAACGCTTTCTGGTAAAACCGAAAGAGCACTTACTGATTCAAGCAGAATCGCTAGACCAAGAGTGCAAATGAAAAAACTTTTTCTAAAATCGTACCGCAGCATAATTGTATATTTAATAAAAACCATACATCTGTCGTAGCTAATAAACTTTTATATGGTGTTATGAGTAGCTGTATTTACGAGTAATTATACGTAAATAATTTGTAATTTTACGGACGTACCGTTACTTACTTCTTTGTTCTTTTAGGTAGTTTCTCTAGAAATTAATTCTTATTTTTCAGCGTGTACTTATGCCTCTACTTAATAACTTACAGCACAGTACATGGCTGCAGATCTTAGGGGACTGAATAATCCCATTAGTTACCGCTATTTGAAGCTGCCTTTGGTCCCATCAATTCAGTGACTAGCTCCTCGTACTTAAGATCTACCTTAGTGCCGTCCTTGGTGTCACTTTGCTGCACGTTGACGCGTCCGCTGTCGAACCAACCCAACGTATAGCGCAGGCTGTAGAGGGACCAGCCCCAGTCGAGTGATTCAAAAGATTCTACACAATCTTTAAGATAAGCCATAGCAGGTTCATATTGCGTGCCGTTGTGAATGCCAAATTCCTGCACCATAATCGGAACGCCTTTGTTATCGAGCTGTTTCCAAGCCTTTAAAAGGTGGTCCTGAATCCATGCTTGGTCGTAAAACAAGCTAGTTTGCAAGTGATTTGCATCGGCGTCGTAGGTCAGCTCCGACTCTTGTTTAATCCATTCGTTTGAGCCTGGGTAGAGGGTCGCCTTTTTGTCATTGCTTGGATGCTGTATCTCCATTGATCGAATACTTATTCGGTCTCCGCTAGTTATGATTAAATTCACTTGCTCGGCGTCCTTTTCTAGTTTGTACTCCCAGGTACGATTGTACCAGTAACCAGTGGTAGCTTTATTGCTGGATTGCTCGGTTTCAAGGTTGCGCATTTTTTCTTGCGTAAAATCAAATTCAAAATGGCGCGACGCTGAGTCCTGCTGATCTAATCTAAGTTCTAGCCTAAGTGGTAGGCTTGAGTGTCCGTGTAGCCACCCAATATGAACTTTAATCAAGCTGCCTGCCTTAAAATTACCGTTAATCTGTAAAGGGCTTGCAGCGCGCGGCTTGTTCACAGATGGCCCTGGACCAAATAGGTGCTCAGTCATACGCGGAGCTGGCCAGCCAGATGGTTTTGGTAAGCGAGTGCCGCCGTATTTAATCCAATGAGCCTTGTAATGAGTGAATGCGAAGGGTTCGTAGAAGTGAACCGCTTGAGCGACTCGAGCTTCATCCGCTAGGCTCATAACTGGCAGCCGTCCGGAGCGTAGCCCATCAACGACAATCCAGCGAGATGTGTCCAAAGCGCGGATCGCCTGGATTGCTTGACGAATAATCAAAACGTACTGTTCCTCGGTGACGTACCAGTCTGGTTCATTGAGTAGATTAAAACTTAGATCGAGGTTTGAAACGTGGGCATACCGCTTGGTTAAGGCTTTCCAGTATCCTGCAAAGATTGCTTGTTTTTGCGATGATTCCCAAAGGTTTTCGTCCTGCCATGGATCACCGACATAATAACCTGGCGTCCAGAATATACTCAGACAGGCGTGCAGTCCGTATTTTTGGGACCACTCAATGGCCTGATCGATTTCATGCATCTTTGTCTCGTCCAGCTTGGCCAGGTCTTGATTGTCAGCAAAGTGGTGGTAGGCGATGGGGATACGGACAAAGTTAGCACCAATCGAAGCGAGGTAAGCAAAGTCGGATTCCCGAAAGGTCTCTGGTGGGAACCAACCTGGTCCTAATTTATCAATTATACCAGCGCCTCTAAATGCTGAGAAATCCGGCTCGCGCGTTTCACTGTAGGCAATGCCGAAAGCCAAAAGGAACAGATAAGCTGAACGAACTATTTTTGTTATCTGCATAGTTTGTTATCGAACGGTGGTTTTTCTTTGGGGCTAACGTTTCGCTTGAAGTTGGACTTTGATCTCAGCCATACGCTCACGCGTCAAGGGATAGGTGAGCATTAGCAGACCGGCTGCCAGAAAGCAGAGGGTTGGGACGCACAGATAGATCAAGCGTATCCGAAATATTGATTCACTCGGGAGAACTTCTGGTACAGATCCATCGACCCCCGCCCAAGCCAGTAGTAAGCCGCCGCCGATGGCCATTATACCAATTGCTCCCTTGTAGATAAAACCGAACACAGCTGAGAACATCCCCTCCCGCCGCCTGCCTGTGCGCAGCTCGTCGTCGTCACAAATATCTGCCACTAATGGATGGTTGAGTAGCCATGCAAAGCAGAGCCCTAAGTTGCCGGTCATCAGTGATACAATTTGTAGATAGGGCATTTCTGGTGAGAAGCAAAACCATGTACTGCCATAACCAGCTGCTGCGGTAAAGAGTCCAAAGGCTAAAAGTTTGTGTTTGTCGAAGTAGCGAGTCAGCCACGAAATGACAGGCAAGATAGCAATTTGTGCGAATGCAATGATGGTACCCACAGTGCCTCCTAATATACCGGCTTGTTTCATATCACCAGAGAAGATGTAGAAGATGTTAATATATTGCATGAGTGGAATTGCCGCATAAAGGCCAATGAAGACTAAAAATGCAGCGCCCACTACTCTAAGATAGGCTTTATTGGTAAAGGTATATTTTAATGCGTCTTTTAATTGGATTGGTTCTTGGTGATGTTGCGCAAAGCGCTCTCGGCAAATGAGCGCCGCGGGTAAAGAAGTGAGCAAAATTAGGAGCGCTGCAATCGGACCGATCCAACGAGCTCCGAGATGAGCCTCTCCGCCAAAAGTATCGAGCATCAGTAAGGCGAGTGTCCATGGCAGTATGAAGTTTGCCATCTGAGCTGGAATATTGCGGTACACCGACAGCGTTGCTCTTTCTTGATAATCATCCGATAGCTCGAGCCCCAGCGCAGAAAAAGGGATTATGAAAATCGTGAATCCGAGATAAAAGATACAAGCGGATATGGAAAGGTATGTAAAAAGAACTGCCTTAGAAGCGCCATCGGGAGGAAACCACATGATGGCAAAGAAGGCCGTCATAATGAGTGCCCCTACAAAAATAAATGGGCGCCTTCGTCCCCAACGAGACCGGCTATTATCCGACCAATTTCCCATTGGTGGATCGGTGAAGGCATCGAGTACTCGAGAGATGGACAGTGCGATGCCAATCATGAAAGGGGACAGGCCATAGCCGATATTAAATACCGGATAAACCATCTGTAAAATAGCATTGTTCGCAAAGTTCTCTGCGAAGCCTCCAACACCCCATGCTGCTTTCTGTGAAAGGGGCACTCTTGTCGTTTTTTTATCCGGCTTTAAGGGTGCGGGGTTAGGGGTCGCGGTAGACATGGCGTACTAGTATATGTGGCAGAAGAGTGTGTGCGTTATAAAAGAAAATTTTGCCAGCCATAGCCACCGGCAAGTCTACATTAATGTGCGTCGATATAAATATAGCACAATAGACCTACAAGTTGTTTTGTTTGATGAAATCGATAATTTCATGGACGTATCCAAATGCGAGTGCGACCACTGTGTCTGCACCGCCATAGTAAATGCCAAGTCGTCCGGTTTTCGGTTCATGTAGTGCCGCGCAGGGGAAGGTTACATTCTGAACATCGCCGACACACTCGTAGATTTCAGTTGGAGCAAGCATGTAGGAATTTGCGCGCTGGAGGACTTTCCATGGCTCCTTTAGATCAAGCAGTGCCGCCCCCATACTGTATACGAAGCCATTACAGGAATTCAGTACACCGTGATAGATCATTAACCAACCTTCGGGCGTCTTGATCGGGATCGGCCCTGGTCCGATTTTTGTATGCTCCCAGTTAGATTCTGGCTTCATGATCCAGCGGTGCTTACCCCAGAAAGCTAGATCCGGACTCTCGCTATAAAAAATCTCACCGAATGGGGTGTGGCCATTGTCACTTGGGCGACTCATCATGGCAAAGTTACCGTTAATCTTTTCTGGAAATAAGACGCCGTTGCGGTTGAAAGGTAGAAAAGCATTTTCTTTTTGATGGAAGCTTTTGAAATCCTTTGTCCATGCCACACCGATGGTTGCGCCATGATAGTAGTTGCACCATGTGATGTAGTAACGATCTTCAATGTAGACAACACGAGGGTCATAGCCGTAAATAAAGTCGCCAATATTTTCATCCGCGCAAATAAACTCTATAGCTGTTTCGTGAATATCCCATTTTAAGCCGTCGTCACTAAAGCCGACATGTAAGCGCATATTTCGGCTACGATCATCCACCCGAAACACGCCTGCGTAACCTTCGCCAAAAGGGACGACAGCACTGTTAAAAATGCTGTTGGCGATAGGAATTGAATTACGAGGGATCACTGGATTGCCAGAGAATCGCCAGATAGGATCCTTGTTGCCAATAGGACGCTCTTCCCATGGCATATTCTCTAAAACAGCGGGATTATAGGGCAGATGTGATTTCTTCGTAGTTTTCATTTATAAGTTTACTATCGATTTTTGGATCATAAAAAATATTAGAATAATTGATTTGCGAAGATAATGTATGAGACATTTTGCCTGCTTTTTGAGAATTTGTGCTGCTAATAAAAATTTACGAGCTTATGGAAACGAGATGATCTTTTCGCATGATACCGTTCTTTTTTCTATAAGCGCCTGGGCTATCACCAGTCATGCGCTTAAAGACTACGCTGAGATATTCTGGATGTTCAAAGCCAAGTCGTTCAGCGATCTCATTGAGAGTGTAGTCAGTTTCTCTGAGTAACTGTTTAGCGCGTTCAATTTGAATCATTCGGATTTGTACCTGAGGTGATCGGTTAAGCAATTTGCGAAAGCGACGCTCTAAAAAACTGCGGGATGCATTCGCTGCTTTGCACACATTATCAACACTAATGCCATGTGTAGCGTGCTCAAAAATATAGTTTAGTGCTTTGGCGACACGCGGGTCTTCAACCGAGCAAAAATCTGTACTTCGACGCTCGACGACGCCAAGTGGATCTGCGACTTCACAATCCGTCTGAAGTGCTTGGCCCTGCATCAGTTGATCCAGCATTTTGGCAGCTGTAAAGCCGACTCGCTCAGCATTAGGATCCACACTGGAAAGCTGTGGCGTCGAAATTTCACAGCGTGCGACTTCGTTGTTTAGTCCAAGAATAATAACTTCTTCGGGTACGGTAATCGAGGCGCGTATACAGGCGTTGAGGAGGTGAACAGCTCGGTAATCATTACAGCACAAGACAGCAGCTGGCTTGGGTAGAGACTGTATCCATTCACCAAGTAAATGCTCTTGAGCTTCCAGCCATTCACCGAGGACTTTTTCATCGTACTCGACTTCGTGGATTGTGTACGCTCGATGACACAGTTGCATGCATTCGACGAAGCCATCACGGCGACTTGTGGACCAATTCTGATTTGAAAACCCGCAAAAGGCAAAGGTGCGACTACCTTTTCCTAAAAGGTATTCTGCCCCCATATGACCCATCCCTACGTTATCAAAGATCGATTTAGGTACGCCTTCCCAAGATTTTGAATCGTTTAGATCTATCAATGGGATCGAGCGCTTACTACAGTAATCAACGAGTGCTTCAGTCGTAGTTCGACTGATGATTCCATGTAAATTTCTTGATGAGAGAAATTCTGGATTTTCGGATGAAATACTTTGATCATCGAGAAATAATCGCCAAGGGTGATTGAGTTTTAAGTAAGCGGAGATGCCTTTTAAAATCAATTGACTATCGCCCCAGCGCAGAGGAGTGACTATTGCGACCTCTGGTATTATTTTACCTGGGGGGCGGTTCAAATGTTTTATAGAAACTTTACCTGACATAAATTTTTTGTTTAACGATATGCACGCATTAACGAGTTATCTATTTTTAAGAATGACTAAATTTGGGTATTTTTCATCAATAGAAAATCATGCACATTACGTTCTTAGAATTTCAAAGGCAGTTTGGAGGGATTCGCATTTGAGACGACAAAAGAGATCGCTTTAAGTGCTGCTATGCCTGAAGAATTATGTTGGGCATTTTTTAAAATATCGAAATGTAAGAGTTGTTCTCCTTTATTCAAATGCAGTGAGCCTAGAGGTATAGACTGTGCTGGATTAATCGTTGTATCGAGTTGAGCATCTCCTGCGGCTAGCCGGACAGTAGTATATGGCATGACGCCGTTTGCATGTAGAAAAATATCATATAATCCAGTCGTCATAACATTGATATTAAAGCTTGCTCCTGCTTTTGCGCTCTTAAGGTTTTTTACTGTATGACTGTCATAGCTTGCCGATCCGCGTAAGCTTACCGGCGCAGCGCCGTAGACTATGCTGGAATGGTAGTCGCCGCCAATTTGAAAGACGGGCATTCGGTATGCTCTTCCTGAGTCTCTTGCCTTAAGAAAGGCCTCTTGAGTCTGCATGTTTAAGACTGCAAACCGCTCTGGTTCGACCGTGGCCAAGTTTCGGGTCTCGCGTGGATCTTCTTGAATGTTGAAAAGCTGACCGCTTCCGCCTGAACGAACGAGTTTATAAGCACCAGATCTCAATGCTAAGTGTTGGCGAGAAGGGGGCAGATTCTCGATCGACCTTAGTAAGTCATAGCGTGTACGCCCGTCCTGGTCTTGGACATGATCATTGGCAATAAACAGACTGCGAGCAGGTAGCGGCGTTTGATCTTTTAACAGCCGTGCCAGTGACAAGCCGTGAATGTCTAAGCCATTTTCGACGCGTACATTAGGCAGTCCTGCCAATTCACAAAGCGAGGGAAAAAGATCGATGACGTGAGTTGGAGTCACCTCCTGGCGTGGATCAATTTTATTCGACCAGCGCACGAACAGTGGGACGCGTATACCGTTTTCCCATACGCGCGCTTTGTTTCCCTTAAGTTTAGTAGGATTGCGCAGATTCCACTCTTCACTTGAGAGGGCAGGGAGGTCTTTTCTACCAGATTCATTGATTGGGCCGTTGTCGGAGAGGTAGAAGACGACTGTGTTCTCAGCTATGCCAGACTGCTCGATTGCATCGAGTACAATGCCGACATTAGAATCAAGGGCTTCTAGCATAGCAGCCAGCGTGGCGAGTGATTCGGAGTATCCCTTAGCGCGAAAGTTCTTTACCAAATTTTCCGGCGCCCGCCAGGAACCATGTGGCGCCATTGGAGCAAATAACACGCAGAATGGCTTTTCTGCGCGAGCGTGCTTTGTGATGAATGTTGCCACCCGCTTAGCCAGAACTGAGTCAGTCCACCCGCTGGTTTTAAATGTACCTTTTTTTGTGTAGAGTTGGCCATTTAGATGTTGGTATAATCCTGCCATGATTGCCGTGTCAAAGCCTCTGTCCCAAGGCAGATAACCCTGAGTCTTGCCGCTGTGCCATTTACCAAAAAAACCGGTACAGTAGCCTCTTGATTGCCGAATTGTTTGTGCAAAGGTCCGTTCGTCTAAATTTAAATAGTCCTGACCTCCGTGTACGCCCCATACTCCCGTTTCTAGAAACCGTCGCCCAGTTAATAGGGATGCCCTAGTAGGGGCACAGGTTGAGTTGACGTAGAAATTCTCAAAGACCACAGACTCTTGGCGAAGTGTATCGAGTCTTGGTGTATTAAAAATCTTTGGATTAATGGCACCAAAGTCATCGTGTCCTTGGTCATCAGAAATAATAATAACTAAATTCGGTGGTTTATTGTCTAATAACTGTCCTTGTGCTTTAGGTGGTGTTAGAATACCATTTATTGCGATGCAGAAAATTACAAAAAGTTTTAAAGGTATTACATGAATCATAAGACATTGATTAGGTATAATTATTTAATTACAACAAATTTTAATTGAGATATATTATCATTTTTGATGATGGATATGAGACTTATTAGCAATACGTTAGTAAAGATTGAAATTATGTTTAGAAAGTCTGGACAGAATCCTACTAATCAACATGCAATCGACTGGTTCAGAGACCCTCATATATCTTAAATTTTAGCCAATTTTCTTTAATTTGCTACTAATCACGATACTTACATTAACTCTATTAAACTATGGCGAATGAAAATATCTTAAAGCGATTTGCTGGCAATCCTGTGATTACTGCAAGTGCAGTGCCGCGCGCGAACAGTATCCACAACAGTGCGGTTGTGAAGTTTAAGGATGGTTATGCGGGAATTTTTCGTGTGGATGAAATTGATTTTAATTTCACCATGCACGTGGGCTTTAGTAAGGATGGAATCGCATGGGATATTGCCCCAGATTCACTTACAATGACGGCAGATCATCCGGAGATACCGATTCATGCTCGTTTTTATGATCCTCGCTTAACCTTGCTCGAAGATACGTATTATTTTACTTGGTGCATAGACTCTCCTCAAGGACCCTGTATTGGGTTGGCAACTACGAAAGATTTTGAGCACTTTGAGCAGCATGAAAATCTGATGCCGCCAGCGAATCGTAATTGTGTAATCTTTCCTCGAAAAATTAACGGCAAGTATGCAATTTTACACCGACCGAGTGACCGAGGTCACACTCCCTTTGGTGATATTTTTTATTCGGAAAGCCCGGATATGACTCACTGGGGAAAGCACCGTTTTGTTTTCGGCACGCTCGAAAGTAGTTGGCAGTCGACCAAGGTAGGTCCTGGGCCTGCGCCGATTGAGACTGCTGAAGGATGGTTACTGATCTACCATGGGGTGTGGACCAGTTGTAATGGATACCTCTATTATACCGGCGGAGCCTTGCTGGACTTGGATGAACCTTGGAAGGTCATAGCACGCTCTAAGGACTATTTACTCGCACCGACCGAGTTGTACGAGCGGGTCGGTGATGTTCCCAATGTTATCTTTCCAAGTGCTGCAGTGACTCAGGGTGATGCAATTCGCATCTACTACGGCTGTGCAGATACTTGTGTATCAATCGCTGAAGGTTCAATCAGTGATATTGTAAACTTCGTTAAAAAAAATAGTATTTAAACGGATCAACCCTGTACAAAATATCTCAAGGTCCTAGCGCATAGGTACAATGACAAAACGATCAGGAAGTTTATAGTTATTTATTTGCTACGAGTTTTTTGATCCTAAGACTGGTCATTAAAGTACAATTTTACTTTTTATATAAAACAAGAAGTCCTATTAAATTAATAAAGTTATATTTTTTGGCACTTTTAGCTGTCCTTTGTAGCGCGTCTGAAGATTTTGTCTTATTTGATTTTGAGGATGTACATAATAGCGCTCTGCCTGAGGGCATTCAAGTACTCAATGGGGCGAATGATGAGGGTAGTGTATCGGTCGTTTCCTCTGATGTAGTGGGCTCTCGATCGCTGCAGCTTGTCGGAGATTTTGCTGGTTCCGATGGCAGAGGTTACCGCGGTATGGCGGTCATTAGAATGAGCAGTAAGCTGAACGTTGAGCAGTATGAAAAGTTTCAGTCCTGCTTGGAAATAAGTGACCAATCGTGGCAGATTCAGTTCGATCTATGGGTAGACGTATCGAGTATGGCGTTTTTTAAACTCGAATTCGGCTTAAACTCTGCGACTAGCGGTTATCAAAAGGCATGCGGTTCGAGTTTTTTAAGTATGAAAGAAAAAGATCTTAAAGCTTTGGGATCTGGAGTACAACCTCTCGGACAGATGCGGATACTTTCGAGTGATTTTGCTAAGCCAATACTCCCAGAGGATACTTTTTACAATTTTACCTTTAAGCAGAATTCGAAGACCGGCATTTTACCAACATTTTATATAGATAATATAAAAGTAAGTTATACCCAGAAATAATCAATGTAGCAAGAGGGCTATTGCTGCAGCACAATATTTCTTTAATCATGAACAAATATTTTAACCTTCTCATTGTATTCGCTGGATTTTTTGTGGTAGCGCTAATGCACACCGATGGATACGCTAACGATGAGGCCCGACCCAATTTTCTTGTCATCTATGTCGATGATATGGACCTTAAAGATATTGCTGTTTATGGGGGCCGGGTATTGACGCCCCACTTAGATGCTCTCGCTGCGAGAGGGGCACGTTTTGAGCGCTACTATGCGACCTCGCCAGTTTGTAGTCCGAGCCGGTATAGTCTTTTTACAGGTCGTTATGCATCCCGAAACAAATACCTCGAAGGCGTGACTGCAGCTGATGATGTAAATTTTATCCAATGGAATGTGCATCTTGAGGGTAATGAACGAACGCTTGCGCATGTACTTTCTGATGCGGGCTATGTCACCGCACTTGTCGGCAAGCACCATAATTCGGCAAACCAGAAGCACCAGATTCGAGTGCCGGATACAGCAGATCCCAACGATCCTGACGTGATCAAAAAGATGCAGCGAAATCATGATTTTTTAACTCGCATGATTGCAGATGACGCGGGCTTTGATGAAGTGATTAACGTGTACGCAAATAATTTTCATGTACTCGACATTCCGAAAGTCATGCACCAGCACAATCCGGAATGGATTGTCTCTGGCGCGCTTGATTTTTTGCGCAGACATCAAGCAAATCCATTTTTCATGACGGTTGCACTAACCATTCCGCATGGACCCGATAATATTAAGTCAATGCTTTCAGATCCGCGCATAACGCCCCGTGGTTATCTCAATTCGGCGCCATTAGTACAAGCGCCCCGTCAATCAGTTTTTAAGCGTGTCAAAGATGCTGGATTGTCGCGCCGCCTCGCAAATATAACTTGGCTCGATGATTCAGTCGGAGCGATCCTGCAGGAGCTAGAAGATTTAGGCATACGCGAAGAAACGATGCTTGTCTTTGCTAGTGATCACAGTGATTTCGGCAAGATGACTGCCTACGAGGCGGGGATTCGTACGGCTTGTATCGTTTCTTGGCCAAAAAAAATTCCAGAGGGTAGGGTTATTGATGCCCTCAGTTCAAATCTCGATTGGGCGCCGACTTTTTTAGCGGCAGCTGGGATTGAAGCTCCAAATGGTTATATAATTGATGGCGAAGATTTGCTGCCACTGCTTAAGGGGGAAGTAGCAAGCGTTAGAGATAATTTGTTTATTGAGATCACCTACACACGCGGCGTAGTGAATAAAGATTGGAAATACATTGCTACGCGATTTCCGAAAAGCCTGCAGCCTGTCATTACAGCTGACAATAGGCATGAATTTAATCAGGAAGGGGAGCGTATGACTCAGGATCCATATGCTGGAGCAGTGCAAGCGCGCTACGGGGTTAATAAGAAATACCCAGGCTATTATGATGATGATCAATTGTACTTCTTACCGAATGATCCTATGGAGCAAAAAAACCTTGTTCTGGATGAAAGCACGCGAGCAGTTATGGTAGAGTTACAAGCTACGCTGAGGGCGCATCAGGCTGATAAACCTCATATATTTGGCGAGTTTGGTGGTGGCGTTCGCTGAGTTCGAAATGACCTCTTGGGACGCTATTAACCAACGGCCATAGAAGATGTTTGTGAGCTGGGCGCCGATAGACGGATCGCATCACTTCTTGTACTTCACCGCAACTGGGGCGATTGGATTTTCAGCATCATTAGTCATGCCTAACGGAAGAGCGGCTTTCCACCCAGCGTACAACTGTGCGCTTAGAGCCTCTTCGATAGCTATGTAGTTTTGATGGTCTGCAAGATTCATCGACTCTAGGGGATCTATCTGGTGATCATAAAGTTCGCGGTAGGCGAGCACTCCGCGCTCACCCGTACCTGGGTTTTTTCGATGCCACGCGACATAGCGATAGCGATCGGTTCGGATTGCATAGCCTTCTATTGAGTTACCTCTTGGGAATTGACTGAAGGCCGCTGATTTCCAAGAGCGATTCGGCTCTTTCAGCAGCGGTACTAGTGAAGTGCCCTCCAAGTAACTTGGAATTTCATGACCGGTAAGTTCGAGCAGGGTCGGGTAAAGATCGACATATTCGACCAGCGCTCGGGAATGACTGCCTTTGCGTACTAAATGGGGAACCTTAATCATAAGAGGTGCCCTCGTTGCGTTCTCAAAATTAGTCGTTTTGCCCCACATGCCTTGCTCGCCAAGGTGCCACCCATGATCGGACCAAAACACGACAATTGTGTCGCGAGACAGGCCAAGTTCTTCCAGTGACTCGAGGATGAGCCCTATTTGCGCATCCACAAAACTCACGCAGGCTAGGTATGCATGAATTAATTCGTGCGCGTAGGGTTTTGGTAATTGCTTTCGAGTCTCGGTGGATGGCCCAAGATATTTCTTGAGCGCATAGTGTGCTGTAGATACAGCATGCTGCGAAGTGTCTAATTGATAGTTATTGGGAAGTTGAATGGTATTTGGATCGTAGAGGTCGAAGTACCGCTTTGGGGCGACGAATGGCAAATGTGGTTTGTAAAATCCAGCAGCTAGAAAGAAAGGGGCTTCTTTACCTGAATTTTGGTAGCGCTTCAGAGTGGCGATGACTTCACGCGCTACCTTACCATCTTTGTAGTTAGCATCCGGTAAGTCAGCAGCTTCATATGCGGGAGTAGTAGGTCCGCGTCCATTGGGGTAAGCTTTACCAGCCTCGATATTCTCCGGCAATTGATAGTGTGGTATAAATGGTGGTTGGTATTCGCGCTCGGAAAGGTGCTCTTGAAGTCCATGATGCACTTTGCCTAGGTTTCTAGTAAAGTAGCCTTGGCTAAAGAAATAACTAGAAAGACTTGGATACTTTGGCAGGACCTCATTTACAAAGTATTCAGAGTAGGGATAGTCAGCGCCGGTAGTATCTGGGCGTAAGCCAGTCAAAAAGCTAGCTCTCGATGCGGAACAGACCGCCTGCTGGACGTAGGCTCGCTGGAATACGACCGAATTTTCTGCTAGTTTATCTAAGTGTGGGGTGACTGCCATGGGGCTTCCATATGCCCCGAGTTCGGCCCTTAGATCGTCAACTCCAATAAAGAGTACATTCGGCTGGGCTTTTATTTCTTTAAATGGGCCTGCTAGGCATAACGATATAGATGCGCTAATTGATAAAATAGATAGACCAAATTGCATTCTTTATTGCTTTATTAATCTCTGATAAAATGGCGATATTTATCTTAAGTTACTTATTAAGAGACCAACTGCAGTAAGGTTTTAGTTAAGCCAAGCGAACTCCCCGCCCCCATATATTCCCTTTAGTGAACGCTAAAAGTGGCTCAGTAATGGCTAAGTCAAAAGTACAGATTCTCTTCTCGTATTATCGAAAAGCCCCTAAGCTTATGGGCTTAAGGGCTTTAAGGTGGAGCCTCCTGTCAGGATCGAACTGACGACCTGATGATTACAAATCAACTGCTCTACCAGCTGAGCTAAGGAGGCGTCTAAAAAATAAAGTCCTACTGGATCGGGGACTCGAACCCCGAACCAATTGATTAAGAGTCAACTGCTCTACCAATTGAGCTAATCCAGCAGAATTAAGAAAAATCTGTGTCCTTTTCGCAATGCGATTAGGAAGCGCGTATCGTGTGATTCACTTTTGCTGTGTCAAGCACGAGATCGACCTTTATGGATAATTCAATTCACTAGATCTGTTCTCAGTCTGTGCGTAGAGCAACATTATGCATAAGAGCACAGCTACTTTTTTCGAGTTTTACATAAAAGAGTGGGGCACTGCTACCGATATTAATATACAGCAAGCGGTATATGCGGATTTAACCAAGGCCTTTACTGCCCTATTTGGAGTCAAAGTATAAATACTTTGAGGTATATTATAGGACTTTTTAAAAAGGAGCTTTATGCCCCATTATGTGGTTATAATTGATGGTATTTTGTGCGACTTATGGTGGGTATTCTTCATTATGCAGTGACGAAGCAAAATTGGTTGCAATTGGAGCCCAATTAATAGAAAAATTAAAACTTTGCTCAGTTCACAGGTGGTAGTGGTTTAGTAAAATAACTATAAAAAGTTGTTCGCAGTTGATTGTGAATAACTTGTGCACAATAACTATATGTAGTGGTTAAATTGTAAAATTTCACAATATATTGTGTTCCCATGTTGACACCAGCACGAAAAGGGAACAAGTTATCAGTTCTATGATAGCCAAAACCGACTGCACAAAAGACGTATCTTTTTGCTGTTCAAGGCACTCCAAACTTTAAATGCGACACTTTATTTTTTTGGGCCTATTTAGGTAAAAATCTTAGAAAAACATCATTCTAACCCACCGACTCAAAACAGACGCAATATTATGGAAAAAACTTACAAGATCGGAGATCGCACATTCGTCCTCGACGAAAGTAAAGCAGAAGCAGCATTTTCTGCAAAAAAGATCATTAATGGTAAAGACACGATGTTCTTTAATATTTTGCCACTCAAGTATCAGTGGGCATACGATTTGTACAAGGTAATGAAGAACAATCATTGGGAGCCAGAGGACATTCCAATGCAAAAAGATGTTGAACTTTGGCGTGGTAGTGAACTGTCCGATGTAGAGCGCTGGATTATTAAAATGGCGATTGGTTATTTCTCTGCAGCCGAAGGTATCGTCGGTGACAACATACAGCATGTTACTCGCGAACTTGTCACAGCGCCGGAGCTAAAGCTAGTTCTCGGACGGCACGCGCACGAAGAAAATATTCATGCCGACTCACTCGTGTATATGATCAGTTCACTCGGCATCAATCCGCATGAATGCGAGGCGATGTTCGAAGACATTCCAACAATTGCCAAGAAAACAGAATTCGTTGTGAGTAACTCACGCGCACTGCGTCGTGACATGGACCTGGAAACTGTCGCGGACAAGCAAGCCTTTGCGAAAAATCTATTCTTGTTTGGTCAGTGCATGGAGGGGACACAGTTTTACGGATTGTTTGGCATGGTGCTATCACTCTATCGGCAAAACAAATTCCCAGGACTTGGGCAAATGTTCCGTTACACGCTACGCGATGAGTCCAACCACATTGAGGTTTTCCGTAACTTATTAATGGACTTGATTGAAGAAAATAGTGAAATATGGACACAAGATTTTAAAGAGGAACTGACCGATATGATGCGCGAAGCGATCACTTTAGAAAAAGAGTTTATTCGTGACTGCTTGCCGGTTAACTCTGTCGGACTAAGTGCAGATGAGTTCTGCCAGTACATCGATTATATTGCAGATCGCCGCCTTGAGGGGGTTGGTTTACTGCCTTTAAGTGATGGTGTGGATAACCCCTTCCCATGGCTTGCAGAAATGATGGATATTAAAAAGGAGCAAAACTTCTTTGAAGGCCGAGTGACTGAATACCAGAAAGCGTCCGCGCTGGGGTCAGTCGATGATGACGAACTTTAGTTCTAGTGGCGGAGCAATCTCCGCCGCTAGTGCACATTTGCTACCCCATGACAACTGATATAAACTGACCGTTAGACTACTGACCCAAAATAAAATAATGATACAAAAAATTTCCTTCGAAGAAGATCTTGAGCTCAAACGCTTTGCTACAATTCCAAAAGAAAAAAAACCGCGCTTTGATTGGCGAGGAGTGATTGAGAAGGGTGAATTGCAGCGCCCTGAAATTAAGGTGGCAGCAGAAGGGCAAGAGCGCGATTTCGACCTTGCGGAAATTGCCGACACTATTGGGGCAGCTTTGACTGATTTATTGTTATCTCGCCAAGAGGATGAAATTTTTACTGATAAAAATCAAAAATTTGTGGCTACTGTTGCAGAGAGTGTTGGTTGTGTACTAGCCGAACAAATTGAGCAGGGGCGCGAGCTAAAACTATCCTCTCATGATATTGATTTACTGATAGAAAAAGCGCTCATAGAAAACGACGCACATGATGTAGCGAAGAGTTTAGTCTTCGCGCGAAATCACGGCACAGCTACTGAAGAAAGAGGGCCGGTAGCTATACGGTTGATTCGTAGAAATACTCAGGTCGTTCCCTGGAATGAATCAAAAATTGAAATTGCTGTGCGCAAGTCCTTCCTATCTCTGCAGATGGATTCATCGCCAGCAGTTGAAGTTGCTCGTGCGGTTACAGATCGACTCAACAGTTCTGGCCAAGCGTTTATCAATATAGAAGATGTCCAAGATGGTGTCCAAGAAGAGCTTATGCGCCAAGGTCACTTTAAGGTAGCGGAGTCTTATATTCTCTATCGCGCGCACCGCTCGCGTCTTCGTGAAGATTCTGACGATGCTAGTGCCGATGAAGCGCAGCAAGAGTCCATGATTGTGGTCACCGAGGCGAACGGTGAAAATACTTTCTGGGATGGTATAGATCTTAAGAAACGAATTGAATTTGCGTCCATTGGTTTAGAGCTAACTTTAGATTCTGATGCTATTGAGGTAGAGTTGCGACGTTCTTTATATCCGGAAATGAAGCGTGAGGATCTGGAAAAAACAATTATTTTGAATTCCAAAGCTTTGATTGAGCGAGATGCTGACTTTGCGCGCTTTGCAGGTCGCATACTTTTATCGTATATTTACGAGGAAGTATTGGACTGGGACATAGTCGAAGATGGTGTGGAGAAACTCAAGGATGCACACCGCATTGGTTTAAAAACTTATCTTAAGCGGGCAGTAGAAATAGGTCGGGTGAACCCTAAACTTTTGGAGTACGACCTGGACAGGCTTGGTGATGCCTTAGATCCATCAGCGGATTTAGATTTCGACTATTTGGGTGTGCAGACTCTTTACGATCGTTACTTGATCGTGGATAAGACCATTAAGCAACACCGCCGCTTAGAGGTACCTCAATACTTCTGGATTCGTGTTTCAATGGGTCTTTTCCATGCTGAAAAAGAAGACCGTGAAGCTTACGTTATCAGTTTGTACAATCTATATAAAAGCCGTCGTTTCTGCTCATCGACTCCGACTCTTTTTAATTCTGGAACTTTGCATTCCCAGCTTTCATCGTGCTACTTATACAAGGTCGATGATAGCATTGAGTCGATCATGCACCGCGGTATCGCAGACAATGCGTTCTTATCGAAATGGGCCGGAGGCTTAGGCGGGTCTTGGACAGCAGTACGCGGAACTGGTGGATTTATCAATGGCACAAATGGAGAGAGTCAAGGAGTCATTCCATTTTTGAAGCTTCATAATGACCAGCTTGTTGCAGTTAATCAGGGGGGGAAGCGTCGTGGGTCTGGATGTGCCTACCTAGAAACTTGGCATAATGATATCCACGATTTTCTTGAGCTGCGCAAAAATACAGGTGACGACCGACGTCGTACTCATGATATGAACACGGCTAACTGGATACCAGATTTATTCATGAAGCGGATGGAAGCGCGAGAGGGATGGACGCTCTTTCGCTCGAATGAAGCACCGGATTTACACGACTTATATGGCAAAGCCTTTGAGTCTCGTTACGCCGAGTATGAAGCGATGGCTGAGAGAGGGGAAATTTTTGGAAAGCAAGTCCCTGCAATTGAGTTATGGAAGTCCATGCTTCGCATGATATTCGAGACCGGTCACCCGTGGATAACATTTAAGGATCCTTGTAATGTGCGCAGTCCTCAAGATCATACAGGTGTCATACACAGCTCTAACTTATGCACAGAAATTACGCTTAATACCAGTGACGAAGAAACAGCAGTATGTAATCTTGGCTCTGTTGTTTTGGACTCTCATTTGGATAAGGATGGCAATTTAGATCACGATAAATTGCGCGAGACCATTCGCATTGCTGTGCGTGCCCTCGATAATGTAATAGATATAAATTTCTATCCCACGAAGGCAGCAGAGACAGCGAATAGTCGCCATCGCCCAGTTGGTTTAGGTGTGATGGGTCTACAAAATGCTCTCTTTGTTAAAGATATACCATTCGCTTCTCAGGCAGCGGTTGAGTTTAACGATGAATTTATGGAAGCGATTGCTTACTATGCCTATGAAGCATCTTCCGACCTTGCCGCTGAGCACGGCACTTACAGTACTTATACAGGCTCTAAGTGGGATCGTGGATTAATGCCACAAGACACTTTAGACTTGCTCCAATCAGAGCGTGGGCAAGAAGTTCAAGTACCTCGTGCTGGGAAGATGGATTGGAAACCACTTCGAGAGAAAATTGAAAAACAGGGAATGCGTAATTCTAACGTTTTGGCGATCGCACCAACCGCTACTATTTCTAATATTATGGGCACATCGCCTTGTATTGAGCCTACATATAAAAACCTCTTTGTTAAAAGTAATTTGTCCGGCGACTTTATTGTTTTAAATGGTCATTTAGTTAGAGACCTCAAGGCTCAAGCTCTCTGGAATGATGAAATATGCGAGCAACTTAAATATTTTGATGGCGAGCTTGAAGCCATTGAAGGGATACCGGATTCAATACGTGAAAAATATAAAACTGCATTCACTGTAGATTATAAATATTTGATAGACGCAGCATCACGTCGGCAAAAATGGATTGATCAGTCACAGTCCGTGAATCTTTTCCTAGCGGAACCAGACATTAAATCGCTCTCACATATGTACCGTGATGCCTGGCGTAAAGGTTTGAAGACTACTTATTATTTACGTACTCTAGGAGCTTCAAATATTGAGAAAGCAACAGTCAGTGTCAAAAAAGAGGTACGAGGACGAGCAGGTCAAACAGAAGGCACATCTTCTGAGAAAAAGGAATACTCAGATGCCGAGGTCAAAGCGTGCTCACTCGATGCTATGATGAATGGTGAAGAGTGTGAAGCCTGTCAGTAGGGACAATTATTAATTATAGCTTCTTTTTTAATGTGCCTGCAAAAGCACTTGCTATTATGTAGTCTCTTCTAGCAAAGGGCTTTTCAAATCAATCTAGTACTGTGCCCCTAACCGTTTAGATTTTTACGATTTGCTGTAGATTGTACTAACGAGATCATTTGTGACTGCCCATCGTGTCAATGCTACTGAATTTGGTAATTGTAGCTTTTTTAAGATATTTGCACGGTGCGTATCGGCAGTCCTAACGCTCATGCCTAGCTTAATTGCTATTTCTTTATTAGTATTAGCTTCTGCTACTAAAATAATAATTTCACGCTCTCTTTTAGTTATAGAATCTAGGGGATCCGTATTCTCAGATTTTTCAGAGTCCAGTAGCTCACGTATTACTTTTGCTGCGTCTGAGTTAAAGTAGCTTGTACCATCGGCGGTCTGTTTGATTGCTACTTCTAGTTCGTAGAGGCTAGCACTTTTGTGAATATATCCTGTTATTCCAATTTTTATTAATTTTCTAAGTGCGGATCTACAATCTACAGAAGTACAAATTAATACATTTTGATTTGGCCACCTTTTTTTTAGACGACTGAGTAGTTCAAAACCATGCAGTCCTGGTGAGAGTAAATCGATAATAACTAAATCAGGTTTGTTTTTTAAGCATAAATCATACCCTTCCAAACTGTTACTAGCTTCCGCGATTAAATTGAGCTCTGGTAATCTACTAATAGCAAGAGCTAGAAGGTTTCGCAGTAAATTTCCATTTTCAATTAATATGACGCTTTTCATTTATAAGTATACTTTCGATTTTTTTTGGATCATAACAAAATTTTAGAATAATCGATTTGCGAAGATAAAGTATGAGACATTTTGCCTTCTTTTTGAGAATCTGCACTGCTGTTAAAAATTTACGATTTCATGGACATTAGATGATCCTTTTTCATAATTCTATATTAACTAGAACAAGCTTTATGGAGGGAAGATTTTTCATTAAATGGCGGATGTTTTTCGTCTTAATACTTGTCTGATTGCTATTTGCTATGTGTTTAGCATTTTAAGTGCCGTGTTTGTAGAATTATCAATTTATAGTGGAGCAACTGCATTTATTGCTGGGCTTGTTTCCAGCGTCCACTGTGTTGCTATGTGTGGCCCTCTATCCTGCGCTTTTTTAACGAGTGGTACAAATGGGGAAAATCCCCATATAATAATGAGTTCTTACCATTTAAGTAAACTCATAGGATATATTATAGTTGGTGCTTTAGCTGGCGCTTTTGGAGGTGGCTTAATAAATATACTACATAACTCATGGTTAAACTATTTACCATGGGTCTTGGTTATTTTTTTTCTAACAATTGCATTTCGTCTGGATCGATTTTACCCAAAACCTTTATGGTTAGGCAGCATCTACCAAAAAATTTCCTTAAGAAAAATTGCTGATAGTCCAGTATCCAGAGCAGCTGTTTTTGGTTTCACTAGCCCGCTTCTTCCATGCGGTCCCCTGTATATGATTTTGGGACTAGCCTTATTTTCTGGATCAGCACTTAAAGGAGCTGAATTTGCTGCTGGATTCGGAGTTGGTACAATGCCTCTACTCTGGCTAGCGCAAAGTCAATTGTTTCGCTTACAAAAAAGTCAGGCAATTAGTTTTCTTTCAACCATACAACGTGCGATTGCATTGTGCGCAGCTATTGTTGTTATGTGGCGATTGCGGGCAACTCTTGGCATCGAGAGTACGATCGATTGGATATGTCAATAGATTCCAGCTTACAGAAAGCTAATTGTTTTCTTCCGGCGGAGAAGTTTGTTCCTTGTAGTCATCTTGACCCTCCTCTTCTTCCTCCTCTTCCCACTTCATAGTATCATCAGCCTCTATGGTTTCACTAGTATCGGCCTCAACGTCAGAGAGTTCTTTTTGTAGTTCCTCATCTTCTGATTTGGGCCCGCTACTATCTTCATCGTCGAGTTCAAACCCTTCAGGGACATATTCGAGGATAGCGGTCATCTCATTAAAGAAGTGACTGGCTCTTCCTTCCATAAAGTCATTATTCTGAGTCTCACGTATTTCTTCTTCTAGTTCTTCGATAGTGAAGCTTTGTGAAAAGTCTATTAAATCATTGAGTAGCTTTACTCTAAGTTTGGTAATATGATTGATTAGATCGGCATAGGGACCTTTTTCTTCATCCATTACATTAGGCAGGGCAAATAGTTGTTCTTCACTTTCGAGAATACTATCATTAATACGCTTTAAAAGAACGCTCTTATCTTTTTCGATTGTATCGATAGCAAAAGAATAAAAAGCCTCTTCAACTAATTCATTCTGCAGTCCATAATCAGAAAGAGATTCAATTAAATCTAGGATGTGTTGGAACTGTCTTGGATCAATGATGCCCAAGCCATCAATGTCCCAGTGAATAGGATCGCTGATCTCTTGAATCCACCAATTCATGTCTTCACCGATTCTAGCCTTACACCATGTGAGTTTTGAAGTCGTATTTGTCATTCTTCAGAAATGTGCTGATTAAATTTTATTGTAGCGATTAAATTATATGTTTTATTTTGTGTTTTATAAAAATCGCACACTATTCGGTAAATCTACAGCGAGAGCGCTTGTAAAGGGCTTAAATAGAGAATTTTTTGTAAATTCCATTTTACTTGTTAAGAATGTAATTAACCTTAGCTTCTAATCTTCTAAAGTTGAGTCGTTTAAATTATTATTATGGGTTATATTTATGAAAATATTGTGCGTCCAGCACTCTTTCAAATCGATCCCGAACAGGCGCATGATCGGGGGCGCCAAGTATTGATTGCTACCGGCCGTGTGCCTGGATTATGTCGATTCTTACGAGCCTGCAATCAAGTTAAAGAAGATAAGCCAGTAAAATTGTTTGGTTTAGAGTTCCCTAACCGTGTTGGCTTGGCAGCAGGTATGGACAAAGATGCGGAGTTTGTACGTGCCATTGAAGCACTTGGGTTCGGACATGCAGAAGTTGGGACTGTTACACCGAAGGCTCAACCTGGCAACCCTCGCCCAAGGCTTTTCCGCTATCCTGAGCACAGCGCTTTAATTAATCGCATGGGCTTTAATAATCATGGTGCAGAAGCCATGCTTAAATGCCTCACTAAAAATTACCCTAAAGGTAAACGGCGCATGCCAGTCGGAGTAAATATAGGAAAAGCTAAAGCTACTCCACTAGACCAAGCAGTAGAAGATTATTTAGCCTGCTTCCATATTCTTGCGGACCAAGCTGATTATTTTACAGTTAATATTAGCAGTCCAAATACCCAAGGATTACGTGAATTACAATCTGCTGAGTATTTACGTGATTTACTTCAATCATTAAGAGATGCTAACAAAAGCCATGCAAAAAAACTTGGACGTCTACCGCATCCGATGTTGTTGAAGATAGCTCCTGATTTAACATACCCAGAAATCGACGTTATCATCGAAGTCTTATTGGATCTAGGATTTGATGGTATCATTGCTACTAATACAACGATCGCTCGCCCCGCTGGATTAATTTCAAATCAAACAGGGGGCTTGAGTGGAGGAGCTTTTATTCGCCAACGTTCAAGCGAAGTCATTAATTATATTCACCGTGCAACTTTGGGTCGTTTGCCAATTATTGGTGTTGGTGGAATTGATTCACCTGAATCTGCAGGGGAGAAGATGGATGCAGGTGCTGCAATGGTACAACTCTACACAGGTTGGATTTACCGCGGGCCATTTTTTGCTAGAGTTCTAGCAAATGCTCTCAAGAGTCGTGGCGAAGAGTGGGTCTAGCCAAGCTAGATTAGACTTCAGATAGCTCTTTTTTAACTTGTTTACTCTTAGTATTTGCGAGCTCTTGTCTAGCGAGCATTTCCTTACGACGCGCTAGTACGTCAAACACATCTGATTGTTCATCCGCGTGGTAAGAGGAGCGCACAAGAGGGCCTGATTCACAGACGCCGAAGCCGATTTCTAGAGCATATTGTTTCCACTTCTGAAATTCTTCCGGTGTCACCCAACGGTCGATAGGAGAGTGCTTTTTCGTAGGCTGTAAGTATTGTCCGATTGTTAGAATATCGACTCCTACATCGACCATGTCTTGCAAGGTTTGTTGGATCTCCGCTTCTTCTTCACCAATGCCAAGCATAATGCCAGATTTTGTTATGAAACCACGACTCTTTGCATGTTTTAAGACCCACAAAGAACGTTCGTAACGAGCCGTTTTTCGTATGGGTCGTTGCAGACGCTTTACCGTTTCCATATTGTGATTGAAAATATCGGGGCAGGCATCGAGTACAATATCGAGATATTCTTGCTGCCCACGAAAGTCTGCAGTTAGTACTTCGATGGCACAATCTGGTTTACGATAACGAATCGCTCTAATCGTGGCTGCCCATACCGAGGCGCCACCATCTTTTAGATCATCTCTAGCGACAGATGTAACAACTGTGTATTTTAAATCCATCTTAGCTATGGATTCAGCCACTCGGGCTGGCTCACCTAAATCGAGTTCTGTTGGTCGACCCGTTTGGATAGCACAAAAAGAGCAAGAACGAGTACAAACATTACCAAGAATCATTACCGTAGCAGTTCCACGAGACCAACACTCTCCCATATTCGGGCACTGCGCGCTTTTACATACTGTGTGTAGATTATGAGTATCTACAATTTCACGAGTCGCTTTGTAGCCAGCACTCGTTGGCAGTTTGGCGCGTAGCCACGTAGGTTTACGATTCTCCATATCAATTTCCAATAGTTGCAAAAATAGCTTCAAACTCAACTGCTAATCGTGATTTAATCGATTTTGAAGAGGGTGGATTGGTCATTTCCATTGCTAGGGAAGTTACTTCTCCATCCGTAATACCGCAAGGTACAATACCGTTATAGTTAGATAGGTCGGGATTAAGATTTAATGCAAGTCCGTGGTAGGTGATCCAAGATCGAACTGCAACTCCTATGGCACATATTTTTCGTTGATTTTCGAGCCAAATTCCAGTTTTTCCATCCCTTCTTGAACTTTCTAAATTGAAATGACTAAGTGTTTGTATCACAACTAATTCAAGGTCGCGTAAATAGGCATGTAGATCTTTACGAGCTTGAAGAGAAACAATTGGGTACACCACTATCTGGCCAGGACCATGGTAGGTGATGTCACCACCGCGATTAGACTCCAAAAATTCAATGCCTCGGTGTGCTAGTTGCTTGGCTGACCAAATCAAATGTTTAGAAGCACCTTTTCGCATTCCCGTAGTAAATACAGGATTATGCTCCGTTATTATTAAAGTATCTCCAATTTGACCATTAATTCTCTGTTGAACCAAGGATTTTTGTTGCTCCAAGGCATCCGAATAATTGGTGCGGCCCCAATCGATGACGGTTAGCATACTGCTAGTTTTTCTTGGGTAGAATGACTCTGCGGCGGGGAACCACACGAGCCTTATTGGTTGTCTGCGGTTTTGGAGCAGCTAAAGTTGCAGGGCCTGGTGGTGAGGCTCCTTTATTGGGGGGCGCAGACACGGCTACCGGTAACGGGCTTTCGTTTGCAGAGATTAAGGTCAATTGTTCAATCGTTCCATTCATACTGAGAGTCAGCGACATAGACTGGGGGTTATAATTTATGGCTTTTATTCCATTGGATCCTTCATTCTCGCTCACCCAATAGCCTTTATTTTCCTTTTTGTTGTGTAGGCTAAAGCGATAGCTACCACCGAGTTCGATAATACCTCGAAATTCTATTTGCCGTGAAATAAGTCCATTACCTCCAACAGGTTGAGGGCGAGTTGTCACTTTTTTAACGCCATAATTATGTGGAAGAAATGGACTATTCTTAGGTAATTCTAAATTATTGCCAATCAGTGGATTGGATATAAAAACCGCTACTACAAAAGTAGTTATGGCAGTCTTTAGACTTATTTGCATTTTTTGCATGTTTTTGATGACGAACGATTAATTATTAGATGTTTTCCACAGTTCACGGATTTTCTCCCTTAAGTAGGGTTTGTCTAAATTACTAGCAGTATCATCGATTTCTAAAGTAGTCTCTGTAGGTTCATCAGGTATTTTCTGCTTCGTATTCAAATTTTGTTGATTTCTTATACGGCCCGATTGCCTATATCTATTATTTATATTTTTAGCCTTACGTATGGGCTTATCTTCAAAGGCGCTACCATCCATGTAGATATCTCCAGTTGTTCCAGTATCTAGGTATTCCTGCACTGCGTCCCGCTCCTTTAATCGATGGATAGCTTCTAGGCTCATCTTATTGGTTTCCATAGGGTTTTTCAAGATAGTTGGCCGAATGAAAATGATGAGCTCCGAGCGTGTATACTTGACGGTTTCTCCGCTGAAGACTTTCTTTAGTACTGGCAATCTACCAATGACAGGAAAGTAGGTGTTAGATATATCTTTCTTATTTTCCTGCAACCCCCCGAGTATAATTACGTCACCATCATTCACGGTAATTGTAGAATTGGCTTCTCGCTTGCCGATAATGGGTTGGGTATCAATGGAACCATCAGCAGTGGAGGATTTACTCACAGCTTGAACAGTATCAATAGTCTGCTCAATTTGCAGCTGCACAGATCCATCGGCTCCAATAAGGGGAGTGGCGGAGAGCTTGATTCCAACATCGCGGTATTCGACTTGTGTTTGGACATTTCCTACACTCGATGTAAATGAAGTGGAGCCTGTTTGAAAGGGCCGCGATTGGCTGACATTAATGACCCCTTCTTCATTATGGCTGACTACGATAGAAGGCGTTGATAATATTTTAATCATATTGTCACTTTCAGCGATGTCTAAAATGGCATCTAATGAATATTTACCCTCCCATTTAGATATATTAGGTAGTATATTATCACTTGCATCTATTAAATTTCCACTTTCATCTAGTAAAGAAGCGGCAGTTGTTGATGCAATTGATCCGAGACTGCCAGTTAATTGGGTTAAGCCACCTGCATATTCAAGATTAAAGCGATTGAATCCACTGGCCTGATCTTCATCTAATGTAACTTCAGTTATAATTGCTTCGATACGAACTTGGGGCAGAGGAATATCTATTTTATCAATGAGTTCTCTAATCGTGCGCAAATCACTTTGGGTGCCATAAGCCACAATAGAATTGGTGCGCTCGTCAGCTGACAATCCTACAAAGTTAGAGAACTGTAAGGCACTATTAGACTCGCTGCCGCCCAATGAGCTGCGTGCATTCACTGTGTTAGGCGCCTGTGTTTGTGGTGCTTGGTTATTAGCGTTCTCGCTTTGTTTCTCTCGGGCAACTTTCGCGTCTTCCTCACGACCTTCTTCTTGACCAGAGATAATATCCTCAATGATAGGGACGACTTCTTCTGCTTTTGCTTGCCGCAGCTGAAACACTTCACTGCCGGTAAGTGGTGCGGCGTCCACATCTACTTTTTCAACAACATCCATAATCATCTCTAGGTTTACAGGATGAGATACGATGATAAGTTGATTGGTACGCTCGTCAGCAGTGACACTTGTGTTGCCCTCTAAATAACTTTTTAGAGGCCCATTTATCAAGTCTTCGAGTTGCTTTTGCATTTCATCTGCTTGAATGTAATTGAGTTTAACAAACTCCATTGTTTCTCGTAACTCTTGCGGCTGGTCAGCTTCCGTCACAATAGTTTCGATACGTTGCAAATTGATTAGTGCATCGGTGATAAGGAGTGCATTCGATTTTGGGAATAGTACAAAACTAGAACTTTGCGACATTAGCGGGGTGATTATTGAGGCGCTGGTTTGTTCTGCATTTAAATATTTAAAGCGAAATAGTTTAGCGTAGATTTGCTGACTTGGCGCTAGCTCTAGAGTACTACCGATTAGCATTTCTGGAACATGCCGGTTTACTTCTGTCGCAGGTACAGCTTTCATGAAGCGACCACCCATCTCGGTGAGCATGATTCCGTTGAGTGTAAGCAAGCTTTCCAGCGCGAGCACTGCCTCGCCTTGGGTAATTGAACCTCGAGAGTTAAAATTGATTTTAGCAGGAGATAAATCTTGGCGGCGCAGAATAATCTTACCAGTAAGCTGCTCCAATAAGTCGAGTACCTGCAGCGCAGATTCATCACTAAGAATAAGTGTACCAATCTCAACCTCTGGTGATTCGGATTGCGGCTCCACTGCAGATGAGCTTGTTCGTACTTGAGCATGCATTACAGTTAATAAGCTAAGCAGTGCAATAGTGATGTTAATTAGCAGATTTTTTTTCATGAATAGTGGCTAATATTTAATGAGGTCTATACCCTAATTACGGAGTTGATACAATAAGTTCTAGCGAATTGATTTCATAGCGCACATCCAGTTCTTCGGGTTTGCTGCGGTTGGCAGCAATACGTACGCTTTGTTGATTGATATAAGGAGTCTGCTGACGAAGCAATTTGTTTAGTTCGATCAGTTGTTTTATATTTATACGTTTTAATCGAACACGAATGGTGTGTTCATTAAAAATTTCACCTTCTCGAGATCGTACTGGATCAATATCAGCGAGATTGGAGAGCTGACTTTGCCGTAGCAATTTATCAATCTGTCCGGATAGCTGTGTGGCTGTAAATGTGAGGGCTGTGTCGAGCCTTTCCTTCGCGAGAGTCGCTTGAGCTGAATATGTATCTGCTTGGTCTAGCCAGAGTTGTTGTGTTTGCAAAACTGAAGAGGCTTCTTTTTGAGCGTTCATCCATTGGCCATAGCGTTTAAAACAATTGCCTGACCATATACTTAGCATTACCAGAACGAAGAGTAGGGCGAGGAATTGTTCCCGTAAACTCATACGCTTAAAATAGCCTTCTAATAGTTTGAGTCGTGCCTTCATCGAGAATCTACTGTAGTAGTATCTTTGGTTGGTGTATATGCCAAAGTCATTGTGAAGGTAGTTTTACCAGAACGCGTCAAAGACTTAGGGTCTTGTGTTAAAGAAAATTGGCCAGACCCCTTAAGTGTTTCTATGTAATTATTGAGCTCGTTGATCGTTTGTGCAACTCCCTCAATAGTGATGTTGTTATCTATTGTGGTTGTTGTGCTTGTAAAATAAATGCCTCTTGGTCGTACAGTATTGAGCGCACCTAAGATGGCAACTGGCCGTACCTCATTTTGAAACATTTGCTCGAGCTTGTTAATTAAGCTTCGTTGTTCCTCTATTTTAGAGACGGCACCGGACTGCTCAGCGATTAGACTCTCTTGCCTCGATGTCCATGATTTTGTGCCTAATAAAATGCATTCTAGCGTGATGATAAATATAGCAAATATAGAAGCCCAATAAAAGAATCGAGTGATTCGCGCACTTATGCTGCGCCTACTTTTCTCTCTTTTTTTATATTCTGCGGAACGAACATCGGCGCGCCAAAGTTCATGATCGTTAGGAGCGAATACCTCGTGAGTTGATGGAGGATTTGAGTACTTTAATTCTGAGATTTCTTCCGAATCGCTAGCATCTGCACAAAAATTTGTTGTAGTTGCTTCAAACTTGAAAGTTGGCAGCCCGGCTTCATTAATCTCAATTTCCTTTTTTAATAAATGTAGTGCTGGAGCATCATTGCTTGCTCGCATGCTAAAAGTATCTACTTCCAAAGAATTAATATCTGGGAGTACTGCAATTTCTGGGAGTACCCAAAGATATGATTCTAATTCCTTATAATTACTATTTTTTAGTCGATCACGGTGCGTTGCAAATAAAAGTATCTTGCGCGAATTTGGTTCAAAACGAAAGCCCCAGTTTAATTGTTCGATAGGAAAGGGCGAAGAACCTTCCATGTTTAGTTCAGCGAAAGAATCGATTTCATTTTCGTCGACTTCAATTGGCAGTTCTGTGAGGTCTACAAAAAACAAATCATTTGGTAGAATGATGATTTCACGGCTATTATTGCTATGCTTAATTCGTTCTTCTGTTGTGGTAATTTTCACAAGAATTATTTCTCCGACTAGTGAAGCGTTTTATTGCTGTATGTCTACAGCTGAATGTCGCGCAGATTTTTGCTTTGCACCGTAGTATTCGTATTCGCTTAGCTGAATAATCTTAAAAGGATATTGGATTGCATCTTGCTCTTGTATAGTGCCAGTTTTTGAAATTCGCTTACTGCTTACCCCTGGTAGCGAGCGGTTGGATGACTCTGAACTTGAGCTAAAATTAGGCTCTACTAAAGCGCTCAGTGTCATTGGAACCGAGCCACGCGTCACTTGTATAGTCACTCGAAGTAAGCTAATCTCAGTGGTGAACAGATCGCTACTTAAAAAATCTGGTAGCTCTTCAAACCATGGCTTATCTAGCAGTTGATCAAATATACGATCTGGATCCCAAGTTTGATTTTCACAGAGTGCTAAAAGTAAATCGCTTGAGGCGGAATTAATATTGACTGGACCTTTAATGGATACAGAAAAAATTTCATCTAGTTGTTCGAAATTTTGGTTAGGAAATCCGTGCTCATCAAAAAACTCATCCTGCCAAACTTTAATTAAGCGTAGCTCATTAAGCGATTGAAGCGGCCCGTTAGCTGCACGATAGGGCGGGTCTTCGTCTAGATAATCTTCACTCTCCGCTCCGTTGAGGCGTTGATTTTCATTACTGTCTATCCAGTCGGCTAAGGTACTGCTTAGTTCTCTTGTAGTGCCAAAATCAATATCAAAGGTATCTTCTAAGATACGATTTAAAGTAGATTCATCGATTAAATTAATCGGTAAGTGTGTACTTTCATCAGTAATATCAATAGTTACAGAATATCCATTGGGCGGTCTCTCTTGTGCATAATTCAGTGGATCTACCCAACCCTGTTCCGGTGCGTACAATTTGCCCCCATCAATGAGTGCCACTTCGTGAATGGTAGCCAAAGATAGCTCTAACATACTGTATGCATAGGCTCGTATTTCTGGACTTTGATTAAATAAAGTTCGGTATTTGAGATCGTCGACTGCTTCATCGACAAAGCGTGTTACTAAATATGCAAGCAGCGCAATAATCGCGAGGATAGCGACGAGTACACTGCCACTACTTTTGGGGTTCATGGAAGCGCTTATCCTGCCTTTTTTGTAAGGGTATTGGTACACTTTTGAATTAAAAAAGAATTGTGCTGTATGAAGTGACTGGGATCGTAAGAGTACGCATTTTTGTTTCATTTTCGTAAACAAAAGATAGCTGAATTGCTCTAGGTAAGAGATAGTCCTGTTCGGTAGAGTCTTCTGCTTCTCTAGGTTTTTTCTCAATTTCCCATTTTTCAAAGCGTGAATCCCAATAGACGTACTCCAGTGATTTTACATAGGGACTTATTAAAGTTCGCCTCAAATCATCGACAGTTTTAGTTTCCTCTTGAAGGACTGAATGCCACAAAACGCTTAAGCCCTTAGAGGAATCAAAAAATAGGTAAACTTCGACTTGATCTAGGTTTGGTTGGGCGCTTTCAGTAACAAATAGTGGAGGTGTATGGTTTAATTTAAAATGTAGTAATGGCTCTTCGTAATTAGCGGATCCAGGTAGTCGCTCCCATAGTATAGGTGCAGAATCTCTATTTCTGAGGCTGGTTTCATTTGTCATTAAGCTTTCAGAATTAGCATCATATCTAAGATTTTCTGGCGGATCTTTTTTTCGGATTGGGATGGATGTATCGTCTTGCTCGGTCGAAACTTCTGCGGCACTTTGAACAATCATTTCTGCACCATTTTGTTGTTGTTTCGATGGATTTTTGTTATCGTTAATTTGAATGGAGGTTCCAGCTGATTGTAGCGTAGCATTAATAAATTCAGTGACTCCATCCACGTGGTCTTCGAAAAAATTTCGCTGCGATCGCTCCGCCCATATATTACTAATGGATACAACAAAAGAGGTAGCAGCAGCGAGTAGAAAACCTGCCACAGCAAGCGCTAGTACAACTTCAATTAAGGTCATACCGCTACGAGAATGGGTCCTTTTTGTGCGTAACAGTTTCTTACTATGCCTAGATTGAAGCATCATTCAAAATCTCGAGAATTCAGAAGGTCTCGCCGTTTATTTGCAAGTAAGTCGCTACGCTGATCACTCTCCGACCAAGTCGGGCGCAGTAAATAGAGTGATTCCTGATAGTTTTTATTAGTTCCTTCTATGGGATCGCTAAATTTAATTTCGAACAGGACCTTAAACAAGTCGACAATTTGTGATTCTTCGATCGAGCACCTCCATGTAGCAAGACCAGAATGAAGGGTTTCTAAATCACCACCATCTTCAGCGTCATCTCTATTTGCTTCGAGTAGTAATTGTAGGCGTACCGCGCTAATATCATCGGTTCGCAGCGAATTGTTTTGGCCATGTTCGCGAGCAAGTAGGGCATTGACGAAGGCTGAAGTAAGTACGACAGAAGCAGCTGCGAAGAGTGCAACCGCGATCACCACTTCAATAAGTGAGAATCCATGACGATTTCTAGAGATAGATTCGATTGATTGCTTGCCCGTCATGGAGAGGAAACCTTTCGCAAGCTGGAAAATGGATCATAAACATGTCGCTCACTTGTGCCCTCGCCGTCATTGATCTCGACAATAAATGGTGTCGAACTTCGGTCAGGCGCAAATTGTACAGCTACTATTTGGCTACGGCTTTGAGCTGGATCCACAATGGGCGACATGCCTTCAGAAGATGGAACCGAATAAAACTCAATAGTGCCACGTCCATTTTCTCCAAATACTTCATCTAATTGGAATTCGGCCAAGGCATTATTATCCGAGCTAAGAACCAGTTGTCCTGTTTGCTCCTCATAATACAGGACAATGATTTTTTTTGTGCTTGCTGCTAAGTAGCGTCCTTCACGGATAGCAGCATCAATAGTATCTTCTGTATTTAAGCTATCGCCTCTATTAGCGAATGCAGCGAAATTATAAACCACAATACTGCTTGCTACCGCCATTAGCGCTAAAACCAGTAGAATCTCAATTAAGCTAAAAGCGCTTAATTTTTCGATTCGCTTATTTCCAGTTGCCGATATCATCGGCGCTTTCACTGCCATCTGGACCGAACGACCATACATCATAGCCGCTACTGCCGTTTACATTTTTAGATCCTGGATAACGATATTGATAGGCATTCCCCCATGGGTCTGTGGGTAGTTCCTCGATGTATGGCTTCTTCCACTTACTTGATTTACCACTTGGAGCTTGTATTAGCGCCTTAAGGCCTTCTTGCGTGCTAGGATAACTTCCGGTGTCAATTTTGTAGGCAGTCAGAGGGATCTTCAATGATTGGCTAACAAAAATTTGCGCGGCCTTTTCTTGTTGTCCACCAAATATGCCTCCTAAGTTACTGATAGCGAGCCCTGCAATTACAGCGATTAACGCAATTACTATAAGGATTTCAATCAAACTGAAGCCTCCTTTACGGACAGCTTTTTTAGGGAGATTCGTTTTTAATACTAATGGCATATTTCGGGATAATTTAATTAAGTTAAAAGGTTTAACCTGCTTGCCTTATAGGGGCAAGAATACAATCTTTAGTTTGATATTTTCGTTCATTACTATTTATTGTAACTTCGAATTATCTTGTCACTTTTAAGACTGTGATGCATCTGAAGTGACACATTCGTACTAGGTCTTATGGAAGAAACTCTTATTATACTCAAACCAGATTGCATGGAAAAGCGTATCGCCGGCGAAGTCATTGGTCGCTTTGAAAATGCTGGATTCACAATCGTCGCTGCAAAGATAATGCAACTAGACGGGACTATTCTACGTGAGCACTATGCCCATGTTGCAGATTTACCATTTTTCCCAGATATTGAGGCTTTTATGAGTTCATTGCCTGTTATGCCAATAGTACTGAGCGGTGATGGAGCAATCGCCAAGGTTCGCGAATTGCTAGGTCCCACAAACTCTAAAGAAGCGCCAGTTGGTACCATCCGAGGTGATTTAGGCACCGATATGATGCGTAACGTGGTGCATGCATCCGATAGCGCTGAAAGCGCAGCAGTTGAAAAGAAGCGTTTCTTTCCTGAGTTGTATTAAAAAAGGTAGTTTTAGCTAAGTAGTTACGTGAAAGTAAAGACAGGACTAGGAATTGATAGCCACCGCTTCGTAGAAGGTGCCTGTGACAAGGCTTTTATTCTTGGTGGCTTAGAGTTTGAAGACGCCCCTGCGCTGGACGGCAACAGTGATGCTGATGTTATTTTACATGCCTTGACCGATGCGATTAGCGCAGTAACTGGGCGTACAGTGATTGGTGCGGTAGCAGACACAATGTGTGCGGATGGAGTGACAGACAGCCGTGAATATTTAAAAGTTGCCCTCAATGATTTGGGCACCTGGCAGTTGTCGCATGTTTCAATCGCGTTAGAATGTCAGCGCCCTAAGATCGATCCAAAGGTGACTGCATTACGCACTTCTATAGCACAATTACTCGGAATAGATTTTGGCGACGTCTCTATCGCTGCGACTAGTGGTGAGGGCTTAAGTGATGTTGGCAGAGGCTTAGGGATTCACGCCTCAGTCATAGTCACAGCAATTCAAGCAGTGTGATAGCTCGAGTCTAAGACTCGCTGTGTTCTAGGATTTCGACTTCATATCCATCGGGATCTGTAATAAAGGCCATTTTCTTGGATTTAGCAAAGCGTTCGCGCCAATCACTTGGCCACAGATCAATTTTTAGATCAAGCGCTTCGAGCATCTCGCAGTAGGTTGTAATATTATCTACACGTATGCAGGTGTGTACCAAATCCTCGGGAAATTTGACCGTATATGCAGCACTGTAGGTAAGTTCTAGTTTATGACTACTCCCAGGAATTTGTAGGTGAGCTAGTTGATTGCCGCTTGGAGAGCGGTCGGTGCGCCGTAGAAGTTCAAAGCCACAAGTTTCACAGTACCAATGTATAGACTTATCTAAGTCGGAAACACGAATGCGGGTATGGTCGAAAGTAACTGGCATGATTACAGGTATGATGGATCTTGTAGCGAGACGAGAGGAACTAGGAATAAGTGCCACGCAGGGATTCGAAGCAATTACAAATTTCTCACGACTGCCTTTGCCACTCCTTGTACGCACAGTTCTGTCACCGGATACAGTTCTGGGTAAAATTTATTTTCTGCTTTTAAGTAAGGCGGTTCACCTGCTTTTTTGATGTAGCGCTTTAGTGTCGTCTCTCCGTCAATTAAGGCAGCGACGATGTCTCCATCATGCGCATCGCGTGGCTCAATGACGACACGATCCCCATCGTAGATTTCTGCATCGACCATGCTATCTCCACGCACTTGCAGGGCAAAACTACGACGTTGCGAGCTAAATCCCGCACTGCCAATATCGACTTGTAGACGACCAATTTCCCCTGCGCCTTCGACGCGGTCCGGATAACCAGCTGCGATAGCGCCAACGATTGGGATATCGACTACCTCATGAGCCTCTTTAGGAAGTTGAGTGGAATCTCCATCATCAGGACGGTGGATTCTAAATGTGCGCGCTTGGCCTGGGATGCGCTCAAGCACATCTTTCTTTTCCAAGGCGCGCAGGTGACCCATCACAGCATTGGTGCTTTTAAATTCAAATTTCTCTTGGATCTCACGAATACTCGGCCAGAAGCCGTTACGCCATTCGTGGTGCTCTATAAACTCTAAGATCTCTTTTTGCCGCTGGGTTAAATCTTTCATAGTGTACAAGTGTTTAGGTGAACGCTTGTCCATTGTCAAGGATTCTGCTAAAATTTAGTTAATTAATCACTGTGTAAATGAGGTTGAATATTGTGACCGAGAGGCTTTCGTTAAGGTTTTACATGCTGGATTTAGAAAGTGAACAATTTGTATACCTCCAGAGTGCTCTTCTGGGGGTAATGCTTAGCATCATGACCATGCTTGTTGGCTGTTCGAAGCCGCCTGCGATCATGCGCGGTGAGTATGCGCTGCCTGCTGATGTGCTATGTGTATCAGCTGATCCCGGTCAGTATGGTGGAATTTTTGTGCTCAGTGAAACTACGGAGCCCACCACCTTTAACCCGCAGGTACCAAATAACGTTAGCACTTCGCTTTTGCTCTCGCGCCTGCTAAGCTCGCTCGTTGAGTATGATCCGCGCACCGAACAGTTTTTACCAGCGCTGGCGAAAGCATGGCAGGTGAGCGAGGACCTTAAATCGTACACTTTTTATTTACGCGAGGGGGTACGTTGGAGTGATGGTGTGCTCTTCACTGCGGACGATGTTATTTTTACTTTTGACTGTATCTTAGCTGAAACTGTAGATGCCGTCACGGGCAAGCGCCTACCAAAATATCCATCGAGAAACTATCAGCAGTTTCACATCAATGGAGAAAAGCTGCGCTACACAAAGATCGATAAATATACGGTGCGTTTTGATCTGCCCACAGTCTACGCGCCATTTATATATGACATCAGTCAATCGATTTTGCCCAAGCACAAGCTACAGACAGCATTTGAAGACGGAAGCTTTCAAAAACAGTGGTCTACAAAAACCGCGATTGAATCGCCCGCAGCGATTGTGGGCACTGGGCCCTTTACTATCATGTCGTATAAACCAGGGGAGCGTTTGGTGCTGCAACCGAATCCACATTACTGGAAAGCGGATCGTAAGGAGCAACGCTTGCCGTATCTGGACTATCTAGTGCACCAATTTGTCAAAGAGGCGAATACACAAGTAGCACACTTTGCCACAGGCAAGAGTGATGCGTCTGGCATAGGTGCCGATGATTATACATGGGTACAAAAAGCCGCTGATACCTATCGATTTAGCATTTACGACCGTGGACCATCCGCCAGTGTGAATTTCTTTTGGTTCAATCAACACCGTGGAGTAAACGCGAAGGGGGAGCCCTTCTTGCCAGCTCACAAGCTCCGCTGGTTCACCGATAAGCGCTTTCGACAGGCAGTACAGTATGGGCTCAATCGTCAGGGTCTGATCGATGCGCTACTTTTTGGTAAGGGCGAATCATTGACCTCGATTATAGCGCCCGCGCAAGGCAAATGGCACAATCCAAATTTGCCGCGCTATGATTTTGATCCGGAGCAGGCGAAGCGCTTGCTTAGGCAGTCTGGTTTTAGCTGGGATGCGGCTGGTCAATTAATCGATTCAAAGGCAGTGCCAGTGGCTTTTACTCTCTTATTAGTAGAAAGTAATTTTTATGACCGAGTTGGTGTGACCTTCGTCGAAAATATGAAGGATTTGGGCATGGATGTTAATTTGGAGCGCTCCGACTTTGCGACTTTGCTGCGCCGCACCGACGACACTTTTAATTACGATGTGACAATTCTTGGCTGGGGTTCGAGTAGCGCGGCTTATGATCCATCTGGTAGCAAGGCGCTCTACCTAAGTAGTGGCGAGTACCACCAGTGGTATCCTGAGCAGCCTGCTCCAGTGACAGAGTGGGAGGCGCGCATTGACGAGCTCATCGGCTTACAAGAGCGCACCTTGGACGAGGCGCAGCGCGTCAACTACATGCACGAGGTGCAGGCTATCTTGGCGGAGGAGTTGCCGCTATTATACGGATTCACGCCGTACGGATATGCCGGGGTAAAAAATAAATGGCGTAATATTTACGTGCCAAGTGCAGGCACGATTTTATGGAATATCGAAGAGATCTGGGAGGGTAGTGAACAATAGCCAATGACTGCTTTTATTTTGCGCCGTTTACTTAGCCTGATCCCTTTATTATTGGGCACGAGCCTGCTTGTCTCGATATTAATGTATCTTTCGCCAGGAGATTTTCTGACGCAAGCTCGCGCGGCTCGCGATATCCCCCAGGAAGTGATTGAGCAGCAGGAGCGCCAGCTTGGGCTCATCGATGCAAGTGGCGCACCGACTCGCTGGTTTGTGCGCTATGGGCACTGGATCGCAAATGTTGCGCCGATTAAATATGGACCTTGGGTTGGGGCTCCAGAAAAAGGTCTGCATTTTGGCTGGCCGTATTTTGGAGAGTCATGGACCTACCAAGTGGAAGTTTTCAGTTTACTAAAGCAGCGAGTTCCAGCGACCTTTATTTTATCGCTCACCTCGATAACCTTTGCGTGGTGTATTGCGATACCCTTGGGCGTTCTTGCAGCACTTTATAAAGACTCGATCTTTGATCGCTTGTCTGCGCTACTCGCATACGCAGCTCTATCAATTCCTGAGTTTTTTCTAGCGATATTAGCGGTGTACTTTGCCTCGATTACTGGTCTCTTCCCTGAGGGCGGTCGGTCATCGGTCGAAAGTGAGTTTTATCCATGGGCGTTGCAGTGGGTTGATTATGCCTACCACCTAATTTTGCCGACTCTGGTCTTAGGAGTCGGTAGTGTGGCTGGTATGATGCGCATCATGCGCGCTAACTTTATCGATTATATGCGCGCAGAATTTGCGAATACCGCGCGGGCGAAGGGTCTGCGTGAGCGAGTGATTATGTTTCAGCATGTACTGCGCAATGCCATCAACCCACTGATCACCTCTTTCGGGTATTCCTTTGCAAGCCTTTTATCTGGAGCATTACTAGTGGAAAATGTGATGAACTACCCAGGTTTAGGGCAGCTAATTTTTGATGCTCTGATCCGCGAAGATCAGTACGTTGTGATGGCAGGGGTGATGATTGGTGTGGTTATGTTAGTGCTGGGTAATTTAGTTGCCGATTTAATGCTCGCTTGGGCGGACCCTCGCATTCGCAACGCCCAGACTGGTAGTTCACTTAGCGTTGGCGTCGGTAAGACGACTTGGGTATGGATGGCCCTGCTAGCAGTGCTCGCTGTAGAAATTTTATTAGAAGTGATTGCGCCAGCTTTACTGCTGCAGATTGGAGTCGGGCTTAAATACATAGGCATTTTGCTCGCTGGTTTGCTCGCTGTGGCATGTGTTGCACTGGTTGGCTATATTGTTTATGTCCTGTTTAAGCGCTTGATCGGTCCAGTGCTGCGCCGCCCGCTCGGCGCAGTTTCCATCGCGATATTGGGAGTGCTCTATAGCGCCGCCTTACTGGCTCCTTGCTTAGCGCCTTACCCGATAACAGAACAAAATTTGGATAAGGCCTATCATCCACCGACAGGCTTTGTTTGGAAGGAGGGCGGCTTACAGGCGAAGCTCTATGCGAAGCAGTCGCTGGGTTCACCTGTATACAAAGCGACTGGAGAGTCGTTGCCTGTAAAGCTCTTCGCGAAGACCGACCCCTATTACTTGTGGGGCTTTATTGCGATGCAGCGCACGTTATTCTCGCTGGATCCCTCTGTGCCAAATGCGCGGCTGTATTTACTTGGTGCAGATGACACGGGTCGCGATATTTTTAGTCGACTGTTATATGGGTCAAGGATTTCACTTTCGATTGGGTTTATTGGAATATCGATCACCCTGATCCTTGGCTTTATTGTCGGTTCGCTTGCAGGTTACTACGGTGGAACTGTCGACTTTTTTGCGATGCGCTTTGTGGAGCTCTTAATGTCGATACCTGCGCTTTATTTACTGCTCGCTCTTCGCTCTGCATTAATCAGTCCAGAGCTTTCCCCTGGGCAGGTGTATATGATTATAGTGGTGTTACTCTCCGTTATAGGATGGGCGGGCACAGCGAGAATTATTCGTGGGATGACTCTTTCGATTCGCAATCGCTCCTATGTACTTGCTGCAGAAAGTATGGGCCAATCTTTGCCCAAAATTCTTATTAAGCATATTTTGCCAAATCTTGCGAGCTACTTACTTGTTGCAGCGACCTTATCCATACCAGGCTATATATTAGCCGAAGCCGCACTTTCTTTTCTAGGGCTTGGCATATCTGAGCCGTCCGCTTCGTGGGGGCTGATGCTTAAACAATCGCAGGGTAATATGATCGTATTTTTTATGAATTTTTGGTGGATGCTTGTTCCTGGATTCGCAATTTTTATTACCGTGATCGCTTACAATGTACTTGGTGATACATTACGAGATTGTGTGGACCCTAAGATGCAAGTGCGCTAATAAAGCTGTTGAGTGTTGATTCAAAATAAATGAACTATTTGATTAGTTAATTATGCCAGACTTACTTAAAGTTAAGGATCTAAAAATCGCCTTTCAAGGCAGTGATGAAAGTATTGAGGTCGTGCATAGCATAGACTTTTCAGTTTCAGGCGGCGGAGAGACCGTCGCAATTTTAGGCGAAAGTGGCAGCGGGAAGAGTGTCACTTGTTTGTCACTGACAAATTTACTGCCACCCGCGCCAAGCTGCACAGTGAGTGGCGAAATTCTTTTTGCAGGACAAGATATTCTAAAGATGGATGCTAAGGCACTGCGCCAGATCCGCGGTGCAGGTATTGCCTATATTTTCCAAGAACCCTCTGCGTCCCTTAATCCGGTGTTTACTGTCGGTTACCAGATAGAAGAGGCGGTGCGTTTACATCGCCCCGATCTTAGCGATGCTAAAGCGCGTACGGTTGAACTGCTAGAACTTGTCGGCATTCGCGATGCAGCGCAGCGCTATAGAGCCTACCCGCATGAAATGAGTGGTGGCATGCAGCAACGGGTGATGATCGCGATGGCGCTCGCGTGCGAGCCTAAGCTCCTCGTGGCAGACGAGCCTACTACAGCTCTCGATGTCACCATACAGGCGCAGATTATTGATCTCTTACGTGAACTGCGCAGCAAGCTCGGCATGAGCATTGTACTCATTACCCATAATTTTGGTATTGTGAAGGGCTTCGCCGATGAGGTGCTGGTGATGTACCAAGGAGACATTGTTGAGCGCGGCCCGGTGGAGACTGTCTTGAGCGCTCCTCAGCATCCCTATACGAAGGCGTTGATTGCTTGTATTCCAAAACTAGGTGCCAAGCAGCACCGCTTAACTACAATTGATCACGAAATGGCAGCGTCGCAGTAGCTTTTTAGCTACCAGCGAAATAATAGTTGCGAAAATCTATCAGCGAAATTGCTGCTGCTCACTTCGAAACTCGTAGCCCCCACTTGCCAAGCGCTGCACCAATTCTTCGCTGCTAATATCGTGAGTTAAGCAAAGATCCTCAAGTGACTCATAGTCATTGCGCAATGCAGTATTTACAACTCCAACGAGTAAATTCGGGTCCATACTATGGAAGCGACTTAGATCCATGCTATGTTTGTAGAGATTTTAATTTTTAAGCTCAAGGTAAACTCTTTGTGCAAATAGCTTGAAGCTTTCAGTACATGCTATGAAATAACAAATTATAATGAGCGAATTAAATGCCTCAGAACCACTGCTCGCGGTGCGTGATTTACAAGTACACTTCCCTGTTCGTGAAGGTGTGCTCCAGCGTGTGGTAGGTCAAGTAAAGGCGGTGGATGGGATTTCTTTTGAAGTGCCGCGTGGATCGACTGTCGGCCTCGTTGGCGAAAGTGGTAGCGGTAAAACCACGACGGGTCGCGCGATCGCTAGGCTAACACCAATCACTTCGGGCAGCGTTCGTTATGCGGGGCAAGATTTATCAACGGTCTCTAAGGCAGCTTATTTTCCCTATCGCAAAAAAATTCAGATGATTTTTCAGGACCCCTTCAGCTCGCTCAACCCACGCATGAGTATCTACAGTAGTGTGGCAGAACCGCTGGATATTCATTTCAAGCAACTTTCTAAATCACAGAAAGAAGAGCGGGTCTCGCAATTATTAGAAAAGGTCGGTTTAGAAGCCGATTTTATGCGCCGCTACCCGCACCAGTTTAGCGGGGGGCAGCGCCAGCGTATTGGGATCGCGCGCGCGCTCGCAGTCGAACCAGAATTTATTATCTGTGATGAGCCTGTTAGCGCCCTGGATGTCTCGGTGCAGGCGCAAATTGTAAATCTCTTACAGGATTTACAGCAGGAGCTTGGGCTAACCTATTTATTCATTGCACATGACTTAGCTGTGGTCGAACACATCAGTGATTTTGTACTAGTTATGACTGAAGGGAAAATCGTCGAGCAAGCGCCAGCTGATGCGATCTACTCCAACCCGCAGCATCCGTACACCAAGAAGCTTCTCGCTGCAGTGCCGACACTTTAGTGCTCTGTGCGCTTAAGTAACTTCAACGAATTACTTAACTGTGATAGGGATCACGATCTCATCCATGCCCGGTCCTTGTATATACAAACTTCCAGCGCCTGGCTCACCCGCTTGCACGGCAATATTTACTGTTCTTGCTGCCTCGGGGATAATCACCTCTGACATAATAACACTACTTGGAATGTCTGTTGTCACATTGATATACAGTCCACCCATTGGCGCTGGATTATCCATAGCAAAGGCGAGCGCTTGGCGCTGCCCTTGTTGAAGATTCAAGCTATCAGGGATAACTCGCAGTGGTCGACCTGGATCTACTTTAAGAGTACCTGCACTCTCGGTGCTGAGGCCACGCACCTCAACTGAATGTGACTGTGCAGGGGTCACATTTGGGACAATATACTGTAGAGTATTACTAGAAATGAAGCGGGTGCTCGCTTCCACGCCACCAACATAAACTTTGTCGCTGCGCGAGAAACCGCGACCCAAAACTGCAAGTGAGGTTCCAATCGGTGCTCGGCTCGTATCTAAAGAGATCGAATAGCGATCGATTAGCTTCATTTGCTCGATACCCGATTGAACAGTGGCATCTTTAATGACCTTGTCTTTGTTTATAAATTTGTAATCGAGGACATAATAAAAGCGGGCACTGTCTCGACTCTCTGGCATTATGTAGTCATAATCAAAGTGAGCTTCGCCAACTTCGCTCTGGTTCATTGGGTGCGTTTCACCATCAATAACGATCGATGCGCTCATGCTCTCGCGCATGACAGACTGATTGCTAAGCTTAGCATAAGCGCTCAGAGTATAAATCCCAGATGGATTGGCTGGAACACGTGTGGGCGTCATATTTTCTATCTGGGTATTACATCCAGTCAGTCCCAAAAGTAGAGCTAGAGCTAAGGCGCTAAAAATGTAGCTTATTTTTATCATTTATCTAGCAATGCGCGAACTCGAGTAATCGGCAAGCAAAACTACTTATTTAAGTCAATTGCTTCTTGATTTCTTAGATCGCAGTAAGAGGCTAATCTTTATTGTAGGTGTTTAATATTTGGATCAGTGAAATCAATACTTCATAGCTCTCGAACAAACGTGCTATCCACTCTGCCGCTTGGGGTTTATTGCCATGTGCCATTTTGCGCATCTACCTGTGATTTTTGTGCCTTTTATCAGGAGAAGCCAAGGCGCGGTGATCTAAACCGCTATTTAGATGCGATGGACTTAGAATTCTCACATTTACCAATGGGTCGTGAAGTGGGAACAATCTTTTGGGGTGGGGGTACCCCTGGTTTATTACCAGCAAAAGACTTAGAGCGCATGGGGCGAAGCCTACTCGAGCGCTTGCCAATTGCGCCGCAGGAATGGACTGTTGAAATGGCGCCGTCCACGGTTAAGGCCGATAAGTTAAGTGTATTACGCGATTTAGGAGTAACGCGCATTTCCATGGGAGTACAAAGCTTTGATGCCAAATTACTCGAATCTCTAGGGCGCTTACATAAACCAAGGCAGATCTACAAGGCGTGGGACCTCCTTCAAGATGCTGCTTTCACTAATACAAACTTGGACCTGATCTTTGCGATTCCAAACCAGTCGATGCAAGGCTGGGAGTCTGACCTGCGAGAGGCGGCACAGCTACGCCCCAATCATATTTCTACGTATTGCTTAACTTTTGAAGAAGATACTGCGCTATATGTAAAACTATCCGAAGGAAAAGTAAGCATCGATGCAGATCGAGAGCTTCAATTTTACGAGCGAGGATGGGAGCTGTTAGGCGAGCTCGGTTTTGAACAATATGAGGTCTCTAATTTCTCATCGAATCGGTCGAGCCAATGTCAGCATAATTTAAATACTTGGCGTATGCACGAATGGATCGGCTGTGGTCCCTCTGCAGCCAGCCAGTACAATGGTTTTCGGTATCAGCGTGCGGCTAATCTGGACCAATGGATTGAGGACTTATCTACCAAGGATGAAACGAGTAGCCGGATTGAGCAAACAATGCTCAATGATAGAATACTTTTTTTTGATGCTGTTATTTTCGGGCTGCGCATGAATAAGGGTATTGAGTGGACGCAATTACAGCGTCGTTTCCCAGGTGCGGGTTCACTCCTACAGTTGCAGGAATTACTTCAAAAATTTGTGAATGAAGGCTTAGTCTTTCAAGAGGGTACCCTTTTTAGGCTCAGTCCTAAAGGACGATTGCTTGCCGATGGAATTGGCAGTGCCTGTTTGGAGCTTATTTCCAAATAAGAAGCACTACAGTATATATTTGTAGGTTTTTTAGTTTTGTTTCGATTGTACTAGGTGCATATACCTAACAGGCAATCAGCGCTCGAAGCGCTCCAAAGATTTCTTCCACATGCAGGAGAAAATTATGCGTCGAGAAGAAATTTTGTAAGCGCTCCATTGGTAGAGGCTAATGTCTCTGGTCTTTCGCCCTGGGTACGTACGCGCTTATTACAAGAATGGGAAATTATTGAGCATGTTCTTCATCAGCATAGCGCTAGCGCAGCTAGTAAGTTTATCGACGAAGTATGTTGGCGTACTTATTGGAAGGGTTGGTTACAGCTACGCCCAGCAGTTTGGGAGCAGTATCTGGCAGAGCTAAATCAAGCGCGTAAAGTATCCTTTATGGATGCTACCTATCAAGCTGTACTAGCTGGGCAAAGCGGAATTGAATGTGTGGATCAGTGGACCCAAGAGCTCCAGCAGACCGGTTATTTACACAACCACGTGCGGATGTGGTACGCGAGTATTTGGATACATACGCTCAAGCTTCCTTGGGTCTTAGGTGCAGATCTATTTATGCAATATTTACTCGATGGTGATCCCGCTAGCAATACTCTAAGTTGGCGCTGGGTTGCAGGATTGCACACGAAAGGAAAGACCTACCTAGCCAACCCAGATAATATTCAAAAATACACCCAAGGTCGCTTCGAAGTAAAAGAGAGATTAGCCACCGAAGCGGTAATTCCGAAGTCTTTTCCTATACAGCAACCACGCAGTCTACCTAGTTTAGGTCCTCTTCCGCAAAAAAAGTCACGCGTTGGCGTACTTTTGCAAGAAGATGATGTGCGCGCGTTTAATTGGTTGGTTACTAATCAAGATACAGCCGAAATTTATATAGCCGGATACTTTTCACCTGCAGTGTACTCGGTAAATAAAATTGCTCCCATGGTTGCACAGTTTCGTCAAGAATCCTTACAATCAGTACTTCAAGCCGATCATCCGTTGTTTAACGATGTCGATTCTGTGAGTAACTGGGCAGTAACGAAACAATTAGATGCTGTTCTAATGGCTGAAGTTCCAACAGGAATGTGGGACTCGAAAATACAAGATCTTCAATCTGTCGTTGAAGCACAAGGAGTGAAATTATCCATGCAGCGATGCCCCTGGGATGCCCATTTTTATCCACTAGCTAAAGCCGGATTTTTTCGCTTTAAGCAAGGTATATCTGCGGCGCTTCATTCAGTCGTATCGCCTTCTTAAATTTGTCGGTAGAATGCCCAACTCTTCTCGGTACTTAGCCACTGTTCGGCGCGCAATTTTAATCTCTTTTTGTTTTAATAGATCGACTATTTTTTGGTCAGAGTAGGGCTTTGCTGTATTTTCTTCCTCAATAAGATGCGCGATCATATCTTTAATTGATTTATTCGATACAGATTCTCCACTACTTGAGGTGAAACCAGGAGTAAAAAAGTATTTGAAGGCAAAGACACCATGCGGAGAGCGCATATATTTATTTGCAATAGCACGCGATACAGTCGTCTCATGTACCTCTACAGTTTGCGCAATTGTATTCATAGTTAGTGGTCTTAACTTTGCTATTCCATGCTCAAAAAAGTCGGACTGAAAAGATAGAATTTCGCGGGTAATGCGCTCGATGGTTTGTTGGCGCTGCTCAATTGAATTAATTAGGAATTTTCCAGATCGCATGCGCTCGAGCATAAAGTCCTTTTCTTTTTTACTAAGGGTTCCTTTAGCAAGCATTTCTTTATAGACTCCGCTAATTCTTAAGCGAGGAATATAGTCATTGTTAAGGACTACCTGCCATTGACCGTAATCATCTTTAAAAACCGTTACATCTGGTTCGATAACAGTATTGCTGTCAGCGCTGAAGCGCTTTCCAGGGGCAGGATCTAGAGTCGCGATTTCTTCAATAGCAGTTTGTATATCGTCGGTTGTAGTGCCTGTCTTACGCGATAGTTCGGGTATTCTCCGGCGAACGAGGAGCTTGAAATAATCTCGCACAATACGCGCAGCAACAGAATTGCCACGCCCATTTAATTCTAACTGTGTAATCAAGCAGTCTTGCATATCATTTGTACCGATTCCCGGAGGGTCGAATGATTTTAATAAAGTTGCTGCGCTTTTAACTGCGCTGTACGCAACGCGGCTAGTGAGGGCTACATTTGATAAAGTTTCCGTCAAGAAGCCACTCTCGTTGAGGCTACCAATTAGGTAGGTGAGGGCTTCTCTCTGCGTATCGGTACAGTCGGCCAGGTCGGCTTGCTCGATTAGATGTTGCTGCAGTGAGACTCCAACAGTAAGCGAGTTCATAAAATGTTCTCGCCGTTCTGCCGCTTCGTTTGTGATAAGTGAAGGAGTATTTTCCTGGGCAAATTGCTCGCGCACATCTTCGCTCATGCGCTCAAGAATACTATAGTCTTCAGCATCAAAATCTAACTCTTTTTCCGGCTCTGGCTCACTTGCATCTGGCTCACTGATGCGCTCCTCAACACTAATACTATCGATGGATAACTCTTCGAGTAGTGGATTCGCTTGTAACTCCTCTAAAATAGAGGTACGCAGATCCACTGCTGGGGCTTGCAAAATTTTTAGAGAATTTCGCAACTGCGGCGCTAGTACAAGCGATTGAGTTTGCTTTTGTGATTGTTGAAATTCGAGCGCGCACATAGTTTCTATGAAGCCTATTGAGGGCAGTAGACAGGTTTTTTGAGCAGTTGTTGCAGAAAATGAATCTACAAACATAATAAAAATCATATGTAATGAGGTCTGCAAGACGATTTTTTTAATCTAGCATAAAAAATGCTTCATAAATATATTTAATTCATTTGTTGTTCGTATGCATGAGTTGACACTCGTGATTGACTGGTGTTGGCTAGCAAAATGATTACAATTACGGATAGCGCCGCTACTCATATATTGGGCATGCAACAGGAAAAAGCCGCAGCTAGTCAGCGACTTAGAATTTTCGTCGAGGCTGGTGGTTGCTCCGGATTTGAGTATGGTATGTCTTTCGACGATTCCAAGGAGGGTGACGCAGAGTTGTCCCACAATGGTGTGACATTTTTAATCGATGCCACCAGTCTTGAATATCTAGATGGTAGTGAAATTCACTTTGACGACGGCTTAAATGGCAAGGGTTTTGAAATTCGTAACCCAAATGCTAGCAGTACTTGTGGTTGTGGTCGCTCGTTTAATTAATTTAGCAATCTAAAAAACTGCTGTATTACAGAATCGGCATCTGCATTAATTAGCGCAAGTAAGGACGATCGTGGCTTAAATCAACTAGTAATGAAATTAAGCAAGGCCTGCCATTTTTGCAGGATCTAATATAGTATTAATTTCTTCTGCAGTCATTTTTAATGCATCCATTCTTTCAATACAAATATCTCTAACAGTTCTTTTAGTAGCGATACTTTCTTTGGCAATTTCAGAGGCTAAGTCATAGCCTATTTTAGGGGCTAAGGAAGTGACCATAGAAAGTGAATATTCTATTAATGACTCACATCTTTGTGGATCTGCTTCTAATCCTAGTAAGCAATTCTCACGAAATGCTTTAAGTCCACTTGTGATCAATTGTAAGGACTCTAAAATAGTATGTGCCATGAGCGGCATGTACGTGTTGAGTTCTAAATGACCATTAGCGCCTGCCCAGGTGACTGTTGTTTGATTCCCAAATACGCGAGCCGCGATCATGGTTAGTGATTCTGACATGACTGGATTGACTTTGCCCGGCATGATTGAAGATCCAGGCTGGGTCGCTGGTAATTGAATTTCTCCAATGGAGCAGCGTGGGCCAGACCCCATAAGTCTTATATCGTTCGCAATTTTAAAAAGGGAAGTACATATCGTCGATAATTGCCCGTGGCACTCGACCAATCCATCTTTAGCGGATTGTGCTTCAAAATGATTCTCGGCCTCCTTGAATTTAACTTCAGTGGTGTCTGAAATTATCTGTATTGCTTTGGGAGCAAAATTTTTGTCGCAGTTTAGACCTGTCCCGACTGCGGTGCCCCCTAAAGGCAGCTCTAAAAGAGCATCGAGGGCTTTATTGGATCTTTGTATCGCATATTGAAGTTGTTTTGCATAACCACCAAATTCTTGCCCTAAGCTAATTGGCGTGGCGTCCATTAAATGAGTTCTGCCTATCTTGAGAACATCTTTAAATGCCTCAGATTTTTGAACTAGCGCTTGATGAAAGAGTTCTAGTTCGTGGAGCAATTCATTTTTTATCTTTAAGCTAATTGCAATGTGTATGGCAGTGGGAAATGTATCATTCGATGACTGAGATTGATTTACATCGTCATTGGGGTGGACGCAGAGATTGTTCTTACCATCTTTTGTAGTGTTTGCGCTAATTTGGTTACTGCGATTGGCAATCACCTCATTGACATTCATGTTAGTCGACGTGCCTGATCCAGTTTGATAAACATCGACTGGAAATTGTTCATAATGCTGCCCATCATAAATTTCTTTAGCCGCAAGAGTAATGAATTCTCTTTTTTCATCGGATAAAAGACCTAGCTCGGAATTAACTTCGGCAGCTGCTAACTTAATCAATCCATATGCACGGATAAGTGCTCGATCCATCGGAATTCCTGATATTGGAAAGTTCAGCACTGCACGTTGAGTAGAAGCTCCATAGAGGGCATTAATTGGGACTTCCATTTGACCCATGGAGTCGGACTCAGTTCGCATTTTCATACTTTATTATGTCGTTTTAAATTGAAGCGAATACAACTAGATTCGCAAAATTTGGTTAATTGTTATAAAGTTTTATAATGTATAATGAAAATCCATGGTGTTTAGTCTATCGAAATAATATCGCTTTTTTTCGTTAGTATATCGAAGGCTCTTTGGCTAAGGTCCAATAACTTCTTCAAATTTGGGTAGGTGAGCAAACGGAAGCTCATTTGCATTTCAGTGACCTGAATGTGAAGGTCTTGATCGCTTAATTTGAGATCAAAGGAGCTAGCATCTGGTGCGTAGTCTAGACAATTCGCAAACTCTTTGATCGCTTCGATCTGATCAATTTTACTACTGAGATCGATTACTTGAGGAAATTGTACTATGATTTGATCGCAGTGGCTATTAAAGCAGTCAGTGAAGCGCTCATCTTGCTGAACTTCTATAGTATCTAAGCGATTAACAACTGTGCTGATACAGTAATTTTTAGGCTCTGATACTTCGACCCCTTGATCGATACGTATTTCGATTTCAAAGTCAGGGGTCTTAATATTAGCGAAGCCGTCTTCGCATATGTAATTAAAGTCGCGGCGCTTGTAAGCAAATTGTCTGCGAATTTCTTGATAAAGAAGTTCTGCTGATCTTTTTACGTCTTCATGGCCGATACGTCTGACGAATTCGAGGGCGGCATCACTGAAGTGATCCGGTTCATGATGGTGCTTCTCGAAACTTGTGAGCTTACGAATACGTCCGTAATTGGACCCTTTTAGATAAACTGATAGCTGTGGTAAATTCACTCAAATAGTATTGAAATGAATGATTAGGTTGATGATTCGAGTGACTACAATGCTTTCTTTACTAAAATTGTGCTTTACATAGGCACCCATACACTGTGTTTTCTGCATCTTTTCCAAATTTCTCATGCAGAAAACACGTAAATCAATCGCCAAGCGCTTTAAGAAGACTGGTACCGGTAAACTCCTTCGTCGTACGCCAGGACACCGACACCTTCTTCGTAATAAGAGTGTGAAGCAACGCCGCCGTGCAGGTAGCAGTAAGCTCGTCGCAGACGGGCAGCGCGCAAACCTCATCCGCGGACTGCCATTCGCTTAAACTTAATCGCTTATCAAATTAACTCACGCTAACCGGGTAACATGAAAATGGGCGACCCAGCAGCGATATAAAAAGAGAGAACAAATAACATGCCTAGAGCCAAAAATGGACCCGCGACGCTCGCACGTCGCAAAAAAGTACTCAAGAAAGCCAAGGGCTATTTTGGTAATAAATCCCGACTCTTTCGTTACGCGAAAGACGCAGTCGATCGCGCTGAAGTGTATGCGTATCGTGATCGTCGGAAGAAAAAGACCGAATTTCGTCAACTTTGGATTGTTCGCATCAATGCAATATGCCGTGCGAATGGCATTAACTATAGCCGCTTCATGCATGGATTGAAGGCTGCAGACATCGATATGGACCGCAAGCAGCTCTCTGAGCTCGCTATTCACGATGAGACAGCTTTTGTTGCCTTGATTGAAAAAGCAAAGCAAGCCAACGCAGCTTAGTCGCTGATTTATCTTCATTTTAAAAGCCAGTTTCTTGGGGAACTGGCTTTTTTTGTATAGATACTAGTTCAAATTTCTTATGCAGAAAATCAGGAAGGTTCCTTAAATTGAATCTACAATTTCGTCGGCTAAGCCGTAATCGATTGCCTCAGTGGCAGTCATATAAAAATCACGGTCCGTGTCTTGCTGAATCTTTTCAAGTGGTTGTCCGGAACAATTAGCTAATATTGTATTTAGCTCATCTCTCAAACGTTCCATTTCTTGCGCTTGTATATGAATGTCGACAGCGACAGCGATCATTTGTCCAGATATTAGTGGTTGGTGGATTAGAACGCGGCTGTGTGGATAAAGCACACGTTTGCCCTTAGTAGCTCCACAAAGCAAAATCGATCCCATGCTTGCTGCCATACCTGTGACGACGACCTTGATCGGAGAACTAATAAGCTGCATGGTGTCGTATACCGCCATACCTGCAGTGATGGAACCTCCTGGTGTGTTGATATAAAAAATAATTTCTTTTCCGGGCGCCTCTGTCTCCAAATAGAGTAGCTTCTCAGTTATATCCTTAGCTGACTTGTCACTTACTTCCCCCCAGAGAAATATTTTTCTTTGTTTAAGGAACTGCTCCTGAATCTTAGCGCCATTATTTTGCTTAGTATTTTTGTCTGCCATGAGTGTATTTTAGTAAATTATAAGTATGCATATAGAGAGCATGAGTTTGATATCTTTCAAGCCATGACTTAACTAAGCATCAATTTTGCTTATTCTACGATCGTGCCTGCCACCTTCGAACGTTGCATCCAGCCAAGCAGTAACAATTTTCAGAGCCAATTGCTCGGAAACTGGGCGAGCGCCAATCGCAATACAATTTGCATTGTTATGCTCTTTAGTCATGCTCGCTGACCAAGTGTCCCAGCACACTCCGCAGCGTACCCCCTTGACCTTATTAGCTACAATTGCCTCACCGTTACCGCTGCCTCCAAGCACTATGCCTAAATCAGCCTTGCCTAATGCAACAGCTTGAGCTGCAGGACGTACGTAATCTGGGTAATCGCAAGAGTCCTCTGACGTACAACCAAAATCAAGAACCGTATGTCCGCGGGCTTCTAATAGCTGACTAATAGGGCCCTTGAGAGGAAAGCCAGCATGGTCACTACCGATAGAAATTATTAAAGAATGGTGAGGCATGTATAAAATTAAGTGCTCGAGTTAGGGGTAGGGCAATACGTAAGGTATCCATCAGTCATATTTTTAATAGAAAAAAGGACTTGCGCTAAGAGCTGTTAAACCTAGTTTCACGCGCTTTCCAATCCTCTAGAGTAGAAAGTTTTATCATGGCAAGAGAGCACGTAATTATTGAATGTACAGAAGCCCGCGCGGAAGGTAAGCCGGTGTCTCGTTATATGACCACACGCGATAAGAAGCAGCAACCTGACCGCGTTGAAAAAAGGAAGTACAATAAATTTCTTCGTCGGCATACTTTGCACCGTGAGATCAAAAGTTAATCGGTAGTACATTTTACCTCTTAAAAAACCGCTACTTAATGCGGTTTTTTTTGCTTTGTTATCTCCGTGAAGAGAGTACTAAATTGTAGTATCATGTAGGTAGTTGCGATCGACGCGCCATGCGCTTCGGTGCTTGCGAATCCAGTCGAATAGGGCTCTGTCAAAGCCAATATCTTGGCCTTGTTTCTCTGACTCTATCCATTTGTGCTTTAATATTTCATCGCGCTCCGCAAGAAATTCACGATATAAATTAGAGCGTTGTGTAAAATCTTCATTTTTTTCAGCCCTTTTGTGCGGGGTTGTAGTCGAAACTGTCATAATGGTGATAGGGTTAAGAAATTGCCATAGTCTATGGCTACATTAATGGTAACAACTATTGATTTAATTATGAGTATTATGCTAGTTAAAAACTCTCTAATAATAGTTTCCTAGTGTATATTTAATAGTGTAATAATTTTTTTGGCGACGCTTATAAAAGCCTTCGCTGCAGGAGAATCTGGATCGCTGACTACGATTGGAATGCCATTATCACTACCAATTCTCAAGGCCGGTTCTAATGGAATTTGACCAAGAAGTTCAGTTTGAAGGCTATTAGCTGTTTCCTCTCCACCGCCCTCTCCAAAGAGGGTCTGGCGACTGCCATCGGTAGCTTCTAAATAACTCATATTTTCAACTACGCCCATAATGGGTACATTCACTTTTTCAAACATCCTTGCGCCTCGGCGAGCAACTTGAAATGCCGCTGCTTGTGGGGTTGTGATGATGATTGCTCCATCTAAGGGAATCGTTTGTACCAGGGACAACTGTGCGTCGCCTGTACCTGGAGGAAGATCAACAACTAAAATCTCGAGTTCTCCCCAATTAACATTTTGAGCAAATTGCTGAATCGTCTTCATGATCATAGGCCCTCGCCAAACTACTGGAGTGTCTTCATCTACAAGAAATCCCATCGACATCGAGGAGACTCCAAAATTACTAATGGGACGGATTAAATCATTTTCTATCTCTGGTTGCCCGTTTACACCTAGCATAAGTGGTACTGATGGGCCATAAATATCGCAATCCATTATACCGACACCTGATTTATTCTCGGCTTCAAGTAATCGCTGCAGGGCGCACGCCAAGTTTACAGTAACCGTCGACTTACCAACCCCACCTTTACCGGAGGCAATCGCAATGGTATGTTTTACTTGCTGCATGGTTGCATGATTACTAGGGGTCGAGGCATTTTCGCTAGCTGTTGTAGCTTGCTGCTGCGGACTGGTAACTTCCATGCGAACCTTGACTTCACTAACTCCTTCGAGTTCTCCGATCGTTGCTTTTATATCAGCAGCAATCTGCTCTGGCACTTGCGGGTCTCGACTAGTTATTTCAACTCCTATTTGGACCACACCTTGCGTTAATTCTATCTCACGAATTAGTCCAAAAGAAACTATGTCGCGGCTAAATCCAGGAAATTTAACTAATTTAAGGGCATTTTTTATTTTTTGTTTATCCACTATTTTTAAAGTATTATGTGTTTTGAAATGTGAAAGTCTTTTCGTTGATTGAAGACAAATATTTTTTAATTTCCAGTAGCTTTACATTTGCGATCAATCGGTTCGTGTAATCTTATTATAGCATGCGTTTATCTGTATCGTTATTATTTATTATATTTATTACATTTAAATTCTTCTCCAATCTTGGTGCGCAAGTTGGTGTCATTGAACTAGAAGAGGCAGTACGTGAGAATTATGGCGCCTTACCGATTGCTATTGAAAGTTCCAGTTCTTCAATACTCTCCTATTCCCAACAAGTTTTCGGACTGCATGGTGGATATCGCGTCGTTACAAATAATGAGTCAGTATTTAGCTTTGGCTTGGAGCCTTCTGGAACAAATTCGGTGAAATTGTCCATATTTCAAGGGTTGGGAAATAAGGCGGTCTATACGAGTACTTTAAAAGGTGATGACTTACAGCATGCAGTATGCCTTGCCTGTGACCGTGCCGTTGAATATACATCGAATGATGTAGGGTTCTTTGCAGGAAAGCTTAGCTTTGTAGTAAAGAAGCATTTGAAGTCAGAAATTTATATAAGTGACTTATTGTTCACCAAGGTGCGAGCAGTCACTAGCGATCGTTCGTTTGTGATGGGTCCAAACTGGTCGCCCGATGGCACTCAGTTATTATACACGACTTATCATAAGTCAGGATTTCCAGATATATATCTTATGGACTTGGCTGCAGGGGTTAGGCAAGCGATTGCAAATTTTAAAGGAACAAATAACGGCGCTCAATTCAGTCCAGATGGAAGTAGTATTGCGATGACCTTATCAGGATCTGGTAATGCTGAGCTATATATATCTAATAAAAATGGTAGAGAATTGCGCCGTTTAACGAACAATAATTCATTGGAGACTTCTCCTAGTTGGTCGCCGGACGGACAGAGCATTGTGTATGCCTCAGATGCACCAGGAAGGCCACAATTGTTCGTTGCGAGCGCGACAGGAGGTGCGCGCCGTCGCTTACCAACAAATATTAGTCGCTATTGTGCTGAACCGGATTGGAATCCCCGCAATTCGAGCCAAATTACTTTTACTGCCGCGGTTAATGGTGGATTTCAAATCGCTTTATATGATGCTAAACTCCAGAGTTCAAAAGTTATATCTAATCTCAAAGGTTCTGCAGTAGAACCAACCTGGCTCAATGATGGTCGGCACATAATTCTAACAGAGCGTTTAGATGGACGTACTCGTTTAATGCTATTGGATTCGTTCAGTGGCCAGGTGGTGGCACTTCATAAGACTAGCTTAGGTGATGCGTGTGAAGCGTCGTTTGTGTATTAAACTCCTTAATTAGCTGGCTGTAGCTGCTTACTTGTAATAGTCCTTTTCCAAAGTTCATTACCTTCAACATTCATAACTCGTAGAGTTAGCTGACGATTTTCCTCCTCACCGGTGAAATCTATTAGAGTAAATTGACGCTCAACAGTATTTGTTCCAGGCATACGAAAATAGTTGAGTTCATCGACTTGTTTGGGATTAGCGGTTAACGGTCCAACACTAATGTCGTAAAGGTTATAACTGCTAATATGTACTAAGCGGGTTAGTTCACCATGGTATTTACCACCACTAATAAATAAAACCCCCGCTATTTTTTCAGTCCTTAGCATTTCTAACAGTTGGGTCTGTTCTTCCGAAGCGTAACTCAAATTAGTCGGAGTATCTGCTGGATTGAGGACTGGAGTACCTGCAATGATGAGCTTAAATGTTGCCGTACTACTGACTAATTCTTGGCGTAACCATTCTATTTGAGTGCTCCCAAGAATTGCAGCTTTTCTATTAGAATTAGGTAGGTCATCGCGGTTACTGCGAACATCTAGTAAAAAGAAGTCAACATCTGCTCGGCGCAAACGTGTTGGGATACCCTCCAGTTGAGACACTTCGACTGATTTCGGCCAAAATGCTTTGAAGCTCTTTTCTGCCTGCCCACGATGGGAGTAGTATTTACCATCATTATTTACGCTATATTCTGCGCTACTCCAAGTTGCATAGTGTGGAATACTTGCAAGCAGTGGTTGTAGTTGAGGTGTCGAACGTGCCCTGGTATAACGTTTGTAGTAACCGCTTTGAGAGGACCAGTCACTTTGCCTTAAGTGTGCTGTATTACCTGTCCATATCATGAGTTCCGGCTTGGCTTTCAGTATCGAAGTAAAAATCCTATAATTATTACCTAATATTTGGTAAGGAGGCTCAAAGCCGTCTTCTGTTTGGTAATGCGCGCCGCCTATTACTATGCGCAAATCTGGTGCAGGCATGCGACCATGGTAGAATGCAGGCGTGGTAAAAGAGTGTTTATTAGTAACCAGATTTCCATCAACTTCAATTTGGTAAGAATAGGTCAATCCTGGTTCAACTGAGTCGAGTGTAATGGTAGCAGTGTTTGCTTCGCTTGCTTTAGTTTGAGTCGGAATACTCCAGTTAGGCGTATTGGAACTGGATTGAGTATAAGCTACCCTAACAGTAGCCGGCGACAGGGTTTGTACCCATACTTTTACCTCTCTCATGCCAACGTGGCCGAGCATTGGACCAGCGCAGAGTCCTGCAAATAGACTGCTAGATAGAGCACTGAGGCTTGCCGCTAATAATAAAAAATGTGGTTTAATATGATTCAAAAAATAGATAAAAAAGATTTTATATAAATAATATATTTACTGTAGCAGTGCGGATCATTACGAGATATTAATTTTGCTGTGTCTCGAAAAATTCATGCTATTAACCATTCGATCAACGATTGCAGGCTTGATAAAGGATGTTTGATTCGTCGACTCTAAGAGGTTTTTTAGAATAAGTTCACGATTTATTAAATTCGATTTGTATCGCATTTTGACTTCTACTAGCTCTGGCTTTAATTCTAACCACTGAGCTTTTATATTAGAAATTCGCGGATAGATGGCAGTACGGTTCTTTAATTGTTTATTGGTCTGTATGTTTGGATACTTATCCTGTGATTGGCTTATCTGTTGAAGGCATTTGCGCTCATCTAATGCAAGTGATTCCCAGCTTACCCCGCATAATTCACAGCGAGCTTCTGCCAATATTGCATGTAACGCGCTAGGTTTTAGGCGCATGAGCAGTGACACCCATCGCAGGGGCCAATTTTCTAATTCGTAGGCAATTAGGGCAAATCGCACCTTAGGTTCTAAAAGACGCATTTTTCTAACAATAGCGCTTTTGGAAGTAATACTGGCACCGGAAGAAGTATTTTTAAACAATAAGGATGCTAACATGAACTCAAAGTCAGATAAGCGTTCAGCATAAGCAAGTTGTTGCCAGAGCGCTAGAAATACATTTTCAGTTCGTGTATTGCGTTCGGACTCTTTTTCAGAAAAGCTAGTACCAAAGTAACAAGTTGTAAGATCAATATAAGTTGCTGCGAGGCAGAGGAATTGCTCGGCATTTCCATTCTTTGCAGCCTTCAGTTGCATCCGACCAACTTTACGTGCACGAGACGAATGACAGAGTCTCCATAAATAGCTACGTAATCGGCTTAACATTATCTTGTTTTCCTATTGCGAAATAGTCGCGATTCAAGGGTTTTTGGCCGAAGTAAGAAGTTAAAAACGTGAAGTTGTGAACAAAATTGTAATTAATCTTGTTCGCGGCCTGGACGTCTCTTGCATTCAGAGCGGCAGTCACCGATGACTCGAATCCATAATTCACGTAGATCATATAGACGTATGCGTACCTCTTTACGAAATGCTTCTAAGAACTTTTTATTAGGGTGACTTATTTGGTTCAAAATCGATAAAGTCTCATTGAGTGCGCTAAGGCTGTTTTTTAAGTGGCAAATTGTGAGGCCGAAGTCACCTAAATCAAGTGCTTGTACAGAGAGTAGTGCGTTTATCTCTCCTTGGTGGAGCGATTGTGCATATTTCCAACACATTTTAGAGGATGGCATCAATTGTCCATCTGTTGTACATTCAGGTGTAGCATTCGATGTTTCGCAGCTTAAATAATGCTCCCAGCTTTGGTGTAAATAACGGTACAGTCCTCTGGTAACTACTATTACAGGGTGCTTGTGCAGAGTGTAGGGCGCCGACTCGTTTTCATTTATATTTCCCAAATCGTTACAATCTGTGGCACTAAATTCATCCATTTCATCTTTTAAGGAAATATCATCTGCATCCCAACCCATCTGAGTAGCAACCTCATCTAAGTGATTTGGCTTGTCTTTAAGGCTATTGTAAATGGATAGAAATCGTGCAGTTTCGCGATCAGAGTTGTTCAAATAGCCTCTCCATTGGGACTCCCCCCATGAAGATCCCTGAGAGAAGTCCTCCCAGTTTCCTTCTGAATGATCAAAGTTTGGTTCGTTCATTGGAGATTAAATAACCTCAGTTAAATATAATTTGTGCTACGTTCTTGAATAAATCAATCATGATTTATTGAGCAATGTAATTTATTATGAATTTTCTATTTTTTGCAGTATCGCTTCTATTATTAGAATAACTTAATTTTATGACGTCTATTCGACCGATTTTGATTTGCAGAGAGTTCTGTCAGCAACATATTTAAGAATTATTAATGAGTGGTGATGTCTACAGTATAAAGTGTTGGTTTGAAGGTCATGTCCAAGGGGTTGGCTTTCGGTACCAAACAGTTGCAATTGCAAAGGGCTATGATGTCACAGGTACTGTATCCAATATCGACGACGGACGGGTCTTCATCCATGCGGAAGGCGATCAGGCTGAAGTTACTGCATTCAGGGCTGAAATAGAAAGCGAAATGTCTAGTTTTATACGGCGCACTGAAGTAAAAAATGCTACAAGTCCAAGAATTTACAATGGCTTTTCTATATCGTAAAAATGAATGACACGGCGATACAAATTAAAGGAATTACAAAAGATTTCATTTCAGGTTTTAGAGGGGTGAAGCTTAGAGCAATTGAAGATATACATTTAGAAGTTGCGAATAACGAGATTTATGGACTTTTAGGTCCTAATGGAAGTGGCAAGAGCACCACTATAAAAATCGTACTTGGCCTTTTGCGTGCATCGAAAGGTACTTGTCATATTTATGGCCAACCCAGTCATGCTATGAGCGTTAGAAAGAGTATCGGTTATCTTCCCGAAGCACCTTATTTTCATAGTTATTTGAGTGGTTATGAATTGGTTCGTTATTACGCACGTATTTGTGGTTTGGATCGAAAGATCGTAAATCAACGTGTGGATGATTCTATCGAGCTAGTTGGAATGCAAGAGGCCAAAAATCGACTCGTTGGCACTTATTCTAAAGGCATGTTGCAGAGAATTGGGCTCGCTCAAGCTCTAGTACATGATCCAAAGCTAGTAATATTAGATGAACCTACTGCGGGGGTAGACCCAATGGGGGCAGAAGCAGTAGCTGATATAATACGTACATTAAAAGATCGCGGTAAAACCGTACTAATTTGTTCGCATTTATTAGGTCAAATAGAAGACTTATGCGATCGAGTAGCCATTTTGCATCGAGGTCAGCTAATTCGTTCCGGTAGAGTGGACGATTTACTTCAGCAAACTGATAGAGAATCGTATATTGTGAAGAATTTTAATGCAGATGGTCGAGTGGCAATGAAAAAAGTAATCGAGGAGCAAGGAGGAAGACTTACCAACATAGAAAAGCCACGAAGAAGCCTCAATGAGCTATTCCTTAAGGAGGTAGAGTTGAGTGAATCAACACATCTTAAAAAAGGTAACAAAGAGACCAAATGATAGCATCTCTACAAAGAATTCGTTTAATTGCAGCTAATACTTTTTTAGAGGCAGTCCGCCAAAAATTCTTTAGTGCATTATTACTTATTTCAGTGGGCTTAATTTTTAGTGCCAGTTTTTTTCAGCAATTTGATTTCGGTACTAACGAACTAAAATTTATAATTGATTTTGGTTTTGGCGCGATATTCTTTTTTGGCTCTATTTTAGCTATAGCTGTAATGGCACAGCTGTTTTTTAATGAGATCGATAGCCGTACCGCTTTAACTTTATTATCGAAACCTGTTCATAGGTCGGAGTTTTTGATTGGAAAATTTGTTGGCACTCAGTTTCTCCTGTTAATTTTCGTATTTGTTCTTTCACTGGTACTTGTGGCAATTTTATTTTGGCGAGAGAGTATATTGCTCTCTCGCTTTGGAAATGAAGCGAGATTGGATGCATTGTTGCATTATTACGATATATTCATTTTTGCTGGTGTGCAGTGGGTTAGATTTTGTGTGATTGGTGCATTTACTTTGTTGATTTGCAGCTTTGCCAAAACGTATGTCTACACTTTAGTTACTTCACTTTTTGTACTCATTGTTTGCCAATTGCAGTACATTGCGCATGAAATGTACGCTCAGATGGATATAGGACCAGTTCGACTACTTGTGCAGTTAGTCTCTTGGACTTTTCCTAATTTTCAGCTATTTAATGTTGGTGATCAATTAGTTCTCGTAGGTAGCTCAAGCCTATCAAATGCGGCTATTATTCATATAATTGGTTATGGTTGTATTTATGTTATAACATATATTTTTCTAGCATATAACAATTTCAGAAGGCGTGAGATTTAAGCACACGGGTGTAATGTTTAGTTTATGTAACAGCTGTCCAATAGTGTCTAAAATTAGGACAGTAATAATTGTAACAGCATTGCTCATTTGCACCGCATTTCTGTCGCAACCTTTAGAGACCAGAGTTTGGCAAGAAGTAGATAGTCAGCAGTGGCGTGGTACTATTAAGGTAGTCGAGGATACACTGGGGCAGGGTTTAACAGTTGGAATTCTAGGAGGATTTCGGGCTATATTAGCTGATCTTGCATGGTTGCAGCTAAGTACAGTTTGGGCTAATGAAGATAGGGTTAAATTGTCGGCTATGATTCGACTAGTGACGACTTTAGATCCACGCCCTGAATTTTTTTGGATCAACGCAGCTCGAATGGTAGCTTATGACGTACCTGCTTGGCGAATTCGCAAATCTGGCGGCTACAATGCTCTTTCCGATATTCAGAAATCTGCGATTGATGAGGAGCAAGCGAGTCAAGCTTTCGAGATATTGAAGAGAGGTATAAATTTTCACCCGAATACGGCTCGCCTACCTATGGAAATAGGACAGATTTACATGAATAGACTTCAGAATGATGCGCTCGCAGCTAAATGGTTCTATGAGGCTAGTAAATTTCCAGATGCCCCTGAATTTGTAGTGCGTATTTATGCAGAATTATTGCGTCGCCAGGGTAAATTAGTCGAGGCTTACAAATATTTGACTCAGATATATCCTAGTTTAATTAATGCCTCTGATTATCAGCAATCACTTGTACTAGAACGTATTCAAATGCTGGAGATTGACCTTAACATCATGAAAGAGAATCGTTTTCAAGCTACCTATTAACAACTCATGGAAAGATTAATGAGAGCCTTGAATTTTTCTAATTCCTAAAAAAATAATCGATGAAGTCAGCAAGCCGCCAAGCACGGGCTAACTATGAGGCTAATGTAAAGCATCGTATTAATGCAGGGCGAACAGCAGTTCGTGAACAAATAGCATTCTTTAGTCGACAATTTGGTCAAGTAGCTAGCGATTGGAAAAAAGATGATACGCGAGTTACTTTCGCAGATTTTGCAATTTCAGAAAGAGTTTCTGCCTCTTTACGCCGTGATTTTTCTAAAGATATATTTTGCAGCGAAGAAGCCAACCCTTCGGATGAATTTTTGGAGCTTAGTACTGAATTTGCTTGGGTGATTGATCCTATTGATGGAACGAATAATTTTGCCCTTGGATTTCCAATTTGTTCAATCTCTTTAGCACTATTATATGATGGTGAACCAATATATGGTTTCATCTATGATCATGGTACAGGTAGTTTATACGAGGGTGGGTGCGGATATGGTGTACGCATCAATTCACAAAAGGTTGAGCGTGACCAAATGGTTGCTAATGCACAAGTGATGTTGGGCTTACATTTCCCTATGACCAACGCCCAATTAGAAAGATTGAAGCCAATGATGGAAAAGTACCGTTGTCGTTGCATCGGAAGTGGTGCATTGACTGCAACGTACGTAGCGACTGGTTATTTGAGTGGATCGATCGATTATCGAGTCAAAGTATGGGACATAGCGGCAGCGTATGTACTATGTAAAGCAGTGGGAATAGAATTTCATTTCTTAAAGAACCCACCTTTTCCACTTAAAAGATTCCACCCTACTATGGACTTCTGTCCCTACTATGCAGGAACAGATGCGTTTTGTAAGGAATTAGTCACTTCCTTGAAAATACAAAAAAAAGTTTAATTATCAGCCCTTAGATGCAGGTTCAGATTCCGAATCGATATCTTCCTCATCGAGTGGACTCGTTTTTTGGACATTTTGTATTTGTTCGGGCTCGTCAGCTTCATTTGTTGTTTGCTCATCCATTGCAGTCCTTATGTCATCTTCTATATCAGACGTAGCTTTTTTAAATTCACGTATAGATTTACCAAATGAACGAAAGAGTTCAGGTAATCGTTTCGCTCCAAAAAATAGCAGCATCGCCAAAAAAATTAGGATTATTTCTGGCGCGCGAAGATTTTGGATAAAGGCTAAATGTAAAATAGGCATAGTTTTTTGTATATTAATTAAGTATTCGCGTCACGAAATATTTTGCTCAAAGAATCGCTTTGTTGTTTAGATGCTTTAAATATTCCATCATTTATTTGCGGAGTACCATCTAAAATGTAAGCAGTTTTTAAACTATCATTGACCTTTAGTATGCCCTTGAGTACTCCAGTCTGCACGCCGTTGACATCTCGTGAAACAAGAAATTCATTACTGAGGTCATTTCCAAATCGTATAGTTGCAACTCTTTCTTCGAGGTCAATATGCACAATACGAGAAATTTTCTCATAATTTTGAACTAACGAAACATCCGTATTGGGTGTATTAGGTATATTGTTACTTATGTTACTGCACCCATTTGCTATAAAACAAATAATAGTTAGTAAGCTAGAGTAGGTTCTTGTGTACATTTGAGAGACTTATACTTTTTTTATTTATTAAAACTGTTGAATGGATAGCTAGCTTTTGCCCATCTCTCGTTTGAGAGCTTCCATGCCAGGCTTTTCAATATTGATGTCACCTTCAAAGAAACCATGTAACTGGCGAATGCGAGTTGGATGTCGCATCTTGCGTAGAGCTTTTGCTTCAATTTGACGTATACGCTCTCGCGTAACTTTAAATTGGCGACCGACTTCTTCAAGTGTACGTGAGTACCCATCTGCTAATCCAAAACGCAGAGATAGAACTTTTTGCTCCCGTTCAGTTAGGCTATCAAGAACGTCTGTTATCTTTTCACGTAAAAGGCTATAAGCTGTCATGTCGTAAGGATTTTCAGCTCCTTTGTCTTCTATGAAATCTCCAAAATTAGTATCGTCTGAATCTCCTACAGGACTTTGTAGTGAGATTGGTTGCTGTGCCATTTTCATAATCTGTTGCACACGTTCGATAGGTAAGTTCATCTCGTCAGCAACTTCTTCAGCGGTAGGTTCATGGCCTAACTCTTGGAGTAACTGTTTTTGAACCTGCATTACTTTGTTGAGGGTTTCTATCATATGAACAGGAATACGTATCGTGCGCGCTTGATCTGCAATCGACCGGGTGATCGCCTGACGAATCCACCACGTAGCGTAGGTAGAGAATTTGTAACCCCTGCGATATTCAAATTTTTCAACTGCTTTCATTAGGCCCATATTACCTTCTTGAATAAGATCGAGGAAGGAGAGGCCACGATTAGTATATTTTTTGGCAATTGATATCACTAAGCGAAGATTAGCTTCAACCATTTCGGTTTTTGCTTTGTGTGCTTCGCGTATACCGATTCTAACTTCGCGTATGAGATCGAGTAGTTCAACTGCTTCTATTTTGAATTCTAATTTTATTTGATCAAAACGTTTGTTGATTGAAGCTACATTAACTTTTTTGCGTCGTCTCGCAGATACTTTGTTAGCAGTTTCGATATCGTCATTAAGATCCTTAAGTTCACGGTAAATTGGATGTAGTTCCTTTAGGAAGTCTTCGAATACTTTAAGCTTCAAGCAATACTTTCGGAGTACTAAACGAAGTTCAGCTTCGTATTTCTTCATGCGTGTACGTCCTCGTTTACGATTACTTTCATTTCCAGCAGCAGCAGATTCAAGTTGGCTATCCCAAGCTGCATATATTCGCTCGCCTAGTTTGTGTGCTTGTTCAAGGAGTTTTGGTAGACTGTTAAAGTAAGCCTCCCGGCTCTCAATTTTTTTATCCAAAACCACGCGGTCAAAGCGTTCTTCACGATTGAGTAGTTTCTGGATAATATTATTTTGAAACTCTAGAGTTAAGGTTGTTGAAAACAGTGCGTCTTGGGCGCGCAATTCAGCTTTTTCAATGCGCTTAGATATGGCTACTTCTTCTTCTCGGGTCAAAAGTGGAACTTGTCCCATTTGCTTGAGATACATTCGAACTGGATCATCAAGTATGTCGTTTTGCGAGGTACGGACTTCTTTTTCCTCGGTTTCCTCTTGGCGTGCTTTAAAGGCTTCTACTTCACTATCATCGAGAATTTCTACTTCGAGGTTTTGTAAAATAGAAATGACATTTTCAATCTCATCAGGACTATTAATACTCTCAGGAAGAGCCTTATTTATATCTTTATATGTTAAAAATCCTTGCTCTTTTGAGAGGCGAATGAGTACTCGAATTCTTTCATTGAGCTTTTCTTGAGCCTTTGTAGAAAGGCGACGCTTTTTTGGGGCTATTGCACCTGCTATTTGTGCTTCAATTTTAGCTTCATCGGACTGACTGCTACTAGATTTTACAACTTTCTTTGAATCCGTTATTTTTTTTGAGCGAGTAGTTTTAGTAACGGCAGACTTTTTACTAGTCTTCATAGTTACTTTTTTCTTAGCAGTTTTTTTAGCAACTGGCTTTTTAGCTGCAGTCTTCTTACTGGTTACTTTTTTCGCGACAGCTTTCTTTGCTGTGAGGGTTTTTTTCTTAGCAGTTTTTTTAGCAACTGGCTTTTTAATAGTAGTCTTCTTACTGGCTACTTTTTTCGTGACAGCCTTCTTTGCTATGGGGTTCTTTTTCTTAGCAGTTTTTTTAGCAACTGGCTTTTTAGTAGCAGTCTTTTTAGTAGTTTTTTTCTTAGCAGCAGGCATAATGGTTCGAGAGGCTTAATTTATTTACAATTTGAAATTAATAGGTTGGGCGATTTTAGTGCGTAAATTCTTAACTTTTTGCATAAGTTCAATTTCTGTTTTGTCAGAGTCCGCATTAGTAATTTTTTGTTCCAAGGAGTTTTTTTTGACAAGTAAATGATTGCGATAAAGTGTTTTCAGGCAGGCTATTATTTGATCCTTAGGTGATTCGACTTCTAAATCTCGCATATGAATATCAGCTAATGTTTGGCGGTCTAGAGTACTTACCATGAGTTGCTCCATACTTTTAGTGTCTGCTACAAGTCCCTCACGAAACTCTGCAAGAATGCGGACTAACAGAGCACCTGTCTGAGAATTTGTGTTAATCCAGTCGTAATCAATGATTTGAGAAACAGTTAAGCCATTTTCGGGGAAATGGAAAATTAGCCAAAGTAGCTCCCAAGTCGCTTGTGTCAATAGCGCGTCTTTAGTACTGTCTTTGTGTGTTGGAGCATTATCTAGTAATCTTTTCTGCGTACTATTCTTCCTGCTTAGTTTGTAATCTCGTAGGGCAGCAAGAGGGTCTACGTTTAAGCGTCGGGCTGCAGCTTGAATATAATCTTCCCGTGCGACTTCTGAGCTAACGTATTGTAGTAGGTCGAATACATTACGCAGAGTCGTTGTTTTTTCATGTGTCGATGGTTTTCGATCTTTGGGTAGATACTCCGCTATCGCTAATTCGATACCATCACACGCTTCTGTGCGAAGAGAATGTATCGCATCAGCACCATGTTCGCGTAGTAAATTATCTGGATCCGCATTTTCTGGCAGAAGTAAAAACCTGAAGTCAAGACCAGCTTTTAGTGCGAGAGGGACATAGCGCAGTGCCGCTTTACGCCCTGCAGAATCTCCATCGAGTAGACATTCCACTTGTTTCGGGTCGTAGCGACGCATTAGTGTAAGCTGTTCGTCAGTTAGTGCAGTTCCCTGCGGAGCGACTGCAGTATGTAGACCAACTGTCCAACATCGGATTGCATCCAGTTGCCCTTCAACTAATAAAAAGTGATCATTATTATCTTTTAAGTGAGTACGTGCATGATCCAGACCAAATAATATTCGTCCTTTATGGAAAATTGGTGTTTCTGGTGAGTTTATATATTTCGCGTCTCTGGCTGGGTCGTTTTGAGGGGTCTGATCTAGCTGGCGCGCAGTGAAGGCAACAACGCGTCCTTGGACATCTCTTATGGGAATGATTAAGCGACCTCGAAAACGAGATTTGAAGCGCCTATGATCTCGCTCATTTTCATAAGCAAAGAACAGTCCAGAGCGATGCATAGCTGTAAGAGAGATTTCGCGCTCCTTACAAAGTAGTGCAAGCGAATCAATGGCAGCAGGCGCATATCCTATCTTAAATTCAGTGGCATTTTCTATACTGAAGCCTCGTTTTTTTGTCCAATAATTACGAACTGGAGCAGCCTCTTTACTTTTTAAAAACTGGTGATGAAACCAATTAGTAGCCAGCTCATGCAGTTCGAAGAGTTGTTTTCGCAATGATACATCGTCGCGAGAGGGGCCACCTGCTTCGTACTCTAAGTTGTGGTTAAATTTTTTAGCAATAAATTCAACTGCTTCTATAAATTCCAAATTTTCGACCTTCATTATGAAAGTGAACAAATCGCCACCTTCGCCAGTACTAAAGCATTTGTAAAATCCTCGATCCGGATGTACATAAAAGGAGGGCGTATTTTCTTGGGTAAATGGACTTAACCCCTTCCAAGATCCACCTGCTCGCTTAAGTTGCACGTAAGGTGATACCACATCCACCAAGTTTACTTGGTGCTTGATTGCTTCGATAGAGCTATGTGCAACGCGGGGCACTTCTTTAGGAGGAGCTTATAATTTAGAGTGAGAGTGAGTTATCGTAAACGCTCTAATGCAGCGTCGGCCTCAGCGCGAAGTGGGTGACTTGGAGAAATTTCAAGAAATCTATTATACATGAGCCCAGCAGCAGTAGAATTATTGGCAATTTTATCATACGCTCGTGCAAGAGACAGAGCAATGTCTGCGTTTTTAGGAAAGCGGTCATACGCAGTTTCGAGTTCTGCAAGAAATTGATTAGAAGGCTTGTTGCGTTGGGCAACACGTAAATAATTGATTGTGTATTTAATTTCGCTCGGCGAGAGACGGATAGCTTCTAGTGCAGTTGTTTCGGCATTTGCTAGTTGGTTGTCTAACAGATATACTTCAGAGAGTTCATCCCAAATCTCTGGATTATTGTTTGCTTGTCCTAATGCCTGCCAATAAAAGCGTATGGACTTTATGTAATTGCCTTCGAACTGTGCATTTCTGGCATTTGAAATTAGTGTTTCGAAGTTTGGTTTCGGTGGCGTAAATTCTACATTTATCTGTTCCGCTATACGCTGTTCCACTGTAGTCTCGTCATCTATAGCAGGTTGGTTAGCAATTTTTTGCATTGTCTCAAAATCTGCTATTGCGTCAGATTTAATGCTTCTGTTGGCCTGACTTAAATCTTTCGCTGATGATCGTTCTGCAGAAATAGGTGTTTTTTCTACATTTGCTAATGAGTCTGCTCGAGCCTTATTGGCTTTATCCAAATTAGCTTTAGTAGTAGCAAGCTCTTCTTTCCAACGCTGTAATTGCTTTCGTGCTTTAGCCCAATCGCTAGCATCTACAGCTCCGGGGTAGCGCTCATCTAGTTGCGCGATAACTTCTTCTGCTTGCGCCCAGTCACTATTACTTAATTTTATTTCAAGAAGTCCAAATAATGCATCTAGTGCATCTATATTTTCGCTGTTTGTGGCATTTATAAACCAGTACTCTGCCTGGGAAGGGTTATCGAGCAACAGGAACAATCGGCCAAGTGCTGTCGCAGTACTAGAATCTGTTTCACTCACTTTTTCTGGTACACTTTTAAGGTATGCCTGAAGAGAGCCTTGTATCTGTTTTTCTGCCATTCTATGTTGAGCAAGTTTCGTCCATAGCTCCGATGTTAGTGCGCTAGAATCTAAATCGACTAATTTTTCTAATAAATGTGCAGCCGGCTCATCTGCGGTTAGTAAAGTTTCAATTGTTTGTTTGAGTAGATCAATGTCTTGTGGGGATTGTTCGTGTGCCTGCTCAAAAAATAAAGCGGCCATAGTAGCATCGTCTTTAAGTAAATAGACCTGTCCAATTTGCTCTAGTACTTCTATATCTTGGGGTGATTGCGCGCGTAGGTTTTCCAGCGTTACTAGTGCCTCATCATAGTCGCCAATTTCTTTCAATTCTGTAGCAACTAGCAGATTTTCTTCTCTAGTAGCCTCTGGATTTGAACAAGCTATTAGCCAAGCTAAACTAATAATTAACAAAGAGATAAGAGTGCTGGATTGATTGGCTTTGGGCATATTCATAAAATGGATGCAGTGCTAGTGTTATTTGCAGTTTACGAATGCATTACATTGTTCACTGTTGATGCCCATGTTTATGTGTCAAGTGGATAGGCGGTTTGGAGTGCTCGTTAGAGTATTCTTATTGCTGTGTTGGTTTAGCTTACTGAATATTCCATCTAAATTAGTAGCTATTAGTGAGGAAATTCCACCAATGGGGCCACTTGGTCTAGTTTGGGAGACTCAACTAAGCGTGAATGGTGGATATATGAATGAAGTGGAAGCACTTCTAGTTGCTTATGAAGCGGCTGTGAAAAAAAAAATAAATCCAATGTCGCGTAATAAGGTTGGTCTTAAGGTCAATACCCGTGGTGGTAGAGGACTATCGACTCAATTAGATCTATTGCGTAGTATTATTGCGGCGTTAGTTAAGAGAGGTTTTACTCGAGAAAATATATTAATTGTTGATTTTTCAGAACATAAACTACGACAGGCAGGAATTTTGCCTCTGTTAAGTGATTCAGGAGCCCAATTTGATGGTTGCCCAGTACTGGCTTTAGACAGCAGAAAATATTTTGATGCAGACTGGTTTTATGATAGTCCGTTACCACCTGTAATCGAGCGAAAATCACAATTTTTCGATTCTTCAAATGTTCCAAGTCTTACGAAGATGAGTGCGCAAAAGCGGAAGAGCTATTTACCCACACCGTTATTATTTGATGTGGATTTCTGGTTAAACATAGCTACTGGAGTCGATGATCCAGCGCTTGGTATTGATGGCGCACTTGCTAATGCCACATTATGGAATGTGAGCAACAGTCAGCGTTTTTTAGTAAACCAAGCCACTGCGTCAGCAGCTGTTGCTGAAATAGCTGCGATTCCTGAATTACGCGAACGTATGATTTTACATATAATGTCTATGGAATGTTATCAGTTTATTGCAGGGCCGTTTTTTAATTCAATTTATACTCGCAATGAGCAATGCCTTCGTATGAGCAGTGATCCGATAGCTTTAGATCGACTACTATTCGATCGTATTAATGAATTAAGACTATGGGAAGGCTTTCCGCAAATTGATCCTTTGCCGCGGCAGTTTCCTTTTGCAGCAAGTTTAGGTATGGGGATATTTGAGCGATCAGCAATTCGTGTTCATACAATTCAATCACCAGTCACTCGTCCGTGATGAATTGGATTTAATTGAGACGAATGCACTTGAAATAATGTTAAAATATCGTGTTGTAGCTCTTTTATGAGTGTTGCTGATTATTATCCTATTTTAATTCAATTTTGTTTAGCGATGAGCGTTGGTATTGTAGTGCTTATTGTATCCCATATTTTCGGCCAACGCGGTACAGCTACTGACATAAAAAATTCCCCCTATGAGTGCGGTATGCTTGCAGAAGGATCAAGTCATGCGCGTTTTGCTGTAAAATTTTACGTGACGGCTATGTTATTTATACTTTTTGATATTGAAGTAGTATTTTTGATCCCATGGGTACTAGTCTTTCGCGAATTTCTTGCTGCACAATTACCTATATTACTTCCTATTTTCTTTTTTCTTTTTGTGCTTATTTTAGGTTTTATCTATGAACTTAAAAAAGGTGCGATTGAGTGGGAGAAATAGATTTTATGCTTACTAGTCATTGCAAGTGCTTAAGTTGGCTATTGTAAGTAAACTATATTTTAGTTACTTTATCCATTTATTTCAGTTTTAGTCCCTCTCTTTGATAATACACTAATAGATTTAATTTCTTTATGCGCATTGACCGTTATATCGCTAAAAATCGTGTAATTGATTTAAAAAGTACTAATTTTAAGAGCGCATTATCGGAATTATTGGATGTTTGTGATTTAAGTAGCGAAAAGTCGCTTCATAAAAAACGCCTACACTCTGAACTTCTTGATCGTGAGAAGCAGATGACTACTTATCTAGGCAATGGAGTTTGCTTGCCTCACGCACGTGTTAAAATGCAGCGCAGTTATATGATTGCAGTCGGACGTTGTTCGAATGGATTAAAGTATGATGGCCAAGAGGAGTACAATGAGATCCGCTATGTTTTTCTATTGTTAGCTGCTAATAATGCTAGAAATTATCTTTATAGCTTAGCCTCTCTTGCTAGAGTATTTCAGAATGTTTCTCAGATGCAGCGACTCGAACTCGCTGAATCACTAAGAGAATTTCGTGACACACTCAAAGCTGTATTTGGGGGTGAGGGAGGACAGCTTCCTCGTCGCCATAACCGATTTAATAATTTAATTCTTAAAGAGGCAGCTAAAATTGCTCAAGGTTCCAATTGTACTGCTGTTTTGGTATTTGGTGATACATTTGGAGGCGGTATTGAACTAGGTAATACCTTTAAAAATTTCAAGACGGTCCTCATAGCACAAGGTACTTCTGATGGATTAGTTGAGCGCAATAATATTGCGGCAACACTACCACTTAGGGCGTTTAGCAACAATCGATTTTCTCAGCTCCGTAGCGCAGTGCTTATTGGTCTTACGCGAGGCATCTTTTCAAGCAAAGATCGTATTTGTTGCGTCGGTGGTTTGCCCCAAAGTAATCAGTTCGATAGCATTACAGTTGTTGATGTAGAACGCGAATTTCATACTATGTTATTTCGCAAATCAGAGATGCTTCCATCTACAGTAAAACCAGAAGTGATCGAGCGTGTCTTAGCAATTGCTACCGAACTTGCTGTTGAGGGCAGGGAAGGTCGTCCGATTGGTTGTCTCTTTGCGCTCGGTGATGCAGAGCTTATTTCTGAATACACCAAACCACTTATATTAAATCCTTTTTATGGATATAAAGATGAAGATCGAAATATTTTGAATCCATTTATGGATGAGACTGTTAAAGAGCTCTCATCTATTGATGGAGCTTTCATCATTCGTGGAGATGGCGTCTTAGTATCGGCAGGATCATTGATTCACGCGCCTGATTACAATCATGACCTTCCGAGTGGTTTGGGTAGTCGTCATGCTGCTGCTGCGGCTATTACACAAGCAGTTGATTGTTTATGCATTGTTGTATCTGGAAGTTCAGGGCAGGTGACCTTATTTCGTCAGGGAGAAATGTTGCCTCTAATTGAGAAAACGTTACTACAAAAATAATTATATTTCTCGTGAGCCTTTGTAAATTCGGGTCACTCGCTTAGTGATGGAACATAATGATTCCCAGGCATGACTATCTGCAGATTGACTAAATTCATTAAGACTTATAGATTGAGATAGGTCTTTTCCAATGATGATGGCAACGTCACCTGCTGAGACTTCCCGTATATCGGTGACATCCACGATTGTCTGATCCATGGTAACTCGCCCAATTATAGGGCAGCGTTTACCGTGGATTAGTACCGCTCCTTTATTGCTTAGCGAGAGCGGTATACCATCCCCATAACCAGCGGTGAGTACTGCGATACGCGAGTCGCGCTTGAGTTGATAAGTGCGACCATAACTAATATCGGTGTGTCTGGGTAATTCTTTGATCAGCCCAACCCGCGTGTAAAAGCTAAGTACTGGTTCTACGTGCACATGACCGAGAGCAGATTTTGGATAAGGTAGTACTCCAAACTGCAAAAGTCCGACTCGTACTGCGTTAAATGGGTTCTTTTCATTAAACGATTGTAGGCTAGAGGAATTATCTGCGTGAATTAACAGCCCTTTTGTAGGCACTGACTTTAAAACTTCAAGAAGTCGATCACGCTGTAAATTAGTAAACTGAACATCGCAATCAGCACTTGAGAAATGAGTGTAAATTCCCTGCAAGCTTAAGTGGGGTAGAGTTTGGATAGTTTGCAGTAATTGTATTGCTTGAGTATGCCAAACTCCTAATCGACCCATGCCTGTATCAACTTTTAAGTGTACTTTCAGTTGTGATTGATTCGCTTTGGATAGCTCGTTTAACCATCTTGCTTCATCCGATGTACTAATAGTAGCTGTTAGGTCATTTTCAATTAATTGAATAGCCTCTTCAGGAAGAACAGGGCTTAGAATTAATATAGGCCATCCGGTACCCATATGGCGAATATCCGAAGCTTCCTTGACATTGGCTACAGCGAAAGCATCGACACCGCTTTGCATGAGTCGGTTAACTATTTGCGGCATTCCATGACCGTAGGCATCTGCTTTGACTACAGCTAGGTAGCGCATCTTTTCAGGCAGGGCAGTTTGGATGCCTTTTAGATTCCTTTCAAATGCTGCTAAATTAATTTCAGCCCAGCAACGGAGTTGCTTTTGGTGGTTTTTGGTCATTTCTGAAGGTTAAATCTATGTGCTTCCATGCCTTTTTGGGATCCATTTTTTATAACTGTTAACAGTAGAACTGAAGAGTTCTATGCTTTCGCAATAGTTTAAAATTCCTGAATCGATACATTCAATAATGCGCTTTGGTTGGTATTTAATTGTGGTGCAGTTTGCAGGGGGGTCTTGCCAGCCTTTTCTTTGAGGCAAGTGAAATATGGCTCCATTCCAAGTTCTTAAGGTTTCCGAGTCGATCACTTCTAACTTACATTCTTGATCCTCTAGAAGTTTAACAGCATGCCAGGCATCTTTTTTCCAATCAGAGACTAGTATTGATCCGCCAAGTTTTATTTGATCAAATTGTAGTATTGTAGCACAATAATCTAAGCTGTTGTAAGTATACACAGGGGCTTTCCTAAAGTGGATCCTCGCCCAAGTCTCTACAGCCATTACTGCTAAGCGTAACCCTAGGACTGACCCCGGTCCTACACAACATATGAAGCTACGTATCTGATTGAGTTCAGCATTTGCATCTTTAAGGGTTTTTTCGATACATTTAAAAAGTGTTTCGAGCGCAGTTCCATTAAGCTCATTATATGATTGCCAAGTGTTTTTGGTTCCCAGGACTCCAGTTGCTAAGCATTGTCCACTTGCATCGATTAAAAGTGCAGGCAATGGTGGGGGGTTGTCCATTTTACAGTCATTAAGCATGGCTCTATCCGAATAGAATCCTCTACTAGTTGCAAGCGCAGTTCGGTTAATGAATAAAGTTCGCTTAAAATTAGCTAAATTACTATTAAGTGTTATTGTTAATAGTAGTTTTTTTACTTTTTGGAAGTTGATGTGTGCTTCAGACCGTCCATAACTTGCTGCTTGTGAATACTTTTGAACAGAGTCTTTTTGATAAAAACGCACGCTCCAATGTTAACGCAGCGTGGGGTGCAGTGACTATGGAAGTTTTGGCGCGTTTAGGTATAGCGACAGTAGTTATTTCTCCAGGCTCACGATCTACTCCACTAACTCTTGCAGCCTCAAATAATACTAAATTAAACACTGTAGTCGTGCTCGACGAGCGAACAGCTGGTTTTATAGCTCTTGGGGAGGCAAAGCGTAGTCATAAACCCGTCGCCTTAATCTGCACCTCCGGTACCGCTGCAGTAAATTACTACCCTGCTGTGATAGAGGCGTCATTAAGTGGTACGCCATTAGTTGTTTTAACGGCCGATCGACCCCCTGAATATAGGAATTGTTCGTCTGGCCAGACAATCGACCAAATTAATTTGTACGCTGCTTCAGTTCGTTCTTTCACAGAATTAGCTCTACCTGAAATCAGTTCTGAAAGATTAGCATATTTGCGCCAATCATTAGTTCATGCGGTGGATCGTGCCTTACATATCAATCCTGGTCCTGTGCACTTGAATTTTCCCTTCCGTGAGCCTCTAATTGCGCAACTAGGTGATGCGCCAATAATAGATGCCGATTGTTTAGAGAAGGCCTCAACTGTAATCACGCGATTAGTGGATTCAGGGACGAGAGTAGGGCACTTAGATACGGTTGCTATTGAGCGCCTCACTAGCCACCACAAGGGATTAATTGTAGTGGGTGACATCAATCCTCAAAATGAGGATGATTTTACTGCCGCAGTAGCAGTACTTTCAAAAAGTCTAGGATGGCCTGTTCTAGCAGATGTATTGAATCCTTTACGAGCGAAAGCCAGCACGATTAAGGGTTTGATCTGTAACTATGATCGGCATTTGAGGATAGTAAAAGATGCTGCAGAATTGTTGCCTACCGCTGTACTCCAAATTGGCACTTTGCCAACAAGCAAAATTTTGCGTGGATGGTTAGAGCAGATAGATGCCACGCACTTTATACTAGCTGATAGGCCATTTAACAGTGATCCTCTGCACCGAGAAGCGAGCATTTTGCATGGGGATGTATCTTTTCTAGTAAGTTATGTTATAGAACAGAAACCTGATTTAAATTGGCTGAATAGTTGGATCGAGAAGGAAAATAGCCAAGCACAGTCTATGAACAATAAGCTAGAGGCAGTTAAAGAACTATTTGAAGGTAAGGCCGCGTGGTTACTCTCAAAGCATGTGCATGCTGGCAGCTCTGTTTTTCTGGCTAGTAGTATGAGTGTGCGCTATGCAGAATGGTTTTGGAGCACTAATAGTCCAGCGGGTGCAATTTATTCGAATCGTGGAGCTAATGGCATCGATGGCACTTTGGGTACAGCAATCGGAATTGCAAATAATGGGCCTCCAACAGTTTTACTAACTGGAGACTTGGCCTTTTTACATGATACAAATGCCTTATTATCCGCTAAGGATTTTAATGGCAGTTTAACGGTCATTCTAATCAATAATAATGGTGGCGGTATATTTGAGCATTTACAGGTTTCTTCGTGTGAAGGCTTTGAAGAGTTCTTTGCGACTCCACAACATGTAGAGATCGAGAAGTTATGCGTTGCATATTCTGTTTGTTATAAAAGAATTTTGAATTGGGAATCATTTACTGAACAGTTGCACAAAAAAACTAATGGACTGCGTGTCTTGGAATTAAAAACCGATAGAAAGTTTGATTCTAACTTCCTTAAAGAATTTTAATACACTATTGCTTATGAACTGGGAAAAAGTACACGATTTTGAAGATATCATTTATGAAAAATGTGATGGTATTGCAAAGGTTACTATCAATAGGCCGCATCGACGTAACTCTTTTACGCCGGACACGGTTACTGAATTAATCCAAGCATTCAATGACGCGCGTGAAGATACAAGTGTTGGAGTTGTCTTACTAACTGGTTTTAATCCACAAAGTGACGGCAAGTTTGCTTTTTGCGCTGGAGGCGATCAGAAAATTCGTGGTCATAAGCAGGGAGGTTATATCGGCAGTGACGGAGTGCCCCGCTTAAATGTTTTAGATTTACAAAAGCTAATTCGATCGATGCCCAAGGTCGTAATTGCTTTAGTTGCAGGGTACGCAATTGGTGGTGGACATGTTTTACATGTTGTATGCGACCTCACTATTGCCGCTGATAATGCTATTTTTGGGCAAACTGGGCCGAAGGTAGGTAGCTTTGACGGAGGATTTGGTTCTAGTTATTTAGCAAGAATTGTTGGGCATAAGAAGGCTCGCGAAATATGGTATTTATGCCGCCAATACTCAGCCCAAGAAGCACTTGATATGGGTCTAATAAATAAAATAGTTTCCTACGAAAATTTAGAATCAGAGGGAGTTCAATGGGCGCAGGAAATATTGAACCATAGCCCTCTTTCTATTCGCTGCTTGAAGGCTGCTTTCAATGCTGATGTCGATGGGCAACAAGGTCTCCAGGAACTAGCTGGAAATGCTACGTTGTTGTACTACATGACCGATGAGGGCGAAGAAGGGCGCAAGGCATGGAATGAAAAGCGCACGCCGCAATACAGGAAGTATCCATGGTTGCCTTAATAATTCAACACGTTGAGCTAGGATTTTCTTTTGATAGTCAATTGAGAGTATCCGATAGACTACCAAATTAGTTTTCGTACAACTTTTCCGATTACATATAATAACGGATGTATGCTTTGCTGCGTAAGTTTTTAATCCAGCGACTTTGGCTTTCACGCGCTATTTCTCCTACAAGAACCTCTTCTATTGCATCTCTAACTTGCGATACTGGTTGAATCAACTCTTCTCGCTTTGCTTCGCAGTATAGAACAAAAATTGTTCCGCCTAGCTCAACTGGTTCGCTGTACTGACCTGGATCTAGTTTAAATGCGATTGCGCTAAGCTCTTCACGAATATCGGAGCGTTTAATCCAACCCCAATCCCCACCTCTACGGCTCATGTTATCCTGACTGTATTTGCGCGCAAGGTCTCCGAAATTAGCTCCATCTTGAAGTTCTTTGATGACTTGCTTTGCTGTTTGACGAAGCGGCGCTAGTCCCTCGTCAGCGAGCGGGGTTAGAATAATCTGGCGCAGGTGCAAGGCTTCTTCTTGGTAAAAACGGATCTTATTTTTGACATAAAAGTCCTCAATTCGCTCAGGACTTATCTCCGATTGTGACTTACGATTTTCTTGACGCATAGCGTTCACTGCGACGCGGCGATAAATTTCTTTACGGAATTCTCGTGGCGTTTCACCTTTTTGCTTTAAGTAACCAAGGAATTTACTTCGATCGCCTCCAAAATCTCGGGCGATTGTTTCGTTATACTCTTGATCGATGTACGATTCAGGTATCATCAGTCCTTTTTCTTCGGCAGCTTTAAGTATGACGATGCGATCGATCATATTTTGCAGAACATCACGACTGAGTTTATCGATAAGTTGATTAAAATCAGATTCGCTTTTAGCTTCTAAGCGAATACGAGGTATAATAGGTTCTAGTTCTCCCCGCAATTCTTCTAAAGTAATGATTTGGCCTTCTGCTATCGCAGCAATTCCATTTCCTAGGCGCATGATCGACCGGTCTGGTTTAGTGGAGTCATCTACGGCCTGTCCCTGGATACTAAAGCTTAGGCTGGTAAGACCAATAATTATAAAAAGAATTTTGAATGTACGAAGTAGCGTCATGAGCCTAGTTGGCGTTGAAGGAATTTGTTAATCTCTTTTAACCTTAGAAGTGGATCTTCAGCGGTCAAGCGGGGAAAGCGACTGCCGATCTTGAGGAATTCTCGATCTTTCTTCGGATGAGCGTATCGACAGATAAGTCGCTCGTTTTCACTCTCGACTCGTCGAATTCCTGCTAGTTCAGCAGATATACGTATTTCACATAGTTCGATTAGTGCATCCACAGCAACTGGTCGTTTACCGAAACGATCTTCAATTTCTTCAGAAATCGTACGAATACTTTGTGAATTTTCTGCAAGAGCGAAGCGTCGATAAATGTCGATTCGTAATCGCGGCTCAGTTATATAATTTGCTGGTAAGCTTGCTTCAATTATTCTACTAAGAGACGTATATTCCGCAGCTTTAATTGCAGCAAAGCCATCAGTTCCACTAGTGCTTCGCGAGGTACCTGCACCTTCACCGCAGGCAATGAAATCGAGCATTACCTCTGCTCTTATTCGATCTGCTCCTGGTTCTCCTTTTAGTCGAGCGACACTTTGTTTTAGAAGTTGGCAGTATAGCTCAAATCCTACACCAGCAATATGACCACTTTGTTGCGCGCCAAGCAAATTACCAGCTCCACGTAATTCTAAATCACGCATAGCAATTCGGAATCCAGCGCCCAGTTGATTGTGCTGTTTGAGTGCGTGTAGTCGTTTTTGTGCCTGATTAACTAAGGTCGCATGTCGATGCAGTAACAAATAGGCATATGCTTGCCGCTTAAATCGACCCACGCGCCCTCTTATTTGGTATAACTGCGCCAATCCGAATCTATCGGCTCCCTCGATTATTAATGTATTACAGTTTGGTATATCGATACCGGATTCAATAATTGTCGTGCATACAAGAACATCGAATTGTCCAGCCACGAACTGAGTCATCACTTTTTCTAGCGCGTGGTCCTCCATTTGACCGTGCCCCACCGCTACTTTGAGCGTAGGAAGCATATCACGAATTTGCTGCGCTACCGCATCAATAGTAGTGACTTTATTGTGAAGATAGAAAACTTGGCCATTTCTATTCTTTTCAAATTCTATGGCTTGTTTAACAAGTTTTGTATCGTAACTTTTTACAATAGTTTTGATTGGGCGACGATTTATAGGAGCTGTTTCAATAACACTCATCGAACGAGCGCCAGAAAGCGCTAAATATAGAGTGCGAGGAATAGGCGTCGCACTGAGTGTAAGTATGTCTACCTCGGCGCGTAGTTGCTTGATGGAATCCTTTTGTTTGACACCAAATCTTTGTTCTTCATCAACAATTAGTAGGCCAAGATTTTGAAAATAGACATCTTTACTTAGTAGTCGGTGGGTGCCGACAACAATGTCAATTTTACCTGCAGCTAATTGAGCCAAAGATTGTCTATTTTCATTCGTAGTGCGAAAACGGCTGACTTGTTCAATGATAACAGGAAAGTTAGCCATCCGCTCGCACAATGTATTATAGTGTTGTTGGCAGAGCACCGTGGTGGGAGTTAGTAAAGCGACCTGCTTACCTGCAAGCACCGCCTTTAATGCTGCGCGAATCGCCACTTCAGTCTTACCAAACCCTACATCGCCACAAATTAAGCGATCCATCGGTATGGGTCGCTCCATGTCCTGCTTGGTCTGATCAATTGCAGTTAGTTGATCTGGCGTTTCTGAAAAAGTAAAGGCGTCTTCAAAATTCTTCTGCCAAGGAGAATCTGGTGGAAATGCATAGCCAGAGGTTTGGTCACGGCGCGCGTGTAAGTGAAGTAATTCAGCAGCATAGTCTAAAGTTGCAATTTCAGCGGCTCTTCTAGTTTTATCCCATGAGGCTCCTCCGATCTTACCTAGCTTAGGAGAGGATTTTGTTAAGCCTACATAACGAGTTAGTAGATGCGATTCATGTAAAGGTACATGGATCGTCATATCGGCTGCAAATTCTACCGAAATAACTTCCTTGGTACCGCCCTGTATATTTAGCTTTGTTAATCCGTGAAAAAGGCAGATTCCGTGTTGGAGGTGCACCAAAGGATCGCCATCAGCAAGCTCGCTAAAATCGAGTAACTGATCGACTTGAGAATTAGTTGATTGTGCACGTACTCTTCGGGGTTGAGGCCTAATTTTTTGGTTATTAAAAAATTCATGATCACAGATCAATGCGTAGCCATTATTGCTGGATTCTGGAAATATATTTGCGACATCTTTGGACTTATCAGTCTTACGATATAAAAACCCAGAGCTAATGTAACCGATTAAATATTTTGGTTTGAGCTTAGCAGTTACCGGATTTTTAGCTAAGGATTGTTGGATGCTTTCTACCTGATCTTGACCGCTACAAACGAAGGCAATAGTTAGATCTTCTAGCTTAGCCCAATCTGCTACTTGAGTCTCAAATCGATGGAGAGTATCTTGCTTAAATGTATAGTAGTTATCTCCATTATTATATTCATAATTTTGGTGCCGGTAGTTGGCGGTAGCTTCAGTAGCTATTTCAAGGCGCGGGCTTGAGCGAAATAGTTCAGGTTCTGTATCCAGTGCGCACAATGCGACACATCTTTCTTTAGCCTCACTTCGTGATAGAAAAAGCTCATAGAAAGTTTGTTTCGCTTTTTTTGGAGGACCTTTTTTTTGTTCAAAGTGATAGGGGTAATTGCGAACTAATTTAGAAGGTTCTAATAGGATCCAATGAATTCCACTTTTTGGTAAAAATTCAATTAATCCACCATTTTTTTGTGATTCACTTGAACCAAGTGCAGCGCAAATGCTAATTTTATTAGTCGGTTCTGTCGATCGCTGGGTTACTGGGTCGAAAAAGCGTATACTTTCTAATTGGTCTCCAAAAAAATCCAGTCGGTACGGCTGCTTGGAGTCGTAGGGGTAGATATCAACTAGACCACCGCGAATGGCTATTTGCCCTGGGCATTCGCAGACAGCTTCAGCATCATAATCTAGCTCTTGAGTGAGTCGCTTGATCAATACTTGAAAGGAAATAGTTGCTCCCACATAGAGCTGTATTTGCTGGGCCTCAAATTTTTTTCGAATAGGACAAGTCCCAAAGAGTGCTTGTGGAGTCGCAATTAAAAGACGAGGGCGAACTGGCTTAGCCAGTAGCTGACTTAAAACACTAAGTCGCTCACAGTTACGATCATCGCGGCGACTTGCGTCAATATCAGTCAGTAGATCTTCTTCGAAGTTGAGGGCTTCAATGCCGATTTGTGGATTCATCCACGTGGCGAATGTAGCGCATTCGTAGGCGAGCCTTTGTCCTATTTCTGAACTCGATACCAGCGCTACTGATAAACCAAAATTAGTTTTCTGAATTGATATTTTAGTGATTAGAGCGACGCTAGCTTCCTCACAGCATCCGTGAATCACTTTCCATCTATTTTTTTTCATTAAATAGATAACTTTTTTAGGGCAGCATCCGCCGCTGCAATTTCTGCGGCTTTAATCGAACCGCCCGAGCCGCTACCAAGTATCTTCCCAGAGAGAGCAACTTTTACTTCGTATTTGCGCGCGTGGTCCGGTCCTGTTGTAGCATGGAGAGTATAATTGGGTACCGCTCCATTTTGGTGTTTTTGGCTCCACTCTTGAAGTTGGCTTTTTGGAGTGCCACGGCTGGCTACATCGATGTCTTGACCAAGTAAATCACTAAATAATAGTAGGATGCTACGCTGCGCTGCTTTGAGCCCTCCATCTAGATAGACTGCCCCAATAACTGCTTCAAGTGTATCCTCTAACATAGATTGACTTGGTTGCGAACAGCTCTTGCGCTGCGCATCACTAACATTTAAGAATTGGTCAAGATTTAAGGAATAAGCTTTTTTGGCTAATGTTTTTCCACTAACGATACTCGCTCGCATTCGATCGAGCTTACCTTCTTCTACATCTGGAAATTTCGTATATAAAGTTTCAGCAATTATTAGGCCCAAAACGGAATCGCCTAGAAATTCAAGTCGTTGATTGTCGTCTAAGCCTAGGTTAAGGCTGGAGTGCCTTAGTGCCTTTTCTAAAAGGGTTGGGTCACTGAATATATAGTCAATTCGTTGCTCAAGACTGCTTGTGTGTGTAGGCATAGTAAATTTTACATTTTTGGAGACTTTCCTGCTTGCTCCTATGAACAGAGCAAGCAATAAGGCTAATTTACACAAAACTTAACTGGTCGCAATACCCAGAAATCTTTATCTGCTAGCAACACTTTACAATTGTCGAAATTAAAAACGAGCTCGAATGAGGACAAGATATTTGTTCTCGATACCAATGTTCTTCTGCATGACCCACAGTGTCTGTATAAATTTGAGGAAAACACATTAGCGATACCAGTTGAGGTACTTGAAGAGCTAGACCGAAAAAAGTCTGCTCCCGGTGAGCTTGGTTATGCCGCGCGAAGCGTGCATCGGGATTTACGCGACCTCTTTGATGCCGACGTAGTTGCTGTACCGATGGATTTAGGGGATCGTTGTAGTTCAACACTTGGATGTGATTTACCGAATGCTGGGCAGCTTATTGTTGCGATTAATGATTATATAATTGATGGTGATGTTGAAAGTGAAGGGCTCGATCGCTTAATGGCTATTTTACCTGATTTGGGTAAAATGGATAATCGAATTCTCGCTTCTGTTATCTTTTTGAAAGAAGCGAATCCTAAAAAGCGAGTTATTCTGGTGACTAAGGATGCCAATATGGCGCTTAAGGCAATAGCACTCGGCTTGGAAGTTGAGGATTACATGAATGACAAGGTCAGCGATACCAAATTAGGAGGTAGTAAGACCGTTTCTGTTGATGATGTAGATTATGGAAGATTTCTAGAAGAGCATGGAGTTGATTTAGCCCCTGAGTTAACACAACAGCTATTTATTAATGAGTATGTATTTATCAGTAATGGCGAATTTAAGCAACCAGCTCGCTACCGTGGAGATGGTCAACTAGAAGGTCTTATTTTAGGGGAGAATGTCGGAATAAAGATTCCAAAAGGTATTCGGATAAATCCGTTAAATGATGATCAGCGTATGCTTATGGACGCTTTATTGGATGAGGATATTAAACTGATTACATGTTGCGGTAAGGCAGGTACAGGTAAGACGCTTATTTCAATGGCAATGGCGCTTTATCAAACCTTAGGAGAGGACAATTTATATGAGCGCGTATTTATTACCCGGCCTTTAGTCCACATTGGTAAAGATACTGGCGCTTTGCCCGGAACACTCGAAGAGAAGATGGCGCCTTATATAGCTCCTTTTTTTGATAATTTAGAGGTACTTTTCAGTAATAGAAAATTATCTGGGCAGTCCCAGTTAGAGCAAGATCAAGCACATATAGATAAAATTACTTCGAATCGTAAGCGTAAGAAAGCTCTAGCGAAGTTAGCAAAAATGCCATTGCTTGGAGAGGACGAGGATGATGATAGTAAGCCACGTAAACCGTACCAATTTTTATTTGATTACGATCTAGTCGTTGTAGAGGCGATGACATTTATTCGAGGTCGTTCCTTGGCGAACACTATTTTCATTATTGATGAAGCTCAGAACTTAACTCCCCATGAAGCTAAAACTGTAGTCAGTCGCATGGGTGAGGGCTCAAAGGTTATTTTGTTAGGAGATCCCGATCAGGTGGACAGTATGTTTTTGGATGCAGCCTCAAATGGTTTAGTGCATACCGCTCAACGATTAAGGGGAACAGACATAACCGCACATATAGAGCTCTCCATAGGAGTACGATCAGCTCTAGCTGACCTTGCTGCTGACTTGTTATAGGTTGCAGTGAAGCGGTAATTCAATTAGTGTGACTAATTGATAATTTCGCGTTTCAGTTTTTATTTCTTAAACAGCATATGTTCAACTCCCCAAATCCAGAGTAGGTCAGCTAAACGATTTAGATAAACCATGAGTTCTGATCGCACTGAAGTACCAGATTCTTTAAGTGCTACTATACCACGCTCTGCTCGGCGGCATGTTGTGCGAGCTTGATCAAAAAAAGCATCTGCAACGGTTTCACCTGATTGAGTCCATCCTTTAAATTGTAAATTCTTTTCCTTCTCTTCAATTAGGCTAGTCAAGCGATCTACTTGTTGTTGATGGATTACTTTATCGGCATATTTTTTATGGTAACGATCTTGATCCAAATCATCTGTAGCCAATTCTGCCATGAAATGTACAAGTTCAATTTGAATTTCTAATAGTTGGCTCTTGACGTTTACATCTATGCTATGAGCACGGCATATGCCGAGTGAAGAGCTTAATTCATCGACATTTCCGTAACAGACTACTCTAGGATGATTCTTAGAGACCCGCTTGTTAAAAAGTAAAGACGTGCTACCACCATCTCCTGTTTTAGTCGAAATACTCAAAATATAATAATACCTTTTGTTTACTTTATAATTTATGCAGTATCAATAATATTGCTTATTTTAGATCGTATTGTGCAAGGTCAATTGTTTTAAATCAGCACCACTAGGGCTTTGAAAAGCTTCAAGATTAAACTCGGAAAGAACTGAAAAAAGATGATCAAAAATGTCACTTTGTATTGCCTCAAATTGCACCCATTCAACAGTGTTGGTAAAGACATAGATTTCTATTGGTAATCCATTCTCAGTAGGAGCTAGTTGCCGAACGATTAACGTCATGTCCTGATGAATATCAGGATGATTACGCAGATACTCGATGCAATAGGCGCGAAAGGTGCCAATATTAGTTAAGTGACGACCATTTATTAATTCTGCTAGATCGCTACTAACCGCGTTGTTGTGTAAATCAATATCACTAAGTTTTTGTTCGAGGTAAGGAACCAAAACCTTGATGTGCTTAAAGCGCTCGAGTAATGGTTCATCGACGAACTTAATACTGTTTGTATTCAGCTTAATTGCTCGCTTGATTCGGCGGCCACCTGATTCACTCATGCCCCTCCAGTTTTTAAATGAGTCAGTAATCAGTGCATAGGTAGGGATAGTTGTAATAGTCTTATCCCAGTTTTGCACCTTTACTGTAGTTAGTGAGACATCAATTATATCTCCATCTGCTCCACGACCTGGCATTTCAATCCAGTCGCCGACCATTACCATTTGGTTAATTGAAAGTTGAAATCCTGCTACTAACCCAAGAATCGCATCTTTAAAAATTAATAAAAGAATGGCTGTGACTGCCCCTAGTCCGGAGAAAAATACCAGCGGTGATTTGCCTAAAATTGCTGCTAATATAAATACTAATCCAATTAAATTAATGACTAATTTAGCCGCTTGTGTGAAGCTCTTGGCAGGGTAGCGTTTACCAACTTCTGCTTCTTCCCATAGTGCACGTAAAAAATTTAGTAAGGCATCAATAAACATCAGCGTAATTACGATGATATAAGTATTAACGATCGAATTTATTGCAGAAATCGCAGTAGAGTTTGTTGCAAAAAGTACTGGGGCATATAAGTGAATTATTGCTATAGGGACTAGATGAGAACAACGTATTATAACTTTGTATTGAATTAGCCGATCATCCCAACGTATACGGCTCTTTTTAATCAGTGGATGAATGACTAAGCGAATGATGCCTTTGGCTAATATGTTAGTAATTAGCGCGACAATAATGAGTGCTGTCACTGTGCCAATAAAACTAAAGGTAGATGCGAGGGTCTCAGGAAGTCCTAATTGTAATAGCCAATTGTAGATAGTTGCGGAGGTCATAGGCGTATATTTGTGTGATAATCCATTCGTTGGCAATGCTAGAGCACACGAGACAAAATTCTTACTATTTATTATTTATAGTTATGATAGCTTGATAAGCTTTAGATCCTAGCCAGAATACAATAGTTATGTATAAGCTTTTACTACTATTGTTTACCTTATCTTCAGCGCTTTCCTTAGGACAATCTGATCGCTATGAGTTGTGGGTTGCTTTAGAGCGTTTTAGCCAAACATATGGAGGAGGGCTTGATGAAGCAGGCCTTAAGTCAGTCCTTATTGAAGGTCAGATAACACAAGGAGCAGAGCAGTATGATTTCATTTTACGCAAGCGCAGTCCGAATTCTATACGCTACACGCAAAGTAGGGGTGGTAGATCGATTACGTTTGGTTATAACGGAGCAATCGGTTGGCAGTTAATTACTGGGGAAGAGGACTCTCAGGTTCGTATTTTAGATAAATCTGAAACAGATATTCTGCGTGAAGAGGCTGATTTTGAAGGGCCGCTTTTACGAAACTTCGAGAGTTATAGTAATCGAATCCGTTTAGTTAGATCAGATAGAATTGATAACGAATCAGTAAGAGTTATTGAGATCGATAGAATCAATCAACAAAAAGTGTGCTACTATCTTAGCGAGCAGCGTAACTTTATTTTAATGCGGGAACAATTTAACAGCAAAGGCGAATGCATTTTGACTACTTATTACCGAGACTACCGTTTAATTAATAATTTACCATTTGCTTTTGAAGTAGAGAATTTTGTCGACGAAGATAGGATTTCATCGGCTAAAATATCTAGGGTAGTAGTCAATCCTGGTGTCCTAAGTTTTTATTTTGAGAAACCGAATGATTAATTTTTTTTGATGGAATCATCGTCTAAATTATCTCGTAATTCTTTAATTATTTTAAGTCGTCTAAGTTCTGATTTTAAAAATTTATAGAAGTTTTCGTAGCGAGGTAATATACCTCTAGTTTCCAGAAGTTTTTGTTTTAGCTCAAATTGGGTGCATGTCGTGTAGATTGCCATATCCAGAATATTTTCTGGGTCATCTATCTGATCTAAGAAACTGTGAACTTCTTTTGGAATAGACGCTCCTAAATTTATTTGAGCTTGTATTAAGCTTAATAGATTAGGCTTTATAGTATCCATTAAGTCCAGTGAGCCGCCAGGTTTACTATGTACTTGAGTGATTCGTGCTTTTCGATAAGGTTCTTCGCATACGATTTCCTTAAATTGTACTCGCGCCAAACCTTGTAAAATAAGGTTAGAAGTGCCATCTGGATTTTTTTGGCAAGCTCTAATTATTCCAATCGCCGCGATCGATCTTGGCGTCTCTAATTCTCGCGCTATCGGTGATGATTCATCTAGAGCAGCAACTGCAAAAATTCGATTATTTGTTAGCACTTCATCAATCATCTCTCTGTAACGAGGTTCAAATATATAAAGCGGCATCATTGCCTGCGGAAATAATACCGTAGAACTTAGCGTCATAACTGGTACTTCACTGGGTATTTTAATCTCTTGTATTATACTTGAATCCATGCGTCTGGATGTAATTTTGATTTGTCTGGTTCTGAATGTTCGGCATAGTAAACAGCCATTCTAAAATAACGAATACGGTCTGCAGGTATAGCACCTGTGCGAGATAGGACGTCTTCAAAGAGCACTTCTGGAGCACGTCCTTGTAGTTCAAAAATATCTCTAATGCCAATATCTATAAGATTTCGTGCGGTCTCTACGTTCATGCGTGGTATACGCATAAGAGAGGAGTTGAGCGCTTCATAATCAACTTTTTTTTTCTTTTTTTGCACGTAATAATAAAATGCAATAGATCTAACTAAAATGCAACAAGTAGAGTTATCTAGTAAATAGTTTTATAGCTATAGAGGCATTAACTCGTATTTTTAGTGTGACAAAAGTGTTCACTATCCATTTATACAGTGACATTGAATGAGCCTAATTGTCACAGTTATCAATAAATAATAATAATAATAGGATTATAAATTATTATTAAGTAACTTACATTGAGCGACTTAGAAAATTAAATGATTTAAGGCATTATCTTTGCTAGTAAATTGGCATGAGTAAAATCATTGGTATAGATTTAGGCACAACAAATTCTTGCATGTCTGTTATGGAAGGTGGAGAACCTGTTGTAATTCCAAATTCAGAGGGTGCACGAACAACACCGTCTATAGTAGCATTTGCCAAGAATGGTGAGCGCCTAGTGGGGCAAGCTGCCAAGCGGCAGGCTGTTACAAACCCAAGTAATACAATTTTTTCTGCGAAGCGATTGATAGGTCGCAAGTTTAGTGAGGTGCAAGAAGAATCCTCATCTTTGCCTTACAAAGTTGTTAAAGGTAAAAATGGTGATGCTTACATTGAAGCGGAAGTGGACGGTAAGAGCGAACAATTTGCTCCAGAGCAAATTGCAGCGATTGTTTTACAAAAGCTTAAAGCTGATGCAGAAGCTTACTTAGGCGAGAAAGTTACAGACGCAGTTATAACAGTTCCTGCATATTTTAATGATGCACAGCGTCAGGCTACCAAAGATGCTGGTAAGATTGCTGGACTCGAAGTGAAGCGCATCATAAATGAACCTACGGCAGCAGCACTTGCTTATGGTCTTGATAAAGGTAGTGACGAAGTAATTGCGGTATATGATCTTGGCGGTGGCACATTCGATATTTCTATATTAGAAATTGGTGATGGTGTTTTTGAAGTCAAGGCGACCAACGGGGACACTCACTTAGGTGGTGACAATTGGGATAGTGCTTTGATTGATTTTCTTATTGAAGAGTTTAAGAGCGAGCAAAGTATCGACTTACGTGGCGATAAAATGGCTCTCCAGCGCCTTAAAGAAGAGGGTGAAAAAGCCAAGATTGCTTTATCTTCTACTCAAAGCACCGACATAAATCTACCTTTCATTACTGCTGATGCTACTGGACCAAAGCACTTGAATATTACTCTTACTAGAGCTAATTTAGAGCAGATTTGTGATTCGCTCTACGAGCGTACAAAAGCACCTTTTAACGCATGTCTCAAAGATTCTGGCCATTCTGTATCAGAAATAGCTGAATTAGTCCTCGTTGGTGGTATGACTCGCGCTCCTAAAGTTGTTGAGGTCGCTGAAGGTCTTGCCGGAAAAGCGCCACACCAAGGAGTGAATCCAGATGAGGTTGTAGCCATCGGGGCAGCTATTCAAGGTGGTGTTCTTCAAGGAGATGTACGTGATGTCTTACTTTTAGATGTTACGCCACTTACTCTTGCGATTGAAACAGCAGGTTCGGTTGCAACTGCAATGATTGATCGTAATACGACAATACCGACTAAAAAGAGTCAGACCTTTTCTACTTATGCAGACAATCAAACAGCTGTGGATATTAAGGTTCTTCAAGGAGAGCGCCCCATGGCAAATGATAATAAGATGCTAGGTACTTTCCGTTTGGATGGTATTCCAGCAGCTGCTCGTGGAGTACCGCAGGTTGAGGTCACCTTTGATATTGATGCCAACGGTATACTGAATGTAAGCGCTAAGGACCAGGGTACTGGTAAGGAACAAAAAATCACTATTAGTGGTTCCTCTGGTTTAGATAACGAGGAGGTTGAGAAATTAAAGCGTGAAGCTGAGGAGCATGCTGCCGAAGATGCTAAGACCAAAGAAGGGGTCGAAGCGCGTAATGAATTAGACAATATTATTTATCAGTCGGAAAAACAGATAGGTGAATTAGGCGATAAAATTCCAGCGGACAAAAAAGCTGAGCTAGAAGAAGCAATCGCCGAGGCTAAGGTGGTACTTGAAAACCAAGATGCTGATGCGGATTCTTTAAAAGCGCCTGTAGAAAAGATCTCAGGAATTATGCAATCGTTCGCTCAAGATCTTTATGGTCAACCGGGGGCAGAAGCTGCTTCTGGAGAAGACATCAATTCTGCTGATGGTGCGACGGAGCCAAAGCAGGCAGAAGCTGAAACGGTCGATGCCGATTTCGAGGTAGTCGATGAGGAGAAGAAGGACGAATCATAATCATTTTACGTTTAGGGCCTTTCTCTAAGCGTTTAAACTTACAAACTACAATTATTCATAAACAAACATATAAGCTATGAAAATAAAACCACTCGGTGAACGCGTATTATTAAAGCGCATTGAAGAAGATGAACAAATTCGTGGCGGAATCATTATTCCAGATTCTGCTAAGGAAAAATCACAGGAAGCTGAAGTCATTGCTGTCGGCACAGGGAAGGCAGACGATAAGCCATTCTTTGTAAAGAAGGGTGACCGGGTTCTTATGCCTCAATATGGTGGCACTGCCGTCAAGCTTGACGGAGTAGAATACACAATCATTGAAGAAGACAACCTACTTGGCGTTGTCGGTTAAATTAATAACTAACTTTTAAAAAACAAAAATATTATGGCTAAGCAAATTTTATTCGACGAAGCAGCACGTAAAAAAGTTTTAACAGGCGTGGAAACTCTTTCCAATGCTGTTAAAGTGACACTTGGACCCAAAGGTCGCAATGTGCTGCTAGACAAAAAATTCGGTGCTCCGACTGTTACTAAAGACGGTGTTACCGTTGCTAAGGAAATCGATTTATCCGACCCATTCGAAAATATGGGTGCTCAAATGGTACGTGAAGTTGCCTCCAAGACAGCGGATTCAGCAGGTGATGGAACAACAACTGCTACCGTTTTGGCAGAATCGGTCTACAGAGAAGGCATTAAGAATGTAGCGGCTGGTGCCAACCCTATCTATCTAAAACGCGGTATTGATCGAGCAGTAGCTGCTGCGACCGAGGCCTTTGCTAAGCAAAGTAAAAAGGTAAAAGATCGTGAAGAAATTCGTCAAGTTGCCACAGTCTCAGCTAATTGGGATACTGAGATTGGTGATATTATAGCGGAGGCAATGGATCGTGTCGGTAAGGACGGCACCATTACCGTTGAGGAGGCAAAGTCTATTGAAACATCTCTAGAGGTTGTTGAAGGTATGCAGTTTGATAAGGGATATCTATCTCCTTATTTCTGTACTGATGCTGACGCTCAGGAAGTAAATTTTGAGGATGCTCATATTTTAATCCATGAGAAAAAGATTTCAAATCTTAGTGAAATATTACCACTACTACAAAATGTAGCAAAAACGAACAAGCCCTTATTGATTATTGCAGAAGACGTTGAAGGTGAAGCTTTAGCTGCACTTGTAGTTAACAAGTTGCGCGGTACTTTAAATGTTGCTGCGGTCAAGGCTCCAGGGTTTGGCGATCGTCGTAAGGCTATGCTCGAAGACATCGCAATACTCACAGGAGGGCGCTGCATCACTGAGGATTTGGGTATCAAGCTTGAGAATGTTCAAGTAAGTGACCTTGGTAAAGCAAAGCGCATCACCGTGGACAAAGAAAACACTGTTATTGTTGAAGGAGCAGGTAAAAGCTCGGATATTCAAGGCCGTGTAAAATTGATTCGTCGCCAAATAGAAGACACTACTTCGGACTATGATCGCGAAAAGCTTCAAGAGCGTCTTGCGAAAATTGCTGGAGGTGTAGCAGTTATTAATGTAGGTGCCCAAACGGAGCCAGAGATGAAGGAAAAGAAGGATCGTGTAGATGATGCTCTACATGCGACTCGTGCTGCAGTTGAAGAAGGTATTCTTCCGGGCGGAGGCGTTGCACTTCTTCGTGCTTCAAAAGCGATTGAAAAAGCTGCTGCTGAGCTAGATGGTGATGAAGAGTTAGGGGCTCTAATTGTACGTCGTGCAATTGAAGCACCTCTTCGCCAACTGTGTACTAATGCAGGTGTTGAAGGTTCTCTTGTTGTTTCAGAAGTTCTGAAGGCTAAGGGATCTAAGGGGTATAATGTAGCCACAGGAGAATATGTTGATTTACTCCAAGCTGGTATCGTAGATCCGGCCATGGTGACGCGAACAGCTTTACAAAATGCAGGTTCAGTCGCTGGTCTACTACTGACTACTGAGTGCATGATTACAGATGAGCCAGAAGAAAGTTCTGCCGCTCCTGCTATGCCTGATATGGGTGGCATGGGTGGTATGGGCGGCATGATGTAGTTGGGTAAAGCTCTTCTTAATTGTCCGAATTAATTATTACCAGCCCCCCGGTAACGGGGGGCTTTTTTCGTACCTACAAGGCAGCTTTAATTTGGATTGCCAAAGTATATTTAGCGCGCACAGTTTTTCTAACTCTGCAGTGTTCGAGCCATTTCGGAGTTCTGTCCTTTACTCTTTTAAAATCGGGAGCTTGAACCTTGTTAGTTACTGTCCAGCCGTCAACCGGAAGACAAAAACTAATTAGAGAGCACCCACCTTGGAAAACAAAGGCCAAGGACTCCCCCTATACGGCACAGGCGGGGTTACTATTTAATAAATGGCGATTGTATTACTAGCGCCGAACTCGAATTGTTGCAATTAAGCTGTTGGGTTATTTCAACCGAAAAATTTTGAGTAGGACTTTTTTCTTTTAGTGGGTAATAATACAGCAATGAATTTAGATTCATTAGCTTCGCACATTTACCAGTATAGATTTTTAAAGCCGGTGATTGTGTATGTGCAATAGGAGAGTTTAATCTTCCGAGAGTTCAATGGATCGTTTTTTAGCTGCACTGATTGCTTGATCGATTAAGTCACGAAAACCAGACTTAGACAGTATTTCTAGAGCTGCAGCGGTTGTCCCCCCTTTAGATGTAACAGCCTCACGTAATTGTTCGGGGCTTTCTTTACTTGAGGCGAGTAGCATACTTGAACCTAATAAGGTATCAATGGTAAGTGTGGACGCTAGCTCTGGATCGAGTCCATTATTAATCGCTGCTTCATTAATCGCTGCTGCAAATTCAAATAAGTAAGCCGGACCGCTTCCACTTAGTGCAGTAACTGCATCCAGATCCGTTTCATTTACTTCGTGGAAGTTGCCAAGCGATCCGAGTATATTGTCGACTATCTTTTGATCTTTAATGGATAGTTTGCTCCGTGGGGAATATGCAGTGACGCCAGCACCAATTTGGCCTGGCGTGTTCGGCATAGTTCGGATGATATTACGAGCTAATTTGAATTTTTCGCTTAGTCTATTTAATGGAATACCAGCTAAAATAGAGAGTACAAGTCTACCATTAGCTGCATTAGTAATACTTTTTTCGATCTGATTAAATTGCTGCGGTTTGCATGCTAAAACAATCGCATCAACCGATTGAATCTCATCTGTAATAGCATCTAAATATTGAATTTTTGTTTCCTTAGCTAGTTGTGCTCCGGTACTATCGTTTCCACAAGTGCAGGCGATTTGCACTGGCTTGTAATGCTCCTTTTCTATTAGTCCTCGGATTATGGCTGATGCCATACGTCCGGCACCAATAAAAACTATTTTTGTATCGTTCTTAATCATGGGTATAGGTTTTTAATTTTACCGTGTATTTTAAATTGGATGAGTTAATATCGCAGATACACCGCCACTTTTATTTTCGATTAAATGAACGTCACCACCTAAATTTCTAATTGTATGGCGAGCTATAGTTAGTCCCATGCCACGACCAACGGCAGTTTTTGTTGTTACAAATGGCTCAAATATTTTTTCGGTAATTTCTGGATCTATACCGTTGCCGTTGTCCGAGACGGTAATTTTAATATTGGATTTATAACCATCTCTTTGTTGGGCGATATCTAACTGTATGATGCGTTTCGTGTCGTTGAGGTTTTCTTGGTAGCTTTCATAGGCATTAGAAAGCAATTTACATAGTATGACTTCAAAAATTTCTGCATTTGTTGTAATCTGCACGTCACTCTTTATTTCGGTGCAAACTGTAATATTTGCTTCACATTGGTGTTCTTGGCTAAAGCGAGCAATGCTGCTTTCGGTAAGTGTTTTTATTGATATTGCTTCCATCTCGAAGGTTTCGTTACTAGCGATGGAGGACAACTGACGAATAATCTCTACCATACGAGATACTGCATGATCCATTGATCCTAGGCACCTTTCGATCATGTCTGGATTTTTGGAGCTATTTTTAATTAGGTCAAGATAGCCGACGACTACTCCAAGCAAGTTGTTTAAGTTATGCGCTATGCCTTGAGTTATTGAGCCAACTGCGGCTGTTTTTCGAGCATCTCCTAGTCGTGCTTGTAGCACTATATTCTCTCGATAAATTGATTGTAGGTGTAATTGAGTATGAACACGCGCAAGAGTTTCTTCTAAATCGATAGGTTTAGTAATATAATCTACCGCACCTGCTTCAAGACCTTGGATCTTCTGCTTCTTTGTAACGTTAGCAGTGATGAAAATAATAGGAATCGCCTTAGTCTTTGGGTCTGCTTTTATTAGGCGACATGTTTCGATGCCATCCATTTCAGGCATCATTATGTCAAGTAGGATAATATCTGGACGGACAGAAGCAACTTTTTCTAAACACTCTCGACCATCGAATGCAATCGATACATCCATTGATTGTCGCTCAAGTTTGCTTTGCAACAACTTTACGTTGATTGGCTGATCATCAACGACTAAGATTTTAGGTTTTTTTTGTGTACTCAAAGGAGTGTGTTCTGCGTGACCGTTTTGGGTGAAATTTTCAAAAATGTACGAGCGTATTAGAGCCCCGACAATCTATAAATTAAAGTTGTTGCTGTAAAAATATGCATATTTTAGACACTTTTTATGTCCACACTTGATAGTATTTTTTCATCTATGACGATGGTTCTAGAAAGTAAATCATGACCCATCTGTCTGCGCTTATTAAATAGAAGTGTACTTACTGAAGCGACTAATCCAACTGGCGGAATAAAAAAGAATACTGCTGTTATAAGGCCGCCTCGTATGACTCCAGTTACAAATGGTGGAGGGCCCAGTGTAATTGTACTTATAGTTCGCAAGCGACACGCTTTTTTACCTATTGTGACTGCAAATAAGGCTTCGCTTAAAGCAAAATACAGCCAAAAAGTAAGCAACTGTAGGTCATTAGCAAAATTTAGTGCGATGCTTAAATTATGATTGGGTTTCGGTAGCCCTATTTCGCTTCTCTCATTTGAATTGAACCAATTAGTTAATTGTTCGCCCCACAGTATAAATTCATGGAAAGTTCCGGGGTGGGTTTGTGGTAGTATTATCTTCCAGATTATTATTGTAGCAACCGCACTAACTAGAATGAAATCTAGTAGGAAAGCGAGAGCACGAATACCGATTCTTGCTGGTGGCAGTGAGCCCTCGTCATTAAATATTAAATCCAATGGATTTACCCTATCGCTTGTAAGTACATCGGAATCTGCTGCTTTGTCTTTTTGCAGTGGATCACTCATGTAGAATGGACTTCTTGATATGCTCGAAGCGTATTGTGCATAAGCATGGCGACTGTCATAGGACCAACGCCACCAGGTACTGGCGTAATTAGTGAAGCCTTTTTACTAACCTGCGCGAAATCGACATCACCAACCAAGCGATAACCGCGAGAGCGACTAGAGTCTTCTACTCGGTTGATGCCAACATCAATCACAGCGACACCTTCTTTAACCATATCGGCAGTGACAAAATTTGCTCTTCCTATAGCTGCTATTAGTATATCTGCCTGTTGCGTAATATTTTCCAGATTAGTCGTACGAGAATGACAAATTGTTACGGTAGCATTGCCTGGAACTGCTTTGCGAAGCATGAGTAATGCTGCAGGTTTTCCTACTATAAGGCTACGTCCAAGTACAACTACATGTTTGCCTTCTGTACTTATATTACTGCGTTGAATTAATTCAATAATTCCTGCGGGCGTACATGCTACAAATCCCTTAGTATCTTCTTGGCACAATTTTCCAATATTAACAGTATTAAATCCGTCTACGTCTTTATGGGGTACAACACGATTGAAGGTTTCTGTTTCATCTATGTGTTTAGGCAATGGGGCTTGAATGAGTATACCATTTACGGAGGGGTCACAATTTAAGACATCGATTTGCTCGAAAAGTGCCGTCTTGCTGACGTCTTCAGGGAGCAGAAAAAGTCGACTTTCAATACCAATTTGCTCGGCTGTTTTTTGTTTCTTACGCACATATGAAATTGAAGCAGGGTCTTCACCGACTCGAATAAATGCGACAACAGGTCTGCCATCTTTAAGGCGACTAACCTCGGTGGTAAGTTCTTCAATTATAGATTTTGCTATAGCGTTACCGTCGATGAGTTTCATTGATATATTAAGTTATTTTACAAGTTTAAGGCTGCGCGCTTGAATAATAAGCTCTGTACTGCCGGGAACTAAAGGACGAACTTCACCGGTTATGCTTACTTGTTGATCTAAGTAGGGGCGAAGGTCACTGAAAAAAAGGCTAGACATGTCAACATATGCAATTCGTCCATTTGCTGCGCGCAAGCGAAGTGGATAGCGGGGACCGTAGTTGCGCAGACGTCTTACAAGTGTACCGCTTAATGTGCGTGTCGGTGCTTTATTCTCGAACTTAGGTCGATTGGGAAATTGGCGTATGGAGGTTTTGTTGGAGGTATCAACTATGATTTCGGAAACTGCAACTGGTTCATCTTCTTGTAATAGATAGGTATTATCTGAAAAGTTTGATGCCGTATCCTCCAAGCTTTTTAATCCTAATTGAGGCACTTGAGTAAAATAAGCTGTAGCCTTTTTTTCGATTTCTACTAATATCCAATTCTCATCAACTGAGTTTAATAAGGTGTACTGGTCGTTTTTTTGAGCCATGGCTATTATTACAGCGCTATCGATTGGTTTCTCCCTAATAGGTATACTATAATCCGCTGAGTCTTGCTGTAAAAGTGAGTTTTTTGCAACGTATCCCTGTATTAAAATCGGAGAATTTGTCTGCTTCCAAGTGCTTGCAGATAGAAGTTCACTAGATATAGAAGAAGCACTTAGTATGGCATCATTAGCGGCATCAACTCGTGCTATTATGGCAGCATTGCTAGCAGGCTTTGCTAGTAATAAAATTTTTTGAGCTGTGGCAGGATTTAACAGTAAAAAGGATGTACAAGCAATTAAACTACACTGAAAGAGTGAATTCATTTTAATTTTTTTTAGTAGAGCGGTGTATAAGTGACAATTTTTAAGCGAAGAGCAGATCGATTTCTTTTTTACCGAGAATTTTAATTCCTCCCTTTGGAATATTCTTTAAAATTATACCACCGATTTGAACTCGTACTAATTTTTTAACATAATAGCGGTTTGCTTCAAAAAGCCGGCGAATTTCACGCTTTTTTCCGTGGTGAAGGTGTACTTCAAGGCGCCGAGCACTTCCTTCTCCTAGCGTGGGCGCTGGAATTACTTTTTCGGCCTTTAGGAAATCCCCTTCATAATCGACTCCTTTTAGAAGCTTTTGAATGTCAGATTTGTCAAAATCGCGATGTAATACTACTCGATAGCGCTTGGTAACACATGTACTCGGATGGCTAACACGATGAGCAAGCTCTCCATTATTTGTTATAATTAATAACCCCTCACTGTCTTTATCTAGACGCCCTGCACAAAACATTCTTTGGCGCTGTAAATCAGCTGGAAGTAGTTCGAAAACGGTACGATCTGCAAATGGATCTGAATTTGTACAGAGGTATCCTTTTGGCTTATTCATGACCAATGTAACGGCTCGCTCTTTTTTTACTCGGATTGGTTTATTATTCACAAAAATATCCGCACTAGGGCAGGCTTTGTCGCCGAGTTCTGAGACTTTACCATTAACTCGAACACAGCCGTCGCTAATGAGTCGCTCTGCCTCTCGCCTAGAGCAATAGCCAGAGTTGGCGATAAGCTTTTGGATACGTTCTTGTTCTAAATTCGACATTTGTTCACTTCAGCTCTTATATTGGTGGTGTCAATGTTGCTTGAATCTTACATTCATGCTTGCGAACTTTAGATTTAACCTAAGAATTTTACCAATATTAATTTCTTATCCATAGGCTAATATTTGTATGACTGAAGATTCTGAAATGAAGGTAGCGCTGGTAACTGGCGCAGGGCGAGGCATTGGCAAGAGTATAGCTGAAGCGCTAGCTAAGAGTGGACATCATGTTATATGCGTTAGTCGATCTGCGGAATCTTGTGGTCCGGTTGCTGAAGCAATTCAAGCTTCAGGTGGATCCGCCGAGTCTTTAGCGGTGGATGTAGCTGATAGAAACGCGGTTCAGGTCGCTAGTGAGCAGTTTTTAGAGCAGCATGGTACTATTGATATTTTGGTCAATTGTGCAGGAATTACTAGAGACGGCTTATTGTTTCGTATGAGTGATGCAGATTGGGATGATGTGATTGCCACCAATTTGAGTAGCTGCTTTGCTTGGATTAAGCATCTTGCTCGACCAATGACTCGCAAGCGATGGGGTCGCATCATCAACATATCCTCAGTGATTGGGCTTATGGGTAATGCTGGACAGGCTAATTATGCTGCCGCGAAGTCTGGTATTCATGGGTTAACAAAAAGTCTCGCTAAGGAATTTGCTGCAAGAAATGTGACTGTAAATGCGGTTGCTCCAGGATTTATTACTACAGACATGACAGCCGAACTTAACGAGGCTCAGCAAACTGCTATTTTAGGAATGATACCTATGAAGCGGATGGGGCTGGCATCTGACATTGCTTCAACAACCGATTTTCTCGCTTCTGAGGGCGCAGGATACATCACTGGTCAAATTTTTACAGTTGACGGTGGTATGGTCATGTGATGCTCAGATTATAACAATTAAACCTAATAAATTATGGCCGATCAAACTATCGAACAACGCGTAAACACAATCATCGTAGACCAGCTCAACGTTAATGAAGAGCAGGTGACTGCAGGAGCATCATTCCTTGATGATCTTGGTGCAGATTCACTCGATCTAGTCGAGTTAATAATGGCATTTGAGGAAGAGTTTAAAGATGAAATTGATGGAGAAATTCCAGAGACTGATGCAGAGAAACTTCTAACCGTTGGTGATGTAATTAAATATATCACCGAGAAAGCTGGATAACACTTCGTATTGATATTTTTAGCCAAGTCGCTTAATTGCGGCTTAGTTTTTGTTACTCCATATGGAAGCAGCCTACCAACGAAACCGAGTTGTCATTACTGGCATCGGTACAGTGACTAGTTATGGCGATGGCGTAGAAGATTTTTGGGATAGCCTCCTTGCTGGAAAAAGTGGCATCGGTACGGTTCAATCTTTTGATATCACTGATTATCCGTCCAAAGTAGGAGCGGAGGCATTACATTTCAATGCTTCTGATTATATGGATCCTAAGGAAGCACGAAGAAATGATCGTTACACGCAGCTTGCTGTTGCCGGTTCTAAGCTAGCTCTCAAGAATGCTGCTTTGGATCCGGCTACTTTGGATCCTGATCGTTTCGGTGTTTTAATTGGCTCAGGAATTGGAGGAATGCTGACTATCCAAACTCAAAGTCGTCGTCTTTATGAGGGTGGGCCTCGCAAGGTCTCCCCCTTTATGATCCCCTCACTGATTGCAAACATTGCTAGTGGTGTAGTTGCGATTGAAGTGGGTGCGCGTGGTCCAAATTACGGAATTGTTAGCGCTTGTGCATCTGGAACTCACAGTATTGGTGAAGCGTTCCATATGCTACGTGATGGAGATGCAGACGTGATGCTCGCTGGAGGTAGTGAAGCAGCCATCACCGAACTTGGCTACGCTGGTTTTTGTTCTATGAAAGCAATGAGCACTAGTTACAATGATGCCCCACAAACTGCTAGTCGCCCCTTTGATTCGGGTCGGGATGGATTTATAATGGGCGAAGGCGCGGGCGTATTAGTTGTCGAGACTCTGGAACATGCTCAAGCTCGAGGTGCGACTATATATTGTGAGCTTGCCGGATACGGAGCTACTTGTGATGCCTACCATATCACTTCTCCTGACCCAGATGGTAAGGCGCTGGGTGCTGCCATAGGTCATGTGATTAAGGAAGCTGGAATCACCGCCGAGGATGTAAGTTATATCAACGCACATGGCACTTCGACTCCCTACAACGATAAGTTTGAAACCTTAGCGATTAAAAAAGCTTTAGGGGAGCATGCTTATAAGATTATGGCTTCCTCTACTAAGGGTATGACAGGTCATTTATTAGGAGCAGCAGGCGGCATCGAGTCGGCAGTATGTGCTTTGGCGATACGTGATGGTAAGGTGCCACCAACTATTAATTATAGGGATCCAGATCCTGATTGCGATCTGGACTATGTTCCTAATGTGATGCGCGAGGCTACTGTCAATGTGGCAATTTGTAATAATCTTGGATTTGGCGGTCACAACGCGACCTTACTTTTCAAAAAATTCCAATAGCGCTTTAAAAGAGTAATGGCTCTTTTTTTAGCTGGCTAAAACTGTGTTTCTTGATGGGTCACTACGTTGTAAAACGTATTATAATAAGACAGCTTTTATTTCTAAATCCTTCTTTTACCTATGCTTTGTAAATGCGTAACAGTGCCTTTGCTATTTCTGATGGATTTCGAGCAATAGAAATACCAGCTTCTTGCATAGCAGCGAATTTAGCTTCAGCTGTGCCAGCTCCGCTAGAAGATACTATTGCACCAGCATGTCCCATGGTGCGACCTTTGGGTGCGGACGCGCCAGCTATGAAACCAGCAACTGGTTTTTGGACGTGTTCTTTAATATAGGCACATGCCTCTTCTTCTGCGCTGCCGCCAATCTCACCAATCATAATAATAGCATCAGTGTCTGGATCTTCGTTAAACATACGTATAGCATCAGTTTGGCTGGTCCCGTTGATGGGATCTCCTCCAATGCCTATGCAGGTAGATTGCCCGTGCCCACTTTGCGTGAGTTGCCAAACAGCTTCGTAAGTTAGTGTACCTGAGCGAGAAACAACGCCAACTCTTCCAGGTTTGTGAATGTAGCCAGGCATGATGCCAATTTTACATTCTTCTGGTGTTATAATCCCCGGGCAATTCGGCCCAATAAGACGTGTTTTGCAGCTAGATACATTTAAACGCTGTTTAATTTCCGCCATATCTTTGACTGGTACTCCTTCAGTAATACAAATGATTAATGGTATTTCTGCCTCAATTGATTCTAGTATGGAATCTCCTGCAAAGGCGGGAGGTACATAAATTACGGATGCATTAGCTCCATACTCATTAACTGCCTGCGCTACGGTATTACAAACTGGAATGGTATCTTCCCATAATAGTCCACCCTTGTTAGGTGTCACTCCAGCCACCACCCGAGTGCCATAGTCAACGCATTGTTTTGTATGAAATGTCCCAGTTTTACCAGTTATGCCTTGCACGATTAGGCGCGTATCTTTGTTGACGAGTATACTCATAAGAAAGTGTTTATTTCGTTAAAAATTTAGCGATTTATTTTTGTTTTTCAGCAACTTTTTTGGTTATTATCTGTGCTGCCTCGGCAAGGCTGTCTGCTGGTGTAAGCGCAACTGCGCTTGTACGTAAAATATCTTTGCCGGCATCTACATTTGTTCCTTCTAATCGTACGACTAATGGAACAGTTAATTCGACATTTTTGGCAGCAGCCACAATTCCACGAGCAATAATGTCACATTTCATGATACCCCCAAAGATATTCACTAAGATTCCTTCTACTTGAGGATCGGAAAGTATGATTTTAAAAGCAGCAGTAACTTGCTCTTCATTGGCGCCCCCACCAACATCTAGGAAATTAGCCGGTTCACCACCAAAACTTTTTATTATATCCATTGTCGCCATCGCGAGCCCCGCGCCGTTGACTAGACAGGCTATATTGCCATCCAGAGCTATATAGCTAAGATTATATTTAGAAGCCTCTACTTCCTTTGCATCTTCTTCATTTAAATCACGAAGTTCCATGATGTCTGGATGCATGAAGGTGGCGTTCGCATCGAAGGAAACTTTAGCATCTAAAGCAATGACAGCACCATCTGGGGTAGTTATAAGTGGATTTATTTCTACCAACATAGCATTTTTTTCCCAAAATAACTTGTATAATCCAGATAAAAGATTCGCGCATTGTTTTATCTGAGCGCCTTCTAAACCTAATTCAAAAGAGATTCTTCTGCAGTGGTGTGGGCGTAATCCCGTAGCAGGAGAAACTGGTATACGAATAATTTTATCTGGAGTTTCTTCAGCTACAGCTTCTATATCCATCCCCCCTTCAGTCGATGCAATAATTACGGATTGAGCAGTTTCACGGTCGAGCACAATGGCGAGATAATACTCGTGTTTGATAGCACAAGCTTCAGTTAAATAAAGGGTCTGTACTTTTCGCCCACTTGCACCAGTTTGTGCGGTTATAAGGTTATTACCCAGCATATTTTTTGATGCCTCCAGAGCAGCTGCATGATTGTCCACTACTTTGACTCCACCTTTATATCCTGTACAGAAGCTGCCTTTACCACGTCCTCCAGCATGGATTTGGGCTTTAACCACGATCTTATCTTGATCACCCAGTTTTGTGAGCGCGGACTTAACCTCTTCGATCGATTGTGCGATATAACCTTTTGGGACGGGCACTCCGTAATGACCTAAAAGAGCCTTCGCTTGATATTCGTGAATATTCATAACTAACTGCGTGTATTATTTTTTATAAAAAGTTAAGTGACTATGAAGAGATATATGTGCAATCCTATATGCTAATAATTACAAATTAAGTAATTCATAATGCACATCCAGTTGGGGTTTCGCAGTTGGGTCTAGAGACAAGTCCCTTAATTGGTTCGTCTGGAAAATATTGCTCGGCACGATTATTCTCTATGAGATGACGATTACAGACACAGTCGAGTTCCTCTTTCGACTTCACTCGGCGCATATCATGTAAGAACTGTCCATCGTGATCAACGCCAAGGCCTACAAAGTTAAGAAACTTTTTTAGATGATTGATTTGATAGACGCCTTTTCTATCTGGAAGTGTCGTTGCCTCATAGAGATCTTCAACGTATCTGCGGACATGCGCAAATGTAGGTCTAAATATAGGTTCTTGATTGAAATGCTGGTGATGCTGTCGAAAAATCCATGGATTTCGTATACACGAACGTCCAATCATAAGTCCATTTGCTCCAGTTTGTCGGATAACTTGCTGACCTTTTTTCACCGATGTTATGTTCCCATTGGCGAATACAGGACAATGGAGTGCTTCACGAGCGCGGCGAATATACTCATAATGCACCTCACTGCGGTAAGCTTCTTTGACAGTGCGGGCGTGCAAGCTAAGTAGATCGACGGAATGTTTTTCGATTAAGCGGAGTATTGTTTCAAAGTTTCGATCGTCCTCAAATCCAATTCTCATTTTAACAGTGAAACGTCCCTTTATAGAATCACGTAAACACCCAAGAACTTTATCGATTCTGCTGGGGTCGCGTAATAATCCGCCACCTACATTTTTCTTGTATACTTTTGGCGCTGGGCAACCCATATTTAAGTCAATCCCAGCAATTGGTAATTGTTGCTCCTCAATTGCACTTACAGTTCGCTTTAAATCTTCTAAGTTTTCGCCGATCAATTGAGCAAATATAGGTCTTCCTGTATTATTTTCACATATTGATGCGACGATGTGCGGAGTAAGAGTTGAGTGGGCATGCACTCTAAAATATTCTGTGAAGAGTAGGTCTGGTGCGCCATACTTACCTAATAACTGAATAAATTTTAACGTGGTGACATCTTGCATTGGTGCAAGTGCAGTCCAAGGTTGATTGGGCACCACTGGATCTGGTAATGACAACATCATGGTTAACTCTAAAGGAGCATTTTTAAAAACTAACTAGTGCACGCATTTATTTTGGCACAAGTGCTATAGTTATTACTGTTCGTTGCCTTGATTGAGTATTTTTGTAAGAATTGCTGTCATATCTTCTACCGCGTCCATGACCGTGCGTGCTACATATATTGGCTTTCCTGTATTTAGAGCGAGAACTAGTGAATCACTAGGCCTAGCGTCAATTTCAATAATCTTATGTCCCAATTCGTTATCCATTGATAGGATAAGTCGTGCATAAAAGGTACTGTCCTCAACATTATTTATGACAATGCGTTCAATTTCTGCACCGAGTCCATCTAATGCAGTAATCATAAGGTTATGGGTCTGTGGACGCTCAAAATGAACGTCATTAATAGCATGTTCAATGGCATCTCCAATTCCTTGATCGACATAAATTACAAATGTTTTTTTATCATTTCCTAAAAATACAGCACAACCATTAGTTGTAGGCATTACCCCTTTTACGCTGACTTGTAGTACTACTTTTTCCATATTGTTTTAAATCTGTCAGTACAAACTAATCCCTACAAGCGTTTAGGTACATCGAAAATCATTTAAAATTTATATCGCCCCAAGTGCCGCCCTTGTAACAGGATTGAATCGTGAATGATATGAAACAGATTGAATTACCAAATTTATACCTAGTTGGGTTTATGGGTGTCGGTAAATCTGCTTTAGGTCGAAGGGTTGCCAAGGAACTAGATTATCAATTTATAGATTCTGATCAGAGTATAGAAAATAAATGCGGTCGCCCAATATCAGAAATATTTAAAAACGAGGGAGAAGCTAGTTTTAGACAATACGAACTTGAATTCATTCAGTCCGGTCACCCTTCAAGTAGATGTGTGGTTTCCTGTGGAGGTGGCTTAGTCATACAAGATGGTATGAAAGAGCTACTGAAGGATAAGGGAGTTGTTATTTGCTTATTTGCTTCACTGGAAACTATAATCGAGCGTATCAGTCGTAATAGCGATCGCCCGTTAATTAATGTAAGTAATCCTGAGACGCGAATTCGAGAACTTTTTGCAGAGCGCGAATCTTTTTACATGAAATCGGGCCCTTGTATTAGTACGGAGGGTCGAACGATTGCTGAAGTGGTTCGACATATACTACGCACTTATAAAGACTGCACATAATAGTTATGCTAGGCATTTATATCCCAAGCAGCATTAATTTGTTCAATAAAATGATTGGGTGGACGCATGCCTTTACCGTTTTTATCCATAAAGCCATGCGTTGTGCTTCCCTTAACTAGTAACTCTTTAGATCGCTTCACTTCATATTCAAAATAAAATCTCACGCGTGGTTTCTTCCGCATATATATGTGTACATCAAGCCGATCGTCGAATCGAGCAGGAGACAGATAGCTCGCTTTAGCCTCAAGGACTGGAATAAATAGTCCGTTTGTTTCTATTGCTTTATAAGGTGAGCCTATTTGATCTAGCAAAAAAATGCGCGCAGTTTCAAACCACACGAAGTAATTGCTATGATAAACGACATCCATTCGATCGGTCTCTGCGTATCGTACTCTAATTTTTGAAATCGTATGAATCATTATTTTTTTATAGTAAGATTATTAAAAGTCCCAAACATAATTCTCCTCAATACTGTGCGTTGTTCTGAATAAGGGTAGTTATGATCATCCAAAAAATAGTAGAATTAATGAGTTGGCTAGTCACTTGGCTTTATTTTGTGAGTATTATTTGTTTTTTAGGTACACTAATAGGAGTCATCACGCATTTATTATTTGCATTATTATTTGTTACAAATGCAGACATAGTTTATTATGTTTCACTTGGTTGTATGCATGGGATTAAGTACAGTAGTTTATGGGCTGGAGGCATCGCTATCGTTCTTTGCTTTATGCGTGGTCATGAAAAGTTTACTACTAAAAAATATCTGGATTAGGAGCGAATGAAAAATAGTGAAAGAATTGTAGTTTATTCGCTAGGCTTTATTCTAGGAATGGCACTTGTCTCCGTAATTTTTATGCGGCGCGCGGCATTTAGGGATACTACTTCGGACTCTATTGAAGATCCTGCGTATTTAGCAACAGTTGCAAAAATGGAAGCTTTGCCACAAGATGTAGAGTCAGTTATGCTCAAAGGTCAAATTTTAGACTTCGGTTATTTACCGAGTGATCTTGATCGTCAGCAAAGAGTTTGGTTACTCCAATTTAAGAAGAGTTATCCGCACGTAAGAGTTGTGCAAAGTCTGGAGAGTGGTGCATTAATATATAGCGCAGCCGACCAAATAAAGCTAACTCTGAGACCAGAAATAGATGTGACCGATTTATCTCCAATGTTACAGGCCCTAGAATTACGCTTAAGGAATTTTAATAGAAAACATAACATCGCTATTATTGGTGTTTTAGACACCAAGATTGACGCTGTACCAAGAACAATCGCGGCGATTCGTAAATGGAATCATCTATACCAGAGTGCAGATCCTGATTTTATTATCTTTCGAAAAATTGATTATTAGCTAGTTAATTCTAGACCCGATTGTGAAATAATTACCTACTTAAGCGTTATCTGGGTAATAATGGCATTGACCCAAAAATAGCTTTTGCCTTTTGTGATCAACTTTTTCATTCAATAGGCATGTTTCATTTAATACATTAAACCATGAGTTCCACAAATACAGAAATCCAGGAAATTGGTCCTACACGTAAATTAATAACGGTTAAATTTACTGAACAAGAGGTGGCAGATCATGAACAAAAACTTGTAAGGGATTTTCAAAAGCAAGCGAAAATACCGGGTTTTCGTAATGGTAAGGCACCAGAAAATATGGTGCGTGCACGCTTTGCTAAAGACATTGCGAGTGAGTTAAAAAGTAGGGTCGTCTCCAATGCCCATCAACAGGGTGTTTCTGGATCTGGTATGAACGTTTTTGGTGTAGTCGACCTAGATGAAGGAGAAATTGATAGCAAAAATGGTGCTACAATTAGTTTCACTGTAGATATTATACCAGATTTTGAATTACCTTCTTATGAAGGACTAAAAATTGAAAGTGCCATAACAGATGCATCAGACGAAGAAATAACCACTATGCTTAATCAAGTATTAGGCCAGCGAGCTGAGTACAACGTGGTTGAAAAATCAGCAAAAAAAGGCGATTATGTTCGTTGCAGTTACGAAGGTAAGATTGGAGATGATTTGATAGCTCAGTTAGCTCCGGATGCTCCTATTTATGGCACGCAGTCCTCTACCTGGGAAGAAGCCGGTTCAGCCGACTCACCAGGAGTAAGTGGTGTAGTAGAAGCTTTAGTTGGACTTAGCGCAGGTGATGAAAAAGAAGCTACTTTCGACTTTGCTGATGATTTTGAAATTCAAGCACTTTCTGGTAAAAGCGCGACATACTCGATTAAAGTCGAGGAGGTGCGTGAGAAGATACTTCCTGAGTTAAATGATGATTTCTTTAAGAGTATACAGGTTAAAGATGAAGCTGAATTTCGCGAGCAACTTTCACAAAATATTGTAAGCCAGAAAAAACAGCAGAATTTTCAAGCAGAACGTCAACAAATCACAGATCAATTAAATAAAGCCGTTGATTTACCTCTTCCGCAAAGTGGCATTGAAGGGGAAACGCAAAATATTCTTCGTGATTTTATGCAACGAAATATTCAGCAAGGAGCACAGGCTCAAGATTTGGATGCACAAAAAGAAGCGCTTCACGCTAGCGCATCAAAAGCAGCTGAGGATCGATTAAAATCACGTATTATTTTAAGTAAAATTGCAGAAAAAGAAAATATTAAAGTAGAAAATGATGATTTTAGCCAAGTGATCATGAATGAAGCTATGCAAACAGGACAAAAACCAGAGAAACTGGTTAAAGAATTGCGTAAAGACCAAGACCGCATAAACAAGATGAGATCCGATATTTTACTAAGTAAGGCAATGGATCTATTAATAGAAAAATCTGTCCAAGCTAATAATGATTCTGATTCTACTGACTAATTTTTTATTTTTTTACTTAATTCTAAAAGCATTTGCTTCTTAGCATGAATTTCATTTCATAGTCACAAGTTTATTATATTTTCAATATTGTGAGTTACGTTCCACTTCCTACTGTCTATGAGCGCGAGGGTCGCACTGAGCGAGCCTGGGATATTTATAGTCGTTTATTACGAGACCGTATTATTTTTATAGGTACGCCTATTAATGATTTTGTCGCGAATGCTGTGATTGCTCAGATGCTTTTTTTACAGATGGAGGATCCTAAAAAAGACATTAGCCTCTATATAAATTCGCCTGGTGGAAGTGTGACCGACGGAATGGCTATTTATGATACAATGAATTTTTTACAATGTGATATTGTTACCTACTGCGTTGGTCAGGCAGCAAGCATGGCAACATTACTACTAGCCGCTGGTACTCAGGGAAAACGTTACGCACTTCCAAACAGTCGGGTTATGATGCATCAACCTACTGGAGGCGCTACTGGACAAACCTCAGACATATCGATAGCGGCTCGTGAAATTTTGCGATGGCGTGCTAGAATGAACCAATTGATAGCTTCGCATACCAATAAGACTGCCGAAGAAGTTTCTTCTGATTCAGACCGCGATTTTTATTTAACTGCTGAAGATGCTCTACAATACGGTATCGTTGATAAAGTTATTGAAGCTAAGCCAGTTGCTTGATCGTGCCTATTCGAAGTCGATTCTTGCACCTATTTAGTTATTATAGCATTTTTTGTATTCTTTTTTTATCTTCCAACAGTTTGAGCTAGGATAAATGGCTAAATCCACACGAATGACATTTTGCTCATTTTGCGGTAAAGCGCAAAATGAGGTACGCAAAATGATTGCCGGACCTGCTAGTGTTCACATCTGCGATTCTTGTGTTTCGGTTTGTAAGACAATTATTGACCGAGAGTTATCTGAAACATCTGTTGACGAAACTAGTGCTGATACAAGTAAGGATGCTAAAGCTAATAATATCCCAGACGAGCAGTTTAATTTACTAAAGCCTGCGCAAATAAAGGCTCATTTAGATGATCATATTATTAGTCAACACTACGCTAAGCGTGCTTTAGCGGTGGCTGTATATAATCATTATAAGCGATTAAGGTCGGAGCAACGTATCGATGCTGCAGCTGATTTTGAAGAAATTGATGCGAAACTCAACGATGTCGAAATTGAAAAAAGCAACATTCTTTTACTTGGACCGACTGGGAGTGGCAAAACATTGCTCGCTCGTACATTAGCTAAAGTTCTGGGTGTTCCCTTTGCGATTGCTGATGCGACTACTCTAACGGAGGCAGGATACGTTGGCGAAGATGTAGAGAATATTGTTCTTCGCCTACTTCAATCTGCCAATTATGATGTAAAAAGTGCTGAATGCGGTATTATCTATGTAGATGAAATAGATAAAATTGGTCGTAAAACTGATAATGTTTCAATTACTCGAGATGTATCGGGTGAAGGAGTGCAGCAGGCTCTCCTCAAGATCTTAGAAGGCACTGTATGCAATGTACCACCGCAAGGAGGGCGCAAGCATCCGAACCAAGAATATATACAACTGAACACTGCAAATATCTTATTTATCTGTGGTGGTGCCTTTGTAGGACTTGATAAAATTGTTCAAAATCGTGTCGGCTCTAAGGCTATGGGTTTTGATACATCGCTAAGTGCTACTTCTGAAGAAGTACTTTTGAGCGCACTGCTACGAGACACTCAACCTGAAGACCTTGTTCATTTTGGAATGATACCAGAATTCATTGGACGCCTACCTATGGTGGCTGTTCTAGATGAATTATCTCAGTCAGATTTAGAGCATATTTTACAGAATACTAAAAATGCTTTAGTAAAACAATATGCGAAATTGTTTTCAATGGATGGTGCTAAGTTACGTTTTACTCGAGATGGTATTTGCGCTATATCGGAGAAAGCAGTCGCTTTGAAGACTGGTGCACGTGCATTACGCTCTATTATGGAGCGCGTAATGCTCGATGTAATGTATGATCTCCCACAGCTTACAAATGTTGCAGAAGTAGTCGTAAATCGTGCAGTTGTTGAAGGTCGTGCCCAGCCCAAGGTGAAGAAAATAAGTAAGAATACAGCAAAAAAAAGTCTTACTAAAGTAATGGACCCCTCTGGTTCAAGCAATCGAGGACCTGCTGACGCAGCTTAATTATACGGTACAGTAATTTGTAAGTTCTATTAAATAAATTTAATCTTTTATAGTTTTAGTGCTCTACTAATGATACGCCCCTTATCATTTTTATTTATAATCGGATACTTAATCACTGCAAAGTTGTTCGCTGTGGTAAATGTTAATTTGCCATCTGGTAATACAAGCGCTCCTACCGGTCTAGGTGGTCAACCGAGTGATCCAGGATTTGCTAATGTTGGTCAAGTAAATGGTTCAACAGGAGTCTATTTAAGTGGTGGTTGGGTACTGACGGCGGATCATGTTGGCGCTGGCTCCTTTGTTTCTAATGGGCAATCTTACGGATACAACGGAGTGGACTCGTATCAAATTAATGGTACGGATTTGCGCTTATTTAAGCTCAGTACATTACCTTTGTTGCCTAATTTAAACCTAGCTTCTAGTAGTCCATCAGTTGGTAGTGCAGTTGTAATGGTTGGAGCGGGCCGTACTGCTCAAGATAGTCTGACTAATTGGTATGTTGATGCTGACACCTCTACATGGACATGGTCTGAAAGCCAATTTGTTGGTGCTGATTATATTATTTCTGGTTTTGTAACCGATTCAAGTAAATCAGTGCGCTGGGGTACAAATACGATTAACGGCTTCACTACATATGAAAATTCTTCTGCTTTTTATACAGATTTTTCCTACAATAATCCAACTAGCTATGAGGCCCAAGCAGTCACCCATGACTCGGGAGGTGCTATTTTTACCCAAAATGGTACGAATTGGGAGTTAGCTGGTACAATAGTAGCAGTAGCATCACCTTTTAATGGTCAGCCAGGTGGTTCGAATAATGCCATATTTGGTAATTACACTATAGCCATTGATCTTTCAGCGCATGCTATTGATATTAATGAATACTTATTAACTCCCATCCCAGAAAGTAGTATCAGCGGTATTCTCACAGCTCTTTGTGCTGTATGCTGTGTACTCGGCCGTCGTTATGAACCGAGTGTAAATGCCTCCGTTAATTGAGCCTTGTCAAGGATAGCAAAGGCTTCCTGCTCTGCAGTTCTCATTTTTACCCTTTCCAATTCACTTTGATCGTCGTATCCAGATAGATGTAACCAGCCATGTAAAAGATAGAGACATAGTTCACGACTGAAGCAAACATTCAGCTCCTTTGCTCTAGATTGTGCGTGATCAACAGAAACAATAATTTCACCAGCTGACTGCATTTGAGCATCCGCTTGAAAGGTAATGACATCCGTAGGGGTTTGTTTATCTAGGAAATTGTCATGTATTTCGGATATTTGCTCATCACTGACAAAGACTACGGATAATTCACCTGGTTTAATCGGGAATTTTTTTGATCTATCAATTGCTTCGAATAGCGCACGAGTTGAATTCTCCGGCGAGTTTAGACGATTATACCGATTGCTGATCTCTATTTGTATATGATTCATCGGTTTTTGGTGCTACTAAGCTAGCAGTATCACCAATAGTTTTTTCTTTTGGATATTCTACCCTAGAGTGGAGCATATTAAGTAAAGTGTAAACAAAGCTGCCGCGGATTTTCTGTAATTCTTGAAAGGTAAGTGGACAGTCGTCTAACTGACCATCTTCAATACGGTCCTTGAATATCGAATCGATCAATTCCTCAACTGCTGGTTGGGTTACTTTCTTCAAAGTACGACTAGCAGCTTCAACTCCATCGGCAAAAAAGATTATAGCACTTTCTTTAAATGCCGGTCGTGGTCCATCATAGCGATAAGTGCTTTCATCAACTAAATCAATTTCTTGATTTCGTGAAGTAGTTGATTCCTCCGATGGACTATGGGTTGTATTCTTTTTTTTCTGCTTAGCTTGATGGTAGAAGTATTGGATCAAGTTGGTACCATGGTGCTGACGAATGACATCAATTATAACTCGTGGTAGCTTATGCTTTCTGGCTAACTCGACTCCTTCTTTAACGTGAGCTTTGATTACTAATGCGCTCATAGAAGGTATTTGTGCATCGTGAGGATTTATCCTACCACGTTGATTCTCTGCAAAGTAATCTGGCTTCACTAGCTTGCCGATGTCGTGAAAAATACAACAGGCTCTACACATAAGTGGGCTTGCGCCTATTGAAGCAGCCGCATTTTCCGATAAGTTAGCTACCATTAAACTATGATGATAGGTACCCGGTGCTTCTATCTGCATACGGCGCAGTAGTGGGTGATTAAAGTCAGTTAATTCTAGTAGAGTTATCTCAGTCGTAATTTTAAATAAATGCTCTAGAACAGGCAATAATCCAGCTGCTATAATGCCTGTAAGTAGCCCAATGACTAAAGCCATTAAGAATTGTTGACCAATTAACCCAATGGAGTATCCACTCATTATTCCAATCAAGACACCGGTGACAGAAGCTGCCAGTCCAGCGTACAATCCTGCCCGAACTAATTTAGACCGCTTACGTATATTTGCTGCGAAAGAACTGCCGACTGCTCCAGACAAGAATGCTATAAGCATAAATTCGATGGAATTATCCTGAATAATTCCGAATAAAACTGAGATAATAAGTGCTGATAGAATAGCTGGTGAAGTACCCACCAATACCGAGACCGTTATTGGAGCAAGCGCATAGGGAGCAATAAAAGGTAACATACTCGATAGCGAACTGTTTGTATCTGAAGCCAATTCACCAACCTCCATAAGTAAACGAATAATTAGTAAATTTATAAGCACGCTAACCGCTGTTATGGCAATAGCTCGGTTTCTTTTATAAACTTCACGAAGACCTTTTTTGATATAAATTAGTACTGCTAAAAATAGTAAAAATGTTAGTAGTGTACGTTCTAAAAACAAAGAGTTTATTAGTACAGAGTCAGTGCCGATTGCCATTTCACGATCGCTGTATGCTTTGATTCTTTCTAAATCAATCTCCTTAATCACTGCTCCTGGTTCGATTAGCGTATCTCCCTCTAAAAAGCTCTGGGTCGGTGGAACTATTTCCGCCACAGCACGATCGATTGCACGATTTGTACTATCCTCGCTGTATACCAAGTTTGTTTCAAGGCCTTCTCTTAAGATTTCGAATAATATACGAGCTGTTGCTTGATTTCGCGCGAGTGAGTCGATTTGGCGGTGTAGTGAAATAGTTGCCTTTTTAATGGATCGAGCCTCTGGAAGTTGACTGCGACCATCTTTATCGAGTAGCTGTATGACTGTAATCTGAGGCGATTTTTCAACACTCTGTCCAGTCATATAGATGCCGTCTTCGTAAAGCTGATTGAGGCTTTCAAGGCCTTTCTTAAATAGTTCAGCACGCTCTTTAGGGGATGTCTTATCGTTGAGGTCTATTATATCCTGCGCCTTTACTTGAGTGTCATGGCTTTCCAGTAAGCCTACGATAGCTTTTTCATACTCTTGGTTAAAGAGTGCTTCACTTTCACCTTCAAAATCAATTTTATTTTGGGCGAAACTATCTTGTAGGTCACTAATAAGCTGCTTGAATTTGTTAAGTGGTTCGTAGCTTCGCTCAAATACTGGTGGCACTTGGGCCCGAGTTGCGGCCTCTTGTTTTTCTAATAAAATTTTGCTCGTATATTCTAAATCGAACTCTGCTACTATTCGCGCCGATGCAGGCTGATTGATAATTAATTGAGGACCCTTAGATTTTTGTCCAAGAAAACTTATCACGATGACAAGAGCTGCAAAAATGAGTAAGAGGCTACCTTCAATGAGCTGACTAGTTTCTAAGAAATGACTCGTACGAGCCTCTTTATCTATACGTGTTTTTCTTTTTTTACGCTGCAGTACTTTTCTGAAGCGTTTATAAGAATTTTTTAAAAATAATGCCATGGCTATATATTATTTAGATTAACTTTTTTCATATGCATTTATAATACTTTGTACGAGTGGATGGCGTACTACATCTTCTGCATCGAAATAGAATAGCTCGATACCTTTAATTTTATTAAGTATTTGAGCCGCTTCTTTTAATCCGGATTGTTTCAATTTGGGTAAATCGATCTGAGTAATATCTCCTGTTATAACCATACGACTTTCATCGCCTAAACGAGTAAGAAACATCATCATTTGTTCATGGGTAGTATTTTGTGCTTCATCGAGTACTACAAACGCATTCGACAGAGTACGGCCACGCATATATGCGAGTGGTGCAATTTCAATCGTACCTTTTTCTACTAACTCATTTGCGCTTTCTTGACCAATCATATTTGACATAGCATCATAGATTGGAGTTAAGAATGGTAAAATCTTTTCTTGTAATTCTCCCGGTAGAAATCCAAGAGCTTCGCCGGCTTCGACTGCTGGTCGAGTAATAATTATGCGCTCTACCGAACCGTTTAGTAGTTGCTTGAGTGCCATAGCCATAGCAAGGTAGGTTTTGCCTGTGCCAGCTGGTCCTATCCCGAAAGTAATGGGATTTTTCTCTATGTTTTGCAAGTAGCGCTTTTGGTTGAGCGTTTTTGGAATGATACTTTTACGCTTTAGCTTAATAACTAATGGATTTGTAAATACCTGACGGATCTCATTTGCTCTTCCACCGTGAACCGCTCTTAAAACATGATGGAAATCAGAGGTGCGTATTATAATTCCTTGGTTTTTTGCTGTTTCGAGTAAAGATAAGACTTCTTTACCTTGGTTAATAGCATCTGTATCTCCTTCTAAAATTACCCAGTCATCTCGGGTAGTTATATTTAGCTTTAGTAATTTCTCTAATTCTTCAATATTGTGTAAGTCGTTATTATACAATAGGCTAAGTTGGCGTGCGCTGGAAAAGTATATTGTTTCGCTTGGCATAATTGTGGACTTCAAGTAAAGATATAGGTTATTGGAGTGATGTTTCTAAGCATGCGCGTAAACGCTCCCACATCGCATTCATTGATTCAGGAAGGACTTTAGTATTACCGATAACAGGCATGAAATTAGTGTCTCCATTCCAGCGTGGCACAACATGGCAATGCAAGTGTGACGGTATACCTGCTCCGGCTGCTTGGCCAAAATTAAAACCAGTGTTAAAACCATCTGGTTGTAGTGCATGAGTCAGGATTTCCTGGGCTTTAACAATTAAATCCATTAATTCATGGCGCTCTTTTATGCTCATTTCATCTAATCGAGGTACTTCCCTGTATGGAACAACAAGTAAATGACCTGCGTTATAGGGGTAGCGGTTCATTACAATATAATTAAACTTGCCGCGTAATAGTATGTATTGGGAACGATCATCTCCACTTTGGTGAATTTCAGTGAATGGATTACTGGACTCTTCCTGACTGTCGGGCGCTAGAATATAGGGCATACGCCAGTAGGCATGCAAGCGGCGCATGGATTCACTGTTGAACTGAGAATCTTTATTTCCAGATGAATCTTCCATACAATATCAAGTTTAATGGACTCGTTACACTATTTGTAGTCGAACGCTGATAAATGTATACATAAACTCGTATTTATTGACCTAGCATACTATAAACTATGTTTCATGTTGCTTTTAGATAGCACTTTAGCAAGCGTGAAGAAGTAGCTATATAATGAGGAAATTTTACCGTGAGTGATAGTAAGCAGCATAAAAACATTTTTAATTTTCCGCGAAACTATGTTTTTTTAGGTGTGATGCTACTTGGATTTGTATTATTCATGATTGGAGATCAGCTCTATTGGTGGACAAATCGAGAGGATTATAGTTTTGGATTTTTAGTACCATTCTTTGCAATTTATGTCATCTATGACCGCTGGTCTTTAATTTCTAGTTATATTTTTTCTACCAATTCTCTAGTCGGTGCGAAGGTTGACTATTCGTCTCCAAAGTCAGAAGAAAATGCTAAGTATGAATCCTTTAATAAATGGTTAGAATATCTTGCATTAGTTGGTTTTATTGTCGGATTATTACTGTTTGGTGTTGGAGCGCTATTGCGATCTGTGACTGGCCCTCAAAATCCTGCATCTCTTGCGATTGCAGCAAGCTTTGCGAGTATTACACTCTTTGGTATTTTCATAATGTCTAAGGAACAAGTGGATGGTCGCCCTATGCCATTAAAAGACCGGATAGCTCTAACTTTCTTATTCTTATTTCCCGCACTTATTTGGCTTCTTTCTGCTCCTTTAGTAAGCGCCTTAGAAACGCAAATACGTGTCTTCTTACTTACTAAAGTAACCGTTGTAGTCTTCACGGTCTTTGATTTACTTGGGTATGAATTAGAACGTGAAGGTAACGTTTTACTTTTGCCTGAAGGTAAAGTTGGAGTCGAGGAGGCTTGTTCGGGTATACGATCTTTAACTGCTTGCCTGTTTGCCGGTTCATTTTTAGCAGCCATTTTCTTAAAGCATCTTTGGAAGAAATTTTTGCTGGTTTTTGCAGCTATGTTACTTGCTGTATTTACTAATTTATTAAGAAGTATGTTCTTAACTTTATGGGCTTACCATAATGGCTCTCAGGCGATTGATGCGCATTGGTATTTACCAGTTATAGGTGACATCGGCAGTGTGCACGACGTAACTGGCATGAGTATTCTTGTACTAACTTGCATAGGGTTACTTTTACTACTACCAATTTTTAATTTTAAGCTACCCGAATTTGATGAGGAGGATGATTCTATTAATCCTGAAATGAAATCAACTTAAGTACTAAATTTTCAGTAGTATAATTACTTTTTTTTGAGGTAGTTTTCCTAGTTAGTAAACTCTCAAGGTTGACGCTTCTATCAATCCAGTATCTTAGTAAATTGTGAATGATCCTGCACGAGATTTTAATGAAGTTATCCGAGCGATACGCCGTGATGATCCTCGTTATGCTAGGGGTGCTTATTATTTCTTAAGGCAAGCATTGGACTATAGTTTGAAGGAACTACATGCGCGCGGACAATTAGATCAGAGTAATCATTTAAGCGGAAAACAACTATTAGAAGGGATCCGGCTTTTCGCAATAGACCAGTATGGGCCTATGGCGCGTTCGGTTTTAATGTACTGGGGAATCAAAAGTTGTTGTGACTTTGGTAATATCGTATTCCAGTTGGTATCAAGTCGAGTCCTAGGAAAAACAGAGAATGACAAACCTGAAGACTTTGAAAATGGCTATGACTTTAAAACCGCTTTTGATCAACCTTTTCAACCCAATCAGAGGCCATATCTTCGCAGACCTCGTTTAAATTAGCAGGTGCTAGCTTCGCACCTTTTCTATGTCGAGTAATTGTCTTACAGTGGCTACTTTATGAACCATATTGCAAATACTGAGAAAGCAAGTGAAGCAGATCAATTAATCGAGCGATTGTTTGATGGGCAAACAGAGCGCAGTGTACTTAAAAATGGATTAACCTTAGTACAGCGTTCGGATTTCTCCTCTGAAGTGATAGCAGTTCAAGTTTGGGTTAAGACCGGTAGCATCCACGAAGGTGATATGAATGGGTGTGGACTATCACATTATTTGGAACATCTTTTATTTAAGGGCACTCCAACCCTAGAGGGTAAATCGATCAGTCGTTTAGTCCATGCAATGGGCGGAAATATTAACGCTTATACCACTTTTGATCGTACTGTTTACTTTATTGACGCTCCTGCCAATGCCTTGGAAGAAGCGGTGGAATTACTTGCGGATATCGTCTTAAATTCCAACTTCCCTGAGACAGAAGTCGATTGTGAGCGAGATGTTATACTCCGTGAAATAGACATGGGTATGGATGATCCAGATCAACAACTTAGTCAGGGATTATTTCGCACCGCTTTTAGGAAGCACTCATATCGTGAACCTGTGATTGGACATCGCGAATTATTTGAGTCTATTAGCCGTGATGAATTACTGACTTATTATCGTGCCCGCTACGTACCCAATAATATGGTGGTTTCTATAGTTGGAGCTGTTGAGAAAAATAGAATTCAAGAAGTAGTAGAGCGTTATTTTTCATGTGCACCAATTGGTCGTCTAAAGCCTTTATTTATTGAAGATGAACCACCCCAGTTAGCTCTTAGGCAAGAAATCATAAGGGGTGACTACAATGTAGTACGTGGAGGAATTGCTTTTAAAGTTCCTAGCCTCAAAGATCCGAACTCACCTAAACTAGACATTTTAGCCTCTGCTCTAGGTGGTGGAGAAAGCTCTATTCTTTGGGCACGTATAAGAAATGAACTGAATTTAGTACATTATATTGATTGCCGAAATTGGAATCCTGGTAATTGCGGCTTATTTTGGATATCATATGTGTGCGAGATTGGTAAAGGCGCCGAAGTAGAGACAGCAATTTGGGATTGTATTAATTCAATAATTAGAAATGGCATATCTGAATCCATTGTTGATAAAGCAAGGACACAGTCATTAACCGCAGAAATTAATGGTCGTAAGACAATGAGTGGCCAAGCTTCACGATTGGGTCTAGGTGAGGTGGTTGTAGGAGATTTGGGCTACACTCAGAGCTATTTACAGCAGTTGCAGGCTATTTCTGCTGATGCGGTCAGAGAAACTGCAGAACGTTTTTTAGTACGAAAAGGTGCGTCCGCAGTACGCCTTGAACCCAAAGAAATAGATTCTTTTGATGATTCACTAAGTACCCAATTGATAAAAACGGGCTCTTTTAGTCAAATTAACCTTCAAGGAGGGGTTCCATTGCTTTATCAGGCGGATGATCGCTTGCCACTTGTCCATATTCGCTGCGTTTTACGTGGTGGACCTCTCTACGAATCAGCGAATCAGCGCGGAGTTTCTTCACTGCTAGCTGAGTTATTAATTAAGGATACAGAAAAGCGTGATGCAGCAACGGTTGCTGAGATTATTGAAAGTATTGGTGGTCAGTTGAGTGCTAGTTGTGGAAATAATTCAATCAATCTATCTATAGAAGTTCTTCCAAAAGACATTGATATAGCTATTGAGATACTCTCAGATGCTCTAACGTGCCCTGCCTTTAAAGCGAGTACATTTAAGACGGAACGGGACAGTCAAGTTGCAGGTCTAATGGAAGCCGATGATGAAATTCTTGAATTTGGTTTTCGTAAAATCAGAGAACTATTCTTCGGTACGCATCCCTTATCCATTGGTCCTCAAGGACGAATTGAAGATTTACAGAAGCTAGGAGTTCAATCAGTTCAAAGTCACTATAAACATCTAGTAAAGCGTGGAAACATTGTTGTAGCTGCCTGTGGTGACTTTGACCCAAAACTATTGGAGAATCATTTAAATGTCAGTTTAGCTTCTAAGCTACCAGATCTACAAAATAGTGAAGGATGCCAAATTAATTTTCCTGGGCCAGAATCTGCAGATTTGGTAGAATCATTAGAACGTGAACAGGCAGTCATCTTGCAGGGATTTTCAGATGTTGGAATTGTACACAAAGACTTTATTATCGGAGAAATGTTAAATGAGTTACTCAGTGGCATGTCCAGTCAGCTATTTGAAAAAGTCAGGGATGAAAAAGGATTGGCCTACTATATTGGTTCCACTCGAGCTTTGGGTCTAGAGACAAGTATGTTTGTTATATATGCAGGCACACATCCGGATCAATCTCAAGCTGTTATTGAAGAGATAGACGCTGAATTAAATCGCATTCGACTTGGTGAGGTAAGTGACCTTGAATTAGAACGTTGTCGCACTCGCCTAAAAGCGGCGCGTGTTATGGGTCGACAAACAATTGGCGCCCGCGCAATGCACGTGGCAATTAATCTTAGCTATGGATTATCAATAGATGATGATGCTGATTATATTGCTAAGCTAGATGCATGTGATACAAAAAGTCTTATGCAATTTGTTGCTGAATACTTTAATCCGAAGAACCGTGTTCAATTAGTAGTTGGTCCAGATTCTATAAAGTAATAACAGGCAAAATTCTTTCTTAATTTGCTTTGTTCTTGGCCTTAAAGACAAAATGTGTCCTATGTGAATTCGTCCGTATGGATTCTGCGCATATGGAAAAATGTTTTTCTAGCAGTTCACTTGTTAAGGTATCTTTTGTTGATCCGTTGGCCATTAATTGACCGTTTTGTAGTAGTATTAGTTCATCGGAATAGATCGCTGCATGATTAGGGTCATGCATAGAAATTATGACAGCAGTATTTTCGTCTGCTATTTTACGCACTGTGTTTAAGAAAGAATGTTGATGCGATAGATCGAGCCCAGATACTGGTTCATCTAACAATAAATATTTTGGACTTAACGGCTTCGCATTCACTGGACGATTTATTTGCGCTAGCACACGCGCTAGCTGTACGCGTCGCTGTTCCCCACCAGAAAGTGTCGTGTAGTTACGATGCCGAAGATCCGTTAATTCAAGTTGTTTCATTACCGATTCAATGGCATGTGCGCCGTTAACTGTCTCCTCATGTAACCCTAAGTAGGGTGCTCGTCCTAGTGCAACAACCTCTTCTACAGAATAGTCAAAGTTAAGAGATGTATGCTGAGGTAAAATCGCACGTGATCGAGCTATTGAATTAAGTTTCCAGTCAACTAGCCTAGTATTAGCAATAGCTATACTACCTTGAGTGGGTTTTATTTCTCCTGAAATTAAGCGTAAAAGTGTGCTCTTTCCGGCTCCATTAGGACCAATGATTGCATGAATCTTTCCTAGTGAAAGGTCTAGGTTTATAGAATTTATTAGCTTATGCCCTCTGATTTTATAGCTTAAGTCTTTTATTATTATCATAGAAGTTTCTGGTGCTTTGTTGATAGCAGGAGAAATAGAAAAAACGGAGCTCCGATAAAGGCGGTTAATATACCGATTGGAATTTCTGCTCCAGTTAGCATCGATCGAGATAGAAGATCCGCAACAATTAATAAGGTACCACCGGCAAGTCCAGCAGCAGGTATAAGGTAGCAATGATTGGGGCCTACTAGTAGACGCATCAAGTGGGGGACAATAAGCCCAACAAAAGCTATGGTTCCAGTGAGCGAGACACACAATCCTACAGTCGCTCCAGTTAAAACAATAATACGGCGTCCGACTTTATGTGTATCGATACCTAAGTGTCCTGCTTCTGCTTCACCGAGTAGCAAAACGTTGAGTAACTTTGCTTGGCGAAAAAGCAGAAATAAGAAAATCAACAGTATCGGGAATGCTATGAAAATAGCTAATCTAGGAGCGCGAGCAAAGCTTCCTAGGCTCCAGAAGGTTAAGTCTCGTAAATTTTCAAGGTCTGCGATATAAATCATTATACCTATAATAGCTCCTGCAAAAGCATTAACGGCTATTCCACATAACAGCATAGTTGGAACATGAATGCGCCCACCAACTCTAGCTAAGCGATAGATCAAAAATGTACTTCCAATACTGCCGATCATAGCGCTGAAGATAATTGCAAAATTATGTAATGATGAACTGATGAAAATTAAAGTACTGCTGCCTAATACGATCATTAAAGCAGCTCCTACTGCGCCCCCTGAGGTCACTCCAATTAAGCTAGGATCTGCCAAGGGGTTACGAAACAGACCCTGCAGAACGGTCCCACTTACGGCCAAGCTAATACCTACTATCATAGCAAGTATCGTTCGGGGCACGCGAAGTGCTAGAATGATCTGCTTGGTTTCTGGTGAAATGTCGGGCAAACCAATATGTGCACCAAATCCTCCAAAACATGCATTTATTACCTGTGCTGGGCTTATTTTAATAGGTCCTACATTAAGGGCTATAAATCCGCAAAATGATAGTAGCAGTAATAGGAGTATAATTAGGTAAGGCTTTTTATTGGAAGACAGCATTGAAGATTTAGGCTGTAAGGCTTTGTTGGTTCTGTCCATATACATTTGCCAGCAATGTATGTAGTGGTTTTTTTAATAGTATGTATTCAGAGCTAAAAATTAAAATTTGCGGATTAACGAGAGAGAAAGACGTTGATTTAGCACTTAGTCTTGGGGCTGATTACTTTGGATTCATTATCTATCCAAAATCTCCACGAGCAATTTCTGTCGGGCGTGCTAAAGAGTTAGCTAATCGGGTCCCTAACGGACGCAGTGTTCTAGTGGATGTTGAAACTAGCTTGTCAGATTTAGGTAGATACAAAGATTTAGGTTTTGATAATTTTCAAATTCACTCAGGTCTAGCCATTCTTGCTGAAAAATTACCCTTATGGACTGAGGTTGTGGGCTCAGAGTGTTTATGGATCGCCCCGAGATTACGATCAAATGATACTTTGCCAGACATAGTGCCCAAATATGCAAAAACTGTTTTGCTTGATAGCTATTCACCGAATTTAGTTGGTGGAACTGGTCATGTTGGAAATTGGCAGCAATTTTCGGATCTTCAAAACCATAACGCTGATATAGAATTCATTTTAGCAGGTGGACTTACTCCTGATAATGCTCAAAAAGCAGTAATCGTTACTAGCGCTAAGCGCATAGACGTTAACAGTGGAGTTGAGCAATCGCCAGGTATAAAAGATCAAGATAAACTAACGGAGTTGTTTCAGGTCTTTAAATAATAATTAAAATTACCAGTATAGCTTTCGTTCTAATCTGCATTACATCTCAATTGGTTGCCGGCCAAGTGTTCCGATTAGCTCAGTAAGGTAATTTGGCGATTGTACACGAGTTAACTGTAATTTTGCTTCTGTAAGGCGTGATTCAATACCCAGACGTTTTGACACGGAGAAATGTGTTTTTTTGGAAATAAATGCATTTAAATATGCGACGTGCTTCTTCCAAGTGAACACATCATAACTTTGTTGGCTAATTAGTCGCTCTTTGTACCAGTCACTAGCAAGCATTGCCTCACGACAAAACAAGCCACGTATTTCTGGAGAGCTGATGGTTTTATTTTCAAAATGACCGTATGCCATTATATGCAGAAGCGCTTTAAGGGGAGGGCAGGCTTGTTGAATCGAATCATCTGAAAAATAGTTTTCAGCAGCCATCTTATGAGCAGCTTCAATAGTATTCATGCCTTCAATAAAGGTATCGATGTCCTGTAATTCTGGTTTGAGCATGGCTTCACTAAAGACTGTTTCTGGATTGTTAAAGACTCGGCCAAAAAAAGTACGCACAAACTTTGCAGTTATACGATAGCCTAAGAGGCTAGCTTTTACAGTTTTACCATTGTGCTCAAAATCCTTGCATGCTTCTAGATGCCCGTTCTTTAACATCCATTGAGGGTCGCTTTCCTCTGGCTTAATCCGACACCATATTTCTGGTACTAACAGGCTAATATCGTGATCCACGCGGAAGTTTGGACCTACGCATCCTGCCGCAGTTATGAATGCGGGTTGCTCAGTAGCAAGGTAGGAAACAAGCGCATTATTTAAGTCGTAAATGGGCAATAACGCATTGAATGGTCCTTTGGTGAGTGCGCCCTCAGAGCCTGCTCCTGTAGTGGAAGGAGATTTTCCTGTTATTGACGCGATGTACTCCATAAAAAGCTCTGGTAGTTCCATGTGATGGATCGGGCTGAAAGTGCACAATGGTTTTACTCCATTTGCAGGGTCTGCAGGATTATTTCTTCGACCTGGAAGAATAGAGGTTACTGGTCGAAGAAGCGCAGAATCACTATCTTGCCTACGGTAAAGACGTGAACTAATATCCGCTAAATAAAGTGCACGTTTATCTTTCAAATCTGGTCGTACTTGCAAGTAGCGCGGGTTCTTAGTTGGCTTTCCATCCACCATACGTGGATATGCTGGAGTCGAGTAATATGCGCTTTTAGGATTCTCGACAAAATTAGTTATAAGATTCTGTACGGGGGAAGTATATTGCCCAAATCGTATAGTATCTTCTATTTCGTTTTTCCCGTGCTCCGATCCTAGTGGTTCGTAATTACTCAAAAAGCTTCCGGCAGAACTAAGATCATCTTCAGCTTGTTTATCGTAGCCACGAATAATAGCATCATCTGGACGTTGAAAGAATCGGTATTCACAATTATAGACAAATTTAGCAGATGGGCAGTTCCAACCAACTGGTAAGTTCTTAATTTGTGCACTCGGAGCAACCGTAGAAGCGGTTATATCATCTTCTAGTGATATTTTACTAGCGGGTGTAAAATCCTTACGAAGTCCAAAGGTACGCCATGACCCATCTTCGGTGTAACCGACTCGTAAATAATGAGTGAGCATTGGATTTCCTCTATAGCGAAGCACCTTGCCGAATTCACCATTGATCAAATCCACATTGAAGCGTTTACGCCACTGATCACCCCAATCTTCTTTATAGTAGCGCTTTATAATTAACACCAACTCTTTGACGTGATAAGGAATAGATTGAATCCATTTATTGTAGTCTTCACTAAAATCCACTGTAGATGGAGTAAGTAATTTAATTACTGATCCTAAGGAACGCTTTTTATCAAGAAGCGGGCGAGAGGTATCATGGCACATTTTCGGGTCGTTGAAACGTTGCCCAAAGTCTTTGTTAATGATTTCTTCAGCTAAGTTAAAGTCCTTTTCGAAGTCATTTACGAATACAGGTCCAGTAATAATCGCGTCAGTGATTGGTTTCGAGATCTCGGATTTTCCACCTCCAGAGACAGTACTTGGTTTGTGGCAAATTCGGCTTTCTGCTGTATATCCTACAAGGCGCCAGCGACGCCCTTCAGCTGGCTGCATCATTTGCACTTTATAACCGGATGGAAGTATGTAAGTGATGTTAGGCAGAAGTTTTATACCTTGCTCTTTTCCTTCTGTAAGCCAGCTGATTTTTTGTGAATTCAATTCAAAGCGTGCATCTTCAGGAACATATAAAATATCTTTGTATTTTTTATCTACAGCGTAACCTTCTGGCATTAGGTTAATTCGGTCAATGTAGCGTGCGACCACACCTTCAAACTTTTGATCAACAATTGGAAAGTAACGACTAAGCTCGAAGTCTTCTCCTAGATCATAACCAGTAAATGCTAAAGTGCCTCCAGCATGTTCTTCCTCGGCTAAACCAATTAGATTAGCGGAGAAGCCTATTTGTGTCTTCACTTCTTTTTTGCAATACCCAAAGTAATTATCTGCGATTGCAGTCACCACTATTCCGCTGGCATCGCGGCAAGTAATTTTAAATGCTCCACCATCGTTGTAGAGCTCTTCTTCCTTTTCCCAACACATGCCATCTCGCTTTTGCCGGTCTGTAGCGTCCGATATATTCGGTAAGCCTAATTCTTTTTTAGTCGTTCCTATTAAATGAGGAGCCAAAATTACACATCCTGATGTTCCAGTCCAGTGAGTTGGATCGAGAGCTGCATCATTATCAGCTAAAAAAGGATCCCCGCCATTACCAAAGATTGACTCCACGAAATCAAGATTGCTGACCATATTGCCGGGCACAAAGAATCTTACTTCCATAGTTTTTTCTTTACTGAATCCATCTACTTCTGGAACAACAACAGGTCTTAATAAAAGAGATACCCATGATTTAGCAGGTATGTCTTGATTGGATAAAAAGGGTAATGTCTTTAATGCTTCAGGAGCTTCATTAAGGGCTTTTTTAATAAGGCGTGCGGCAGCAATTTGTGGAACTGCTTTTTTGTCATTAGGTATTGGTAAACCACCTTCGGCTACATGGAAGACTCCTTTAGTCGTACGGCGATCACTTTTTGGGTTGTGTAGTACGCCTTGTTCAATGCGGTAAGAATCAATTATATCAGAAGAAAAATAATCTTCTTTTGCAGGTAGTGATAGAGTTCGTGCTATTCCATGGCGATCAAGCACTAGAGTATTATATGGTAGTTGAGGAATTTCCTCTCCAATAAGTTTTTTGAAATACTCACTCATGAAATCTTGTATTCGCTGATCACATGGTGGTAAATGTTCCGATAGGAGGCGTGATTTTTCCTGATAGCTAGCGAGCAGTGATTTACTTAATCCATAAAATTCTGACTCATCTAAATTACCATAAGCAGGTTGCCCGATTGAAGTGAGTTTTAAATTCACATAATCGATTAGTACATTTTCGTCATATACTGATTCTGCTGTTTCTGGATGCAGGCTAAGTTGTGTTTTGAAATCCATAATTAGTTAGCTTAAATTTTTTATTTTATATGCAAGAAGTCTGCCTGTTGCATTAAAATATTTAAAAATATTCATAATGTAAAATTTATGGTAAGTACGAATAAGTGCATGGTGAAGGCGTTAGTTGTCAATTTCACAAATAGAAAGTCAATATAGGACTCACTATTGTGATTAAACTACTTGGATATCCAATTTTGGTTAGTATATAGTTTCCTCAGATGCGAACGCTTCACAAATTAGATCGATATCTACATTTTTTGTTACCAAATCCTTTATAATTGGAATTTTGTCGGAATCTTCTGGTTGAGTCTTAACGGTCATTTTGTTTATTCTAGATGCAACAACATAGCTATCTTCACTGCAGCTTATGACCGGAATTTTTGTCTTTTGAATCATAGTCATTAATTTCGAATCTGGCAAAATGTTGTGTGTTAATATTATTCCAGAAAGTAGCCTTTTATTATCTCCTCCTTGGGCAGTTATTGCTGATAGTATTATCTCTTCACGATCCCCTGGTGTTATAATTAGTACTCCAGGAACGAAGTAGTCGACAATACCTTTTGCTGCCATGGCGCCAATGACAACTTTGTCAACTCGTTGACTACCTCCATATTCTTTTCCATTAACCCAATGACCGTCGACTTCCTCTGCCACCTGATTTAAATTAGGCTTTGTTAGCTTAGGCTCTGCAGGTATACAACCTAGCAGTGGAATGTCCATATGGGACAATGCTTTTCGGCAGTATTTTTCGACCATATCAATTTTTTCAGGTAGTACTTTATTGATAATGACTCCAATAACTTCGACTTCAGATTTTTCAAAGAGCGATTTATTGAGTGCAATTTGATCCATAGGTCCACCGATTCCACCGCTTGCAACAATGATTACTTTAGCATTCAAACGCTTCGCTACATCCGCGTTGGAAAGACCAAATACTGAACCGACTCCTGCATGGCCCGTACCTTCGATAATAATGTAGTCTTTTTCATATGCAGCGCGGTCAAATGCACGACAAAGCTGATCGATATGCGTCTCACGCAAATCGCTTGGATTATCTAGATATTCGCGAGTAAAAGTTGGATGAATGGCTATAGGGCTCATCGCTTGCATCGGAACGGCTACATTAAATATCTTATCTAATAATACTGAATCTTCATCAATTTGCTGCCCCTCAATATCAACAAATCGTTGCCCAACTGGTTTGATAAATCCTACGTCCTTGGTCAAATGACGCAGTGCACCAAAGAGGGCTAAGCTGGTAGTAGTTTTCCCATCATTCATTCGCGTAGCAGCGATGAAAATACGCTTTGTGGTAGTGTTACGAGGTACGCTTAGAAGTTTATTATCGGTTGAGTTATTAGAATCTGAAGGACAAGCAGTCATTGCCAATTAATCGATTTTAGTTACGTCTTCATTGAGGTCATCTCCATTTGTAGGGTAAAGTAGTTTTTGATCAATTGCCTGCGAAGCAACCATCACGGTTGTTCCAAATATATTGCTCGCAGTTGCTCCTCGGCTTATCTCGGCAGCAGGCCGGGTCAAACCAGTAATAATCGGACCATAGTTACGTGCACGCGTTAGAACATCCAGCAACTTGGAGGCTATATTAGACGCATGTAAGTCTGGAAATATTAGTACGTTAGCCTGCCCTGCGACAGGACCACCTATATTTTTAGATTTTGCGATAAAGCAATCAAGTGCTGCATCGACTTGAAGTTCTCCGTCTATTTCCATTGGAATTCCTAGCTTGTTAGCTTTTCGATGTGCCATTTCGCTAGCAGCCTTCATTTTCGCCACTGTCTGATCCTGACTAGATATACTTTTACTGGTATAACTCAGTAGGGCTACGCGGGGTTTTATGTTACTAAGATGATAACTTAGGGCAGCTGTGGTGATGGCGATGTCACACAATTGCTCTGAAGTAGGGTTTGGAATGACGGCACAATCTGCAAGATAGAGCTCACGATCTTTTCCATTCTCTGGGTCTTCAAAATCAAAGATATTGAGCGAGGACATATTTTTAACATGTTCTTGCCTAGGTATTATTTGTAATAATGGGCGAAGTGCGCTCGAAGCTGAACTTGTGGCACCAGAAACTAAAGCATCTGCTTGTGCAGTTGCTAACATCATCGTAGCGAAGTAGTTCGTATTTTCCAGATATTCGACGGATTCTTTCTCGTTTAAACCTCTAAAACGGCGTAATCCTTGGAATTTACTTACGAAGCCTTCAAGCTCTTCGCTACGATTTGGCTCGATAATTCGTATGTGTTTCAGATTTAGGTCGAGTGCTTCGGCATTTTTCTTAATTGTAGCACGGTCGCCTAATAAAATTGGAACACCTAAGCCACGAGTTGCGAATTTACGAGCGGCTTGGATTATGCGAGGATCACTACCTTCGGGGAAGACTACACGTTTTGGATGGCGCTTCAAGCGCTCAGTTAATTTTGAAATTAAAGGCATTGTTAAATATTATAAACAAATATGTAGTATAATGAGTGAGCAGTTTTTATACTTCTTAAATCTACTTTATTATTAGATTAGGAAATATACAATTGCCAAAGTTTTATTAAAGGTCGTGTTGTTTTGTATATTTAATAAGCTTGGTATGTTTCAAAGTCTTAAAAATATAGCTATTGTTAGCAGTTCGACTGTAGGATCAAGATTACTTGGATTAGTTCGTGATGCGATGATTTTCGCCGCTTTAGGTACTAGCATTTGGAGTTCGGCATTTATATTAGCATTTACTTTGCCTAATTTGTTTCGACGACTTTTTGGCGAGGGAGCTTTAGCTAGCGCTCTTGTACCAACTTTTAGCGACGTACTTGAGCGTGATGGTCGCAGTAAAGCTCTTGGATTTTTCAACCAAGTCTTTCTTCGTGCTCTCATCGTTTTGCTCTTAGTATTAGTGACTGGTATTGTTTGTTTGGGTGTAATAATAAAGCTCGGCAATTTGTCGCAACGTTGGGTTCTAGGTGCAGAGTTAGCGATGGGGATGCTGCCCTATATGCTTTTTATATGCCTCGCTGCCATTGTTTCTGTGGTGTTGAATATTTTTGGTCGTTTTGCAATTGCTGCACTCACTCCAGTTATTCTCAATGTAGCAATTATCGTGGCATTATGCTTTGGTATGTGTCGAAATTCTCCGCAAAGTGTACTAGTTTGGTGGATATGTGGTGGTGTTTTATGCGGTGGTATTTTGCAGCTTTTGCTACCCAGTCTCAGTCTATTTAAACAGGGATGGCGACCTTCTTTAATTAGCAATCATCGATTTAATCAATCACTGCGTGAATTGTGGCAGCTTTTCCTGCCAGGGCTTCTTGGAGCAGCTATACTACAGATTAATATCTTAGTGAGCCGCTTGTTAGCTTTTTCGCTAAATGACACTGCTGCATCTGAACTATATTTGGCTAGCCGATTGATGGAGTTACCATTGGGAGTTTTCACTATTGCAATAGTGACAGTATTCTTTCCGCTGATGGCGAAGTCCCTAACATCCGGCAATAATAAAGGCTTTGTAGACTCATTTAATTCAGGCTTGCGTCTTGTTTTGGCGATATCATTTCCTGCAGGCATAGGATTATTTATTTTAAATGAGCCGATTTTACGCGCACTTTTCCAGTGGGGGGCATTTGATTCATCTTCAGTTCTGAAGATTGTTCCCTTACTTGCAATTTATGGATTAGGACTTCCATTCTATTCAGTTGCTACATTCGCTACCCGTGGTCTGTATGCAGCTAAAAACATGTCTTACCCAGTCAAGGTTGCTGGACTATGTTTAGCGCTTAACGCTTTGCTAGGTATCTTGCTTATGCAGTTCTGGGCCGAGCGTGGTCTAGCATTAGCAAATGTTTTATCCGCCACGGTGCAGGCATTACTACTTTGGATCGCCTTGTCAAATAGCCATTCCTTACTTCGTTTCAAACACATCTGGAATGCTCTAAAGAAGGTTCTAATAGCTGGCTCAGTGATGGGCGTTACTTGTTATATTAGTTTATTTTTCGTTGCTTTATTAGGCATGAATCCAAAGTTTGAAGCCTATTTAGTTGTAGCTTTTCTTATTCCAGTAGCAACCGTGGTTTATTTCTCTATATTATATTTCTTAGACTTTGAAGAGCTTAGTAATTTTAGGAAAATTCTTAAGCAATAATAGCTTATAGCAATCATAGCCGCTCAGAAAAGGTTATTTGCAAAGCTCTTACGCATACTTATTGAGCGCACTAGTGTGTGCTCAAATACGCTAGAGTCACCACTTTGGATAACCCAATCAAAGTGTAACTTTGCAGTGTTCAAAGCTCCAGATATTTTAAGTTTTAATCCTATGTAAGTATGTGCTTCGGTTTCTTCAGATAGCGATGTGACATAACTAATCATTTCAGCTGCATCTATTTTTCCAGCAAGATAAGCAATAACCGGCTGTGGCCAATTTTTATCGCGACTGTTGGACAATGCATAAGCGAGGGTGCGATTCGCATTCAATTTTTCAGAACTCTCTAAATATGCAAAATATGCGATTAGCAGAGGGTAGAGGCTATGCTCACCTGCGCTGTTATATTGCAAAAGAGCTAGTTTTGCAGATTCAGCGGCTAAAGAATACTCCCCCCGGCACATACGGGTCCATGCTAGTGACTCATAAAAAAAACCACTGGGTTGTTGCTCAGTGGCACGCTTGAATGAGTCTAAAGCAGAGTCAAAATTGTGCAGGTTATATGCTGCAAGCCCTCGACCATTCCAAGCGAATGCATTGTTTGGAGTTATTTGTATGATTTTATCATAAGCAATCAGTGCTGACGTGTACTCTTGCCGCTGTGTATAAATTATTGCTTCCCCTAGAAGAGCTTCAAGATTGGAGGCATCTTTTTCTAGAATTTCCTCAAAAGTCTTTATAGCTGTTGAGTAATCGCCACTTTCAAGTTGTGCATAACCAGCACTTGCTAAATCATTTGGACTGGTCTTCGCTGATAATAGCGATAGAAAGCAAAAAGTATTTAGTATTAAGTAGGTGATCTTTTTATACAGGTTCCTCATAACAGATAGGCATATTATTTAGACTCTTATAGTATAAATGCAGATCATAGTAGTATAGCAATATTGATGATATATTATTTAATTTACTATATTGGAGATTTTGACCGTGCTTGGTGGTTGAAAGTATGCATCTAGACTGCATAGGTTATTAGATGCTTATTATTAGTCAGGAATTACCACCGATCGGTACGAACGCGATTGCCCTTATTAATACGGCGCGCAGCGAGTGTATTATTATTGATGCACCGCAAGAGGCTTATAATTGGGCAATAAAAATTGCCCGCGACCATGAGTGTGAAATAGTCGCACTAATTTTAACACATGGTCACTGGGATCATATCATCGATGCTCATAAATTTTCAACTGCAGGAATCCAAACATTCGGCCATAGAGAGGATGGTCAAATGTTTGCAGATCCGAAAATAATGATGAATTATGCCTTGCCTGAGATAGAGTTATTGCCCGTGGAAATTAACCAATGGGTGCAACATGGTCAGCACCTAGATATTTTAGGAGTTCAAATGGAAATTCTTCATGTTCCGGGTCATTGCCCTGGAAATATACTCGTATACTTGCCCTGTCAGGAAGCCGCAATCGTTGGAGATGTTATTTTTTCAGGTAGCGTTGGGCGCTATGATTTGCCTGGCGGTGATTTTGAAGTTTTGCAGCAATCAATTCGCAAAGAAGTCTATTCTTTACCTGATTCGACTACACTTTATCCCGGTCACGGGCCGACAACAACAGTTGGTCATGAAAAAGTAAGTAATCCATTTGTGCGAGCATGAGTCCATCAATGTCCACGCACGAGCGCTTTCAGGCACGCGCCATTAAAATTGCACAATTAGCTTGGGGGAAAACGCATCCAAACCCTATGGTAGGTGCGCTGGTAGTCGAATCGGGTCAAATAGTTGCAGAAGGATGGCATCCAGGGGCGGGGTTAGATCATGCTGAAGTTCATGCACTTCACAATCTAGGCAGACGCCCTCTTTTAGGGGCAACTCTTTATGTTACGCTAGAACCTTGTTGTACTCATGGTCGTACAGGCGCTTGCACACAGGCTATTGTTGAAAGCGGCATTCGAAAGGTGGTTGTGGGCGCTACCGATCCTAATCCATTGCATTCAGGTGCTGGCATTGAGCTGTTACGCAGTGCAGGAGTTGAAGTTATTGAAGGAGTATTAGCTGAAGCGTGCACCGACCTAAACCTTATTTTTAATCATTGGATTGTTAAAAAAGGGCCTCTGATTGCAGCTAAAATTGCAACTTCTTTAGATAGTAAATTTACTATTCCTAATAGTGATTCAAAGTGGATTACCGGAGAATCGGCTCGCACAGATGTGATGCGCTGGCGCCGTTATTTTCCCGCGATTGCAGTTTCTTCTAATACTTTACTGTCTGATAATTCGCGACTAACTAGCCGATACAATGCTGATGTTTGGTGTGGAAGACGCTTTGTTTTCGATCGAAAATTACATACGGCAACTCAGGCGGGTTCTTTACAAATCTTTACCGATTCTTTTGCAGATCAAACTACAGTAGTCTGTGACGAGTCTGCATCGACCACTTCACAAGCATTACTGGAAGATTTTGGGGCAACGATTTGGAGACTGCCTTTAGTTGATGGGCATTTAGATTTATCTGCCTTCCGTCAGCGCTGTTATTCGGAGGAAATTTGTGGAGTATACATGGAGCCAGGGCCTACTTTGTCCAATGCTCTGATTCAGCAGTGCAAGGTCGATTATTTATTCCATTACATAGCACAAAAGTATCTGTGTGATGATCACGAGGAGGATCGCATAAATCTTGGCTTCCTAAAAGGAACAAATAATTTGGAGGTTTGTAATGAACTGCGGCACATGCAATACACACGCTTTGGCGATGACCTATTAGTGCGTGGTCATTTGTAATAATCCGAATGAACATGTATTTTTAATATTCTATGCAGCTAATTATTGCTACAAGTAATACTCACAAAGTTGAGGAGATTGGTGCCTTATTTCAAGGAACCCTGCCATTTGAAGTATGCTCAGCGAGGATTTGTGGTGGTATGCCGCCAGTGAATGAAGATGGAGAGACTTTTATTGAGAATGCACAAAAAAAAGCCTTAGCTTTGCAGCAAATCGCGCCATCAGATGCATGGATTTTATCAGATGATTCGGGTCTACTGGTCGATGCCCTTGATGGCGCTCCAGGAATCTACTCAGCTCGTTATGCTGGGGAGCAAGCTAGTGATGAGCAGAACGTGAATAAACTATTGGAAGTGCTTGAATCGGTGCCGGCACTGCAGCGCACTGCACGCTTTATCTGTATACTATGTTTAATAGATCCAGATGGTTGTGTAATGTATTTTACAGGATCTTGCGAAGGCCGCATTGCTATGTTTGCAGCTGCAGGTGCAGGTGCAGGTTTTGGTTATGACCCAGTTTTTATTCCAAATGGCTATGCGCATAGTTTTGCTGAACTTGGTGAAGCGATTAAAAGTGAACTCAGCCACCGAGCATTAGCGGTTCGTTCAATGTGCCAAGAATTACAGGGATTGGACTTACGATCTACCTAAGTAGGATCTACCCACTTGCCGTTTTTTTTGATTAGCTCTATTAAGTGATTAAGGGCTTCGCTTTCGTTTACGTTGTACTCAACACATTCTTTACCAACATAGAGATTTATTTTGTTAGGTGCTCCGCCAACATATCCAAAATCTGCATCTGCCATCTCGCCGGGACCATTGACGATACAACCCATAATTGCTATTGTAACTCCTTTAAGATGATCGGTTCGTGCACGAATAGTCTGCGTAACACTTTGCAGATCAAAGAGTGTGCGTCCACAGCTAGGGCAGGCAACAAATTCGGTTTTTGAGATACGCGACCGAGCACCTTGCAGAATATTATAAGCAAGGGCAGTCCCTTTTTGCAGCACCGGCTCCGTCTCAATGCTTATAATGTCTCCTATACCATCACAAAGTAGGGAACCACTAAATATACTCGATTCGATGAGGCGATCGCTAAAGTAGTCCTGCGAAGCTAGCGTATTTTCTTTAGTATTACGTATCCAAATGGGTACATCAGGTAAGAAATTATTGGCTGCTTCGCTAAGCTCTCGGTAATGCCCAAGTGGATGTGAAATTCCTTCTGATTGTTGGCTACTTATGATTAAGTGATCGCTGCCCATTACTCGTAATTGCTCTCCAATCTCAGATCTTAGAGCATCGGCACTACAGTCGATTGCTAAATTAAACCCTTTGAAGCGGCAAAAATTTAGTAACTCAGTCGCGTAAAAAGCATCTTCTGCATTAATTTTTTGCAGTATAACAATGCCTGCTTGACCCTCCGGCCATAAAAATTGTTCCAGGTCGCTTAAGTCAATATTAGTACCGATTTCCAAGACAAAGAATTGTATCACGCTGTGAAGGGCTTCATGTAATCCGATAAATGCAACTAGATCTTCAGAGCTTTCAACGTTCACTTGCAATCCTTCCAAAGGACTATCTTTTAATTGAGTCTGTGTACGGCAAACAGCTTGTATGATAGCAGGTGAGTTGGTGAGTAATTCGAGTGATTTGACTATGATAGCGGGGGCTAAATTTCCGCCAATTTGTGACTTAGGTCCCAAGCTAAGCACGCGAGAGGTTCGGCGGTTAAACTGATAGGGGTCTATACTGTCATGGGTTATTGAATTACGGATAGTTGTTGGTTTTTTCCACAAGTCCATTGCCTTGTTCGCTAAGTCACGCGCTACTGGAATCTCATAAATTGGATCTTCGGTTAGTGAGACCCGTAAGGTGTCTCCAAGTCCATCATTGAGTAGAGTACCAATACCAATGGCGCTTTTAATTCGGGCATCTTCGCCATCACCTGCTTCGGTTACGCCCAAATGCAATGGATAGTGCATATCTTCTTTTTGCATACGAGCTACTGCGAGTCGATAGGCTTCAATCATAACCTTTGGATTGCTTGCTTTCATCGATAGGCAGATATCATAATAGCTATGACTTTCTGCAATTCGGATAAATTCGAGCGCACTTTCAACCATACCTAATGGAGTGTCACCGTACCGGTTCATTATACGATCTGATAGAGACCCATGATTGGTTCCAATCCGCATGGCACGGCCAAGTTCTTTGCATCGTTTAATAATCGGTGTAACTGATTCGTAAAGTCGATCGAGTTCCTCTTTATAAGCTAGATCACTGTATTCGTTGACTGCAAATTTCTTTTTATCTGCATAATTACCTGGATTAATTCGAACTTTCTCTACGTGCTTTGCTGCTTCCATCGCTGCAGATGGCAGAAAGTGAATATCTGCTACTAAAGGTACGTCGCACTTTGCCGAGCGTAGATTTTTTGAGATTTCTGCAAGCGCTTGAGCCGCTTTTTTATTTGGGGCAGTGATCCTTACAATCTCGCAACCTGCCTCTACAAGAGCTAAGGTCTGTCGTACCGTGGCATTGATGTCTCGAGTGTTAGTGGTTGTCATTGACTGCACTCGTAGAGGATTATCACCACCTATTGCTATGGAACCGACCTGTACAACTGAACTCACGCGCCGAATAGCCTGAAAGCGTGATGCGCAATAATTCAGAGGTGATGAATCTGTAAATGACATAACTAGAATATGTGACTATTCTTCTAGGGATCAATTTTTTCAATAATAGGGTCAACTGCTTCATTAGCTACACCATCATCATGTATTAAACCCGCGCTACGACCGACCCGTCCGATATCAAAAAAGCTTACATAAGCGACAAATCCTAGGAGCAATAGTACAAAAGCAAACTGAGTGCTTTCCATAAGCTTTCTCGGTAGTGGTCTGCCTATTACTTTAGAAAGAGTTGCAAAAAGCATATGTCCTCCGTCGAGTACAGGAATGGGCAATAAATTAAAAAGTGCTAAATTAACATTAATCAGAGCTAGAAACCAAATTAGATCTACCCAACCATAACGTGCCATAGTACTCAATCCATGAACGATTCCTACCGGTCCGCTCATATTACGAACTTTAACGTCTGATCCTTTGTGTATTAAGGCAAATAAGGTCCGACGCATAGTGTTCGCAAATTGTAGTATTTGTTCTGGAGGATTATAATGCACCCGTTCGGTCTTGAACGGATAGTCATAAGCAAATCCAAAGCGTGGTGATAGCTCTCCTGCCTTTACTCGAGGTTGAACTGGAATAACTAGTGTGTCTTCGTTACGGTCGACTGTTATTTGTATGATTCGATCGCCGTGATTGGCTAAATATGTAGACAAAAAACCACTAGAAATAACTGCTTGCCCATCGAGTTCTTTGATCCGATCGCCTGCTTCTAGGCCTGCTGCAATCGCAGGCATTTCTGGCTCTAAATGTACGATTATTGGCGCCGCATTGCTGTCAGAAATAGGATAAATACCAATATGTCGTATCGCTTCAGTCGAGACGGTTTGTGGGTAAACCGTTAAAGACAGTTTTTGTTTATTGCGAAGTATTCCTAACTCTACTATTGCCTGACCTTCCTTGGTGCGCCCCGTACTAGTCATTAATACATTTTGATACTGCATCCAACTATTTATTGCCTGACCATCGATGCTCACAATTTTATCACCTTTTAGGATGCCAGCGACTAGGGCAGGGCCTGCTACTGTTTGGTTAGAGCTGTTGACTACAGTCTCAGCAATATAACCGACCTCAGTAGTCTTGATAATTTCTCTTCCGACTCCCCATAATACGAGCGATAGCAATAATGCGAAAATTAAGTTACACACAGCTCCCATGACTGCTACGATCATTTTGTCAGCATAAGATATGGGAGGCATTTCGCAGATGTCTCCTTCTTCGTTGCCCTCAAGACGCCCCATGTCTGCTAGTTGCGGCAAAGAAACGTAGCCGCCAAGCGGTAATAGTGATATGCGAAAATCGGTTCCATATTTATGCCATCCAAATAGTCTTGGACCAAAACCGATAGAAAATTTATCTGCAATAAGCCCTCGCTTTTTAGCAGCTAGGAAATGACCGAGCTCATGAATAAAAATTGAGAATCCTAAGCAAAATAGTGCGATGGCAATGAACCATAAATTAGTTAAAAAAGACATAGTATTGAATTGTAGTAAGGTACTTTTTTACACAGATGAAGATTTAAAGGCATTAGCTAATTTCCTAGTCAGAGCGTCTATTTCAATCAGCGCTTCCACGCTAGTAGCTACAGAGTTAGTATCGTTACTCAGGCACCAATCAATAATGCGAGGAATATCCAAATAATTAATCGATCCATTCAAGAATCTTTCTACAGCTATTTCATTGGATGCATTGTATATAGCCAGAGCATTGCCACCGGTATATAATGATTCATATGCTAGTTTTAGACATGGGTAACGGGCTAAATCTGGAGCTCTAAAATCCCATTGCATAGATTGCTTAAAATCTAATGTTGGTTCTACGCTGGCAGATCGATGTGGATAAAGTAAGCAGTGTTGAATGGCAAAAGTCATTGATGGGGGAGTAAATTGTCCTAGTATAGAACCGTCAACAAACTGAACAAAGGAATGCGCTATGCTCTGCGGGTGAAGGACTACTTCCAAACGTGATGGCTCTAAGTTAAACAACCAGTGAGCTTCAAACAGCTCTAGCCCTTTGTTGGCCATTGTGGCAGAGTCGACTGTAATTTTTTGACCCATTGACCAATTAGGGTGCTGCGTTGCATCAGCAGGAGTAACAGAGTCAAGTTTTTGTATTGGAGCATCCCGAAATTGTCCTCCAGATGCGGTAAGGATAAGTTTCTCTACATCCTCATTACAATGACCTTCGAGGCATTGGAAGATTGCATTATGTTCACTATCGGTAGGCAATAATCGTGAACCGCTGCGTTTAGCAGCGTCGATTACAAAGCTACCACCGAGTACAAGTAGTTCTTTATTCGCAAGTGCGATTTCTTTACCCATGTCTATGGCGGCTAAAGCAGGCTTTAGGCCACAAGCACCAACCACTCCAAGTACTATAATATCAGCTTCTTCAAGAGTTGAAATTTCTATAAGTGCATCGTTTCCGCCAAACAATTGTGTTTCGCTGGGAAAACGACCTTCCGCTTTCGCCCTTTTGTAGGCACTCGAATCCGTTAGTGTAGCATAAGGTACTTTAAATTCCTGGCAAATATCTGCTAGCTTTTGATCGTTTGAATGAGCGGTTACAGCAATTAACTTTAATTTGTTTTGGTGTTTGCGAAGTACACGTAAAGTATTGGCGCCAATGGATCCAGTAGCCCCTAGTAATACGACATTTTTGCGAGCAACTTTCATCTATAAGGTCTAAAATACTGTGTATTTAAAAAGCAGATAAGCAAGTGGTGCAGTTAGAATAAGGCTGTCAGATAGATCAAAAAATCCACCAATTCCGGGTATTATATTACCAGAGTCCTTGACTCCAGCTTGGCGCTTAAATGCCGATTCGACCAGATCTGAAGCGATCGATGCAATAGCTACTGGAATCGCAATTAATATTGCAAGCCACCAACTGAAGCCTTCAGGTGAGAGCGATTTAAATAAGCTTAGTAGTAAGAGCCCTACGATAACGGCAACAAATATACCACCTGCAGCACCTTCATAAGTCTTTTTCGGACTGATAACTGACAGCGGAGTTTTACCAATACGCATACCTACTAGTAAGCCCCCCACGTCTGTACTCTTTGCGACTGCGACAATCCAGATAGTTAAGAAAATGCCTGTAGTGCTACTGTAATTACTACCTTCTGCCATTCTCACTATTTTTATTAAGAAATGCAACAGGTAGGGTACATAGATTAACCCAAATAAGGTAGGCATAAAGCTACGCAATCGCCCAGCTAGTAAGTCCATGCGAATAATTATTAACGTTAACAGTAAAAAGATTAGCAGAAAAAGATCATTACCAGCGTCTAAGTCAGGTAAGTAGTAAGCACCAAAACAGATCGCCGTTCCACCTATGAGGCCAATGGATTTGATCGGGCGTAAGCCCATTTTCTCAAAGAGTTGGTATAGCTCTAACTGAGTGAATAAAGAGATTAGAGCGATGAGGAAAATTCCTGCATGAACTCCAAAAAATAGAAGTGAGATGCCAATGAGTGCCCATAGGGCGATAAAGCTAAAAATACGCTGTCGCATAATTTTTTAAATAAAGGTTCTTATCTTTTATGTATTGTGTAATTGGCAACTAGTTTTACCGTAGCGACGCTCACGCTCGACGTAGTCTTTGATAGCTATTTTAAATTCAGCTTCACCAAAGTCTGGCCAGAGAACGGATGTGATATGTATTTCCGCATAGGCGGATTGCAATAGTAGGAAATTACTTAGACGTGACTCTCCAGATGTACGAATGATTAAATCTGGGTCAGGCATATCTCCTGTTTGTAGATACCTACGCAAATCATTGTAGTCAAAATTATCTATATTTAAATCTCCGCTCTTTGAAGCTTTTGTTACTGCTCTTAACGCATCAATAATTTCTGTCCGTGAGCCGTAGTTGAGAGCTAATCCGAGAGTATATTTTGTAAAATGAGCTGTCGCTTGTTCAGTTTTTTGTAGGCGCTCTTGTATATGCGCTGGCAACTCTTCGAAGCGTCCTATTACGCGCAAACGAATTTCTCTTTTTATGAGTTCTTTGAGTTGGTCAGCTAGGAATTTGTCGAGTAAGTCCATCAGCGCATCAACCTCATCTTTTGGGCGATTCCAGTTCTCAACACTGAATGCATATAGGGTAATAAAAGGGATACCATGATCCTGCGCTAACTTTAATGTTCGCTTAACTGCTTCAGTTCCTTGGCGATGTCCCTCAATTCGAGGTAGATTGTGCGCTTTAGCCCATCGTCCATTACCATCCATGATAATTGCAACATGCTTGGGTGCTTGGGTTTTATCAGCTTGATTTGTAAGTGACTTCATTAAAGCAGTTGATCATTAGTGAAACGATTCTATATTTATAAACTCATCAATCTTTGCAGGGTGCAAGGATAGAGCTTTGTTTACAGTCTCCTTAAATAGCTTGTAATCGATTGATCGTATAGAGCTTAGATTTGATAATCTGGACTCCCACTAGCTTCGTGCAAGCCGCACTCTCGCTTAAGGCCACCAAATCTAGTATCTTCAGGATTCATTCCATCTTTTAGTTTACGTGTGCTGTGCCAGTCGCCTACAGACACATAGCCCTCGTCCCACAAAGGATGGTAGGGTAGACCATTTTTGGTGAGATAATTATATATTTCACGATCACTCCAATCAACAATGGGGTAAATCTTATAGGTTTTGTGTTGTTTTTCAGATACTTTAAGCTCACTACGACTGGAAGATTGACTTTGGCGAAGACCAGATAGCCATGCACAGGCACCGAGTTCTTGGATTGCCCGATTCATGGGTTCTATTTTATTAATTTTGTTATATTGTTCGAGTCCTCGTAGACCTGATTCCCATAATTTTCCGTGAATAGCCTCCTGTTGAGCAGCAGTTTGCAGTGGTCTATAGGTTTGTAAATTTAACTCTAAGCGCTTAGTTAGTAGTTGTGCAAAGCGATAAGTCTCTGGAAAGAGATAGCCAGTATCAATAAAAACTACTGGAATTTTTGGAATCTGACTCGAGACTAAATGTAGCATAACCGCGCTCTGTATGCCGAAGCTTGTACTAAGCACTAATTGTTCTCCAAAAGCTTGGTAGGCACAATTGACCCGATCGACTGCTGAAGCCGAATCTAAATTGCCTAATTTGGCTAACGCAGAGCTAGTTGTAGCATTTGGAAGCATGCACTTATCTTTGGTTCTTGACCTAAAAAGTCAAGAAATCTACTTGATTTGTATTTTTGAAGCCTCCTAAGAAGCGGGTAATTCAATAATCTGCCATTCTAGTCCTCTTTTATTCAGTTCTTCCATAAACGGCTTTGGATCATTTTGCTCCACATTCCATACGCCTGGTCGCTTCCACAAGCCTCGTAAAATCATTTTTGCGCCAATCATAGCTGGCACTCCAGTGGTATAGCTAATTGCTTGACTCGAAACTTCCTCATAGCAGGTCTGATGATCGCAACTGTTATAAATAAAAATTCGTTTTTTTACGCCATTTTTTATTCCTTCTATATCGCATCCTATACAGGTTTTACCTTTAGTCCTGGGTCCAAGGCTAGCTGGGTCTGGCAGTACCGCTTTAAGGAATTCAATCGGTTGGATTTGCTGCCCTTTAAAATCGACTGCATCAATCGAAGTCATCCCAATATCTTCAAGAACTCGTAAGTATTTTAGATAGTTCTGTGAAAATGTCATCCAAAAACGGATTCGCTTTAAACCTTTAATATTTTTACTTAGTGACTCTAGTTCTTCGTGATAGAGTAAGTAAGCATCCATCTTACCAAGGACAGGGAAGTCGTAGACTCGATGTTGGCTCATCGGTTCTACTTCTTCCCATTTACCACAATCCCAATATCGTCCTTTTTGGGTAATTTCTCGTATATTAATTTCTGGATTAAAGTTTGTGGCAAAGGGATATCCATGATCTCCAGCATTAGCGTCGAGTATATCAATAGTTTCTATTGTATCAAAAAGATATTTTTGTGCATATGCACAAAAAACATTTGTTACTCCTGGATCAAACCCTGATCCTAATAGAGCAGTGATTCCTGCTTTTTTGAAACGCTCTTGATAGGCCCATTGCCATTTGTATTCAAACTTGGCCTCATTTAGAGGTTCGTAGTTGGCAGTATCTAAATAATTTACTCTAGCAGCTAAGCATGCGTCCATTAGTGCTAAATCCTGGTAGGGAAGTGCCACATTAATTAGCAGCTTCGGACGCTCAATTTTTAGGAAGCGTGTAGTCGCTTCCACATCGTCTGCATCAAGTTCTGCAATTCTTATTTTACGTCCTTGCTTCTTTACTATATCTGTAGCAATTGCTTCGCATTTCGATAGCGTTCTAGAAGCGAGTATGATTTCTGTAAATATTTCTGGTAACTGGGCGCACTTATGTGCGGTAACGTTGCCGACACCACCAGCGCCGATGATGACTATTTTGGACATGATTTATTATAAGTCTTAGCTATGTTATGGTATCAAGCATTATTGTGATAGCCTACATAATTTTAGAGCCTTAAAATAGACCAGTCTAAGAACTAAAAATTATTGTATTAATTTAGTGAGCGTCCTTAGTTTGACAGCAGTATTGTTTCGTTTATTTTTTTAATATGACTGTAGATAATGAATTAATATTAACTCGTGATACTACTGCCACAATAATACCTGCAGGCGAAGAGCAGGTTCTAAAGGCTGGTACGATCGCAGTTATTTCTCAAGCTCTTGGAGGCACAGTCACGATACGTACGGACCATGGTCTATTTCGCTTAGCCGCTAAAGACTGGGATGCTTTAGGACAGTCAGCGGTTAATGCCCTCAATGCTAATGTCAAAACTGATAAAGTAGCAGAGAGTTCGGCACCCTTTAGTGAGGCATCTGTTTGGGATGCAATGAAGCAGTGCTATGATCCCGAAATACCTGTGAACATCGTAGACTTGGGGCTTATATATGATCTGTTTCTTTCTAGCCCAAATGCTGAAGGTAAATACAAGGCAAATATAAAAATGACCTTGACTGCCCAAGGATGTGGTATGGGTCCGGTAATTGCCGATGATGCGCGTCAGCGCATAGAAGCTTTAGATGCCATTGAATCAGCGCAGGTAGATATTATATGGGATCCTCCATGGACTCCTCATATGATTTCTGCTGAAGGTCGCTTGAAGCTTGGTCTCGATTAGTGGAATTAAGGATTTGGCCATTTAGCCTGCCTTCGCGTAATTCTAAATAGAAACTACCCACTTTAACCTGGCTTTCTATTCTCAGCGGAATTGAAGGGCTGTGATTACTAAACCATATTTCAATACTAGAATCTGGGCTTTTTTCAAAAACACCCCTCAGATCTTTAGTTGATATCTCCACGCAGTGTGCATCGAAAGTACCAGACTTTAAATAAAGTAGCTTTTGATCTTTTAGCCAAGCATCGATCTGAATCAACTTCTTACCATCGGTAGCGAATTGGCTAAAGGCAGCATTATTAGCGAATTCGTGACGCGATAGGGCAGTTATCAGTGCTAAAGGGTCTAAAGTTTGAGATGTTATAGGTATAGGTTCACGAAATGCATCTTTTTCAAAATATCTACAGGTATTTTTTTCTAAGTTGAAGTTGACTTCGATGTCGCGACAAGTGGAACCCTCACGCTGCTTTTTTTTGTAATGCACGGATCGATTGTTTGTAGTATCTATCCATGATTCAACATGATCGCGTACCTTAAAAATAGCATCTGCGATCCCCCAGGTACGAACTGTTAAATCGACTTTAAAGAAATCTTCGTCCTGATTGTTCCACGAAACATATCTAAATTGTAGTTTTGCTTCACCTACCTTTATCAGACTCCAGTAAAGATCATAGGTGAAATAATCTTCTGCTTGATAGTAGGGTGCTGGTTGATTGGCAGATACATTTGTATGCAGCGCGCTAAAAATACTAATCAAAATTATTACACATTTAAAGACGGTGCGTTTCATGCTATTGATGATTAGTTAGTTTTAAAATAGTCTTTTTATTAAGTCTAAACGGCTATTTCGAAGAATTATTTATACTGACTTGCAAAGCGATCACATTAATTAACCTTTATTTTTTATTATTTCTGATGAGCCATTTACCTGTAAAGACAACTTACGAGAAAGCTTTAGCGGTTAATCTTGATCTTGGTATCTATGGAGTCTTTGCAGAAATCGGTGCAGGTCAAGAGACTGCTAATTGGTTTTTTCGCGTTTCTGGTAGTGCCGGTACAGTTGCTAAAACTATTTCAGCTTATGATATGGTAATGAGTGACGCATTGTATGGTAAAGCAAAGCGATATGTTTCCCAAGAGCGCCTCCATGCCATGCTAGAATATGAATATGATCTACTAGAGCAGCGCTTAGGGTCTGAGCGTGGAGAAAAATCAACTTTCTTCTCATTTTGTAATACTGTGCGCGCACGCGGATACAAAGATACCGAAGAATGTCATGGATGGATAGGGGTACGTTTTCAGCTAAAACCTAAATCTAAACCAGTAGAGATCGTGATACATGCTAGGCTCTTAGATGAGTCGAACCCAGAACAAATGGAGGTTTTAGGTAAATTAGGAGTAAACTTACTATATGCTGCTTTTAATCATAGGAATAATTTGGAACATTTTGTGGCCTCTCTAGCAGATGATTTAGCACCAGATAGAATGGAAGTAGATGTATTGCGTTTTAGCGGTGACGACTTTCTCTATGTTGACAATCGTCTGTGTGCCTTGCAGTTAGTACAGAGCGGCCTGACTAGTGCTGCGATGTTCAATAAAGATGGTGAAGTTGTACAGCCCGCAGATGCGCTTCACAGTCGTTCAATTTTACTCCTACGTGGTAGCTTTAATCCAGTTATGCGCCTGCACTTGGACATGCTCAAGCAGGCGCATTCAGTTTTTTCCAAGGATACGAAGCTATCGGAGCAATCTGATGCGATTGAGCTATGCGAAATTAGTACAAATAATCTCTTAAGAGATGGATCGCTTGATCATGAAGAGTTTCTTAACCGCGCAGATGCCTTACAGGCCTTAGGCAAGACAGTTTTAATTTCTAGCAACGCTGAATTTCATCGTATTGCAACTTACTTAAGTCGTTATACTGCCGAACCGATAGCTATAATTCTTAGTATTGGTCTTTTAAATGAGCTATTTAAAGCAAAATGGTCGATTAATTTGCCAGGCGGAATACTAGAGTCATTTGGACGTTTATTTAAAAACCGTGTTCAGTTGTATGTCTACCCTTGGCATAATACTAACAGCATGGAACTGGTTACGGCAGAAAATTTTAAAGCACCACAGAATTGGCAGAATTTCTACCAACACTTATTGCAGAATCGTCGAATCCTCCCAATAGGTGTCGGCGATCCAACCCTGCTAGCTAGGACAGGGCGTGATGTACTTCTTGCTATAGAGAGTGGTGAGGGAGATTGGGAAGACTGGATTCCGAAAGAAGCACGCCCGATGATTCGTCGTCGTCAAAAAAACAAGACTTAGTTACAATCATCTTAATAGCTAATTTTTAGTTTTATGTAGGGCTTATCGCCGGCAATATTTATGCCTATTTTTTGCAATCAAATTGTAAATTGAATCACGCAAAAAACGAGGAAGTAATAGTGCTAAATGAGCTGGTAATCTGCAAATTGAATTTGTATCTACAAGGGCTTGAAGAATTGCATCCGAACGTAAAAGCAATGGTTTATCTTCTCGAAAGTACACTAATGTATCCAGTGCTTGCCTTATCTCTACCGGCACATGTTTTGCTGCCAAAGTACCTTGTAGAGTTTCAAAGTGCAAAATTGATTTTTGATCTACTTGCTTTAAAAATATAACGGCGCGGTTGCATAGTCCGCATTCGCCGTCATAAAAAACGATATGTAACATAGTTAAAATAAATGCATACAATCAGCTATTTGTCTAATTTGTTAAGAAACATAGTTTATTTCCTTTGTAACAAGTAATCGCAGTTGCGCAGTTACAGCGGGTGACTACTATTAATAAAAGTGGATTTTAAATTAACCAGTGATTACGAGCCGCAGGGTGATCAACCTGTTGCTATAGAAGCTCTTGTGGATTCAATTAAATCCGGTAATAATCATCAGACACTACTTGGGGTCACCGGTTCGGGGAAGACTTTCTCGATGGCTAATGTTATTCAAAAATTACAGCGTCCTGCGCTTATTATTTCTCATAATAAGACATTAGCAGCACAATTGTATTCAGAATTTAAAGCATTTTTTCCGGAAAATGCGGTCGAATACTTTGTTAGCTATTACGATTATTATCAGCCAGAAGCGTATATTCCGCAAACAGATACCTACATCGAAAAGGATTCTTCAATTAATGAAGCAATTGAGCGTTTGCGAATAGCTGCATCCTCCTCACTGATTAGCCGTCGCGATGTAATTGTCATCGCTTCGGTCTCGTGCATATATGGGCTTGGTTCACCTGAGGATTTTAAAGCCATGATGTTACCCTTGGAGCCAAAGATGCAAATGGCAAGAGATACTCTTTTGGAGCGATTGGTGGAGATACTTTATGATCGTAATGATATCGACTTTAAGTGCGGCACATTTCGTGTCAGAGGTGATGTCGTTGATATTTTTCCAGCTTATATGGAAAGTGCGATTCGTGTTGAATTTTGGGGGGATCAGGTTGAATGTATTGTTGAGTTAGACCCAGTTAGTGGAGAAACAGGAGCACAAATAGTGCAGTTCCATTTATATCCTGCCACGCAGTATGTAACTCCGAAAGATAAGATTGAAAGCGCAGTAATAGAAATTCGTCGAGAATTAGAACAACAAGTTGCATGGTTTGAATCTCAAAATAGGCTCATTGAAGCTCAGAGAATTAAGATGCGTACGGAGTATGATATTGAGTTACTCCAAGAGATGGGATTCTGTACTGGAATTGAAAATTACTCGCGCTACCTATCTGGACGTACAGCGGGGGATCGACCTTTCTGCCTTATTGATTTTTTCCCTGATGATTTCTTATTATTCGTTGATGAAAGCCATGCTACATTACCACAAGTACGTGCAATGTATAACGGCGATCGTTCTCGCAAAGAAAAATTAGTGGATTTTGGCTTTCGCTTGCCTTCTGCCTTAGATAATCGTCCACAAAAATTTGAAGAATTTGAAAAAATTACTGGTCAAACAATTTATGTTTCTGCCACCCCTGCCGCTCATGAGTTAGAAGTTTCTAAAACGATTGCTGAGCAAGTTATTCGCCCTACTGGTTTAGTGGACCCAATAATGGATTTACGTCCAATTAAGGGGCAGGTGGAAGATGTTATTAGTGAAGTCAGACTCGCGACAGATGCTGGAGAGCGCACTTTGATAACAACCTTAACGAAGCGTATGTCCGAAGACCTTAGTGATTATTTACGTGAGTCTGGATTAAATGTTGAATATCTTCACTCCGACATTGATGCGGTTGAAAGAGTCGAAATTCTTCGACGTTTACGCAAAGGTGATTTTGATGTTCTTGTCGGAGTAAATTTACTACGAGAAGGGCTTGATTTACCAGAAGTTGCTTTAGTTGCTATTTTGGATGCAGATAAAGAGGGATTTTTACGTAGCACCACAAGTTTAATACAGACTGCAGGTCGTGCTGCTCGTCATATAAAAGGTCGCGTAATATTGTATGCAGATACGCGAACAGATTCCATTAAGCGCACATTAGAAATAACCCAAGAACGCAGAGAAAAACAACTCGCTTATAATATAGCTTTTGGAATTACACCAAGGGGAGTCGAGCGTGGAATTGACGATAGTTTACAGTCTCCTGGACAAAAAGATTCAGAAGAAGAATCAAAGGAGAGCTTGGCTTCAGAAAATAGAGATGTAGCAGATGTTATCGCAGAACTAGAGGAAGAAATGCTTGAGGCTGCTCGGCAATTGGCGTTTGAAAAAGCCGCTATGATTCGCGATCAGATTGATTGCCTTGAAGGTGGAAATATTGATACGTCGTCTGGTGTTACAAAGAACAAGCGCATTCGAAAGAAGGGGAAGGGCATCTATAATGCGGCAGGTCTTCCTAAAAAAAGAAAGCGCTGAAGTATTACTACATGTGAAGCTGAGACCTTAAGCCCAAACCTTCATATGATTAGACTGCAGATCTTTATCGCCTTAGTGTAGGAGTACAAGATTGTCGCGGTGGACCACAATCTTGTCAGTTAAAGAGTTATCTTTTATTGCGAGTGAGTTTAATTCAACTTGCCCTTGAGCAATGACACTACCGTTATTTTTACAAATACTCACAATCGAATTCTTTGAAAAGTTACCATCTATGTTTGTAATACCTGCAATGAGCAAGTTCTCGCCAGATTGTATAATTGATTCTGCGACGCTATCATTGACCATTAGTGTTCCATCTGTGCTATCTTGAATAGCTATCCAGCGCTTGTGTGGCATAACCGGCTCTGGATTTGGCAAAAAATGCGTACCAATCGGCTCTTTATTTAATAATTTTGTAAAGAATAAGTCGTCTTTACCGCTGCCAACAATTACGTCACTACCTGCACGACATGCTATCTTTGCTGCAGTGATTTTACTTGTCATACCACCCACAGAAGTCGTTTCAGTGGTTCCATCTGCCATTGCTTCTATGTCTGGCGTTATTGCTTCGACTTTATGAACAACTTTACCACTGCCGCGCCTGTCGATTAAACCTGGAATATTTGATAAAATAAGTAGCATGTCTGCACTCACAACGCTTGCTACTAGAGCAGATAGTGTATCGTTATCACCGAATTTTATTTCTGCGGCGCTGACACTATCGTTCTCATTAACGATGGGTATAGCACCACTTTTAAGTAAGCATTCAACTGTATTAAAAATTGCGTTATGACGATTACGTGAACGTAAATCTTCGCGTGTAAGTAATATTTGAGCGACCGTTGTGTCGTGTGGATTAAAACCATTCTGCCATGTGTTTATTAAGATACTTTGACCTACAGATGCACAGGCTTGTAGCTGTGCTAGGTCTTCAGGGCGCTTCTTAAGATTGAGTTTACCCATACCTAGTCCCACTGCACCTGAGCTGACAAGTACGACTTCTATGCCTCGAGAGCGTAGCTCGATAACTTGTTTACAAAGAGTATTGATTCGATCGGTATCTAAATCTCCTATGCCTGATGTGAGTACACCTGTTCCTAGCTTAATGACAACTCGTTTGGCCTGTGCGAGAGATGACATATTATTTTAGAATGGATAGATAGAATTCAGAGATGTAAAAGGAATTTACTAACGATTAGACCTTCCTTAAGTCTGCTTCCTTTTTACTGAGCTCTTCATTAATATTAGCTATGTAAGTATCGTGTTCTTTCTGGATGTCTTTTTCTAAGCGCTTGATATCATCTTCACTCAGTCCATCCTCTTTTGAAGACTTTATTAGATCAAGTGAATCACGACGTGCTTGACGAACTCTTACACGCCCATCTTCTGCCATGCTTCCTGCTTGTTTGGCTAGCTCCGTGCGTCGTTCACCGGTTAGTTCCGGAATAGGCACCCGCAAGATACCTCCATCAATTAAAGGATTAAATCCAAGATTGGCGTCAATGATTGCTTTCTCAACGTCTTTGAGGATACTCTTATCCCACGGTTGTACGACTATGGATCGCGCATCTGGGGTGGATACAGCAGCTACTTCTTTTAGCGTAGAAACAGCTCCATAAGCTTCAACTTTTACGCTGTCTAACATTGCAGGACTTGCTTTGCCAGTGTGTAGGCTATTGAATTGATTAAGAGTATATTCAACTGCCTTTTTCATGTCGGCAGTTGCCATTGCTATTATTTCATTTGGTTGCATGAGATATTAATTACTAAATATTTTGGTTAGATTTTTTAATCGTTAACAAGAGTACCTATCGATTCACCCATGACCGCTTGATAGATTGAGCCAGGTTCAGTCATACTAAATACAAGAATTGGCATCTTATTTTCCATGCAAAGCGAGAACGCAGTAGAATCCATTACGTTGAGGCGATCTCGCAATGCATCAATGTATTTAAGATTTTCGAATTTTGTAGCATCTTTATGTTTGGATGGATCTTTGTTATAAATGCCATCTACCTTAGTTGCTTTCATAAGCATATCTGCACCTATTTCACTAGAACGAAGCGCAGCACAAGTATCGGTTGAAAAGTAAGGATTGCCTGTGCCTCCAGCAAAAATAACGACTCTTCCACGTTCTAGGTGACGAGTTGCACGTCTTACAATAAAAGGTTCAGCAAGCTTGTCCATTGGTATCGCACTTTGCAGGCGAACCGGAACGCCTAGTTTTTCAAGGCGATCAAGAAAGGCTAGTCCGTTTATTACAGTAGCGAGCATGCCCATATAGTCGCCAGTAGTGCGATCGACACCCTTCATTTCTGCTCCGCTTAGTCCACGGAAAATATTGCCACCTCCAATAACTAAGCCAACCTCGACTCCGATGTCGTAGACTTTTTTGACCTCCTCGCAGATGTTTTTTAGAGTTTTAGGGTCGATGGGTTCACCATCTTTAGCGTTTCGTAAAACTTCACCGCTCAGTTTTAGAACGATGCGTTTGTATTTTGGTTGTGGGGCGGTTTTATCTAATGAATTCATTAAAAAGGTTTTAAACTCATTTTTTATGCAGACGTCAACTAATGGATGCAGACTAACTGTAGTAAATATTCTTTCACAGAGTGCTTGACGCCTATTAGTTGGTTTTTACTGTCCTCAAGCTTTAAAGGCCGATGGTGTAATGGTAACACTACTGTTTTTGGTACAGTCATTTGGGGTTCGAATCCCTATCGGCCTGCCATTTAAACCCACCGCTTAGGCGGTGGGTTTTTTTTGTACTGTATAGTCTTTTACACTGAACAGCTGTTTCTAGGATGCCAGCGGTTCATCTAGAGCAAGTGAGTAGAGTTTATTCTTCGACTACTTCTTGCACCTGCTCTGGATTATCTTCTTCGTTTGAGCCTGCCTCATCTTCCTCTGAAGCAATTACTTTAGAGATGCCAATAAGTTCATCTTTATCTGACAAGTTCACGAGTTTGACGCCTTGGGTTGTACGACCGACAACACTGACGTCTTTTATTGGAGATCGAACAGCTTGTCCTTTGAGCGTGAACATCATAATTTCATCTTCATCTGTTACCGATAATGCACCAGAAACCTTCTTGGATTTAATTGCAATTATTCCTGATCCACCTCGAGATTGACGACGATACTCATCGAAACTACTGCGTTTCCCGAGCCCATTTGCACCAGCGATTAGAAGTTTTGCGTTCGGATCAACAATTTCTATACTAACTACTTTGTCATTTTGGCTTTTTAGCTTAATCCCACGAACGCCTCGAGTGGCTCGCCCTTGATCGCGTAAGTCTTTCTCGCTAAATCGAATGGATTGTGCATTTGATGTGATAAGAATAATATCATCATCGCCAGTAGTTAGTCGTGCGCCAACAAGAGCATCACCGTCGTCTATTTTGATTCCAATGATGCCTCCCTTACGGAAGTTACGAAAGTCCGATAGTAGAGTCTTCTTAGTGACCCCTTTGTTAGTAGCTAGTACAATGCGCTGATCTGACTCGTCAAAGTCCTTCACGCAAATCATTGCTGCTATTTTTTCACCTTCTTGTAATTCAAGTACGTTTGCAATTGCTCTACCTTTGGCGGTTCGACTGCCTTCAGGGATGTGGTAGACCTTTTCAACATAGACTCTTCCTGTATTCATAAAGCACATGATATAATCATGTGTTGATGCAGTAAATAGGTGCTCTACAAAATCGTCTTCATACTGACCGGACCCAATGACGCCTTTTCCACCACGTTTCTGTGAACGATATTCATCTAGACTGGTGCGCTTTATAAAACCGTTATGCGTGACTGTGATCATACATCCCTCATTGGGGATAAGGTCCTCCATGCTAATATCTCCATCCACAGATATTATTTGAGCGCGACGAGAGTTGCCGTACTTTTCTTTCATTACCTGCAACTCTTCTTTTATTACTTCGAGTAAACGTGATTCGTTTTCTAAAATATCTTTTAGCTCAGTTATGAGAGCCATGAGTTGAGCATACTCTTCTTCAATCTTATCTCGTTCTAAGCCAGTAAGTTGATAAAGTCGAAGTTCCAAAATGGCATTGGTTTGAACCTCAGTAAGTGGATATTTGACCATCAATCCTTGTTTTGCTTCTTCGCGGTTACTGGAAGCGCGGATGATTTTCACAAAATCGTCGAGATTATCTAAAGCGAGCTTGTATCCTTCGAGAATGTGAGCACGTGATTCTGCCTTACGCAGGCGGAACGCCGTTCGCCGGTAAATAACTTCGCGACGGTGGTCTATATAGCACGTGAGCATCTCTTTGATGTTCATTTGCTTCGGTCGTCTGTTGTCCAGTGCTAATAAAATGACGCCAAAAGAGCTTTCTAGGGCGGTACTTTTATATAATTGATTGATGATCACGCGCGGTATGGCTCCACGTTTAAGCTCAATGACAATGCGAGTAGTCTCCGTGGACTCATCTCGAAGATCTGAAATACCATCAATGGCTTTGTCCTTAATTAGCTCAGCTATACGCATCACTAATGAAGCACGATTTACATTATACGGAATAGCGGATATAATAATTTCTTCTTTACCCTTAGCTTCCACTACTTCAGCAATTCCTCGAGTCCGAACAATGCCTCTGCCAGTCTTTAAGTAGCTCTCTATGCCAGATTTACCATGAATGAATCCTCCACCTGGAAAGTCTGGACCCGGAATGATCCCAATAAGTTCATCCAGATCAATTTTTGGATCATTTATGATAGCTGTAGTGGCATCAATAATTTCTATCAAATTATGTGGTGGAATATTTGTTGTCATGCCGACCGCAATTCCTGTAGAGCCATTCATTAACAGATTTGGGAGAGCCGCAGGAAGTACTGATGGCTCTGTCGTACTCTCTTTATAATTCGGTACGAAATCGACAGTATCTTCGTCAATGTCCTTAAGAATGTCTTCTGCGATTTGTTCAAGCTTACACTCGGTATAACGATACGCTGCTGGGGAATCGCCATCAATAGAACCAAAGTTGCCCTGAGGGACAATGAGAGGATAGCGCATAACCCAATTTTGGGCGAGTCGTACAAGTGTATCATACACAGAACCATCTCCATGTGGGTGGTAATTCTTTAGTACTTCACCCACAACACCAGCGCATTTATCGAAAGGTCGGTTATGTAGAAGACCCTCGCGTAACATAGCATATAAGATACGCCTTTGTACTGGCTTAAATCCGTCGCGCGCATCGGGTAAGGCACGACTGACAATCACCGACATGGAATAGTCAATATAAGCGGTCTGCATTATGTCCGTTATGGACGTAGGTTCTGCACGCATGTGGTTCGGACCATTGGGATCGTGGGGAATAGTTTCCATTTTTTTTGGGTTAAGACGTATTAAAGCTAACTTAAGTTAAGGTGCGGTGGTGATGTAATCTTTGGTAAGGTGGATTCGATTTTTTTAAGATAGCACGGATCTAAACATCTAGATGAGAGACATTGAGGGCATTATCTTCAATGAAGGCTCGTCGACTAGGGACATCTTCACCCATTAGCATTGAAAAAATTCCATCAGCAACTGCAGCATCGGCAATATCTACTTTTAGTAATCGACGAGTCTCTGGATCCATCGTGGTTTCGAATAATTGTTTTGGATTCATTTCACCTAATCCTTTGTACCGCTGAATACTAAGCCCGCGTCGTCCAATAGCGCGTATGTTGTCGACTAACTCTATAATCGAATAGAGCTCAATTACGTTTTCCTTCTTAGGATCACCTTTATTTTCGATGAGTTGATAACGAGCTTCTTCGCTCTTTGTGAATTTGTGAGCATCCATACCAATACCTGCAAGTTCGCGAAGAAGCTTCGTCATTTCTAGTGACTCAAAAATTTCATATAAGGAGATGCGTTGCTGAACATTTATTCCATCCTTATTAGGAATTTCTCGCACTACTGTACCTTGAATATCCCCATCATCTATGGATAATTCTTTATGGAAGTCGATGCGATCATCATCGTTTTTAAGAAAACGAAACTCCTCTTCATTGCCTGTGCGTATTCGTACGATGTAACGAGGTAACGCATAGGTCTCTTTATCGTGCTGATCCAAGTAGCTTGCAAATTCACAACCATATCTGGTTACGCCACGACCAACCATTTCGAGTCTGGACAGTGCTTCAACTAGTTCATCGATAGGTTCACCAGTCATACTTTTACCATCACGTAAACGCTCCATGTGAACATCCTCAGTGCCTAACTCCAATAAAATCCGATTAAGTTGTGGGTCATTATCCACATATTGCTCACGACGTTTACGCTTAATTTTGTATAACGGAGGTTGGGCAATATAGACATAACCTGCTTCAATTAGGCCCTTCATTTGACGATAGAGAAATGTAAGCAGTAATGTACGAATGTGAGCGCCATCTACATCGGCATCTGTCATAAGGATAATCTTATGGTAGCGCGCTTTGCTAACATCGAATGCTCCGTCACCTTCGTGATCGCCTATGCCAGTACCAACGGCTGTTATAAGCGCACGAATTTCGTTATTACCTAGTACTTTATCCAGACGAGCTTTCTCTACATTTAGAAGCTTACCACGAAGTGGCAGAATAGCTTGAGTTGCTCGGTCACGGCCTTGCTTTGCTGAACCACCTGCAGAATCACCCTCAACGATATACAGTTCAGATATGGCTGGATCCTTAGAGGAGCAGTCAGCTAATTTACCAGGAAGACCGCCCGATGAGAGTGCTCCTTTACGCACAGTTTCACGCGCTTTACGAGCTGCTTCTCTGGCCCGAGCTGCGTTCAAGCACTTATCAATGAGTTTTTTTGCAATTTGTGGATTGGTTTCAAAGTAATATTTGAGTTCTTCACCTGTTATCTTTTGGACAATTCCATCGACCTCTCCATTTGAAAGTTTGGTCTTAGTTTGTCCTTCAAAGCGTGGCTCTGGTACTTTTACCGAGACAACTGCCGTTAATCCTTCTCGAGCATCATCTCCAGATAGATTTGGGTCTTTGTCTTTAATTAAATTATTTTGCTTAGAGTAATTGTTAATTACCCGAGTTAGAGCCGTTCTAAATCCAGATAGATGTGTGCCTCCCTCAATATTATGAATAGAGTTCGCATATGCATATATTTGATCACTATAGCTATCGTTGTACTGAAAGGATACATCGACTACAATGTTAGCATCGAGATCTGGGTTTGGGGTTGGTGATTCCCCATGAAATGTAATCGGCTCTTCGTGTAGAATATTCTTATTTGAATTTAAGAATTTTACGTACTCTGCGATACCATCTTTAAACATAAATTCTTCAGTTTTGTTGACGCGCTCGTCTGTAAAGATGATTTTTATTCCTGGATTTAGGAACGCTAGTTCGCGTAAGCGCTTACCTAATAATTCAAATTTGAACTCGCGAGTCGTCAAAAATATTTGTGGGTCTGGGGAGAAAGCAATACGAGTACCAGTGCGTTTAGTATCCCCGATTACTTTCATTTTTTGGGTAGTGATACCACGAGAGAACTCCATTTTATGAACCTTGCTTTCTCGCCGAACTTCCACTTCGAACCATTCAGATACAGCATTCACGCATTTAGCGCCAACACCATGAAGACCCCCAGAGACTTGATAGGCTCCTTTACCGAATTTTCCACCCGCGTGCAAATTTGTCATTACTAGCTCTAGAGCCGGGATGTTGTATTTCGGGTGGATGTCTACGGGAATACCGCGTCCATCATCCTCAATAGAACAAGATCCATCGTTGTGTATAGCCACTGTAATTTGAGAACAATACCCCGCCAGCGCTTCATCGATAGAATTATCAACAATTTCAAAAACACAGTGGTGAAGACCACGTTCGTTCGTGTCTCCAATGTACATGTCGGGTCGCTTGCGCACCCCTTCAAGTCCTTCAAGTTTCTGAATTTTAGAGGAATCGTAGACGTCTTTACTGCTTGTTTGAGACGACTTGCTGGTGGGTGAATTTTCGGGTAAATCTTTATCTGACATAAGTGTTTAAAAATACGTATTAATAAGTGAATTAGCCACTAAAAAGTCACAGATTATATCTTTTTTTTAATATAACATAAATTGCTGATTGAAAGTAGTTTATAATTTTTTTTTAGCCTCTTATTAGTCGCTGTCGAAATAAGTTTACTTCGTGAGTCAAAATACTAAGTTATGTTGTGTGAAACTTTCCCATAAGCTTGAATATGCTTGTCGTGCATTAGCGCAATTAGGCCGCTCTTACGAGTGCGAGAAAATGGCGCATATTGATGCTTTAGCTGAGTCAGAGCAGATACCTGCCAATTACTTAGTTCAAATACTAAATGAATTGCGAACAGCTGGTTTAGTTGTCAGTAAGCGCGGTAAGCAGGGTGGCTACGCTTTATCGCGAGCGCCTGAACGAATTCGACTAGATGAAATTGTTAATGCAGTCGAAGCTGACTTACTAGAGCCTAGTTGTGAGGGTCAGGGGCATTCAGGCGCTAGTGTCGCTGCTGTATGGGCACAGATTAGTAGCGACTTAGAAGGAAAGGTAAGCGCTTACACATTAGATAGCCTTATTGTGAGCGAGGATGGTGGAATGTACTATATTTAGTTTGTTCTAATAGATTACTCAAATGCCCAGAATAATGGAACCACTGTCACGGTGACTAGACAGCAAAGTACGTTTAATGGAAGGCCTACTTTGGTAAAATCTCTAAATTTATAACCTCCTACGCCATAAACATAGGTATTTGTTTGGTATCCAATGGGTGTCGCAAAGCTAGCCGATGCCGCTATACAACTTCCAATTACAAAAGGGCGAGCGTCGACACCTAAAGTCTCGGCAATGCCCAAAGCGATTGGTACCATGAGCGCCACTGCGGCATTGTTGGAGAGGAATTCTGTAAAGGTTGATGTAATGATATAAATTATTAGTAACATCGTTATATTTTGAAGGTGTGTAGGAGTAAAACTGCGTACTAAATCAGTCAGGCTTTCAGCAATAATTAAGCTAGCTCCTGAGGAATTCATGGCGTGACCTAGGGCAAGCATACCAAATATAATGATAAGTATACTCCATTCGATTGAAGTGTAGGCTTCTTTTGTTCGAATACAACCAGTTAGCAGGAGTAGTACTACTCCCAGAAGTACTGCAGCCACAATTGGTACTAAGTTCAAAGATGCTAGTAGCACAATGCCAGTGGCAGTGCCAATGGCTAAGGGCATTTTTGCACGTACACTTTTAGCGGGGACACGTGGTCTATCTAGTAAGACGACTTCATCGCTGCTAGAGAGTGACTCAATAGCTACAGTAGAACCCATAAGTAGAAGTGTATCACCTTCTTGTAGTCGCAATTCTCCGAGACGTTCTCGCTGGTTTTCCCCTTTGCGGTGAACTGCAACAATGACCATACGAAAGCGTTGCCGAAAATTTATTTCACTGAGAGATTTTCCTGCAATAGAAGCTTTTGGTGCCACAACACCTTCTACTATAGCACCTTCATCCATCGCAATTGTTTCAAGGCCATCGGTTAACTCATCGTACATAGCGATACCTTTGATTGAGTGGGCCTCAGCAACTCCTGAAGGACGACAGGATAAGACGAGACGATCACTAGCTAGAAGTGGGATCTCTCGTGGATTTCCTGACACCGCGACACCTTGTCTGACTATTTCAAGTAATCGTATGCCGCGTCCGTTAAGAAAACCACTTTCTGAAGCTGTGTTGCCGATTAGTTCCGATCCATTACGAACGAAGGCCTCAGTAATAAACTCTTTGCGTTCTTCTTCACTGAGTATTGAAGTAAGGGTTTCTCTTTGGGGGAGAAGTTTTTGTCCAAAAAATATTAGGTAGGTGCAGCCAACTGCTAAAATTGGTAATCCTACAGCAGTTAGTTCGAACATTCCTATTGGTGCATGTCCGGCATCTTGCAAAATTCCGCTAGCTAGTAAATTTGTACTGGTTCCAAGTAATGTACAAGTGCCACCAAAGATGGAAGCATAGGATAGGGGAATAAGTAGCTTGGACGATGCAATCCCCATCTCACGCGATAAAGTCAATATGACTGGCATAAGCACAATCACCACCGGAGTATTATTGATAAACGCGGAGACTGCCGCCACGCCAATAACCATGACGAAAATGAAGCTACGGTATGGGAGACGAACTAGACGTCTTAAGTATGCAGTAATTTGATCAATTGCGCCCGTTCGTTCGAGCGCAGTGCTTACAATAAACATACCTGCAATCGTTAGCGGCGCAGAATTACTAAAAACTCCCAATAGCACATGTAAGGAAGGTAAATCTTTGCTGCCACTGAGCATACTAATAAAAAGTAAGACCGCGAATACAGTGATTGCGGTGAGATCGGCAGAAATTCGCTCCCACACAAAACTCACCACTGCAAATAGCAATAGAGCAAAAACAAAAAGTATCTCCCAGGTCATGATTTGAACGAAGTGCTGCCTACAACTGGATCGTCGTTAGCCTCTGATCGCGACCAATAATAGAAGCATGAAACCAAAATTGTCAGCGAAAATCCCATATTCACAACTTTCATGATGACTCCACCAAGTATCTGGTCATTTAATGGATCTAGATTGATGATTCTCGGTGCCCATGCGTAAGTTGGGTAGATCGCTTCATTTGCAAATGTAAGAAAGGCAAAGACTGGCAATTGACCCACCATCAACAGAAAAATAGTGAGTATTCTTAATGGGTAACTACGTTTAGGAACTCTTAAAGAAGTCGTTAAGAATGGCCATAGCATAAGGCAACCGAGGCAGAACATCGTCCAGTGCTCTAAAATATGTATTCTTTTGTCGTGTAACGCTGCTTCATAGAGCCCAGGAATATGCCAAGCAGTGTAGACAAAGGTGAAAAGTAGGCCGCTACAGGCAGGATGTGTGAGTCGATTAAAAATTTGGCGTATTGTATTTGGCCCCAATAACCAATCAATTAGCCAATTTGGAATTCCCACAAAAAACAGTGTAGGAGTTATATAAATGAGTAACATGTGTTGAATCATATGAGCGGAGAAAAGAAATTGTTCGCCAATTTGATCGAGTGGAGAACCAACAGCTAAGTAAGTAATAATAAGCCCTAAATAAAAACTAATGCCCCGCGATAGTGAGAATCGAGCATTTGGGTCAATTGCAGAGCGCAGCGGACCAATGGCGATCGCATAGAGCCAGCCAAAAAGTAGCAAAGTTATGAGCAGTAGTGGCTCGGTATGCCAGTGGAGTTGCATTACGGATAAGAATTTTTTGATTTATTAAAATTTTTACAACACAGATAGAATTCAAACAAACGCATGTATACAAAAAACGGGGTCTATGCGACCCCGTTATGTGTGTCTAGAGGTTTTCTATATTTCAAAAATATCCAAGTACGCCAGTAATGACATCATGGTCGACATCTTCACTACTTAATAAAATGAGTAAGGCAGTATAGGTGCCAGTAGCGATTGCCATACCGGTACCAAAGGCAAGCGTGAGTAGTAATTTATCATAAATAAGGTGCATAAACCATGCAACTACTGCGACAAACTTAAAGAGGGAGAGCGCCAATAGAGTACTTAGTATAAATACGGTATGAAAAGGTAAATAAACCAGTACTAATTCAACTCCTGTAATCGCAGCTAAGATTAGAGCCAAATTTACAAAGGTATGGTACTTCTCATTTTCTGCACTTTTATCAACTTCAGGCAGAGGTATGTCGTATGCTTCGGTCATTATTTAATTCGTAATTTTACTAGTGGGCAGCTCCACCGGTCTTACCAATAAATTCAATAAGATAAACAGCGGTGAAAATAAGAATCCACACTATGTCGACAAAGTGCCAATACAACCCTGCAGCCTCGACATCTATAGCGCTTTCATGTGCATCCATCTTGCCCGAGTATGAATAAAAAAGTAGGCAGGTTAACCAAAATACGCCAATCGCTACGTGGCATCCATGTGTGCCAGTCATTAGATAAAAGGTCGATCCGAAGGTACCAGACTGCAGTGTTAATCCAAGGTGGACGAACTCACTGAATTCGAAAACCTGGCAACCTAGGAAAATTAAGCCAAAGAAGATGACGCCTAAAGTATTTCGACGAAAGCTTTTGAGTTCGCCCTTGTGCATAGCAGATACTGCAAGCGCCATCAAAAAAGAGCTCATCAAGAGTATGAAGGTCGAAAAAGAGGTCAGCTCTAAGCTAAAAAGCTGGGTTGGGTCGTATTCTTCTGGGTAAAGTTTCCGGTATATTAGGTGTGTGGAAATTAATGTACCAAAAAACATACAGTCCGATCCTAAAAAAAGCCACATTAGCAATTTCTTATTTCCAACGACTAAATTATGATGTGAGTCGTGTTCTGATGAGGCTGATTCGGACATTTTAATTTCAAATAAATTATAGATATAAAGCGCTAACTTTATGCATCTTTTTTAGGATGTAAGTGGTATCCACCTGGACCTTCAATAGCCCAAAGTGCTATTCCCACAGTACATAGGCAAAGTCCAAATATAGCAAAATAGCCCATAAATGGGACCCCTGCTTGCATTAGTGATAACCCAAGTCCTAGAGGTATAAAACCGGCAGATGCTAATAAGGGCCACCATGATTGGCTCGGCATATGAATGCCATGTCCATCCTCTGCTTGTTCGCCACATTTTCTATTTTCAGGGCCGTATTTGTCTTCCCATAAGGCATCTCTAGCATGAATAATAGGAGTTTTACCGAAATTGTAGACTTGTGGCGGAGAGGTTGTCTTCCACTCGAGCGTGCGGGCATCCCAAGGATCGTTGCCAGCAGGCTCGCCACTACGAAAGCAGCGAATAATATCAACGACTAGTAGTAATATTCCAAATGCTAGAATGTAAGCGCCAATCGTACAAACTAAGTTGTAAGTTTCCCAGCCAAATCCTTCTAAGTAAGTATGTGTACGCCTTGGCATTCCAAGTAATCCAAGAAAGTGCATCGGAAAAAAGGTTACATTTAATCCTACTGTCGAAAAAATCGCGACCCATGTACTAAGATTACCTTTCCACATCTTACCAATCATTTTAGGAAGCCAAAAATAGATTCCAGATACGACTGCCAGAAATATGCCACCAATTGCAACATAGTGAAAGTGCGCGATCACAAAGTAGCTATCTTGCTGCTGGGCATCAGCAGGTGCAGATGAGTGCATGATACCAGAGAATCCGCCCATCATAAACATCCATACAAAACCTAGAGCAAATATCATAGGCGGTGAAAAGCGAACACGGCCTCCCCAGAGAGTACCCACCCAATTAAAAATTTTCACTCCAGTTGGTACTGCTATTGCCATGGTAAGTAGCGAGAAGGCGGCTGTAGCTACCTTACCAAGTCCTGTAGTGAACATATGGTGCGACCATACTGCAAAGCCAAGGAATCCAATTACAGCGCCAGAGAATACAACAATTGGATACCCAAATAATGGCTTTTTAGCAAAAGTAGGGAGCACTTCTGATATAATTCCCATAGCCGGTAATACTAATATATAAACCTCTGGGTGACCAAATATCCAAAATAGGTGCTGCCATAAGATCGGTTGCCCACCTCCAGCTGTGACGAAAAAATTCGTTCCAAATAAGCGGTCAAACATGAGTTCGCCGAGTGCCACTGTGATCGCTGGGAATGCAAAAACGATGAGCAAAGAAGTAACTAGCGTCATCCATGTGAATACTGGCATGCGCATCATTTTCATTCCGGGAGCACGCATATTGACAATTGTGACAGTGAAATTCATCGCAGCAGTCAGCGAAGCAATACCTAGAATTTGAAGACCCATGATCCAGAAATCGGTGCCAGCTCCAGTGAACTTGATCCCAGTAATTGGAGCGTAGCCAAACCATCCCATAGCAGGCACAAAATCATTCATCCCTTCCGTTGGCCCTGAGGCACTAAATAATCCCATTGCCTCGAGTGCTTGTAGAATCCAACCAAAATTAATAACCAGCGCGCCTGCTACAAAAGCCCAAAGACTAAAAGAATTGATACGCGGAAAAGCAACATCTCGAGCTCCAATTTGTAGTGGTACGAGAAAATTAAAAAAAGCGGCATTGAGAGGCATGACGGCGAGAAAAATCATCGTCGTACCATGCATGGTAAAAAGCTGATTATAGCGCTGTGCGGAAATAAGGTCATTTTCAGGCACGGCTAACTGAGTACGAATAATTAATGCTTCTAGGCCACCTACTAGTAAGAAAAATAGAGCGATTGCCCCGTACATAATGCCTATTTTCTTATGATCTACAGTGGTTAGCCAATCGATAATTACCGACTTCCCATGATCGGGTCGCAATAAGCCTAGCTTACTACGTTCTGGCGAGAGCACTACAGGGTGCTCAGATTGAGTTGTAGGTGTTGCTGTTACTGTGCTGCTCATTGTTTGTCTTACTTGAGTGTTTGTAAGAAAAGTGAAATCTTGCGCGACTCTTCTATTGTTAGTTGATCTTCTTGCGGTAATTGACCAATGCCACGTCCATCACGCGCAATCCACATTAAATTTCCTGGTTTTACACTATTTGGATCGTGAATCCATTTAGTTAAGTTTTCTAACTGCTTGGACTCATCGATGCTGCCATCTTCATTATGGTGATTGAGCCAACCTGCAGCCAGTGAAAGTCGCTGCGCCAGATTGGTTAAATCTGGCCCGCCAACGCCTGCTGCTCGAGGGTTTCCATTGATGGCATGGCAAGAGTTACACTGTGCCTTGCCAACAAATAGCTTAATGCCCTCATTTAACTCGCCGACGAGCAAATCTGGATCTTTGTCATACGTCGCGTACCAATCATTCCAATTGTCTCCTTCTGGAGTAGTCGGATTACCTTCTTTGTGATCCGCTACCCAATCAGCGAATCCTTGGTCACTAACAACAGATGCTCTAAATAGCATACGAGCATGCGAGTCTCCACAGTATTCCGCGCATTGCCCATAGTAATAACCATCAATCTCATCGCGTAAGTAAGTTTCGTAGGCAGTAGTCGCATTAATTGAATCAATGGAATCTTGGCGTTCTTTCTGCCAACGATCAAAGGAGTTGCCCGCTTGAATCCACATTGAATTAGTGCGCCCTGGGATTAAGTCGACTTTACCGGCAATTCGCGGTAACCAAAATGAGTGAATCACATCTACTGAGCGAAGCTCTAAATGTACTGCCTTCCCTGCTGGAATGACCATCTCATTGGCGGTGGTGATACCTAGCTGTGGATACTCAAACGCCCACCACCATTGGTACCCAAAAACCTTTATAGTTAATATATTTTCGTCTTCTCCTTCTGATAGTCCTTCACCTGTATACCAATTACCTAGCCGGCTGGCAGGTTCATTGGGTGTTGTTTGCGTATACCATATGCCTTTAAGCGTAGGCACGGCGATTATTACCAACAGTAAGATGGAGATTCCAATGAGACCTATTTCAATCAATGGGTTACCGTGACCTTGTTTGGGCAGTGGGCGAGTGTCGTTTGGTCGTTCGCGAAATCGTATCACTACATATAAATAAGTACCACCAACGGCGATAAAGATTCCTAAAGTGACCCATACAGTCAGCATAAACAGATCTAATTGTTCCTGCGCGACTGGACCCTTGGGTTTAAAAGTCGACATGCGAGTATTCAGGTCGCATCCGGTAACCATTAGTAGTATACCAAGTGAAACTACTGTAGCAAAAGAATTGAGAATTCCGTGATAGATGTTTTTCACGTAGTTATGCGTTCAATGAGTAAGTGTTTGTTGTGGTACAAATGAGCTGACTAAAACCACTGATAAAGAAAATAGTAAACGAGCACTCCAGTTACTGACACGTAGTACCAAATAGGAAATGTCCAGCGAGCCCATACTTTGTGGCGAGTTCGATTGCCTCGTATGGCAAGTGTTAGCGTTGTTAGTACTAGCGGAACGACACTGATCGCTAATATAATGTGGCTAATAAGCATGGTATAATAAAAGAGAGCCCAGAATCCTTCACCACTAAAAGGGGTGTGCACTCCTTTAACTAAAATTTTATGAAGTACATAAGTAACCAAAAATAATACGGAAACGCAGAATGCCGCTAGCATACATTTGCGGTGGGCACTTTCACGCTCAGTGCGTATGAAAGCAAAGCCAGCAGTCAATAAGAGAGTCGCCGTGCCATTGAGCGCAGCATTAAATCCAGGTAAGTTTTCTGTTAAACTCATCATTTACAGAAGCCACAGATCTAACACTAGTGGCACAAGTAGTGCTGGTAAGTAGCAAATGGATGCAATAAATAGTTTTCTTGCTGCTTGGTCTCGGTTTGCAGGATTTAAAAAAGCGATTGCTGGGCGGAGGATATATAATCCCATGACTAAAGCAAGAAATCCATAATATGCACTTGCGTAACCAAGTAGTGCTGGAAGCAAAGTACTAATAAATAGAGCAATGGCAAAGACAAAGGACTGTAATGCCACACGTCTGCCACTTGTATCTGCGTTAGAAAGCATGACAAAACCACCAGATTGGTAGTCTCTGCGATGAGTCCAAGCAATTGCAAAAAAGTGAGGCATTTGCCACAGAAAGAGGATTGCAAATAGCAACCATCCCAAAGTAGAGATTTGTCCCTCAGCTGCAGCCCAACCAATTAGGGGAGGGAGTGCTCCAGGAACAGCTCCTATTAGAGTATTCCAAGTAGTTAATTGCTTGAGTGGTGTATATAGTAATACATAGGAAGCTACTGTGGCGAGGGTTAGAAGGCTCGCTAATGGATTTGTCCCGTAATAAAGCACTATACAGCCGAAGCCACTTAAGCTTAAGCCGTAAACCAGCGCATGGAATGGTAGCACTCGCCCTGCCGGAATTGGCCGATCGCGAGTGCGAGCCATTTTGCCATCGGCTACTCGCTCGATCCATTGATTTAAAGCTGCTGCGCCACCTGCTGCGAGCGAAGTGCCTAATAGTAAAGTTAGTAGAGCAGTTAGATCTCGAGCAGGATTTGCGCAGAGGTATCCAGCCACAGCAGTGACAACGGATAAAAAACTCAGACGTGGCTTCGTTAGTTCGTAAAAATCATGGATGCGAGCACGTGCAGAAATGGACGTTTGTGTGACGTCTGGAAGACTATTAGTTTTCGTCGTTTGATGACTCATGCGATAAATAGTAAGTTTCGACTTCAGATTACAGTGTGTGTTGCGTCATTGGTCTATGTGTGAACAAAGTCAGACCCCAAGTACTGGCAAGTAGAAAAGCACCTATTAGTGCATGCATTGTTGCAACATAAGGATTTTTAATAGTCCATATTGTCAGAGCTCCTAGGTAAATTTGAATAGCTAGTATAAATAATACAAGCACAGCAGCATTACGAAAAGATTTCCGAGCGGGTGGGAAGACCCATATTTTACCTATAAAAATAATGATTAACGCAGTCGCTCCTATTGCCCAAACGCGATGAGCGAAGTGAATACTTACATCAAAATTCCAATAGGCCGGTAAAAAACTACCTGGGCGTGCTAGCGGAAATCGTATGATCGCTAGTCCTGCATCTGCGTGTCGCATGATCGCGCCTATCAAAACTTGAATAAATAAGCCCAGGCAGGCTAATGTTCCCCAGCGGTGTATTGATTGCGGTACTTGGTAAATCGACTGATTGTTACCTCTAATCCATGCCTTCGAGCTCATTATAGTAATCGCTACTAAAGTACCCAAAACAATTTGTGCACCGCAAGCATGGGCGACAGCAAAGCTTTGTGCAATTAGATTACTCTCGGCATGAGTATTGAGCCAATCAAAACGTACTCGCGCACCACCGAGTAGTCCTTGCAAAACTACGACTAATACAAGTAAGCCTGCTAAAGTTCGTACACTTTTGCGGCTCTCTCTTAAATAAGTCCAAACCAATAGCGTGATAGATAAAAGACCGATTTTCATGCCGAGTAGTCGATGACTGTGCTCCGCTAGTTTATCGGATTGAGTTAACCACCCTTGAGGATTGATAGAGCCATTCGATAAGGGCCAATCTAAAAAAGCCATGCCCGCTTTTATACTAGTGGTAAAACCACCAGCATATAAGAGTAATGTGATCCAAGCTAGAGTAAACAGGCAAAATACAAATAATCTAGGTTTGTAATCAGCAGTTCGGTGTTTCGATAACAGTGACATGTAACTTACTAATAGGAGGCAAATTGTTTCAAATTCAAGCTGGGAAACGATTTTTAATACTTCACCGTATCGCGACTAATGAGTTGTAATAAAATTAGATAATGAAAGGTTAGAAGGGGGCATGAATAAAGCAAAGTTTTATGAGTTATTGTTAGAGTCCTTACAAAAGGAGTTACTACAAGCAGTCGATGCATCTCAAGATGCTGCTGATTATGCGACAAATGATCAGTCTCGTGCTGATTCACAATGGGATACACAAGGGCTCGAAGCCTCATATTTGGCAGCGGGTCAAGCGGGGATGGCTAAAAAATGGGCAGAGGCAATAGAGGAATTACAATCAGAGCGTGAATCCTTGCTTCAAGGCAAGGAACGCGTTGAGCTAGGTGCACTATTTGAGTGCGCTTTTGCAGAAGGATCCGACTATTTCTTTTTTGCAGGAGTAGCTGGTGGGCATGAAGTGACTATTGATTCTCGAACAGTAACTATAGTGAGTCCGCAATCTCCACTAGCGCACCGTTTATTAGGATTGCGCGTAGGGGATGATTTCGTCTTGCCTAATGGTAAATTTAGCAAGCTTTTAAGCGTCGAATAATTTACTTACAGGCAGCTTCTGCACAGCGTAATCCGTCCAGTGCGGCACTAACAATTCCTCCAGCAAAACCCGCTCCTTCGCCGCAGGGATAAAGTCCAGAAAGATCGGGATGTTCGAGGCTTTTGGGATCTCTTGGAATTCGCAGTGGTGAGCTTGTACGTGTTTCAAATCCAATTAGGTTTGATTCTTCAGTGATATAACCATGCATCTGCTTGCCAAATACTTTGAAGCCACGCTGTAATCTGCTAACGATCCATTCGGGTAGTAAATTATCTAAACGAGCCGGAGTTATTCCAGGAATATAGCTTGTGTTTGGTAAGCTCTGGGAGCATCGGTTTTCTATAAAGTCAGTCACTCTCTGTCCTGGAGCAACCTGACCGTTTCCACCCGCATTCTTCGCGGATATTTCAAGTGATTTTTGGAAGGCCAATCCTGCTAAAGCTCCATGCTCTGGTACAAACTCTTTGACATCATCAGGTTCCACAGTAACGACCATACCACTATTTGCATATGGAGAATCACGCCTTGCTAAACTCATTCCATTGACAACTACTTCATCATTTTCAGTAGCAGCAGGTACAATGAATCCACCTGGACACATACAAAATGAATGGACGCCACGCTGGTCAATCTTTGTGGCTAGCCGGTAGCTTGCTGCAGGTAACATCCTCGGTCGCTCTTGATCTCTTGGATAATGGTATTGAAGACTATCAATAAGGGACTGTGGGTGCTCGATTCGAACACCAACCGCAAATGGCTTTGCTTCGATGCGAAGATTTTGGCGCTGCATTAGCGAGTAAATGTCGCGTGCTGAATGCCCGGTTGCTAGTATTACAGCAGGTGCTATATATTCACTACCAGATTCAGTTTGAACAGTTTTTAGCTGCTTTTTATGATCACAATATTTAAAGTGAATCACTTTTTCTCCGAAATGAACCTCACCACCTGCTTCTAATATCGATTGGCGCATTGCCATTACTACTTTAGGTAGTAAATTGGAGCCAATGTGCGGGTGCGCATCAATAAGTATTTTTTTAGGTGCGCCGTGAGCAACCAGGGTTTCATAAACATCACGCACTGGTCCGCGCTTGGTTGCTCGGGTATACAATTTACCATCAGAGAATGTCCCAGCGCCACCTTCTCCGTAACAATAATTTGAATCTTCAATGACCCGACCTTCTTTTAATAGTGGGCGCAGATCAAAACGACGCATCGATGCATTTTTACCACGTTCTAGTACGATTGGCTTACAGCCTAATTCGATACAGCGTAAAGCAGCGAACATTCCGGCTGGACCAGATCCAATTATAATGACTCTTTTTGCATCCGCACTTAGTGGATTATAATTATTATTATATTCCCGTGCAGCAGGAAGCCGTATTTTTATCCCAACTTCTATTCGTAGTTGTACTTTAATTTGGCGTTGCCGAGCATCAATCGAATGCTTCTGAAGGCGTAATTCGCTGATGTCTTCGGCATTTATACCGAACTTTTTACTAATAGCTTGTTGCCAGGCATTTTGGTCTTCGGATTGCTCCAATGGTAGGATGATATCGACTAACTTGGGTATACTTTTATCACTATTTGGACTGTCTTGCATGACTACTACTAATCAATCGGCCTTTACCGAAAGTGCGAGTTCAAACACTAACAGGATTTTAGTTTAAGATATAACTTCTAAACTTCGAAGATTTAATCGGCACATATTGACACCAAGCGGAGAATTTGACTCGTTAGAAGTATGGGAATGTTGAATCGCTTAGAGAAAAAATTTGGCTATTGGGCTGTGCCAAATGTTATGTTATACATAGTAATTTCTCAGCTTGTCGTGTATGCTTTGCTGCTCACTGGCATGATGTCTTTTGCGACGATGCCGCTGATCCCTGCCGCAGTCATTCAAGAGCAGCAGTTCTGGCGACTAATCACATTTATTATTGCACCTCCTTACATACCAGCAGGTGCATTTGGAGGTCTTTTTCTAGCTATTTTTTGGTATATATTATGGATGATGAGTGGTGCGATTGAGGCTGCTTGGGGCACCTTTCACTTCAATTGCTACTTATTGCTCGGTATTTTTTTGACGATCGCAGGCGCTTTTATTGGTTATTGGATTTCACCAATGGCTCCAATTGTGATATTCCCTAATTTTTTATATATTAGTGTATTTTTTGCTTTTGCAGTATTAAACCCAAATTTTGAGTTTTACTTATTTTTTGTACTACCGGTTAAGGTAAAGTGGTTTGCTTATTTTTCAGCAGCTTTATTACTTTTTGAAATTCTCACTGTCTCCACGTGGGGTGAGCGAATTGTTATTTTGATGCCGGTCATGAATTTTGTTTTGTTCTTTCGTGCCACGCTATTGCACTCGTTTCGTTCGAGACAGCGTCGCAAACAATTCCAGGTAGAGTCAATCGAGCGCTCTGAACAAGCCCTGCATACTTGCTTCTTATGCGGAGCGACCGATAAGTCGCATCCTAATTTAGATTTTCGCTACCGATCAGTAGAGGGTGAGCATGTTTGCGTCTGCAGTGCTTGCCGCGACAAGCAGCCATAGATTTTTGCTTCTTCTTAGATTAACTAGATACTAAAAAGCCCAAGCAGGTAAGCGAGGGCTTGTGCAATGTGATGTGCAGGGGAGTCTAAGCTTTTTGGACTTTTCCAGCTTTAATTGCTTTCACTGATACCCACATACGCTTGACTTCTCCACTAGGTAGTTTCACGCGAATACGTTGCACATTTGGACGGAAGCGGCGCCTCGTGTTCTTAACGAGCGAAGTACCAATACCACCGCTTTTCTTTGTTAGACCCTTACGGATTATACGACCGCCCTTGACTGGTCGCTTACCTGTGATTGCGCAAATTCGTGCCATAAAAACTCCTTAATTTTTTGATGAAAGCGCTGAAAAGTAGGCTTTAGGGTCAACCAAGCAAGCATTTTATATAAAAGTTTGCGTCTAACGAATACCCCATAATGCTTGAAAACGTTGCCCCATGTGAGCGGGGTGTATTAGTTCCATAAGGGTTTGGCGTCGTTTGCTTAGGCTCCATGCAGATTCGCTAACGATTATTTCTGCAACCTTATGTCCATGGTGAACAAAAAATGACTCCTGGCTTTGCAGTGTTACGTTTCTAAGTTTACTGTTAATTAGTTGTGATTGTAGCGGTGACCAATTCACATCACAGGTAATGTCTTGTTCACCAATACGGTTTAGTAGGTTGTTACTTTGCTGGTGCTTATAATAACTTCGCGCGGTGCCGCTTGGGCAATTTTGCGTTAACTCTTGCCAAGTTTTTCCGTAGTCAAAGAACAAAATAAGTCCGTTCCAATCTTGTGAGAGTAATTCCTTCAGGGCTGATTCAGTTTGTAGAGGTAGATCGATTTCATATCCATCTGGAGCGTGCCCTGGTAAGCGATCAATTTGGGCAGCAACTGCTGGAGTCAGTTCGTCCAATAATACTTCAACTAGTTGATCTTCTAGAACGTTTACTGCTCGCTCTCGCCAATATCCATCGCGGTAGATCAAACGATGGAAGGGCAGGGCGTCGAGCCATTCGTTTGCAAATATAATAACGGGTCCCTGCGCTTGAAGTGCTTGTCCATGTCTAATTAATTTAGTTTCAGCAAAGGGGTGGGAGTCTATGTGGCTGAGTAAATCCACGCCAGGTTCAGCAGCTATTTCAATGAAGCAACTTTCACGGGCAAGTGATTCGCCAATTATATCTTGTACACTTGTCACCACTAATTCGGCAAAAACAGGACCTAAACTTTCGGCTGTATAAAAATCGCGTTGTGGGGTGCGTCCTACTCGTTTGCGCTCGCTAGTATAGTAACCATAGTCTTTAGTATAGAGTATTGTATTAATAAAATCACAGTAACTAATTGGCCCATCTGCACAGCAGGTACGCAGTCGGTCAAAAAGTGTGTCCTGTGTACTACTCATTAGTAGAATAAACTGCAGACAAGCGATGTAGTAACAAGTGCTTTTTCAAATCCACTCTATTTTTGCTGTATTTGTAGCTACTTAGAATTATCTATTGTAGCTAAAATTCGTTATTGAAGCAATTATCATAGCGCGCTGTGCTATTTTATTTGTGATAGTAGCTATCGAAAGTTCTTGTGACGAGTCGGCTCTAGCCTTGTATGACCCTGCTAGTGGGGTTCTTGGTGAGTGGGTACACAGCCAGATTCTCTTGCATGAGCAGTATGGTGGTGTGGTTCCAGATCTTGCTAGTCGCGAACACTTAAAAAACTTTTTCCCACTTTTAGAGACCTCAGGTATCCAAGCTCGCCGCTCAGAGGTTAGCGCGATTGCAGTCACTCATGGACCAGGATTAGCTGGATGTTTGGCGCTTGGTATCGCATTTGCAAAAAGTCTAGCCTTTGCTTGGCAGGTGCCGCTTTTAGGGGTGAATCATTTACGTGGTCATGCCTTTTCTCCTTTCATTGCTTTGCATAAAAGTGATCCCGATGGATTTAGTGCTGCATTTAAAAAATTGTTACCCCATCTTGGCCTAATTGTTTCTGGTGGTAATACGATTCTTTTTGAAATATGTATGGATGGAACGATTAATGTAGTGGCAGAGACTGTCGATGATGCTGCAGGAGAGGCCCTGGATAAAGGAGCGAAACTTCTTGGTCTGCCTTATCCAGGTGGTCCGCAAATCGAGGAACTGGCACAACGCGGAAATCCGCAAAGTTTTGACTTTCCAAAAGCGATCGCTCCAAGAAATGAAAGGCGTTTTAGCTTTTCTGGACTAAAGACGAGTTTACGCTATCGATTAGAAAAAATTAGCGATGCGCAACTAGCGGATTCAATGTCCGATATATGTGCTTCTTATCAGTTGGCTATAGTCGATCAATTGCGTGGTAAGACCCGGCATTTGTTAAGCAGCAGCCAGTACAGTAGTCTCGGTCTTTCTGGGGGTGTGGCTAATAATGATTCTTTACGCAGTTCGTTTGATGAACTAGCGAAGTGCTATTCGATTCCATGTTTGATAGCGCAGCCCCAACATACCGGTGATAATGCAGCAATGATTGCCTTTGCTGCTAGTATAGATCCAAGTGGTTGCACACCAGATTTGCCAGATATTCCATTATCAATTCTGCCATCTTTACAATTGGCAGGAAGGGTTTAATTAACTAACGCATAGTAAGTTAATATAGTGGTTTGCTAGAACGATTCGCAACTTTTTTAATTAGGTTGATGAGCCTATTGAATAATGCTTCGTCTTTTTTATTAGTATAGGGTCGATAGTCGACGCCGTAGCGATTGAGACTTTTTTCTAGTTGTTGTAATCGTATTATTTTACGGTCTATTTCCCGCGTGATACTTCGCTTTTTTATTTCGGATACAGACAAGTCAAATTGTTGCTGTAGCTGTTCTAATTCTGCTATGATTTGGCTGTGTAGGGCTAAAGTTTGTGCAATATGTGAGTTTTTATTATCGCTGCCTAAATAACTAGCACTAACCGAGGTATCTAATTGTGATTGGATTGGATATAGTTTGACCTGTAGACGGCTTATAAGATGAAGGTTATCAATCAGATAAAAGTATAATTGATTATTATTGCTGCGACTTAAGTGTAAGTGCGTACTGGTTATCCCTTGGATTTGTACAGGTATCAATTGATACTGATTATTTACTAAATAAGTGCTAATTGGATAACCGTTGACTCGAATTTTGTAGTATTCGTATGCACCAAATAGAATGGATATAGTTACTAGTAAAATAAGTAGCTTTTTTAACATATTCTAATATAATAGTATTATTATTATTTTTGGTTTAGGCTAATTACTGTCAATTAGATATATGTAGCATTCATAGTCCCTATCTTCTGAGAAAACCAAAAAACTCGATTGACGAGTGCCAGCGAGCGTCCCTTAATCCACAGCTTTTACTATAGGCCGGATAGCTCAGTTGGTAGAGCAGAGGACTGAAAATCCTTGTGTCCCCAGTTCGATTCTGGGTCCGGCCACCACTATTTAAGCCGTCTCGCAAGAGGCGGCTTTTTGTAATTAGTATTTTCGTAACAGAAAAACAGAAGAAATATTGGGATATATAAATTAGTGGAATTTTAGCGCTTCTCGTTTCAAGCCTACTTCTGTTTAGGCTCTTGCGCTACTAATTCAATGCCGTCTTTTGTGATTAGTATTTTTCTATCTTTGTAGAGGTTACTCAGTGCCTGCTTAAAAGCTTTTTTGCTGGTATCAAATTCAGCTCGTATGGAAGCAGGCGAGCTAGTATCATTATAAGGTAGTATGCCTTCTGAATTTTGAAGCTTTTCGATAATAGTTGTGCTTATCTGGGGGATGCGACTGCGACCAAATGGATCGCGGCGTAGATCTATTTTTCCATCATTATGTACTTTTTTTACATAGCCAGTGATTTGGTCGCCTTCTTCCAATAGATCAGAGGTTTCATTGTGTAGAAGCAGTCCACGATGGCACTTTTCAACAATAGCCTTATATCCCATGGGAGTCTTGCCATAAATTAAAAGATCGACTGCTTGATTAGCCTTATAGTTTGGCTTTTCACTTTTTAAATGTCGATGCAGTCGAGTGGAAGCAACCACTCGATTAGTATAAGTGTCTAAGTAGACAGCCACGATGGCCCCGTCACCCACGCTAAAGCGTATGTCACCTTGTTCTCGGAAGGGCAACAATAGATCTTTGCTTAAACCCCAGTCCAAAAATGCGCCCGCATTTGGATTAATGGCTACAACCTCAAGATAGGCAAATTCTCCGGCTTGTGCGAAGGGTCTTTCCGTGGTGGCTACTATGCGATCCTCCGAGTCGTTATAAATAAAGACATTTAGCGTAGATCCAACTTGCATACTTGGAGTAGTGTAGCGACTAGGCAGGAGTATTTTATTGAGTGGTCCACCATCTAGATAGAGTCCGTGTGCACATTCTTCAATTATTTCTAGTGTGTTATAGCGTCCTATTGTTGCCATATTAATTACTGCGGATTTCTAACTCTCGAATGAGTTGAATCATCAAGTTTGTATCACCACCAAGAGATTCAAGAGCTTTAATGGCAGAGTTCGTATGCGTCTTGGCTGCGATGCGAGCTTCACTTANACCCAACAGTGCGATGTAGGTCGATTTTTCTGCTGCNGCGTCGAGTCCAACAGGTTTACCGATAGTATCAGANTTAGAGCTTGCGTCTAATATATCATCAATGATTTGGAAGGCNATTCCTANATGAAATCCTACACGACTGATGCATTGCATCTGCTCTTTTGTTGGCTGACAAAATCGTAAACCCATTAGTAATGCAGCGCGAATAAGAGCAGCAGTTTTATTTGCATAAACAAAGTCAATGTCATCAGCTTGAGTCGCTTTTCCCTCATTTTGAATATCTTCCATTTGGCCTCCAATTAACTGCTCACTGCTAGCTGCACTGGCTAACTCATAAATCAATTGATTGGAGAGAGTAGGACTAGAGCTGTATTCGCAGCTGAGTAATTGAAAGGCATGCGTTAGTAGAGCATCCCCAGCAAGCAGCGCGGTTGGCTCATTAAATTTTTTATGGCAAGCTGCGCGCCCGCGTCGCAAATCGCTATTGTCGACTGCAGGTAGATCATCATGGATAAGCGTGTAGGTGTGGAGGCATTCGATTGCTACAGCAGCGGCTAGTGGATTTGCAGGTGTATTTTTTGATGTATCTGCGGTNACCTTAAATATTTCACTACCTAAAATNAATAATACTGGTCGAATGCGTTTACCACCAGCTTGCATTGAATAACGCATCGCTTGGTGTAAGATAGTTGGCCTCACTTGCTTCGCAGGCAAATATTTATCGATCGCTAACTCAATACGAGCTTGCTCGAATGCTAATTTTTCTTGGATTGCAGATTTCACTTAGGTACTTATGATATAATTTAGTAATGAAGGAAACGCCAATATTTGAAGAAATTTTTATGCGGCTACTACGCCAGCGAAGGATAGTAACTTCGGTGNTCATTGGTAGCGCGCTCGCTTTTATACCAATTGCTAATTTATTTGCGTTTGGCTATCTTTATCGTTTTGCAGCAANAGTTCGCCGTTCGAGTACCTTGTCTTTACCTGAGTGGTCGGATTGGCAGGGCTTATTTTTTGATGGTCTGCGCTTTGCTNTAATAGGGCTAGCTTTTTGGTTCTTGCCTGTAGCACTAGGATGGTTGGTAGCTGCTGGATTGAATCAAGTAGGGCTCAGTGCTATAGGCTACCCGCTTCTTTCTATGGTCTTTGTCGCTGCATCCTTATTGTTTTGCGCTGCTTTGTACCGATTCCAATTGCGCGGTGATTTTACTGACTTGCGTGACGTTGCCCTAATCTGGCGTATGGCCACTGTTGATTGGAAAAGTTATATTATTCCTGCATTGGTAGTTCTTGGTATCATTGCTTTTGCAAAACCTTTATATGGAGTAGTCTTTTTTACCGGATTCCTTATTTTGATCGCATATACCAGTCTTTCATATCAAGCAATCGAACAGCGTTTTTTTAAGAGTCGTTAAGACTGCGAGCGAAATAAAAATAGGTGAAGCATTCTTTTCTCTATCCTATGNGCTACGCTNCGCGCTCCATATTTTATCTTATTCGAATAGTCTTTGTTTATTTATTGATAACAGCACTGATTATTTCTGAGGNTAGAAAACTTGGTGCAAGTGTACTAACTTCGGAAGATTCTTATTTTGAAGTGGTTGGTATGGATGCTCGATCGGTTGGAATCNTNAGTCAGATTTCTCAGCATATTGTAAGAAGCTGTGAAAAATATATGACTCAATTGCCGGATGGCTATCCACAGAGGGTATTAGTCATTTTGCGCCCTCCATCTGCAGTCGAATCCATGGCTAATTATAAGACTCAAGTATATTCAGGAGGATTTGTTCAGATTGATTTTAAATGGGATGAATCGCTTGATTTAGAGACTGTATGCTTTGGTTTGACCGAGGCATTTGTTTGTCGTTATGCAATCTACCAATACGGATCAGCNGGTCCGGAAAATTGTAAGTATTGGCCAATTTCTGCGCTCTCTTCCCAGTCATACCTCAGCCTTCGATCCGCTCAGACGGATACTTATTATGAGCAACTGCGCACTACTGGAGTACCTGATCTAATGACGCTCTTACAATTGCCTCAAATCAATAGCTCGAAAATAGCGACAGGCCGTGAGGGTTACTGGTTGCTGCGAACTTTNCGTGACCAATCCATGGACAGAAAGCAAATTGCTAGGCTTATCGAGTATTCAATTGCTGGAAACAATGTGGGAAAACTTTTACAGGAATTTTTGCTAGAGCAGTCTCCAGATGCTAATGATATTNAGAACTGGTGGTTCGCATCTATGGGTGCATTAGCAGANGTGCCTTTTGATCGGGTTGAATCGATGCATGTATCCGAGGGGTGGATTCGTGATGCGGTTGATTTTACTGCTTTTCAAAAGGAAGCGGGTAGGGATGTTGAGAATATACGCGCCCTTTGGAAATTGCGCGATACTCCGAGTATCCGAGAAATGCTAAGTGCTCGCCAAGCACTGATTGCTCTACGCATCGTAAGAGTCAATCCAGCTTATTTTAATGCTGCTCGATCTTTAGCACTGATGTATGAGAATATTCTTCATAGTGAGAATTCCTACGAATATTTGCACGCATGGACACGCTATTTAGGCGACTTCGAAGATGCCAATCGCTTGCAAGCGCAGACTTGCGAACTACTCGAAAACTACAAACGTAATTAGACTCAATGGATTCATTAATTTGACTAACGACCCCTAATAATATCTAAAAATTGTTCTTCAGAAATTAAGGTGACTCCCAATTGTACCGCCTTTGTATATTTCGAGCCACTTGCCTCACCATAGAGGACATAATCAGTCTTTTTGCTAACACTTGAGCTAACGCGTCCTCCAGCCTTTTCGATAGTATTGCTAGCCTCATCACGGGTCATGTTGGCTAAGCTGCCAGTTAAAACGATAAGTTTCCCTCTTAATGGACTGATGGCATTTTTATTGTTTGGTTCATTAGCTACAAAGTTGAGTCCATAGCCACGTAATCGCTCAACCATATCTTTGTTAGCGTTCTGGTTAAACCAATTATGTATACTTTCTGCTAAAATTGTTCCGATACCGCTGATGGATTCTAGTTCTGATTGGCTGGCTCTTTCTAAAGCATCTAGAGATTCAAAGTTAGCCTCGAGGTCTTTGGCTGATTGCTTGCCTACGTGGGGTATGCCAAATCCGTGAAGTAATTGCCATAATGCGCGAGTTTTACTATTCTCGATAGCATCAAGTAGATTTTGAGCGGATTTATCNGCAAATTTATCGAGATTGAGAAGCGCTTCCAGTTTTAGGGTGTATAGGTCAGCCGGATCTTTGGCGAGTCCGCAAGAGACAAGTTGCTCGACTACAGCGGTGCCGAGATTTTCAATATCCATACAGGCCTTGCTAGCAAAATGTTGGAGAGCGCGCTGCTGACAGACTGGATCATCTTTCGATATAATACGCCATGCCGATCCAGTAGGATCACGCACTGCTTGAATGCCGAGATCATTTAAGTGTGCACTAAAATTATAAGGTAGGCTGTTTTTTGGTCGCTTATCAAGATTCACGCTGAGTACTTGCGGGATAATCTCGCCTGCTTTTTGAACGAGTACCGTGTCACCTGGTCGTATATCTTTTCGACAAATTTCATCCTCATTATGTAGGGTAGCACGTGCTACAGTGGTCCCTGCAAGTTGTATTGGCTCTAAAATTGCAACAGGAGTAACGACGCCGGTACGCCCAATTTGTAGGCTAATTTCAATAAGCTTGGTCTCTACACGCTCGGCTTCAAACTTATAGGCAATCGCCCAGCGCGGAGCTTTCGAAGTAAAGCCCGCTTGTTCTTGAAGAATTAAATCATTAAGTTTTACAACAGCGCCATCGGTGGGGTAAGCAAATTGATGTCGCAGAGTATTTAATTGCTCAATACAGTTCCAAGATTCTTCGATACTGTCTGCAATCCAGTATTTTTCTAAGACAGCAAAACCCCACATTCTTATCTGCTCTTGAATGGCGTCTTGATGGCTAAAAAAATTGGCTGGTTCGCAGGCTCCAATNCCATAAAGAACGATATCTAGACTGCGTTCGCTTGCTTCATTGGGGTCAAGTAGCTTGATTGTTCCTGCAGCTAAATTTCGTGGGTTTGCATACAGCGGTTGATTTTCTTTTTTTCGTACAGTATTGATTCTCTCAAATTCATCGTGACGCATATAGATTTCGCCGCGCACCTCGACAAATTCAGGAGCGTCTTTAAGCTGTTTCGGGAGTCCATTGATGTACTGTACATTTTGGGTAATATCGTCGCCTGCTGAGCCATTACCGCGCGATACTGCTCGAGTAAAATGTCCTTTCTCATAGGTGATGCTAACTGCTACGCCATCGATTTTAGGTTCCACTAAGTAGTTGAGTTGCATCCCTAAAAATCGCTTATTCAGACGTTTCCCAAAATCAAGTAAGTTATCTTTACTGTAGGTATTATCGAGACTTAGCATCGGCTTGCGGTGTGTATAGCTCTCGAAAGATTCAAGGCGATCATCGCCTACAGTAAGTGATGGAGAATCACTAATATCTAGCTCAGGATGTAATGATTCTAGCCTAGCTAGTTGTAGCTTTAAACGATCATATGCCTGATCATCGATCTGTGGTAGCGCTTGCTTATAGTACAGAGCATCGTGTTTAGCGATTTCTGCGCGTAGTTGCTCTATTTTTTTCTCTACCTCAGACATTTTCAAATATTGAAGGCAGCGCACATGATGTGCAAGCTACTAGCGTAGTAATCTAATTATGTATTGCGTTACCGTCGACTGCAAGTGCTGCCTCTTTNAGTGCTTCACTCATAGTGGGGTGGGCGTGGATTGTGCGAGCTAGGTCTTCTGCGCTGCCTGCATACTCCATATGCGCCACTGCAGATGCAATAAGTTCAGAGCCGCTACTGGCAATAATTTGAATTCCTAATAATTGATCCGTAGCTTTATCCGCAATAACTTTTACAAATCCATCGGTTGCGTCCGATGCGATCGCTCGTCCGTTCGCAATAAAATTAAATTTACCGACTTTTACCTCTGTACCTTGTTCTTTCGCGGTGATTTCGCTGATTCCAACGCTCGCAATCTCNGGNTCGGTGTAAATTACATTCGGAATGACGCCATAATTGACATGCCCAGCTTGACCAGCGATACATTCCACGCAGGCGACACCTTCTTCTTCTGCTTTGTGAGCAAGCATCGGACCGGTGATTACATCTCCAATTGCGTAGACCCCTGGCGCATTCGTTTTAAAATGTGCATTTACAGCGATGCGTCCTTTAGTATCTGTTTTGATGCCAAGCCCATCGAGCCCAAGACCTGTTGTGTTTGCTTTACGACCGACTGCTACAAGTATTTTGTCCGCTTCTAGCTCAATGGTCTCACCCTTTTGGTTCTCGGCAGTAAGATAGGTTTTACTGGCCTCTTTTTTAACTCCAGTAACTTTGGTTTTAAGTAAAAAATGTAGACCTTGTTTTTTAAACAACCGTTCTGCCATTTTGGATATATCCTTATCGAAACTTGGCGCAATTGTCGGCAATGATTCGACGACAGTGACTTCGGATCCGAGGCGTGCCCACACCGAACCTAACTCCAATCCGATAGCACCAGCACCGACTACCACTAGTTTTTCTGGTACCTTATCAAAAGCAATGGCATCATCACTACTGACAACTTTTTCTCCATCGTACGGTAAGAATGGCAACTCAATTACTGAGGAGCCAGTAGCGATAATAATATGTGGCGCGCTTAGGGTTTCAATTGCATCGGCATTTTGTACAAGCACATTTTGCTCACCTGCTAGTTTGCCGAGTCCTTTGAAAACTGTTATGTTATTAGTCTTCATTAGATGTGCAACTCCACCTCGTAACTGAGACACAACTTGGCTTTTTTTGGCCATTAACTTCTCTATATTGATCGATAGATTGGTCAAATCGATGCCATGAGTGGATGCACTATGTCCGGCGAAATGAAACATTTCTGTACTATGCAGCAGTGCTTTGCTGGGAATGCATCCGACATTTAAACAGGTGCCCCCTAAGTTGGAATCTTTTTCAACAATTGCAGTCTGTAGACCTAGTTGCGCTCCACGAATGGCAGCAACATAGCCGCCTGGACCNGAGCCGATGACGATGAGATCGAAATTGTTTTCAGACATAGTATAATTTTATGTATCTAAGTTCAGATTAATGTATTACTTACAGGGTACTCACATTTAGATTCCAAATAGCAGCCGATTTGGATTTTCGATAGCCTCTTTAATTTTGACTAAGAATGTTACCGCTTCCTTGCCGTCAATTAAGCGGTGATCATAGCTGAGCGCTAAATACATCATTGGGCGCGCCACAATTTCGCCATCTATGACAACCGCGCGTTGTTGTATATTATGTAGCCCTAGAATCGCTGGTTGCGGATAGTTAATAATCGGCGTACTTAACATGGAGCCATAAATACCTCCATTTGATATAGTAAATACACCTCCTTGAAGGTCGCTCATTTGAATTTTTCCTTCACGCGCTAATTTTGCATAGTTGGCGATGGACTGCTCAATTTGTGCGAAATTTTTCTGTGCGCAGTCACGAATTACAGGAACCATAAGCCCTTTATCGGTGCCGACTGCCACTCCTATATCGTAGTAGTGTTGTGTGACCACCTCATTTCCTTCAATGCGAGCATTTACAGTCGGGACAGCTTGTAGGGAGTGGGTGACCGCTTTTGCAAAAAAGGACATAAAGCCTAGCTTTATTCCGTATTGAGCGACAAATTCTTCCTGGTACTGCTTGCGTAGCTTTAATACTGCGCTCATATCAACTTCATTAAAGGTTGTTAGCATAGCCGCTTNTTGAGTGGCATGCACGAGGTGTTCCGCAATTTTTTTGCGCAAGGGAGTCATACGCTTGCGAGTCTCGCGTGGACTATTTGCAGTTACTTGTGGGATCGGTGTGCTCGCTTCAGGTACTGCTTCGCTTTTTGATTCTTGGCTCAGAATATCGTGCTTGGTAATGCGACCATCTTTGCCACTCCCATTTACCAAACTAATATCTGCGCCGGTCTCTTTTGCTGCCTTGCGCGCAGCAGGAGAGAGAGTGGGCTGGGTAACGTCATTCTTTGGCTCGTTCGGTTNCTTAGCAGATGGGGCATTAATTAGTGTTACTGTTTCACTACTTTGATCATTAGTAGCAGCATTTTNTTCTATAGTATCTGGCTTAGAATCTGTAGCTCTTACAGTATCCTCGCTATCTGCTGGTGCTACAGGTTTGCTTGCAGATTCATCAATAGTTGCAACTAATTGGCCAATTTCGACTTCCTCATCAACGGTGACTTTAATTGTTATTGTGCCAGAGACTTCGGCATTTGCTTCCGAGGTGATTTTGTCGGTCTCCAATTCAAAGATGGCTTGCCCTTCTTGGACGTAATCACCGTCTTTTACATGCCAAGCAGCGAGAATCCCGCTACTAATAGATTCTCCCATTGCGGGAATAGTTACTTCGGTGGCCATGATTTTAAATGATTTGTATGAACTTGATGTGTCAGAATTACGGTTATATTTTTTAAATTGTTTGATTGATATCGTCTGCCATATCGTAGNCCTGGATTTCACCGAAAGCTCGCGCGATGAGTTTCGCCTGTCTGTGTTTGTGCATAGCTAGTGATCCAACTGCTGGACTAGCACTGGTGCGACGCCCGGCATAACGAGGAATTCGTTCCAGCGCTCTTTTTAAGCGCGGCATAATAAAGGTCCAGGCTCCCATATTCATTGGCTCTTCTTGGCACCATACGATTTCTGCCTGTTTTGGATATTTACCGACTACTTTTTTGAGGAGTTCTTTATTGAGTGGATAGAATTGTTCAACGCGCACGAGCGCAGAATCTTTAATTTTATTAGTATCACGGTACTCCTTTAGTTCGTAGTAAATTTTACCCGAGCAAAGGATGACACGCTTCGCATTTTTTTTAGTAATTTTATCATCATCTATAATTGTCCAGAATTCGGAATCTGTAAAATCGCTGACTTTGGATACGCAATCTTTGTGGCGAAGTAAACTTTTTGGAGACATTATGATGAGCGGCTTTTTAAATTCGCGCTTCATTTGTCGCCGCAAGACATGAAATAATTGTGCCGGCGTAGTTAGGTTACAAATTTGAATATTGTTTTCTGCGCAAGACTGAAGGAAACGCTCTAAGCGGGCAGAGGAGTGCTCGGGTCCTTGACCTTCATAGCCGTGTGGTAAGAGCATGACTAATCCACTTAGCCGTCCCCATTTAGATTCTGAACTAGTAATAAATTGATCAATAATGACTTGGGCACCATTCACAAAATCCCCAAACTGGGCTTCCCATATGCAGAGCATTTGCGGGTAATCAAGCGAGTATCCGTAGTCAAAGCCGAGCACTGCGGCCTCAGATAGTAGGGAGTTATGTACACAAAATTGCGCCTGATCTTTGGACAAATCGAGTAAGTTCGCGTAGCGCTCACGAGTCTCGGTATCGTAAACAACTGCGTGACGATGGCTGAAAGTACCACGCTTTGAGTCCTGTCCGCTGATTCGTACGGGCGTTCCGTCCATCAGTAAGCTACCAAATGCCAATGCTTCTCCCATCCCCCAGTCGATACCACTGTCAATCTCGAATGCTTTTAATTTAGCTGCCATTTGGCGTAGTATTTTTCGGTTTACCTTAAAGCCATCAGGAAAGTCTGTATGTCGTTTCACAATGTGATGGAGAGTGTCTTTATCTACGCGCGTCTCGAGTCCCTTAAAATTATAGGGCGGTTGATTGTTTGCCGTAGAGCCCTCAAATGGATCCTTCTGTTTTGCTTCGTTAGCCTTTACGTTATCGTATGCGGCATCTAGTTTCTTGAGATATGTTTCTTCTAGATCGTTGACTTCTTGTTGGGTGAATTCGCCACTGGTAACGAAGCGTTCGGAAAGCGCACGGCCGATTGGCTTCATACTAGAAATAGTCTTATATAAAACTGGTTGAGTGAAGGCGGGTTCGTCAGACTCATTATGTCCGTGTTTGCGCCAGCAGTACATGTCGATGACCACATCGCATCCAAAAGTTTGTCGATAATCAAAGGCGACTTCCATAGCAGCAACTACTGCCAATGGATCATTGCCATTGACATGGAAAATCGGTGCTTCAACAATCTTAGCAACATCGGTGCAATAACGACTCGAGCGCGCATCTTCGGGGGTGGTGGTGAAGCCGATTTGATTATTCACTACAATGTGAATGGTGCCCCCAGTGCGGTAGCCTTTTAATTGTGAGAAGTTAAAGACCTCTGCAACGATTCCTTGCCCTGCGATAGCCGCGTCACCATGAATAAGAACAGGCAAGACACGCTTACGCTCTAAGTCCTTACGTATGCGCTGCCGAGCGCGGGCCTTTCCTTGAACAACTGGATCGACCGCTTCTAAGTGACTCGGGTTCGCTGCAAGACGTAACTCGACTTCATGACCATCTGCAGTCTTACGCTTCGTTTCAAAACCGAGGTGGTATTTTACATCACCATCGCCGTAAATTGTATCGGGTATATAGCTTTCGGAGAATTCGCGAAGTATATAATCAAAGGACTTGCCCAAAAAGTTTGCTAGTACATTCAAGCGTCCGCGGTGAGCCATGCCCATAACAATCTCGTCGACTTGATTTTTTCCACAGCGTTGGAATATGCTTTCTAAGCAGGCGATTAAAGTTTCTCCACCTTCTAAGGAGAAGCGCTTTTGTCCAACGTAGCGGTTTTGCAAAAAATTTTCAAATGTCTCTGCCTCAATAACGGTGCGTAAGATGCGCTTTTTTACCGATTTACTAAAGCGAGGTTTAAAGCATTCCGGTTCGATGCGCGCTTGAATCCAGCGGCGCTTAGGAGTTTCTTGAATATGGATATATTCGGCCCCAATTGTGTGACAGTAGGTTTTTTCGAGGCGATCGATGAGTTCGCGAATAGTGATTTCAGTGCCGTTTAAATAATTCCCCGTGTGCACAACGTGATCTAAGTCCGATTCGTTAAATCCTAAGCGTTCTAAAGACAGGCGTGGATTCAGTGGTGCTTCTTTAGCAAGTGGGTTGATTTTTGCGATAGTATGACCAATGGATCGGTAGGCATAGATAAGGCCTATAGCGCGAGCTTGTTTACTTGCGTCGGTTTCAGCAGGCAAGGCGCTGCTGCCATGTAGAAGACTTGTATCGGTATTACTACGATCACCTTGAGCTAAAGTGAAACCTTCAAAAAAAGCCTGCCACTGTGCATCTAGCGCTTGTGGATTCGATTGCCAGATTGAATAGTTCTGATCAATTAAATCAGCATTCCAACGATTAGCGATACCTGAGTGATTCATAGGCAATAGTAGGGATAAACAAGTATTGAATAGAACAAGTATTATAATTTTTACAAATAAAGAATCACATTTTACACCGATTATTAGTCATTTTTAAGTAAAAAGTAGATTTTTCGTCTAATTATACCTTGATATCAAGGTATATCACTCTTGCTTATCTGTACTTTGTACTCACTTATAGTTGAATGCAGTATGATTGCTTACGTATGGATCTAGAATTAGTGACGCAAAAGCGCTCACTACAGGTGGGTGATAGTCTTGCGGAGGTATTAAAGCGATTGGACGAGTTGGAGCTGGCAGATTTTCCTGAACGCTTGCAGCATTACCTCAGTCAGCGCAGTTATACCAAGGCGTTAATTTGGCTCGATAATCCAGATATGCCCCATCATCCATGATGTATTTATGAGTTCGCGTAAAAAAGGTAAGATTGCAACTAGTGGCGGCAATGCTTTGGAGAGCAATCCTTTCGCAAGCTTGGGCTCTATAGATACTGCGAGTGAGACTTCGAGGTATTCAACTCCAGTTAAACCTGCTAAAAGTCACACGACTACAAAGGCATTTATAGGTAAACGATCGTCTGCTGTTATGGGTCGCGTTGAAATTCGCCGTGAAAAAGCAGGACGTGGCGGTAAAACAGTAACGACACTACAGGCATTCGCAACGCATCTGCCCCAAAGTCAATTGGAGCGCTTGTGTTATGACTTAAAAAAGCACTGCGCCTGTGGTGGAACACGTAAAGAGCGCACTATAGAATTACAGGGCGATGTCAGAGAGCGTGCATTCGCATTTTTGCTGCAGCGTGGTTTCGCGCCGGTTCGATCTGGGGGATAACTGGAATAAATAGATGACTAGCAAATAAAAAATATGACTAGTAATTAATCAGATTTCAATTTGCTCGACGATTTCGAGTCCGTATCCATCTAAACCAACTACTTTTCGATTAGTGCCAGAAAGTAGGCGTATTTTCTTTAAGCCTAATTCAGATAGAATTTGTGCGCCTATTCCGTAGTCGCGNAAGTCCATTTTGGTCGGGCCTATGTCTTTCAAGTTTGCTTCGCCTTTATCATTTTCAACCACACGTATGCCCCCTTGTGGTTGTTCGATATATAAAATTACGCCGTGCTGCTCGGCAGCAATTTTTTCCATCGCATTATGTAAGGAGTCATAGGCGCCATTGGATTTTGCTCGGAAAATATCGGCTAGCAGGTTTTCACTTTGTACGCGCACCATAGTCGGCTTCGCGCTCATTTTTCCCATGGTAAGCGCGAAGTGTTGTCGACCATCCAAAATACTTTTGTAAATGTGTAAATCAAAGTTACCAAATTCGGATTCAAAGGGGCGAGTGAGTAGATGCTCAATCAAGCGATCCCTTGTGTGGCGGTATTCAATTAAATCGGCAATGGAGATCATTTTGATGCCGTGTTCTTGTTTAAACTGTAGNAAGTCTGGTAACCTTGCTAGCTCGCCATCTTCATTTAAAATTTCACAAATCACTCCGCTTGGATTAAGTCCTGCTAACTGGGCTAAGTCGACAGCAGCCTCGGTGTGGCCGGCGCGTTGTAGTACGCCGCCTGGCTTTGCGCGCAGAGGGAAGACGTGACCAGGCTGGACCAGCTCCTCTGGGTCTGCATCTGGGTTACCCAATATGCGAATTGTTTGCGCACGATCGTAAGCGCTAATACCAGTGGTGATACCTTCAGCAGCATCTACTGAAATAGCAAAATCTGTTTGGTGGGACTCGCGATTTTCAGAAGCCATGCGGTGGATACCCAAGCGGCGTAACTGATGCGCCATCATCGGTACACAAATAAGTCCGCGCGCATGTAATATCATTTGATTGATCGCTTGCGGCGTGGCTTTCTCGGCAGCCATGACTAAATCGCCCTCATTTTCGCGGTTTTCATCGTCTGTTACGATCACCATCTTACCCGCGCTAATATCTTTAAGCGCAGAATCAATGGTATCGAATGTATTTTTCGGTGCAGTTGTCATGAAGTTCTTTTGAGATGGAATAAAAATTACTTTCTGTATTATTTGTGTGCACGCAACCGTTATTCGCGAATCGCTTGCTTTCCGCTCGACCCACAACGCATCTGTGGTCTTGACTACAAAATATGTCGCACGCGCCGAAAGAACTACCCATACACGCAGTAGCGAATCAAATTATGGATGGCTTAGCCGTACATGGGCGGGTGGTCATTAGCGCGCCAACTGGTTCTGGTAAATCCACACAGGTGCCGCAAATATTGATTGATTCGCAGATGGTTAAAGGGGAAGTCGTGGTGCTTCAACCTAGGCGCTTGGCAGCGCGCATGCTAGCACAGCGAGTCGCTAGCGAGCGCAGCTCAAAACTGGGAGCTGCTGTCGGTTACCAAATACGTTTTGAAAATGTAGTCAGCAAGGACACAAAAATCCGCTTTGTGACAGAAGCAATTTTACTTCGCCAAATACTAAGTGACCCATCACTAAAGGGGGTTGGCGCTGTCGTATTTGATGAATTCCATGAACGGCACTTAAGTAGTGATCTAAGCTTATCTTGCGCCTTGCAAGCAGTCCAAAGCGAGCGGCCAGATTTAAAAATTATTGTGATGTCTGCCACGCTAGATATCGATACGCTCCAAGCCTTTTTGGAGCCCTGTGCGCGCGTGGAAGCGACAGGTCGTATCTATCCGGTTTCGATTCAATATATGGGCTCGGCTTTAAATCGTGGAGCAGCGCCGGTGTGGGAGCGCGCAAGCGCAGCATTTCGCTTTGCTGTGAGAGAGCAGCTCCTTGGAGATTTTCTTATTTTTATGCCTGGAGCGTATGAGATCAGTAAGACCATAGCACGTATACAGTCACTGCCCGAGGCGCGCGGATACGAGGTGCTCCCACTTCATGGAGAACTTTCGCCCGATGCGCAGGACCGCGCAGTGCGCGCAGGAGATAAACCAAAGGTAATTGTAGCAACCAATGTTGCCGAGACATCGATTACGATTGAGAGCGTACGAGTCGTAATTGATGGGGGGTTAGCGCGGATTGCGCGCTTTGATGCGCGCCGCGGTATTAACTCAATTTTGATCGAGCCAATCAGCCGTGCATCAGCGCAGCAGCGTGCAGGACGCGCAGGGCGCACCAGTAATGGTACCTGCCTGCGGCTCTGGAGTGAGGCGGAGCAGGAGTCCCGCGCGCCGNGTGATGAAGCTGAAGTGAAGCGAGTCGATTTGTCCGAATCATTACTGACCTTAGCGCAGGCTGGTATTTCCAAGCCAGATGTATTTCCATGGTTTGAATCTCCACTGCCCAAGGCACTCACTCGAGCGCATGAATTATTGGTCGACTTAAGCGCGCTTGATTGCTCTGGGGAAATCACTAAAATAGGCATGCAGATGGAGAAATTACCGCTCCATCCTCGCGTGGCACGTATGCTAATCGAAGCATCTAATCGTGGCGTGCTTGAAGAAGTTATTCCTCTTACTGCCTTTACTCAGAGCAGGCTCTTTTATCGTGCCTCACGTGATGCTACTATTCGCGAGGCGCAAGTAAAGCAGATTGAAGATACTGCTGATGAGAGCTCGGATTTTTTTATACATTTAAAGGCATGGCAATATGCCGAGAGTGTGGGCTTTAATCTGCAAGATTGTGCAAAGATGGGCATACACGCGGGCGGTGCTCGGCAAGCAGGGCGAGTCGCTCAGCAATTATCGCAATGGACCCGCTCCATCACTAAAATAGGCGCAAAAAAATGCTCTCCTAATCCTACAAACATTGAAATTTGTAAGTGTATATTAACAGCATTTGCAGACCACTTAAGCTTGCGAAAAGATCGCGGATCTAGGCTTTGTGATATGGCGCGTGGTCATACCGGAGAACTTCGCCGCGAGAGCATTGTCACAGAAAAATTATTTGTTGCAGCAGAAATAGAAGAGCGAGAACGAAGAGGTGAGGTTACGATATTACTCGGTATGGCTACCGCGATTGATCCAACTTGGTTAGAGGATATGTACCCCAATGATTTTCAATCTGGCGAGCAGACTTATTTTGACCCAAAGCAAAAGCGTGTTGTCAGCCAACAGGAACGAAGCTTTCGATCACTTGTTTTGGAATCATCTGATCATAAAGAGCCAAATTTAGATAGAGCGGCTACACTTCTAGCCGAGCAGGTAGTCGCCGGGAACTTAGAATTGCGTAATTGGGACAATGTAGTAGAAAAATGGATACAAAGAGTAAATTTTGTATCTTTACATTGTCCAGAATTAGAAATTCCTCCGATTGATTCGACAGCTCGTTTATTATTAACGCAGCAAGTATGCCATGGAGCGCTGGGTTATCGTGATTTGCGTGACCGCCAAGTATTTCCAATAATCAAACAATGGATCTCTGCTGAGCAGCAGTACTATATCGATACCTATGCACCGTTGGAGTTTCATTTACCCCGCCGTAAGCAGCCTGTTAGCATTCGTTATGAGTTAGATGGGCGTGCATTTATTGCTTCTAAACTTCAAGACTTCTATGATGTTTCTGGATCTAGTTTATGCATCGCCAATGGTAGAGTACGACTACTTGTAGAGCTGCTTGCACCGAATGGAAGACCTGCACATTTAACCGATGACTTGGACGGATTCTGGGACGGTGCGTACCAGCATGTACGTAAAGAGCTAGCAGGACGTTATCCGAAGCATGAGTGGCGTTAGAAACGCAGTCACGCATGGAACGCTCCAATTAGTTTAGCGCTCCTCGATTAGCCAAGTAATATAGTCTAAATCTGCGGCTGTGGTAATTTTTGGATTTGGCTGCGCACTTGTCACTATATTAGAGTCTAAATTTGCATAAGAAGCTGCTGCACAGTCGTCGGTAACACTTATTTTATCTGCGATGACTTTTCTATAAGCCTCACATATTTTTGTATAGGAAAATGCTTGAGGGGTCTGCATCGCCCAAAGGCTTGAGCGGTCTAAGTCTTCAATTTTACATGGGACATCTAGTTTAACTGAAGTTACGCGCTTAATGGTATCGCTGACACGGTGTGCTAGCACGCAAGCAGAGTGAATTTTTACCGAAGTATACAATTTTTGTATGGATTTTGGGCAAACAAGCGGCCGTGCGCAGTCATGGATAAAGACAAAATCGCAATCTTTAGATAGTGATTGCAGGGCATTGTGCACAGAATCTTGGCGTTCTTTTCCGCCCTGTACCCATGTATAATCAAAGTCTATCGATGCGATTGCTGCTTCAATGTTTTTGCGCTGCTGCGGGTCTTTATAAACGATGGTAATTTGATCGCAAACACCACTACTGATAAAAGCGCGCACGCTGTAACAAACCACTGGCTCGCCAGCGATGGGCACAAGTATCTTATCTGCTGTAGATTCTTGCATGCGCGAGCCACTGCCTGCGGCGAGAAGTAGTGCTACGTTTTTTGCCATTTTAATAAAAAGTATTATTTGCAGGTAGTACGAACTATTGACTACAAGAGCGTAAGCTCTTTACGAACATTTGTGGCTGTGAGCGCTGGGTCGTCTGCTTTTAATATGGGCCGGCCAACTACAATATAGTTCGAACCTGCTTGAGCGGCGGCGCTCGGAGTCATGACCCGCTTTTGCTCATTACTGTCACTACCTTTCGGACGAATTCCAGGAGTTACAATCAAGGGATCAGTGCCAAACTGTTCTCGTAGAGCAGGTAATTCTAGTGGTGAACATACCAGTCCTTGCGCGCCAGCTTCTAAACTTTTTTTCGCGAGGTGGAGGACTTGTTCCTCTGCGCTTACTTGTACATTGAGCGCTTGTAACTGCTCGCTACTCATTGAAGTTAANACAGTCACAGCAAGCAGCTTGAGTTGGGGNGCATGCTCGAGGCGCGCTTGATTTGCCCATTCTATCATTTCAGGTCCACCTGCTGCATGTAGTGTAAGCAGCTCGACTGGTAACTGCGCAATGCTTTGGACAGCTTTAGCTACGGTATTAGGAATATCGTGTAATTTAAGATCTAAAAAAATACGGTAATTACGCTTCGCAACCTCTCTTACAAAATCTGGTCCATAAGCAGTAAATAGCTGTAGCCCGATCTTTACCCACTCGACGGAGTCGCCAAGATGGTCGAGCACCTCTAATGCCTCCTCGCGCGTCTCAAGATCAAGCGCGAGAATCAGTCCACAGTCTTTTTGGTTTGTCATTTTTTCACTATGTTGTGATTTTTCGAGCGTGGCAAAGCGTAATTACTAGATTTTTGCTGGCATTTATCCTGCTTGTTATAATTTATAAAAATGTTGGTTTCTAAGCTAATAGGATTACATATAATATGAATTTATTCTCTCCAGCTAAGATAAATTTAATGCTGTGTGTTCACGATCGCCGTGCAGACGGCTTTCATAATTTGACCTCACTCGTTCTGCCTTTGGATTACGGCGATCGTCTCCGTATTTGCAAAGTGGAGGGTAAGGATCAGTTACACTGCGATGCTACCGATGTACCGACTGGAGAAGGAAATCTTATTATGCAGGCAGCAGATGCGTTTCGAAAAGCGATCGCTAACGATGTGTATTTTTCTTTCGAGCTTGATAAAGTCATCCCGATGCAGGCGGGCCTGGGTGGTGGTAGTAGCAATGCTGCAGTTGCACTGCGTGGCATGAATCAATTATTAGGTGAACCATTGAACCAGACATCTTTACTCGATATAGCAGCTACTATTGGTTCGGACTGCCCTTTTTTTATCAATGCTAATCCTGCATTAATATCGAGCAAAGGAGAAGTAATTACCGCGCTAGAACCTAAATTATTAGAANNAATTAAGTCACAAAAGTGGCTACTGTTTCGTCCAGATTTTGGTGTTGATACCGCATGGGCTTATGCACGATTTGCCGCAAACGCTACGCGCAATTACGAATCAAGTATAGATGCACACAAGCGATTAGCAGAATTTACCAAAACCGGTAATTGGGAGACACTCATGGTGAATTCTTTAGAGCGACCTGTATGTGAGAAGTATATACCAATAGATGTATTACTGGNAANTCTAAGAAAACAGGGTGTGGACTGTATGTTAAGCGGTAGTGGTAGTTGTTGCATAGCTAGAGTGACTAGCAATGCACAGAGAAAAAAGTTAACTGAAATGATTCAAGGCGCTTGGGGTGAGTCGGTATTTTTGGTTGAAACATTAGTCTGCGACCTAGAAACTGTAGGTGATTGATTAGTTGTCAGATTGATAACGTAAACAAAATTGAACGCATTGTAAAAGTGACTGAGCCTGCAAAAGAGGAGATCGTTTTTCACGGTATTGCAGCATCCCCGGGTGTTGTCCATGGCCGCGCTTATTTGTATCAACCAAATGAGCTAGATGTACCTTGCTATAGTGTGGAAAGTGATAATTTAGACGCTGAAATTGAGCGTTTTGAGCAAGCAATCCTAACTACCCGTAGCCAGATTACAGAAGTCCGTAATAAGATAGCTGCGAGTCTTGGTGAAGGAGAAGCTCGAATTTTTGATGCGCACCTCATGGTTCTCGAAGATAGTGCGCTCATCGATGAAGTCGTTGCTGAAGTGCGTAAGTCAAAAAATAATGTGGAGCACTGTTATAATAATGTAGCTCTACGCTATATCTCTTTCTTTAGCTCCATGGATGATGAGTACTTGAAGGAGCGTGTGACGGATATTGAGGATGTATCTAGACGCTTGTTGCATAATTTAGTCGGTGTAAAGAAGGTCGATCTTAGTCACCTCAAAGTACCCAGTATTATTATTTCTGCGGACCTTACTCCTTCAGATACTGCTGCAATTGATCGACATAAATTACTTGGTTTTGTAACCGATTTAGGAGGCAAGACCAGTCACTCTGTCATTATGGCACGCTCACTGCGAATTCCAGCAGTTGTAGGCATGCATGATGTATCGGAGAGTATACGTACTGGAGATCAGATTTTAGTCGATGGCTACGATGGTATCGTGGTTATCAATCCAAGTGCAGATCGTTTGTATCAATACGGCCAAATAGCCGGGGAGCGTCTCAAGTTAGATAATATTTTTAAATCTGTTTTAAATGAGCCTAGCGAGAGTTCCGATGGGCAAGCCATTGAATTAATGGCAAATATTGAGGGTGTTCAAGAAATGGAAATTGCCCAAGAAATGTGTGCGGATGGGGTGGGGCTGTTTCGTACNGAGGGAGTATTCTTACGGCACCGAGGCTATCCCTCTGAGCAGGCTCAATATGAAGAGTATTCTGCTGTTGTTCAGGCAGCTGCCAAAAGTACCGTGACAATTCGTACCTTAGACATTGGTGGTGATAAGACCATAGGTGACACAGATCAAGATGAGGACAGCTCATTTATGGGATTTCGAGCGATTCGTTTTTGTCTTGGGAATCCGAAAATTTTTAAGACTCAATTACGCGCCATTCTTCGTGCGAGCGCTTCTGGTAATGTTAAGTTAATGTACCCGATGATTAGTGGTTTACACGAATTACGAAGAGCCAATGAATATTTGGCTGAGGTAAAGGTTGAGTTAAGCGATGAAGGACATGCTTTTGACGCAAATATCGAGGTAGGTGCGATGATTGAGATTCCAAGTGCAGCGATGATTATAGATCTGCTCGCTCCAGAGGTCGATTTCTTCAGTATAGGTACCAATGATTTAATTCAATATCTGATGGCTGCAGATCGCTTGAACGATCAAGTTGCACATTTATATGAACCTGCCCACCCAGCAGTTTTACGGACACTTAAGGCGATTATTGGTAACTGCCGTGAGCTCAACATACCAGTAAGTGTTTGTGGTGAAATAGCAGGCGACCCAATTTACGCAAGCCTCCTACTCGGGATGGGCGCAAGTTCACTCAGCCTGACTGCAAGTCTCTTGCCTGAGGTAAAATATTTTATACGTAAAATTGATATGGATCAAGCGAAGGGCTTGGTCGACGAAGTGCTAACAATTAACGACCCTATACGAGTCGTTAGTCGTTTAGAAGAGTTTCGCAAAGAAGCNGTCGGCACCTTAATTAACCAATAATTATCGCTAGAAAATTTATGTCACAATTTCCATCCATCTGTGGGGTCGACTACGATACCGATTTACCGATCGTTGATACCACTCATCTTGAAGGATTATTTGAAAATGAAAGCGATGANAACTCNCGGGATTTAGTCGAGCATGTGTTTACTCTATTTGTAAATGAAAGCCGTGAAAAGCTAGATGATATAGATGCAGTTTGTGCCGATAATAATCATAAAAAACTAGCATCAATTGCTCATTTCGTAGCGGGAGGGGCAGGTAGTTTAGGCATGGAGCGTCTCTCAAGATTTTACCAATCAATTGAGCGCTCACTAGATAGAGAAAAGGGAAACAAAGCAGAAGAAATACCAGACTTGTGCTCGTATGCGGATGCGATGAGGGGTGAATTTGATCGCACTTGTGAAGCGTTTAAGAGCAGCTATCAGTTGTAGATATAGTGACCCTACTAGTGAGCCCCCGCTGATTATTTTCAAATATACGATGTATCGTTCTAGTAAGTGTTACTCTTTAGCAGTGAGTACTTTATACAGGCACCATAGAAAGAGTAGACTGACGCTGCCCACAGAGGCAGTAAGGATAATCCAACCACTAGNTGTCATAATTTAGTCTTTTTTTGTAAGTTGTTTATAATTAGGGTTGAGTGCGATTAGTGAGATAAATAGCGCTGCCACTGATCCAATTAAAGCAAGACTTAGCCATGCTACTTTATTTGGCTCTATGAACAAGTCGCGCACATAACTACTGTACTCCGCATCGCCAGTCTGGAAGTTTAAACCAAAGACATTAGTGGCTANCCACATAGCAAAAATTAGTATTAGAAATAGTGGGCTAATATACTTCATAATAAATTTAAAAATATTTGGTATTCGCATGGCAGCTCCCTCGTGGGCTATTCGAAAGCCTTCCTTAACGCCTAAAATCCAACCAAAAATAATAATTTGTAGGGTAGAAAGTATAAAAATTAAGAAGGTACCTACCCAAAAGTCCATAGTGTCGAGCGCCTTTACGTCTGCACTGTAATAGACGCAAAAGCCGCAACCGATCGCGGTAATCATACCAAGAATAGCAACGGACTGCTTACGATTGATTTTTAAGGTTTCTTCTAAGAATGCTATACCTGGCTGGAGCATAGAAAGCGAGCTAGTCACAGCAGCTAGAAACAGAAGAAAGAAAAATAGAAACCCAAAGAAATGGCCGAACGCCATATTAGCAAAGACCATTGGCAAGACATTAAAGCCGAGACCAAATGTACCCATACCTGCGACTCCAGCAACGCCCAAAAAAGTGACTGCTGCTGGAAGAGTGATGAGGCCACCAAGAGCGACTTCACAAAATTCGTTTGCACTTGTTGCAGCAAGGCCGCTAAGCACAACATCATCTTTTTTACTAAGATAACTGGAGTAAGTAATAATGACACCAAAACCTACGGATAGTGAGAAGAATATTTGCCCTGCGGCAGCTAGCCAAAGCTGCGGATTTAATAATTGCTCTTTAACAGTCACTTTTCTGACACGCTTGGAGTCGGGTTTTGCGGCGGCACTTGCATGTGCACTAATTAATAAATCACGATCAACTATTTGTTTATCGAGGGTCCAATTACCGTCTTCTTGTTTGATTTCGACTACATGCTTCACTGGATTCCACATGAATCCTAGGCCGTTATTCACATTACGATCTGGTAAGTTAGAATCTGGTGTGCCAAGCGTAAGTACTCGCAATAGGATAAATACAGCAATGACTAGTAGGGTTGGCATCGCATAGGTACAAAATAGCTCTATGCCTCGTGATAATCCCCGGTATATAAGTGCGAAATTCAGAACAAAGACAAAAACTAAGTAGATGCCTACCTGACCTAATCCAAAGCCAATCGCAGAACCATTTTTACCAATCCCGATAAAATTCCCCCAAAAATCGCTAGAGTCTTCTACCGTGCTAAAGTCCATTTTTCCCGTTAAAAAATTGATCGAATATCCGAGGCACCAAGCTTCGATATACACATAGTACATATAAATAATTACTGGGATTAGTACTCCAATTGCTCCGAGGTATTTAAATGCCGGCATGCGAGTGATATAATAAAAAATGCCTGGAGCAGAATTAAATCCAGCTTGCCCGCCATGTCGACCCATTGCCCATTCAGCCCAGCAGATTGGCAGTCCGATCAGTATAAATGAAATAAAGTAGGCAAGCATGAAAGCGCCGCCTCCATATTCTGCAGCTTGTCCCGGGAATCGTAAAAAATTACCAAGTCCGACGGCGCTGCCAGCAACCGCCAATATCACGCCAACGCGCGAGTTCCATGATTCAGTTTGTGTAGCCATAGCAAGTATTTAATATAGTATCTCTAATGCAGGGTCCTTTATGCCAGAAAAAAATTGTCGCAAGTGCAGGGACTTTAAAGAAAGCTATGGAATGAAATTTAGCATATGTCATTATTAAGTCGATATATACTCAAGGAGTGGACGATAGGATTTGCTCTCACAATGGGCGTCATTGTTGGCGTATTACTTTTGCAAAGTATGCTGGATAGTTTGCCTGAATTACTCGCGGCAAATGCAAGTATTTCAGAAATAGGATTTTTCTTTGCNCTACGTCTACCAACTTACCTGCCCGCAATTATGCCAGTAGTATTTCTGGTTTCTATATTGTTTGCTTTTGGTAATTTACATCGAAACTATGAAATTATTGCTATGCGTGCGGCAGGGCAGAGCTTAGTTCAGATTAGTCGTCCACTGTGGTGTGTAGCTTTGGTACTTTCTGCATTTTTGTTGTACCTAACTGCTTCAGTTGTGCCTAAAGCAGTCGAAAGTTCACGTACGTTTTATGAGAATTTAGATTATGCATCCAGAGAGGTACAATTGGATGCACGTCAAGTTGGGCTTGTTTACAACCTAGGTTTTGATAATCGTGAGCAAAATCGTTTATGGATGATGAATCGATTCAGTGAGCGTGCTTGGCTTGCGATGGGGGTCACTGTACACATTCGAAATTCGCAGGAGCGAGAACTGTTCCGTATCTCAGCTAACGAAGCTTATTATGATGACACGCAAGGTTATTGGGTGTTTTTGAATGGCAGAGAGCTCACTTTTGACCCAGAAACCGGTGATCCTCTTCGAACGCAATCATTTGAAAAAAAAGCATTCCAAGAGTTTAATGAAGACCCATCATTAATGCTGAGCCTAAACAAAAAGCCAAGCGAGCTATCGTTAAACGAATTACGACGTATTATTAAAGCAATTCCTCCAGACGAAAATCCCGCCTCCCAAGCTTACTTAACACGATATTTTTCACTCCTAGCTAGCCCATTTAGCTGCTTAGTTATTGTTGGTATTGCTGTGCCGTTAGCTGTCTGTGGCGTTAGAAATAATGCGATGGTAGGGGTGTCTAAATGCATCGGTTTCTTTGCAATCTTTTATGTGCTCATAAGTATTGCCACTATACTAGGAGACCGGCAGATAGTGCCCGCTTGGCTTGCTGCTTGGATGCCTAATTTGGTGATGCTTGCAATAGCAATAGGATTATTTCGTAAAGCAGGCTAAAAATCGCAGCCATTAATAAGGCTTAATTGTTGTGCTCCGCCATCGATTCTCCGGCAATATATCCAGTTGTCCACGCAGCTTGAAAATTAAATCCTCCCGTAATTCCGTCTAAATTCATGCACTCACCTGCAAAGTGCAAATTAGGAATAATCTTGCTTTCCATGCGCCTAAAATCGACCTGCTTTAGATCGATGCCTCCACAGGTAACAAATTCCTCTTTATTCGTAGTTTTTCCCTGCACCGAGTAGTTTCCGCTTAGGCATGCGATTACCAAAGAGTTTTCTAACTTCTTCGGTAGTTGTGCCCAAGTAGTTGATTCATCAATATGAGCGCTCTGTACGAGTCGCTCCCACAGGCGCTTTGGTAGAGCTTTCAGCGTTGTATTTTTTACCGACTTTTTAGGAGAGTTCTTGCGAAATACAATAAATTGTTCACGCAGTTGTGATTCTTGCAGGTCGCCAAGCCAATTTATGCGTATATCAAAATGATATTTTTTCTCTTGTAGCGTTAGTGCCTCCCAAGCGGAGCTGCGTAAAATAGCAGGCCCACTCAAACCGCGATGCGTAATTAGTAAAGGGCCAGAATAGGGATTAGAATTTGGTAGCACTTGAACTTGTGCATTTTTTACAGCTAGGCCGGCTAAACCGCTGAGGCGTTTGTCAGAAACATTAAATGCAAATAAAGACGGAGCCAGTGGTCTAATGTTATGGCCAATGACTTCAAGTGCTTGTAACAGTGGGCTTGCTTTGAGTGACCCGCAGGCAAGGCATAGTGAATCAGCTCGCACTGTAGTAGAATCACTGAATTCTAGCTGAAAGGTATGATCCTTTTCAACCGTAAAGCCCTGTATGCCGGTGTGCTTGTGTAAGCGTATCTTGTATTTGTGTGCTTCATTAAGAAAGCAATCAATGATCGTTTGTGAATCATTGGATGTAGGAAACATACGTCCATCAGATTCCACTTTTATTTCGACTCCACGCGCCGCAAACCAGTCTAAAGTATCTTTTGGTTGCCAGCGATAAAAAGCTGCTCTTAGTTCCCGTGCTCCTCTTGGATAGTGGCTCGATAGACTATTTGGATCAAAACACTTGTGGGTAACATTACAGCGACCACCCCCAGAAATTTTAACTTTAGTTAAAAAGCGTGTACCGCTCTCATAGAGATTAACTTGCGCGCTTGGATTTTTTTTTGCTGTTGCAAGAGCTGCAAAAAAACCTGCGGCGCCACCACCGATAATCGCTATTATTTTCATACTATTATTTATAAAAAACTTTCTACAATAGCGCCATTATTTTTCTCTGCGTTACATCTATAAGTTAATGTCCGCTCTGATGGTTATTAGTCTTGTTCTAGTGTGCTTAGTTCTTCCCACTGCTCGTAGGCTTGCAGTATTTCTAATTCAAGTTGATAGAGTCGTGCAGTATCGCTAGCTGGGTCCTTACTTGAATCTTGATAATAGGACTGTGTAGCCATTTTTGCGCTTAGATCCTTATGCGTAGCCTCCAGCTTTTCAATCTGGTTAGGTAAGCTTTTAAGTGCGGCGCGTTCTTTATTTGATAGTGTACGACCCTTGCTAGTTTTTACAGCTGNCTTGCTTGCAGATCCCTTCGTATTCATAATTTTTTGATCGCAGCGTAAAAGCCAATCGTCACATCCACCAACATTTTCAGATACCAATCCATCGCCTTCTAATACTAAGGTGCCAGTGACGACATTATTAAGGAAACTTCTGTCATGCGAAACAATGAGTAATGTTCCCGTATATTCGAGCAGGCGCTCCTCCAGTAGTTCAACTGTTTCAATATCTAAATCATTGGTCGGCTCATCTAGTACTAGTAAGTTAGCCGGTTGTAAAAATAGGCGTGCTAGTAGTAAGCGAGCACGCTCTCCTCCAGAGAGTTTTTTGATTGGAGAACGTGCAACATGTGGGGTGAATAAGAAGTCCTGCAGGTAGCTAAGAATGTGGCGTGATTGTCCATTGATTGTGACAGTATCACTGTACGGACTGACGTTCTCCATAACGGAAGCAGATTCATCGAGTTGATCACGATGCTGATCGAAATAGGCGACTTCTAGTTTTGTTCCATGCAAGACATCGCCATTTTGCGGCTCAATTTTTTTTAGTAATAGATTTAGTAATGTGGTCTTACCCGATCCATTGAGTCCTACAATTCCAATTTTATCTCCTCGCCATACAGTAGTCGTGAATTTCTCAATAAGCGGTTTTTCGGTCCATTGATAAGAGATGTCTTCTACTTCGATTACTTTACGACCAGAGGACTGGCTGCTGTTGAGCTCTAGTTTTGATGTGCTTAGTAATTGGCGTCGAGCGGAGCGCTCTTCACGCATCTTTTTGAGCGCACGCACTCTGCCTTCGTTACGTGTGCGCCTTGCTTGAATACCTTTTCGTATCCAAACTTCTTCTTCTGCTAGTTTTTTATCAAAATTCGAATGTTGCTTATTTTGAGCTGCCAGTAATTCATTCTTACGCATTAGGTAAGTTGAATAGTCACAGTTAAATGCAGTTAGTGTACCACGATCTAAGTCAATAATTCGTGTCGCAACTTGGCGAATAAAAGTTCGGTCATGAGATATAAATAATAATGATACATCAGACTTTATTAGAAAATCTTCCAACCAACGTATACCAGGGATGTCGAGGTGATTGGTTGGTTCATCAAGTAGTAGAATGTGGGGCTCAGTAACTAAGGCACGGGCCAGTAGGGCGCGGCGTTTATTGCCTCCAGAAAGTGCCGCAAAATTTGTATTTCTTTCCAGTCCGACTCGCTGAATAATACTTTCTACTTTATTTTCTAAAGCCCAAGAGCCAGATTGATCAATTTCTACCTGCAGACGATCTAGCTCAGCTTCCAAATCTTTATTTTTTGAATCTTCGGCATAGGCAATTGCAATGCTGTGGTAATCTGCAACACGTTGTGCTTGTGGTCCTAAAACACTAGCAACAACATCAAAAACAGTACCTTTTATCTGTAGATTGATTTCTTGATCTAGCTTTGCGATACGCAAATTAGCAGTAGTTTCTAATTCACCAGTATCTGGTTCAGCCTCATTATTTAAAATGCGCAGTAAAGTGGATTTTCCTTCGCCGTTACGGCCAATTAGGCAGATGCGCTCTCTTTTATTAATGGTCAGTGCTGCATTATCGAGCAAGCGAGGACCGCTATAGGCAATACTTAGATTTCTGTAGCTAAGAAGTGTCATAACTTAAAACAAAGTAATCAATAACTTGCTAAAATATTTATGCGCTAAATAGCTAATAAATAATATTAGCGAGCGCTAAATTTATACAGCGTTTTTGATTGAAACGCATTGCCTGGATGTAACATCGCACCTCCCATTTGTGGATAGTTAACACTATCTGCGTAGTCCTGAGTCTCCAGTGCAAACCCCCAGTTCTTTTTATAGTGAATGCCATTTTTTCCTCTATCATCGAGGACTAGTCCTGCATAAAATTGTACTCCAGGTTCAGTCGTGTATACGTCCATTTCTCGCCCTGATTGCGGTTCATAAACATGAGCAGCATGTTGGGTGCATTCACTGCGCCCAGCATCTAAGCAGTAATGAATGTCGGCATTGCCGGCAAGCAATTCACGCTCTGAAAGTGTGACAGGTTCGCGAAAGTCATTAAAGCCATCTACTACTTCGTCGCATCTTCCTACGAGTGTACCATTGGCATCAGTGGAGGCTACTGAACTAGCAAAAATTTGTATTTGGTGACCGAGCACATCACCATTTCCGGCTCCACAAAGATTGAAATAACTATGATTGGTTATATTAAACGGAGTGCTCTTTGTTGTTACCGCATCATAAGTAATTTCCAGTGAATTGTCATCGAGAAGTGCGTAAGTTACGATACAATCTATTTGGCCAGGGAAGCCATTATTACCATCTAGGTCACTGTATGAAAGACGTAGTTTTTGTATTCCATCACTGTCAATAATGGAAGCATTCCATAGGACTTTATCGTAACCGGTTTGTCCTCCGTGCAGACAATTTGGCCCATCATTATTGATTAATGGATAGCTGGTTCCATCTAGTTTGAAGTGTGCTCCGCTAATCCGACCTGCTACGCGCCCAGTGATGCAGCCAAAATAAGGATGTCCGTCTATATAATCAGCTAGTGAATCCTTACCGAGCGCAATGTCGGCTAGTACACCTGTACGGTCAGGGACGTGGAGCTCAGTAATAATTCCACCATAATTGGATATCTTAGCAAATAGACCGTTTGGGTTACGTAAGGTAAAAAGTTGTGCGCTTGTGCCGTCTGCAAGTACGCCATATGTGGTTGTTTCAATACTCATCAGTAGTTAATAAAAGTGATCAGTGCTATCTAAATAGTAGGACAGCAATTCGTACAGTACGGATCATTTCTGTTGTCGTGCTTCCAACAATGAGGTGGCGAATTTGTGAATGACCATATGCTCCCATAACGAGTAGATCGATGTGGTCTTGCTCAACGATTTTAGAAATTACTTTACTAGGGTCACCAGCTCGTTGTTCGATACATACATCATAGCCAGCGCTACGCAATTGTGACTGTGCTTGTGCGAGTGATGCTTCCACTTTCGCATTACCGGAACCAATATATAGAAGCGTACATTTAATTCCACTTAGTAAAGTATTATTGGCTGCATATTCGACTGCTTTTAGTGCACTAGTACCACCGTCGAAGGCTAAAACAAAATGCTTCACTGGTCGGAAGGAGCGTGAGGCAACAAGAACTGGGTGCTGACAACTGCGTATAACTCGCTCTAGATTACTTCCAAGATGACCTTTTTCGAAGTTAGCATTATTGCCTCGTTTGCCCAAGACAATGAGACTGGCGTCGCGTTCATAACGAGTGATTTCTTCACTAAGTTTGCCGTGCTTTTGTTTTGCCTGCAGATCAGTGATTTCATGCTCTTTAAAGTTTAATACTGCATCATCTAGTATTGCTTGGCCGCGCTTTTGTGCGATTTTTGCATGGCTTGCTTCTAATTGTACTAGCTCGTCGAGTAATTGTGCGCGTGCATTAAACCCAATACTACCACTGTAGTCTGTTTTAACGGGTTCCTCGTGGTGGGGGTTAAGCATGTGTAATACATGAATATGGGCACCTTCAATTTTATGTGCAGCCCAAGCAGCGTGCGCATATACACTTTGTGCATACAGTGAGCCGTCCGTACAGGTTAGTATATTTGCCATGATAGAAATATATTAAGAATAAATAATTACACAATGGCAGTATTTTTAATGCCCATTGTTTGAAGCATTAGGATTATCGTGTTCGCCAACCTGCAATACTAGAGTCTGGCTTGCATCGTTCATACCGATTAGATTGACTTCGGTGCCTTCGCGGCGGAATTTTAAGACAACTTTATCGAGGGCGTAGACAGCTGATAGATCCCAGAAATGAGAATTCGATACATCAATGGTGACTTTTTCTAATACTTCTCGAAAATCAAAAGCATCTGCAAATGTACTCGCAGAGACAAAGAATAGTTGGCCGTGTACATTATAAGTACGTTCGCTACGGTTCACTTCTAAAGTGGAATCAATATGCAGCATTCTAGAGACTTTAAATGCAAAGAATAAAGCACTTAGCAGTACTCCGCATCCCACACCTAATGCTAAGTTGTGTGAAAATACAGTCACTATAACTGTGGTTAACATGACCAGGCTAGAGGTTTTATGATGCGTACGAAGATTGCCTAATGAGCGCCAGCTAAAGGTACCAATAGATACCATGATCATAACAGCGACTAAAGCACCCATCGGGATTTGTCGCACAAGGTCATCGAGAACTAATATAAGTAGAAGTAGAATAATTCCTGCGGCGAATGTAGATAGGCGCCCACGACCACCAGATTTAACGTTAATTACAGATTGTCCAATCATTGCACAGCCTGCCATACCACCTAAGAAGCCGGATGTAATATTGGCTATTCCTTGACCGCTACACTCCNGGTTTTTGTTACTTCTAGTATCGGTAAAGTCATCGACGATGGTCGCAGTCATTAAGGATTCAAGTAAGCCTACAATAGCTAGCGATAGTGCATAAGGAAAAATAATCACCAATGTTTCTAAATTTAGTGGCACCTGTGGGAGTAAAAAGACCGGTAAGCTAGCTGGTAGTTCTCCCATATCGCCGACTGTGCGTAGGGTTTCGTCAAGGCCGAGCGCCATGGACGCGATGGTGCATACAATGATACAAACAAGTGGGGAGGGTATTGNGGTCGTTAGTCTAGGTAGACCATAAATTATAACTAGCCCAAGAGCGACCATTGCATACATAAGTATTCCTTGCTCCTTAAACTCGGGAAGTTGAGCCATAAATATAATGATCGCTAGGGCATTAACAAATCCAGTGACAACAGATCGAGATACAAAGCGCATGAGTCCACCAAGTTTAAATGTACCTGCTAAAATTTGTAGTATCCCAGTTAGTACAGTTACTGGTAACATATATTGTAGGCCATGTTCTTTCACCAAAGTGACGAGTAGCACAGCCATCGCGCCAGTTGCAGCGGATATCATTCCTGGGCGGCCACCTAGAAAAGCGATTACAACAGCAATGCAAAAAGAAGCATAGAGCCCCACCTTAGGATCCACGCCAGCGATAATAGAAAAGGCAATAGCCTCTGGAATAAGTGCTAGGGCAACCACAGTGCCTGCGATTATATCCGTGCGTGGATTACAGAACCATTCTTGGAAGTATTTATTGCGTATCATGCTATCTAAATAAGAAACCGCCTTTGTTAAAAAGGCGGTCAAAGTTGCGCTATGAATTCTATTTTAACTGGTGGTGCAAGAGCAAAACCAAGTTAGTGACTTTAGATTTATAAACTCCACAGGAAGCTTTGCTTCGATCCTATAATTTCGCCATTCGCATCTTGGATCAAGAATTGCCATGCGCTCGGTGCGGAGCTGTCATCTAGCGGCCAATCCTCTCCAGTTAGTCCGATCAATATTTCGCGGGTCTTTTTTCTTTGTATCGGAAGAATAAAGCGATGTGTCTTTGGATCGGAAGAGTGCGGTGTATAGAACTCGCCTATGATGCTACATCCTGGAGGAAAGCGATGTAGCTTGGTGTCAAAAGTTAGAACAAAATAAAACCCAGTTCGTACTGCCGGATCACTGCGCAAAATGACTTTTTTACCAGTATTTACAATGCCGGTCATATATTCGCGTATGCTAATAAATTGAGACTCTTGCATGTAGCGCGGCTCGATGTTCTCGATGATGACACTATTTTCGATTGTGATCTGCTTGGAGAGCGTCCCACAGGAAATTAGGCAAATACTAAGAAAAGACAGTAATAGCGCGCGCATTAGTTTTTGATGTTAGAGCCCAGAGTTCTTGTCAATGTCAGCTTAGTATATTGCTGGCAACTTACCAACTTTTAGAAGGTGCCACGCGTAGCGTATCATAACGACTCGGGTCAATTTCTTGAATAAACCGACTTGGATTCATCCGATGTACAGAGTTCCCCTTTTGATTAATCATTGGGTAGCTTAAGTACAGCTCGTCCATTGCGCGGGTTACTGCTACNTAGAACAAGCGCCGCTCTTCTTCTAAATCTCCTTCATCAATGGTGCGCTGCAGTGGGAAGAGGCCATCGGCAAGTCCAAGCACAAAAACGACTGGAAACTCGAGCCCTTTTGCTTGGTGAATAGTTGTTAGACGTAAACAGTTCTGCTGCTCTTCAGCGCTGCGTTCGTTACTTTCGGAAGCGAGTAATACTAACTGTGCGAGTAGTTCTTCCATCGTATCGTAACGACTAGCAAAACTGATCAAGCTATTTAGGTCATCTTCACGCTCCGTCCAGTTTGGATAAATCTCACGAATGAAAGTACTATACCATCCATCTAGCCCTAGTTGTATCACTGTATTCGGGCTCGAGTCTACCATCGCTACTGAAAGTTCACGAATGGTTTCTGCTAGGGAGGGCCATTCTTCTTTAGCGTCGCTAGGCACTTTATGAAGCACAGCTTCGGATACGAGTACGTCACAAAAATTGCGCTGCTGTTTTTCGGCTATTTTTTTGGTAAAAGTGTGTAGGCGCTCTGCTGTTTTTGGGCCGACCTTGGGTAAAAGCGTAGTAAATCGAGCAAATGCAGAAACATCTGCTGGATTTGAAGCAAAGCGTAATTGCGCGGTAAAATCTTTAATATGTGCCTGCTCAAAGAAGCGTACGCCACTAGTAATTTGGTAATCAATGTTTCGCCTGGATAATTCCATCTGTAGATCCATTGCTTGATAGTGAGCGCGGTATAGGATTGCGACCTCAGATAGACTTCTACCTTCATCGATGAGTCCCTCAATTCGCTGTAAGACGAAATTTGCCTGCCCTCGAGCATCCATGATTGGTACGAAGTAGGGGCGCTCACCAGAGGCTTTTACTGCACGTAGTTCTTTGTGATAGCCTTGACTGGATGGTTGCTGGTTAAGTATTGAATTTGCTAATTCTAAAATTTGTGGCGTGCTCCTATAATTGGTTTCAATTTTGTGCATTGCTGCGCCAGGGTGGCGCTCATTAAAGCGCATAATATTATCAAAGTTAGCCCCTCGCCAAGTATAGATACATTGAGCGTCGTCGCCGACCGCCATGATTTGATGATGCGCACCAAAGCAATCGACGATGTCCGATTGCAATCGATTGGTGTCTTGAAACTCGTCGACTAAAATATGTTTGAAGCGGTCCTGATAGAGTGTAGCGATGTCAGGATTCTCGCGTAGTAATTGAAGTAGTAGTTCGAGTAAATCATCATAATCGACGACTTGTTGCTCCAATTTAAGGGCGCGATATTTTTTATCAAAGTCGGCTACTTTGTCTGCCANGTTATCAATGAATGGATAGCGTAACTTCGCTTCTTCACTGACGCTAGTACAAGTATTACGCGCATAGCTGATTAAATTGGCCAGTACTTTTGGTTTTGGATTATTTTTAGACTTAATAAACCTTGAATCAACTGATTGGATCGCATTTTTGAGCAGGCTTTCTGCCTCACTCTCATCTAGAATCGTGTAATTACGCTGAAGCCCAATTGTTTCACCATGTACCCGCAATATGCGCTGGGCGATACTGTGGAAAGTACCACCCCATAATTGCCGCCGGGAAATTGCAGTTAAGTCCTCGACACGGTCAAGCATTTCACGCGCAGCTTTATTGGTAAAAGTTAGTAACAATATTTCGTAGGGCTGTACTCCTTGGTGGAGCAAGTACGCGACTCGGTAGGTGAGCGTACGAGTCTTACCAGATCCAGCTCCTGCGAGAACGAGTGACGGACCTGGTTCTGCAGTGACTGCTGCATACTGCTCTTCATTGAGATCTGCTTGGAAATCAATTGGAGCGAAGTTTGGGATAGAAGAATCGGAAAATTCTGTCATTATTAGGACTTACTCATGTCTTTGGCTGTGGGGCAAAGCTAAATGTTACTCAATTCAGGTTGCGCTTTTTGTCAGTGTCCTTTGCGTATAGTTATGCAAATTATTCCGTCCAGCATGCTACCCGAACGAGACAAGGAAAGCCTACGCGCTTTCTTGAGTGGATGCCGCGATACGGCACTGGTAAAAGGACACTTCCAGCTAGCTAGTATATCGCTTGCAGTAAAGCACATCGCACCGCTTGCTGTTCTGCAATCAATCCATGATCCAGAGGAGCTACATTTTTATATTGAGCGCCCCGCTGATGAAGAAGCGCTCGCTGGGGCAGAAGCAGTCTGCTCGGCTACTTTTAGCGGACCAGAGCGCTTTTCCCAAGTCAAAGCATATGCCGATGAGATTTTAGCTAACACGATTACAGTGGGTGACTTAAGTGCCCCCTTTACTGGCCCGCACTTTTTTACTGCATTTAGTTTTAATGATACTGTGCCAGAGGGCAGTACCTTTGCTGCAGCAACGGTATTTGTGCCTCGCTGGCAAGTCTCGCGTTCAGGCTCCGCGTACGGAGCGGTTGCCAATGTACGGGTCGATGCAGATTGTGACCTCGATCAATTAGTCGAAAAGGTCTGGGGCGCGTATTTAAAATTCGCGAGCTTTGACTATGACCAAAGCAGTGAACCGCAAGCGGTCAGTNCTTNGCCACAATCAGTGGAGCAGTCCGAACTCGCCGAGGGTATTTTTGTGGGTGGGGTGGCTAGCGCGTTAGAATCAATTGGGCGCGGCGCATATGAGAAGATAGTTTTGGCGCGCGGCTTGCGACTTACGGCCGATCAGCCGTGGAAGCCGCTGGTCAGCTTAAACCGTTTACGCGAGCGCTTTACAGGATGCTTTACTTTTTCGTACAGTGGCGGAAAAGGACATAGCTTTATCGGNGCGACACCAGAGCGCTTATTAAAACTACATAATGGTCGACTGCAAACAGAAGCNATNGCAGGATCTGCNCCACGCGGAGCGACTGCCGGAGAAGATGCACGCCTTGCTAGGGATCTTTTAGCCAGCGATAAAAATCAGCATGAGCATAACTGTGTGCGTGATTCTATACTGCGCCGCTTGCGCGTCGTTGGAGTAGAGGGTAAAGCGGAAGCGACCGCTAGTTTGCTACCGCTAGCTAATGTACAGCATTTACGTACCCAAATAGAGGCCAAGGTAGGTGAGTCGGTGCATTTGCTGGATATTGTTGCAGAGATGCACCCGACTCCGGCAGTCGGTGGGACTCCGCGCGAAAAAGCAGTCCCAGAAATCGCCACTCTTGAGCAAATTGACCGCGGGCTTTTTGCTGGAGCGATCGGATGGTTCAACCATCTCAATGATGGGGAGATGGTCGTGGGCATTCGCTCAGCGCTCATTGATGGCAACACAGCCGAGCTGTACGCTGGAGCGGGCATTGTCAATGGCTCCAATCCAGAGCATGAAGCAGGCGAGACACAGATGAAGCTCAATGCTTTACTCGATGTGTTATTGCATTAAGGAAAATATTTTTCTTCATCTTCTTTCGTTGACACATGCATTTTCGCTAAGCAAATAACATACGTTTATTGCTCAGTAGCTCAGCGGTAGAGCAGGTGACTGTTAATCACTTGGTCGCTGGTTCGATCCCAGCCTGAGCAGCCACTTTAAATGGGGCAGTGAGATTAATTTCACTGCCCCTTACTCTATCGCACTAAATTAGTGATATATTGCATTGATACAACTAGTTTCGTATAGGGTAACCTATTGTTACTGGCAATAGTGTGGTGCCAAAATTCTTAGTCGAACAATCCCGATAAATCTCAAATAACTGCTCCATGAAGGGAGGTCTCTGCAAAACATATAAATACAGATCCATCGCAAGTATAGACTCAAATGGAAGACTTAACTCAATGATGCTGTTGTCATCAAGTAAGCGATTCACCCCTTTCAGGACAGCTAAATTCATTCTATTTTTATGAACAGAAGATAAAACTTTTTCAAAGAGCCCATCTCGACCAATGAACTGCTCCATATCTTTTTTGCTTAGCGGCGTTGCATATTTGACATGATTCAACTCCAACTCAAACGCCTCCCCAATAGCTTCTGGGGGTTGCATGTATGCTCGTTGATTAAATGGAGCCTGATTGAACCGTTTTTTATAAAATGTTAAGGCATCTTTCTGCACTTTCTTATAACGACCAAGACTAAAGTCAGTATTTAGCAACCCTTCTTCTATACGCTGGCACAACTTAATTTCAGGTATGCCACTCTTAATAAACCCACGATGGAAGGACTGTCCACAGGCCAGCTGAAAATCAGGCGCATGCTCGAGAATAAAAGATCTCAGTCCATACATTTCGGCACAGACTTTATAAAAACCAAACTCCGTGTAGTGTGCTTCTATTGACTTACCATCGCCTAAATCCTGCACTAAATCATTGAGTAAGCTTCGAGTATCACGAACTACAGCAGGATTTTTACCATCAATAAATGAATATTGCTCTAAACTTGATCGTAGATCTCTCAATGAGTTTACAGCATCCACTTGAAGAGTTAACGACTCCTTCAACAAGTCCTGATAACTATCCTTGAAAGACACCGAGTTAAATAAGGCAGCAATAGAGCGCAAATATTGCGCCCTTTGAGAGTGCGCATAAGAAGGCATCTTATTGACTAGAGCGGTAAAACATCCAGTTCCTGAAGCTACTAGATCTGGACCGCGTCCGATGCGAATCCGGATAAAATCCTCTGGAATACGGTCGTAAGCACTAGCAAAACCAAGAACATTTTGAGTCGCTACAAGCTCAAGATATTGCCAAATATCAATAATGTTATTCAAGTCTTGTCGCTCTGCAGTGGCAAGAGTTGCTTCATCTAAATAGGTAACAACGGAGTAATTGAGACCCTTAGAACCTATAATTATTTCAGCGACTCTAGCAATGGTTGTTAATTTCTCCCGAAGCTCAGTTGTTGTGTCATTGATGTCTGCAGGCAAATTGTTATAATCAAGTCGGTCCTTCCGTTTTAGGTAACTTAAACGATCATCAAAGTAATTGCCACAAATACGCGCAAAGGTATCCAACTTGAGAGCAATATCCCGCCCAAATTTGGACGCCACTTTTTCGTAATTCGATGAATTCCCAATAATACCACTGTAGACCTGACAAGCAGTAAAACGTAAGGATAATTCTTCAAGTTTGAAGGCTAGAGGTTTATCGATACAGAATAAAGCATAACTTTCAAAGTGTTTGAGCAACTGTATCTCGAACTGAGCAATCAAATCCTTCTGCTCTGGGCTGAGCACTGATAGACTTTGGTTTACATGGTAAACTAACTGCTTGTATTGCGGCAGTTGAATGACTCCCTCGGATAATTCATTCCGACATTTACGAAATAAAGCATCGATCTTCAACTTAGCAGATGCACTCGACGCGACCCTTTCTAAACTGTTGATCCTCTCTTCGTAAACATCCAGTTTTGAAGGGCGTATTTTTTGAAGAAACTGAGACAGTTCAATTGCCTGCACAGAACGATTCGTGTCTGATGTAGACATTGCCTTGCTAGCAAGCTTTTCGGCGTATTGATCTAATAGACTAGCGAGACTCTCATGCCGTTCAGTGTGCTTTGTTTCGAGACTATCTGGTGGGAGTTGCTGGTAAACCTCTAGGTAAGCATCCAAGGCACCAAGGCACAAGGAAGGGTTACGCGTTGCTTTTATTTTCTGCGTTACTTCTTTGTATGCTCCATCTAATTGCCTCTTCAAGGCGAAGCTGGCAGAAAGGCTACTAGTAAGGCACGAAACTAGAAACAGTACGATTAAAGTCTTCTGGGGCATAAGTTGGATTAAAGCTCTAAGTCACTGAAATCCAAACCGGATGATTCTTCAGCTCCATTAGAATTGCCTTCTCCACCTATACCTAAGTCAGAAAAATCGACCACTTCCAATTCACTTTTTTCAATGGCCACTTGAATTGAAGATAGTAAATTTTCACCGCGTTCTTTATAACCACGGCCATACCAATAAAAACTATAGTCGTTTATAAAGTCGTATACTTTTTCCAGTAACTTGAGCTGGCTAATGTTCAAATGTTTGAATCCTCCAGCTCCTAGTGCATCAGTAGCTGTGTAAATGCCACCTCCTGAGGGGTTTAATGCCAATAGGATCGGGAAAAAAGCCACCAATGGCATATCATCATTTAGTCTCGCATCCGAGGAACCAAGAAAACTCCATTTAGGAGCCACCCCATCTTGGATTTGCGGACTACCATTAGCATAACGAAATCTATCATGGTCATCAAATCCATCAAATTGAAGTAGCGTATCAAATAAAATACTATAGAGGGGAATTAGGAATTCCACAGCTTCAGTGGCTTTTTCTACGGCGCTTGGAGACAACTGATACGCGGTTGTGAGCGCACCGATATAGGATGGATCAAAAGGAATGACATAGAGCTTTGAAAGCTTGTCATTACCTGACTTCATACTACGAGGTAAATTTAGCGCTTCATGGGCGTCAAGGACCAGATCGAACGGAGATTGCCCAAAATGCTTAAGTGCTTTGACGAGCACAAAATCTTTAATGGGAGCGTTGCTTTCCTCAATAAAA
>PAAN01000017.1 GCA_002699365.1 Coraliomargarita sp. | reverse complement strand
ATTACGAATACTATTTAAAGTATCAAAAAAAGCAGCTTTGCTACGTGATCAGTTTCTACTAAAATTACCATTTTTAGGTGATGTGATTCTCACTCTCGCTGTAGCGCGCTTCCTGCGCAGTTTAATTTTAATGCAAAAAGCAGGCATCGTTATCACCGATTCCTTAGCAATGGCACGCCAAGTAGTAGGTAATCGAGTTATTGAACAAAGCGTAGCGCGAATTGAGACAGCAGTTTCAAATGGTTCAACCATAAGCAGCAGTATGGCTAAGGACCGGATTTTTCCCTCATTAGTAAGAACAATGGTCGGCGTGGGTGAGCGCAGTGGCTCACTCGATACATCCTTACAAGCAGTAGTAGATTACTACGATGATCTTGTTCCACGTAAAATAAAAACATTTTTTGCGATATTAGAACCGGGGCTCATAGTACTCACCGTCTGTTTAGCTGGTCTTGTTGCCGCTGCAGTATTTCTTCCCCTAGTCAATATGCTTAGCCCCAGCGCATATTAAATAAAAATGCAAAAACATACTCCAGTTAATATTTCTAAAAGTTACGCATTCACACTGATTGAAATGTTAGGAGTACTATCTGTTATATCTATACTAGCTGCTATGCTGGCGCCCAAAATAATAAAATCGATTCGTGAATCAAAGATAACTTCGGCAATTGCATCAGTCGATGCTGCTCATATCGCTGCAATTCATTACTATCAGCGTTATGAGCGCATACCCACAGATAGTGAAATTTCAACTGTGTTAAATTATAAATTACAGCCGAAAGGAAATCCCCCTGTGGCCTATGCTCCCGAAGTAGGAGCTCTTAATTTAGGCCATTTACTTATCTACCAAACACAAATACTGGAACAGGAAAAAGTGACAGTTGGTCGTCCGACCAGTGAATTAAACTTTGCTATTGGTAGTAGCCTCGTCGGCGATGAACTAGTCGGAGGCGCAACCTATTCAAACAGGATTGACAAGATGCTCTTCCAGTCTGCCGCTAATGCAGTCCAAATCGTTTATTACTTTATGCCAAACCTAACACTGCAAGAGGCTGCTGGCTTAGCCGTGAAGGTAAATGGTCCGTTTGGAATCAACAGTCGAACAGAATTAGATTTTGTGAAGGCAAGCCTCATTGAAAGTGGAATCGCTGACACTAGTGGCCTTGAAGGAGCAAATGTGTGGTTCACTGGAGGAGACCAAGAAGGAGAATATCACGCTTACGTATATATTTTTCACATTTAACCAATCATGCGCAAATCAAATAAGAGTATACCCCATAAAAATTCTGGTTTTACGTTAATCGAGCTAATTGGAGTGTTGATAGTTATCGCTATCTTATCTGCAGCTGTTCTGCCAAGTGCGATCGATATTATTCGCGTACAACGAGCAGTGGATGAAGCTGCAGAGCTCCCTAAAGTTGCTGAAGCTTTGAAGCGAGGTATGCTTAGCGAGCAAATATTTCCAATATTTGAAAATAATTCAAGCATATCGACAAACGCTAAGGATGACTACTGGTGGAATCTCGCCTCGCGCCATGGCGGCGGCAGCGCGAATCAAGTGCGCTATCCAATAGGCATAAGTCCAGGAGATTCGACCACAAGAAAACTATATTATGCTGATGATAAAGAAGATACTTGGGGAGGTTTGGGCGAACAAGAGGGAGTCAGTTTTTTCGAAATTACAGGAGATGGACGAGACTGGCTTATCGACTTTCAAAATCCAACCGAATTAAGACTTCTTCTTTTATCTACGACCAATCCAGATCTACCACTGCCAGACGATCTAGATAAAACGAGTATAAATAATTTATGGGAAGATTGGGCTGTGGGCAGTAACGGCGATCCGGCTACGGGCACTTGGGGCTACTATGGATTAGATCCGTCTGATTGGAAAGGCCGTGCCGCTGAGCTTACTATCGAGCGCATTGATTTACGCTACTTGCTATGCACTGTAGTTATTGAAAACCGCCTTGCTGTCGAAGCAGTAAATGGAGCTGATCTTAGCTCTGGGATCAATGATGCCATCGGCTTTTGGGATCGAGGTACGGTATCAATTACTAACACCAACTTACGCAATGCTGAATTCATCCTGCAAGTACGAGAAACTACCGAGGACCTTAATAAAAATAATATTTTAGATCTAGGTGAAGATGCTAACAATAATGGGTTCTTAGATAGCGGAGAAGACCTAAACGGTAATGGCACTCTTGATAATGGCGAAGATATTGATGGCGACGGATTCTTCGATCATCCAGCTCAAATCTATTCTTACGTGGACGCTGTGATCCAAAGTAAGAGAGGACAACGCATCGATAATAGTCAGCCGGCAAAGATCACGGTCAGTGGCCGAAGACTTCTGGGCGGACAAACTAATATTGAATTAGAGCTTACCTTGACGGACCTAGCGCCCGTCGTACTCATTAATCCTTATGATACAGACAATCCGCTAGATTTGAATTTAACCTCGGTTGATTGGTCCGAGAATCGATACTTTTTACGCAGGCAAGAAATTCTGTTAGGGGACCCTTGGTTTTACGAAAATATTGATGGGGATCTGTACCAAGCTGAAGTCGGCATATTTACAATAATTAAACCATTTAGCACTTTACGCTTTGACGGAGAAAAGTGGAACTATTAACTGATCACATACTATCATGGCAGCTCATACAATAATGTGGGATCACAATTCGGTACGAATCTGGCGTACCTCTAAATCAAATGCGATCCTGCTTAAGGAGGTAAACATTGAGGATATTAAAGGGTTTTTGTCAGTATTAGACGCTGAGATTAAATCACTTGGAATAAGCCGCATACGCATCTACGTCGACCTTCCTTCCCTCGATCACCACCTCGAGCGCGTACCGAAAATAGCGCCTAAATTACAGCAACAACTACTCCAGCAACGTAAATTAAAACTTTACGGCAATGAAGACCGCTGCTGGGTAGCTAGTGACATGCAGCTGCAACGTGAAGGCGCTCATCAATTTTATTTAGTTAGCAGTCTTCCAAATTCTATAGCTGGAGCTATTGCTAAGTGGGCACTACACAATGGAGTTTACTTAGAAGGTATTTTTAGTCTGCCATTCGCCTTGTCCTGCATGAGTGCTAATGCATGCGATAACCCGCAAGGATTCATTCATTACAGTGCGCTGGGAGATGCTGGCTACTTAATTGCCCGTGAAGAAACAGGCAACCTACTGTTTTTCAGCCGACTGAATACTGCAGAGCCAAGCGCGGAGCAGTTAGAAGTTGGCGCGAATCGATTAGGTTTATTTATCGAGCAAGAATTTGGTATAAATCCACAATTACAAAAAGAGCCCATTGATGGCGCTAAAGATTACACAAGTACAATTACTCGTCTGGGGCAGCAAAAGATAGATTCCAAGAAGAATCTTGTTCGCCGCACTGACTGGGCAAGACAAAGAAACCTACGATTACGGCATAGAGCATTCGCATTATCTAGCATCGCGTTGATCCTATCTTTTTATCAAACAATCCCGCTCTTAGAGAAGAAACAAGAAATTGCGGTGAATTTAAGCAGCCTAGACCTAAAACTCCAGGCACAAATTAAGTCTATTAATGAAGTTCAGCGCAGCATTCTAGACAACCGCCAATACAGTAAGGTCATTGAATTTAGCCAAGGGCGAGAAACCATAGGTAAGGATGCTCCAGTTCCTGCTCCACTGGTAAGTCTTCTGCAAGGACTATCGAGCGCTCTACCAGTCTCTATCGAGTTAGACACTTATAGCGCATCCATCAATCCAGAAGATGCCATCACTGAGATTAAAATCGTCGGTCGTCCACTTACAGCTGACCTTGATTTAACGACAGAGATTGCGCAAATGACCAGTAAGCTCAAAAANGAGAGTTGGGCGATCAGTCAACCAACCATAGAATTCGAACAGGATCGAAATGGCTCACGCTTTGGCAACCAGCGAGGGCGCTTGAGAACTTTTACACTTTCATTTAACGTTTCACCATTTAAGCAATAAAACAGTACTACCCAAAAATGCGTAGACAATTTTACAGATTATACAATCTACTCGCTTCTTACCCAGTGATCGCATTGCTGCTGATTGCTACGGTCGCTTTGATTTACTTTGGACAGCAATACAGACCACTGGAGAGTCAGCGCCAAAATAAGCTAACTCAAAGCATGCAACTGCGTCAGGAACAAAAAAATTTAGAACAAGAATTAACGAGCACTGAACAAAAGGATCTGCGCAAAAGATACATACTTTTTAATCAAAGCTTTATATCCAAAGATGAAGCAAAGGCTCCATTACTTAAAGAATCTCTTGCTCCTGCGTTCTTAGCCCATGGATGGACGCTAGAAAGTCCACCAAATGATGCATTAGTCCCCGAATTAATCATTCTAGAAACCGAAAAAAATACCANAGATACTACTAGTGATACGATATTAATNCATGGTGNTACACTTAATTTNTGGGCAACTGCNTTAAATAAACCTTCNANCAATGAAGAACCTTTTTTACCTCTTTATTCACTTACTGAATGCATAAAGTACCTTTGGAGTCGTCCGCCCACGCACGAATATCAAAAAATAAAAATAGTTCGCACAAGTGATGGATTTGCTTTAGAAGCNACGTTATTCTTTCCTTTAATAGATCCTTCAATTCTAAGCTTATCGAAATCTAACAACTTATAATGCGTCAGCACCTAAACAATCCGCGTATCGTTCTGCCAGTAGCACTTTTAGCTTCTCTATGGGTTTCTTACAGTTATGGGTTATTCGATAGTCTAGTATCGAAAATAACGAACATTTCAGAATCAAGAATCACGGCCGAAAACAATTTTGAAAAGGAGGCTATGGACATGAGCGCTAGTGCGCGTATCATGCAAGGACTATTACGTGATCAATGGCTATCAAGAAATTGGACAAAATATAGCACACTGAAAAATGAGCCCTTCGTAGCAACCTACAATTTCGATAAGAGTGGACTACCAGAATTAGCTACAAATCCAGAAGTTGAAGAAGTTCCAGAAACAGTGGTTATCATCGACTTTGAAAAACTAGAGAGCTATATCGCCGAGCAATTAGGATTGGATGAAATAGGATTTTTTGTACGTTTTGAAAATGTTTTGAATTTACCTGTGCGCAAACGCCCTGGAGATCTTCTGCACTCGACTGATGGTCGCGTCCTAGAACTAGGAAATATTGCAATTGCTGAAACCAACCGAAGCGAGGAAGAACATGCTATTGCTGTACAAAAAAAGTTAGCTGAACTTCAACTAAATGGCTCCATCAATACAAACATTGATGAGAAGATCATCGATAAGGACAGTAAAAAGAATACCGGACGCGAAGAGTCCGCTATCATTGATGGAGGAATTAGGCCTAGCGGAATTTATGCACAGGGCGAACTAATTACAAAAGATCCTGTAATAGGCCTAGATGAAGCTCATGACAGTTATGTCATATTAGTGGATTCACGTGGATCTACTTATGAGCTAAAGCTAGACGAATAAAAAAGCGAATTCGTTACTTATTTGTATCTACAAACTTTCCGATGCGGTCGCACGCTTCAATAATGCGCTCATAACTTGTGGAAAAACTAGCGCGCACAAATCCTGCACCACTAGGGCCAAAAGCGGTACCTGGAACAACGGCTACTTCTTGTTTTTGTAGTAGCCCCTTGCAAAAATCAATTGATTCAAGTCCCACTGATTGGATCGATGGGAAAGCGTAAAAAGAGCCCTTTGGAAGATGACATTCAAGCCCTATACTATTAAAACGCTCTACTATTAAATCTCGTCGATCCTGATATGCCTCCTTCATTCTAGCAAGCGCAGGTTGACCATTTTTTAATGCCTCTAAAGCAGCTTCTTGAGACAAAATAGGCGCGCAGAGCATGCTATATTGGTGGATCTTCATCATAGCCTCAATCAAAGGCTGAGGCCCACAAGCATATCCTATACGAAATCCTGTCATGGCGTATGCTTTGGAAAATCCATGTAAGAAAATAGTGCGCTCGCGCATTCCAGGCAGTGAAGCAATACTGGTGTGGTTTCCTTCAAACGTCAGTTCTGAATAAATCTCATCGGAAATGATTAATAAATCTTTTTCGACTGCAAACTTAGCAAGCTTTTCAAGTTTGACCTTATCTGTCACACCGCCAGTGGGATTTGTCGGGAAATTAAGCAGTAATACTTTGCACCCTGGCTCCCATGCATCAGCGACTCGATCTGGATCAATCGAAAATTGATCCTCCGAAGAAGTCCCAACTCGTATTGGCTGGGCGTGCGCAAGTTTTATACTTGGACTATAGGAAACATAACAAGGCTCATGATAGAGAACTTTATCTCCAGGATTTAAAACTGCTCGCAGTGCAATATCTAATGCCTCTGAAACACCAACTGCAACAAGTACTTCTTTTTCCGGATGATAACTAAGATTAAAGTTATTTTCAACATACTTGCTGATTTCATGTCTTAATCGAAGCAGGCCCAGATTATCGGTATAACTAGTTTTGCCTTTCTCTAGAGCAAAGATAGCTGCCTCACGTATATGCCATGGTGTGACAAAGTCGGGCTCACCAATACCTAATGAGATAGCCTGGGGCATCGCTGCGACAATAGCGAAAAAGTCGCGAATACCAGAACGTGGCAGACCGCTTACATGGCCTGCAACAAAACGTTGACTATTAGCTTCCATTGAGAATTACGGACTAACGACTGGCTTATCGCCACCTTCGTTGGGTGAAAGAAGTAAATGTCCCTGCTCTTTATAGGCACGTAGCATGAAGTGAGTAGCCGTTGATAGCACACCCGATACGCTCGCTAGACGCTCAGATACGAAGCTAGCAACTTCGCGCAAATCCGCACCCCTTGCAAAAATAAGTAAATCATAGCTACCCGACATTAAGTAACAGGACTCAACTGCATCAAATTGACTTATACGAGCGGCCAAGCGATCAAAGCCTCCATCGCGCTCAGGACTAATCTTAACCTCGATAACCGCCCGAATAATATCCTCCTGTACGCACTGTGGATTGAGCACAGGGCGCCATCCCAGCAAAACATGCTCGGCTTTCAGGCGCTTAATTTCGGACTCTACCTCCGCTTCACTCAAATTTAACACTTGTGCCATTTGAGCCGAATCAAGTCGCTCGCCCTCGATGATTAATTGCAATACAGAACTCATAATCACAGTAGTAAGATCTGCTTTCTTAAAAAATGCAAAACGATTCCTACAGCTTAATTATCAGTAGTTACGTTGTTTACTAGGTAACTATCTGCTTCGCTAGATGTGCTATAACTAAACTTTATCCATGAAGCGCTGAATTACAGTTTCCACTTCAGCTCGCCCATCTTCTAAAATGTAGTGACCATAATGAGGAAACAAGCTGAGCTCTGCCGTAGGAAAGATTGTCTGCCAGCGCTTGAGGAAATAGTAATTAAAACAAAAATCTTTACCGCCCCATACAATGTGAATCGGCTTTTCGGATAAGTCAGACAGGGACGCTTCAATAGTCGCTAGCGTGGCAAAACTGACATGCTTTTTAACTAAAGGAATATCTTTAACAAAATTCCAGGTAGCAATTCGATTCGCCCAACTTCTATAAGGCCATAGCAGGCCTCGCTTGACTACCGGCGATAGAGGAATGCATACAGACATATTTGCTGCCGGCCCGGCAAAACCATTGAGAGCGCGAATAATAAATTCGCCGACCCATGGAACCTTTACAGCAGCAATTCGCCAAGGGATACGCCTGGAATTAAAAGCTGCTGTATTGAGCAATACTATCTTTTCTACAGCCTCAGGCCGGCGAACGGCTAAGCCGCAACCAATTGCGCCTCCCCAGTCATGTACAATTAAGCTATAACTTCCGATTTCCAAATAATGCAGTAAAGAAGCCACATCTTCTATCCGCTGCTCCAACTTATAGTTATAATTCGAAGGCTTATCCGAAAGACCACAACCAATGTGGTCGGGGACGATACAGCGGTAACCGGCAGAAACCATTTTATTGACTAAGCCGCGGTAGTAAAACGACCAGGTTGGGTTGCCATGCAGCATCAATACGATTGGACCTGAACCCTCATCTAAGTAATGCATTTTTACCCCGCTAGGTAAGTCCATTAAATTTCCTGAATAAGGATATTCCTCACGAACATCCGCAGGCAATTTACTCGCGCGCGAACGTGTCATGAGGAGGGCCACTCCAAAGCAAGCATCAAGCTACTCAATCCACTGCCAATTCCTAACAAAGCAGCTTTCTGACCAGCGCTAAAAACACCCGCTTCAATCGCCATGGCTACAGTAATTGGACAAGACACGGAACCTACATTACCTAGTGTTTCAAAAGTAGTATAGTCTTTAGAAATATCCAGACCTAAGGCAGAGAATAGCTCGCGCGAGTGCGCCTTTCCAACCTGATGAGTGAACAGCCGATCTGGGGTTGTTGGCAGCCAACCAGTCGTCTCCATAAAACGATGCCACGCACGCTTCGCCACACTAATACCAGCAAAAAGAAGCTCCTCGGAGTCCGTCAACATCTCTAGCGTATCTCCAGAGGAGTCGCCTTCACATAGCTGATTGTGAGAAGTATCCGTCTCACAGACTGCCGCGCTAAGTAGGGGTCTCGATTGCTCTGTCAGATCCTTGCGACATAAGACTGCAGAAACCGCACCTGCGCCAATTGTGAGATTCGCGAAGTAAGGCTTAATCGTCTTGCGCGTCAAAACCGGATTATGTAACTGCTCAATGGTATTTTCCACTAATGGTCGCCCATTTTCTCCAGAACAAATAAGTGCGCGCTCAATTTGCCCACTTTCAATCATACTTGCAGCAACCACCATGGCATTCAAGAATCCGAGACAAGCGTTGGAGAGATCAAAAATTTGCGTACTGCCGGATAAACCCAGTAAGCCATGTACATAGGAAGCGGTTGCTGGCTCTAAGCGATCGCGACACACTGCAGAATGAATGAGTAGATCTATAGAATCACGCGGGAAAGCTGATTTGCTTAATACAGCTTCTCCTGCTTCAGCTGAAGCTGTCGAGGCTAAGGTTCCTAAGGGCCAAAAGCGGCGCTCTTTTATTCCCGTCATTAATTCTAGACGCCCCGCCGGTAAGCCCAAGCGATCATAAACCGTTGCGAGCCTCGCCTCTATATCCGAGGACGACCATACCTCTGTCGGCAAGGCGGATGCAATAGACTCAATTGCTACATTTTTAAAAATCATATTTTTTTAGGGTGTTTGCCATATAAACGTAGCTTCTCTCTTAATGTAAACCTTGAGACACCTAATAAACGAGCCGCCTTAGCCTGGTTACCTCCCGCCCGATCAATTGCCATAGTATAAACCTCACGCTCAAACTGTTGTGATAAGATAGGTAATGCAGCCTCCGTTTCACTATTAACTGCACGAGTCAGTTCATAATCAATCATTTGTCTTAAGTTAATTTGCTTCTTTGCTAATTCTTGGGACTCTTTAATAATCTTATCAAATCGTTGCCAATCTAGCATCTGACCCTTAGAGTCCAAAAGTGATTTACTAATCACATTCTGCACTTGGCGGATATTACCTGGCCATTCTAATTGCTTAAGATAATCGATAGCTTTCGCAGAAATGCTTGGGGTTTTTAAGCCATACTCCTTTGCATATCGCTGTAAGAAGTAATGGATCAAATCAGGAATATCCTCACGCCTATCCCTTAAAGGTGGAATAGGAATCGCAATGACATTCAGTCGATAAAATAAGTCTTCTCGGAAAGTCCCCTCAGAAACCATAGATTCTAGATTACGATGCGTTGCAGCTATCACACGAACATCAACAGGAATATTGCTGGAACTACCTACCCTTTGTATCGTTTTTTCCTGTAAAACTCGCAATAGCTTTACTTGAAGCGATAGGTCTAAATCACCAATTTCATCTAGAAAGAGTGTGCCTCCATGCGCCTGTTCAAATCGTCCTATGCGCAACTGATTAGCTCCAGTAAAAGATCCTTTCTCGTGACCAAAAAGTTCACTCTCTAGAAGATTCTCTGGAATAGCTGCACAATTTACGGCAATGAATCCTTTGTGTGCTCGATGTCCATGTTGGTAAATCGCCCGAGCAATAAGCTCTTTTCCAGTTCCAGTCTCGCCACGCACAAGAACAGTGACTGTTTGCGAAGCAATGCGACCGAGTTGCTTATAGATGTCGCGCATTGCACGACTTTTGCCAATAATAGTGTCCTGATCACTATACACCTCTCCAATTTCAACTGGCTTCGAACTAAGCCGCGCATCAACCACTGACTGCTGCATCGAATCAACTAACTCTGTAGAGGAGATCGGCAGTAAGAAAAAATCATCCGCGCCTGCCTTTATAATTTCTATTGCTAGGCTACTCTTTCTATTTTCGCTCAGCACAATAACTGGCAATGAATAGTAATTCTTCTTGAGCTCTACTAGCGCTTCCAATGGATCGATTTGAGCTAAATCGCTCATTACAACAATTTCAGTATCCTGCCCAACGCTTCCTATATGCCGCAAAGCCGCTGGGACGTCAGCACATTGTATGAAATTAGAGCCCTGCTCGAGCAACTTTTCAATTTGCATGCGCAGTGCATCGCAACCGCCTATATAAAGTAGATTCATGACTGTTGGAAAAAAACAACTAATTTTTGTATATAACAATAAAGCATAATCGCGAATAGCAGGATGTATTAATAACTATTTGTTGTGGTAAATGATTTACCACTTGATGGGAAGCAATTAACCTAATGTCTTCAATTAAATAAATTATTATTTTTTTAAGTCGTTTTATTACAGTTGTTTACAAAATATGTATAAATATTGGCACAGAGAATGCATTACTCATACTATCTTATATTAACTAAACTTAAAAAAGAATACTATGGAAAATAAAGTCATCAACTACCGCGGCGCTTCAACAACAGTCAATGAAGTCCATGCATCAAATTCACAACGCTCAGACGCCTTACAAGCAAAGAATCCAGAGCTTAACTACCGCGGCGCACAGTCAAGCCACGCAAGTGTTTCTGAAGTTAATCAAAAACATAGCGATGCGATACGTGCACACGATCCAGTCATTAGCTATCGTGGTACAACTGCCAAATACTCAGAAATTCACGGATAAATTAACTATCTATTTAATAAAACCGTTAAGTGCGCATAACACTTAACGGTTTTTTGTAGATTACTGCCGCGTAGCAGCGGCAATTATATCCTTGTCAAAATAATTGCGGTCCATTCCAGCATTAACGACAATCCCTTGCCCATTGATTCCACTGGACACAGGACTGAGTAGAAATAATGCAGTATTAGCTACTTCCTGAGTAGTCAGATTTTTTTTTCTAAGTGTTAGCTTCTCCGCATATAGGTAGCTATCAATGTAACCTGGAATGCCAGCGGATGCACTGGTCTTCAGTGGGCCAGAATTGACAGTATTAAAACGTACTCGCGAATCATGACTAAACGATTTTGCGAGGTTATAAGAGCACGTCTCCAGGGCTGCCTTTATTGGTGCCATGTAGCCATAATTTTCGGCAGTCACATCCGTTGAAGAAATACCTATCGATACAACTGACGCCTCATTTGTAAGCAGTTTTTTAAAAGCGTTCGCAACCTCAACTAACGAGAAGGCAGAAATTGATGTAGCTTGTAAAAAGTCCTTGCGAAGTGTCGCATGAAAAGGCTTCAAACCATCGGAAAAATTAGCGAACGCAATGGAATGCACAATTCCATCGATCGAGCCGTGATGCTCGCCGACTTCTTTTGCTAAAGCTTCTATTTGTTCTGGAAACTCGACGTCACAACAATACGTACTTCGCTCACCCATCAATTTCTTGAGACTTTCCAAGCGCTTTGCAGAACGTACGCTGTGAATGACTTCAGCTCCTTGCTCTTCTAGCGCTTGTGTAATTGCCCAAGCAACACTCTTGCGATTAGCAACTCCCATAACTAAAAACCGCTTATTTTGGAGATTTAAAAAACTCATTTTTTATCCTCCACTTCTAACATCGCTAGAGCGAACTGAATTGTCAGAGCTAGCTTGCCGCCCTTAAAAACCTTTCCTCGTAAGAAGTGAAATTTACTGATAGTTTCCTTCATTGTTACTTCGATAAGTATTTCATCTCCTGGCTTAATCATTTGTTTGAAGCGGGCATCACTAATTCGTGAAAGTACCGGGGTGACATCATTTAATGAACGGCCCTCTTTCTCAATCTGTTTAGCTAAGAAAATAGCCCCTGTTTGAAAGCAAGCTTCACACAATAAGACCCCAGGCATAATAGGGTTGTTTGGGTAGTGCCCCTCAAATTGAGGTTCATCCATTCGAATAGTACGCTTGCACGATGCCCCGTCAGTTCGAATATCAACGATCTCGTCAATAAACAAAAAAGGTGGGCGGTGAGGGATAGTCCTTAAAATTTCTTCCATGTTGTTAGTGAATGGTGAATTGCGATGAATGCACGAAATAAATTAAGCCACTTTAATAAAAGCTAGAGACGCTCTAGAATTACTCCTGCCGCCTCGAACCCCGATAAAGCCGCGCCCTCGATGCGCGGCCCACCAAAAGCATCACCAGCTAGAACTAAATCGAATCGATCAATGGACAAATAAGCCTGCGGCCAAGGATTAAGTGGCAAAGTAAACCCCCAGCGGTGGCAACACAGATCCACGACTGTGCCTTGAATAAAGTGCTCTGCTGCATTAAGCATTAACTGACCTCTGATGGCATCACTTGAGTCCCAATGCTTGGTAGCAAATTGAGCACTTGCGTGGAGAGTTAGAGCAGTCACGTCGGGAGAAATTCCCTTCATTTGATTATCCGCAATCCAAACAAGTGGACCATTTGAAAGTTTAAGTGCTCCAGGCGCAGGCACTAAACTCGGCTGATCAAGTAAAACAAGTGCGGCAAGACCCTTATCGTAGCGCACCTGCTTTAAGCGGGGCAACAAATCACCAGCCCAGTTCAAGTTGGTCGTTTCCATGAGAGCGATGGCCTGCGGCAAGGGGGTCGTGATAATTAACTTCTTAGCTACATATTTATTACCATTTTTGGAATTAGCGAACCAGCAATCCCCTCCACGCGAAAGCGTTTGAACTTCTTCACTCTGGCGCACATCCAGTGTACTTGCTAAGTACTTTGCAATTGAACTCATTCCAGCAACTCCACAGTAACGGGGATATCCTGTAGCATTCGTATCCCAATCTGCGTGCCGGAACCATTCACGTATCACTCCAGAATCAATCCATTGATCCGCATAGTTTTGAAAACGTGGATCGCGCACCGTGAAAAACTGAGCTCCATGATCCACACGAGCGCCCAAAATGTCTCGAGTTGAGAGCCTTCCTCCAGCGCTGCGTCCTTTGTCTAAAAGCACTACCTGTAAACCAGAATTTTGCAGCTCAGTTGCACATATTAAGCCAGAGATACCTGCACCAATAACAAGTACATCCACTGTAAGTTCGTCACCCATTTGGCCTCTCCTTCAAGCAGGAAAGCAGTGCCGAATTAATGTCTGGTGTCTGCCATTCGAACTGCATATCAAGTAATCGTTGCGGAATAACGTTCATGTCCGCAAGAAGAGTCTCCTTTGCCATACATCCAAATACGACTCGTAGCAAAAATGCAGGGAGTGGCAAAATAGCAGGACGAAAAAGGGAGCGAGCCAAAGCTGTAGTAAATGCTTTGTTTGTTATAGAATTAGGACTTACCGCATTTATAGGACCAGCGATAGAACCATCTTCAATCGCTTTGACGTAGGCACTCACTAAATCCGATATAGCGATCCAGCTCATATGTTGTTGTCCATGGCCGATAGGTCCCCCAAAACCTAGGCGGAAGGGCAGCAAAAGTTTAGCTAAAGCCCCACCTTGAGCACTTAGTACCACACCCGTTCGCATAAATACAACTCTTCCACCAACATTGATTAAAGGTTGTGCAGCGCCCTCCCATTCTCTGCAAACAGAAGCCAAGAATCCTGTTCCAGATTGGCTACTCTCTGTTATATCCCCATTTTCTCCACTACAAGAAGCACCATAATAATTGATGCCAGATGCGACAATTAAGGGAGGAGGCGAATCCATTTGAGCCAAATTTTTAGCCAGCATTGCAGTACTCTTAACGCGGCTTTCTAAAATTTTTTGCCGTACAGCAAAAGTCCAGCGCTGAGCGATTGGTTCTCCAGAAAGATGGACGACCGCAATAGTATCTTCTAAAATCGATGCATCCATTTGTTCAGTAGCAGGATCCCAACTTTGACCACGCGGCAAGTTTGGTTTGCGTGATAACTCTCGAACTAGGTATCCACGGGAAAGTAGCGAGCATTTGAGTGCGGATCCAATTAATCCAGACGCACCACTCACAACTATCGTTCCTCGATGATTCATTTTATTGTCCCTTGAAAACTGTGAACGCAGACAAGGCCCGAGCGCGGCCTTCCGCATGATCAACGATAGGCTTTGGGTAGTCGACGTCTAAAGTAATTCCAGCAGCTTTTAGCGTGGCAGTGGGTGCCTCCCAAGGTGTGTGAATGTATTTAACTGGCAACTTTTCTAGCTCAGGAACAAAGCGTTTCACAAAGCTACCATCCGGATCGAATTTTTTACCCTGAATGATTGGATTAAAAACTCGAAAGTACGGAGCTGCATCTGCGCCACAACCACCGCTCCACTGCCATCCAAGTGTATTACTTGCCAAGTCAGCATCGACAAGAGTATCCCAAAACCATTGAGCGCCTTGCTTCCAGTCTTGCAGCAAATGTTTTACTAAGAATGAAGCAACTATCATGCGTACTCGGTTATGCATCCAACCAGTTTCCCAAAGTTGACGCATTCCAGCATCAATTAATGGATAACCAGTTTTGCCCTGCTGCCAGCGTTCTTGCAAAGTTGCATCATACTTCCAAGGAAAATTCGCGTACTTCGATTGTAAGGGCATATCAGGAGTATTTGGAAAGTGATACAGTACATGGTAGGCAAACTCCCGCCAATAAATTTCTTTTAAATATACATGAGGCCCCTCAAGGCTGAGGTCTGATTGCTCTTTTAATGCCTGCACGATTTGACGTGGTCCGATTTGACCAAAATGCAAATACGGTGAAAGCACTGAAGTGCCTTCACGATCAGGGCGATCGCGATCTTGCTGATATCGATCAACTGGTTGATCTAAAAAATCTCTTAAACATTTCTGGGCTGCTTCTTCGGTGACCACCCATTTGCGCTCAAATTCCCGATGCCAATCAGAACTTGGCAATAGCTCAAGGGTATTAATCGAGATAGATTCTGGAGTAAACGGAGTGAACCGTATGGCGGATTTATTCAAAGCAATTGGCAGCACGGCAGGCCGACTAACAACAGTATTAAAATAGGGAGTATATACTTTGTATGGCGACCCTGACTTGGTGCTCACTTCATGAGGCTCGTTAATCAAGGCAGAATTAAAACTTCTTACATCCAGTCCACAATTCGTTAAAACTCGTTTACAACGCGCATCTAATTCACGAAGCGAGCCTTCATAGCGACGGTTCCAAAAAACATGTTTAGCCCCTGTTTCCCGAGTTAAATCCTCAAGTACTTCGAGCGTATCGCCTTTGCGAATAATGAGTGAGCCTCCCAATTTGCAAAAAGATTCATTAAGTGAATTTAAAGCTTGGTGCAGCCACCACTGTGAAGCCGCACCTGGAGCCCATGTTCCGTTAGATGCTGGATCCCAAATAAAAACAGGAATTATAGGAAAACCTAGCTCCACCGCTGCAGAGAGGGCAGCATTATCAGCTAAACGCAGATCATTTCTAAACCAAAGTATTGTAGGAGCAGTATTCACAAACAATTAAGCGTCTAATTCTGCTAAAACTTACAGCGCAGAAGTTCAGAGACCACTTGCTTATTACGGAGAATTCAAACACAAAGAGCATCATGGATACATTTAAAGCTATTACGGAGCGCCGCTCCATTAAACACTATGATCCCGATCATATCATATCATCGGCTGAAGTGAAGCGACTAATGGAGTTAGCCTTACTATCACCAACTTCATTTAATATGCAAAATTGGCGTTTTGTTGTAGTGAGCAATGCAAAGACGAAACAAGCGATTCGTAAAGCAGCTTGGAATCAAGCTCAGTGCAGTGAGGCCTCCATCGTAATACTTTTGTGCGCCGATCTTGATGCGCACAAAGATCCAGAGCGCTACTGGGCTAATGCTGCAAAGGAAACTCGTGATGCCCTCGTGCCAATGATTACCTCCTTTTATGAAGATAAACCACAGCTAAGAAATGACGAAGCAATGCGTTCCATTGGAATTGCAGCACAAACATTAATGTTAGGCGCAAAAGCTATGGGTTACGACAGTTGTCCAATGATCGGATTTGATACAAAAAAGGTTGGAGAAATCATAGATCTCCCCAAAAACCACCTAATTGGCATGATGCTTACTATCGGCAAGGCAATTAAACCGGCAAACCAGCGAGGAGGACAACTAACTTTCAAGCAAGTCGTCTTTAATGAAAGTTTTAGCCATCAATAATTAAACAATTAGGACTCAAAATTGTAGAGTACTAAAAACGAGATACCTCTATTATAGATTTAGCCAATCACTTATTAATCTCAGATCTCACTCTTCGCCTTCGAGTTCTGCATCTGCACGTATGCGCGCATCCGACTCAATAAGTTCTAGTATATCTGCCATTTCTTTAGCAACGCTTGTCTTGATTGCAGGCAAGGCATCTGAATTCGCTACATCACTGCGACCAAATACATAAAATTTAATTTTTGGCTCAGTTCCTGAGCCTCGTACAGCGTAGCTATATCCATTGCTCAATTCGAGAAAGTAAAAATCCTGTGGTGGAATCTTCTTCCCATCGGCATCTACAATCTCATCCTTACCAAAATCGGTGAATCCAGTAACAAGTACATCACCAAATTTCTTTGGAGATCGAGCACGGTAAGAACCAAGTATATTCGATATTTTTTGGCTTCCTGCAGCCCCTTCATAATAAATATTAATGCTCTGCTCCTCATAGTATCCGTAGAGCAAGTAGAGCGAATCAAGATAATCCGTAAAAGTCATTTCTTGGGATTTTAAATATGCAGCTAATTCGCAAATCATAATCACCGCAGCATTAGCATCCTTGTCGCGAACTTTGTCTCCAGCTAAGTAGCCATAACTCTCCTCGCCACCAACTACAAAAAATGTGGAGTACTCCATGAGTAGATCCGCTCGAGTCCAAAGATCACATGCGTCATAATCAATTGCCATTCCTTCTTCCTCGAGTAATCGCTGCTTCATTTGAAGTTCGTAATCTGCCAACTTTTCACCTAACCACTTAAATCCAGTTAATGTATTTACGGTCTTTAAACCATGCCACTTAGCAAGCGCATCCTGCATCGGAGTTGTTACAAAAGTCTTAATCAGCGCAGCTCGTTGAGTCCCCTCTTCCGGTAATACCCCTGACTCCTTGAGCGTTGCTATACGATATTCTGCAAGCAAAGTGCCGATTTGATTACCACTTAGTAAAACCATTTTTCCAGCACTATTTCGCACAGCAACGCCCATTCGATCGGCGTCAGGGTCGGTAGCGACCACTAGATCAGCGCCAGAATCTTCGGCTCTGGCAATAGCCATCTCGAGAGCTTCGGCATTTTCTGGGTTTGGCGATTGTACTGTCGTAAAATTGCTATCTTGGACCATTTGTTCCGGGACTTCGATCACATCAATGCCAAGTTTTCTTAATGCTGGAGCTGTGCTAATGGCACCTGTACCATGAATCGGAGAAAAGACTATCCTTGGCTTTTGCGCGGCTATTACCTCGCGATCTAGCACGATTTCATCCAAAACACAAAAATAACGCCTATCCGCTGTAGTGTTCAAAGTAACTACTGAGTCTAAGTTAATTTCAAGATACGCAGTGACTTCATCAAGGGCAACCTCGTTGACTTGCAGTACGATAGAATTAGCGTGAGGGGAAACAACTTGTGCTCCATCTTCGAAATAAACCTTGAAGCCATTGTCATGCCATGGGTTGTGACTGGCTGTGATGACAGCACCGCAATTTGCTTTGTACTCACGCACAGAAAAGCTAAGTTGCGGCGTTGATCGTGGCCCATCGAAAATTAGTGCCTGGCCTCCAAGCTTCGTCCAAGTCGATGCAGCTAATTCACAAAAATGACGCGAGAAATGACGAACATCGTGAGCGATTACGAAGCGCGGTTGCTCCAGTCGATCATTTATTTTAAGGTAATTACTTGTATAACGAAATAGTCCAATTGTAGCTTTAATAATATTAAAGTCATTAAGGACATTTGTTCCAACTGCTGCCCTATTAGGTGTGCCCTTGATCTTGTCGGCCTTTGCGGATCCAAGTTCCACAGAACTGGATACTCTTCCTATTGTTCGTCCTCGCATACCTCCGGTACCAAATGCAAGGTTTCTATAGAAGCGGTCATTGAGCTCATCCCATTCACCGTTATTAACAAGTTCACTAATACTCGATATTACCCAATCTGGAAGATAACTAGCACCTGCCCAAATTCTCAAATTCTCAACACTACTGTCAAAAAGTTTTCCTTCTTTTTGAGCTGTTTCAATTATATCGATAAGACTCATTTTATAGTATTTATGTATAGTTGTATAATTAAGATCTAGTAGACACTGACAGAAATTAGATTCCCGATTCTATAACCAAGCCATCTACAATATCGGGTTTATTTGAAAGCGCATTCCATTGCTTAAAGAAATCCTCTTGGTCAGCAGCGAAGCTGTAACTAATTTCAAAATTAATTACAGGCAGACCAGAACTATCGACTTCTATATTCACTCCTGCTGCTATGAGCCATCGAGCATAACTACGCAATAAGTCTTCTGCACATGATTTTGGAGAATCGACACCTGTGGAATTTTTAACAGGGCTAAAATCGTCTGCCCTTAGGGACTCAATGATAATTGCATTGCGCGCTAGAGGCAACGCATCAAAGACAAACATTTCAAACTTCACACCGTTCGGCTCATCAGGATTTTGCAAATTGCCGGCAGCATCTAAAAAAGGAATCCTCTTATTCGCGCGATGGAACGGCAACTTCGCTTGCCCTTCGCCCCCACCGACTCGGGCAATGAAATCGCGATCAAATAAATGAATAGCAACACTTCCAGAAATATAATGTAGGTCTCCTGCAGAATTTGTCGCTTTTTGCATCGACTCACTCATGTCGCTGTATTCAACAACAACAGTCTTGCCGCCCTGAGTACAGAAATGGCCTACTTTCTCAAGTGGGTAGGCCTTGGGAATCATCTTTGATGATAATTCAGAATCTTCCTCTAGATGAAATCCAATAAATGCTGGGTCTATAATACGAATCAAGGGATTATCGACCTGAAAATAGCTTATACATTCAACGCCCAGTGTCTTCATTTTCTCAATTGCACTACTTCGGGCAAGTGCTCTTAGCGACCCTCCGTGACCATCTGGAGTACGCGCAATCGAGTCTTTTGCGGTAAGAATAATCTTACCCTTTTGATCCACCGCACTAATTAATCCCTGCACAATAAGATGTACACTTTCTCGAGGTAAACCGAAGTAGTTATTTAACTCAAAGTGCTCAGCAGTAGCGGCATGATTAATCTCGCTTGTTAATACAAACCAATGAATCACTGTCTCGTAGCGCTCACTGCTACGTTTTATTTTTTCCGCAAATACTTGAAAGAGTGATTTTTTTGTCAGTGGAGTGACTGGAAAAGTTCCTTTTGGTCCATTAAATCCAAGCCGAGTACCTTGCCCACCAGCTACGCAGAATGCTGCAACTTTACCTGCACGTATTGCCAATTCTCCTGTTTTTGCTGCTTTTTCCCATCGTAGAACATCGCCTCCTTTAGATGGATGTTGTATATAAGGAGCTGGCTCTAATCCATCTAATTTGTCTCCACTTAACCCGCTCAAAGAGTCAGTCAGTACATGTTCAGCAACAAGTTTGTTAATCTCATCTAAATCAATTGCCTGAGCCTCGCTTAGCAGCCTAAACTTAGATTGAGGGTTTAATTCATCCCAATAACGAAAAACGTGAGCATGACCTGCTCGTTTAAAAGCTTCTCGTATATTCTTATCAGTAGCTAAATCCATATTAGTAAAAATGAGTAGGTAGTCTGCTGATCAGAAATAGGCAAACACAGAACATTCGAATTATAAATTATGAGTATTGAAGTTTATTTCTATTAGTTTGTGCGGAATTAAATTAAGGGTCATTGGTGAATTTAAAAATAACTTCATCCGGGCGTGAGTAGCTTAAGCGATCACGAACAACTCGTTCTAAGAATTCTGGATCCTCCAGCAATTGAGACATATAAATTTCCTTTTGTTGGAATTCTTTTTGCGCCTGATTTAACTTTGCCTCGGTGCGTGCAAGTCGTAGCTGAAAATGCTGGTACTCTCGATTTGTTTTTACCAATAAACTACTAAAAAATATAATTAGTGTAAGGGAAAATACAGATAACATAAGAAACAAGATACGTTCCTTGCGCTGTGCTTTAACTTTACTGATTAAACTCATAAAACGTATTATATTGCGAATAATAGAATCCTAATATGATTATAATGAAATTAATATAATGCCATAAATAAAATGCGCTCCTTTTTACTAATTCTTATCCTGCTATCGGGATGTATTTCACTTTTTTCTTATGAGCAAGGAACCTACTTCTTTTGTCTAGCATTCAAGGGAAGCCAAGCGCCTGCTGGACGTATTGTAATTGCTGCAGATGTATTTAATGAGAAGGCCCAAAAAGAAGCGAATAAGCAAAAAATAGCGACGCAAGATGGAACGCTTTCAAATAAACACACCAGTTCCACCCAATCATTAGATCTAGGGACACTGGCTGGAACACGTAAAAATAAAAAAGTTAGTTTTTTTGATACTAAAAAACTCTTTCAAAAAGACCCAACTAAATTAAAATCTAAGCCTAAGGAAGAGTAGAAGATCAACTCTTTCGTGCCTTAAACGCATGTTTTCTATTAGGGAAAAGAGTACGACAAATTTTGCAGACTCTTCCATCGCATCCACGAGCAGAACAGTGCTCACGACCGTAGAAGATCATTTGCAGATGCAAGTCATGCCAAGCTGTTTTCGGGAAAAGCCTTTTTAGGTCACGTTCTGTAACGCTCACATTCTTTCCAGTGGTTAATCCCCAGCGCTGCGCTAAACGATGTACGTGAGTATCAACAGGGAAAGCTGGCACATTAAAAGCCTGCGCCATAACAACAGATGCTGTCTTATGTCCAACGCTTGGTAAGGCCTCAAGCGCTGCACTATCAGCGGGCACTTGCCCTTCGTACTGGTCCACAAGAATTCGTGATAGCCCAGCGATTCCTTTGGACTTCATAGGAGAAAGTCCACAGGGACGAATAATAGAGCGAATTTGATCTACTGAAAGCTTGAGCATAGAATAAGGATTATCTGCTTTTGCAAAAAGCTGAGGAGTGATCTGATTGACTCGCACATCGGTACACTGCGCTGAAAGAAGTACAGCAATGAGTAAAGTATACGGATCCTTATGGGACAAAGGTATCGGCGGATTTGGATACAGCTCAGCTAGCTCGGACAAGACGAATTTAACACGCTCTGACTTATTCATGTGGCCTCATTAGAAATGATTTAATTTACCAACTGCTGGTTCTGATATAATAGGAGCATGATAAAGCAAAAGAAATGCCCAAAAATCTATACGATCTTTTTTAGAGATTCATAAAGATCTTGCAACTCAAACATATCGATTCCCATAGCTATTCCACGACGCAAGGGCTCTCCCCATATTGCTTCGACCTCAACAGATCGTCCGCTTAGAAAATCAATTAATGAAGATGGTTTGTAGGCTCCCATGCTCTCGGTTACATCAAATTGGCTCTGAATAAAATCATCTGAAATTAAATATCCAGCCTTAGTCGACACGCTTCGTACTTCCTGCATTAAACGAGTCGCTCGTGCACGGCAGGAAGGATCACTTAGGATACGATCTGTTGTAATGCCTCCACCAACAATACTTAAGCCATTAAACGGAATATTCCAGCAGAGTTTCCGCCATAAAGCCGCGCTCATGGATTTCGCTAGCTTTGTTCTAATGCCAGCTGAATTAAATGTATCAACTACAGCAGCGGCGCACTCAGGCCAGCGGTCCTGCAAGGATCCTATCTCAACTCGCCCTGTTAAATAATTCTCAACAACAGAAGGAGCAGTACGATTTACACAGACAAAGCAAAGACCAGATAGGACAGGATTGCGCGGGAAGTGTTGCGCAAAAAACTCGGCATTTCCTAATCCATTCTGCAAAGTAATCAGAACAGTATGACCCTCCTTAACTAAAGGACCTAGACTACTTATGAGGCTTTGGTTTACTGTAGATTTTGCTGCAATTAAAACATAGTCAACGAATCCAATTTCATTTGCATCAGCAGCAATCTGCTTGGGCATAAGATTAAATTCGCTATTAAGTACCAATGTGTCTGCGTCCTCACCACTGTATTGCAATGATCTTAATAGAATGCCATTTTCTCGCATTGCGACAAGATCACTTCGGGCTAAAATAGATAGTGAAGCGCCACTCTTTATAAGTAGCGCGCTATAATAGAGCCCAATTGCTCCAGGGCCTACTAAGGCCCATTTCGGTTGCCTAGCTAATACCATTAATATGCCTGCAGAGAACTCTCCACAATTCGCTCACTTTTCTTCGGGTGATCCAGCGTGTAATGGAGCCCTCGACTTTCTTTACGCTCTAGAGCGCATTGAACGATTAGCGCAGAAACCTGAATCATATTTCGCAATTCTAGCAAACTCACATCTACTTTAGAATCCCAATAGTAGTCATTGATTTCACGCTCTAGAACCTCGATGCGTGTTCGTGCTCGCTCCAGTCTCTTATCGGTACGGACAATACTAACATAATCCCATAGAGTGCGTTTAAGCTCATCGCGATTATGGGTAAGAATCACTCGCTCATCAGAATCGTGTAAGTCACCATCTATCCAATCAGGCAGTGATTGCGGTTGATGATATGTTTTAGCGAGATCTTCTAGAACAGCAACTGCTCCACGCTTTGCCATCACTACAGCCTCTAGTAAGGAATTACTAGCTAATCGATTGGCTCCATGCAGGCCAGTACAGGCCACCTCACCACAAGCATATAGACCTGTAAGATCGGTTTTCGCATTCAATTGAGTCTTCACACCACCACATAGATAATGTGCTGCTGGAACGACTGGAATCATATCTTTTTCTAAAGAAATTCCCTGATTTGCGCAATATTCATATATATTAGGAAACCTTTCGTGCAAAGTAGCTAATGGAATAGATCGTACATCAAGCCAGACATGACGAGCACCAGACTTTTTCATCTCAGCATCAATAGCGCGCGCAACAATATCACGTGGCGCCAAGTCTTGGCGCGTATCATATTGTACCATAAAAGCCTCCCCCTCTAAATTTCGCAAAATAGCTCCTTCACCACGCACAGCTTCGCTGATTAAGAATCGCTCTGCTTGAGTAGTATAAAAAGCAGTGGGGTGAAACTGGATAAACTCCATATTACAAACCTCCACTCCAGCACGATATGCCATAGCTATTCCATCACCGGTTGCTATAGATGGGTTAGTAGTATACTCATAAACTTGCCCAATACCACCTGTCGCTAATAGTACAGCAGGTGCCGCGAAGGTTTCTACTTTTTGTGTTTTTTCATTGAAAACATAAAGGCCTAGAATTCTATCAGATTTATCCAAACACTCTGCACTGATTTTTTTAGCAGTAATCAAATCAACAGCAAAATGATGCTCCATGGTCTCTATTAAAGAGCAATTATCAACTGCATGCAGCAGGGCTTGCTCAATAGCTTTACCAGTTACATCTTTAACGTGCAATATACGACGTTTAGAATGCCCACCTTCTTTACCAAGTGAGACTCGTCCATCTTCTAACTGTGTAAATGCGACCCCGCGCTGCACAAGCTCGTCAATACTACTAGGACCATCACGTAGAATTTCACGAACTGCTAATGGCTCACAAAGTCCATCTCCAGCATCCAATGTATCTCTAATATGCATTTCAAGATCATCGGATCGAGAAGTAACAGCAGCTATACCACCCTGCGCATAGTTCGTATTCGATTCCGCAGAGTTTTTCTTTGTAATAATTGCCACTTTTTTACCCGCCTCTGCGACTTTGAGCGCGAAACTTAAACCAGCAATACCACTGCCAACTACAATTACATCGAATGTATTAATCATAAATAAAAACCATGTATCAGATCCAAACTTATACGTAGATTATATAGTTACGCTAGAGTAGGATATTATCAACCAAACGTGTCTGATCGACCCAAACTGCCACAGCGACTAGGCTTTTCCCAATTATAATCTCACGCATTGGCTCCATAGTTTCACGGTCAATGACTTGCACATAAATAATTCTTAGGCGGCGACACTTCGACAAATGATGCGTAATCTCAGCGACTACACGATCGACTTGCCTTACACCTTCCTCAACAAGTCGCCTACCCTCTTCCAAGGCGAAAGGAATCGATAGTGCATCGGCTCGCTGAAGCTCACTCAAATAACGATTACGAGAACTCGTTGCTAAGCCATCTGGATCGCGTAATGTTGGCCCAACAGATATTTCAATTGGTAAATTAAGATCCGATACCATCTTTTTAATAACGGCGCATTGCTGTGCATCTTTTTGCCCAAAAACTGCAAGGTCAGGGCGTGTAATATTAAATAGTTTAAGGCAGATTGTCGTAACTCCACGAAAATGAATTGGACGAGAAATACCACACATACCTTGCCCTACTCGCTCTTCTTTAACATATGTAGAATATCCTTGAGGGTATATTTCTTCACTGGAAGGGTTGAAGACAATATCGGCTCCACGTTCTAAACAAATGGCTACGTCTTGCTCTAAATTTCGAGGATACTCATCATAATCCTCGTTAGGTCCAAATTGCGTTGGGTTGACAAAAATCGAGACAATGACCTTATCGGTCTTTTCCTTAGCAATATCTATCAACGACAAATGCCCTTCATGCAGGCATCCCATCGTCGGCACTAGTCCAATCAACTGTCCGCTGGCGCGAAGGCTAATCGCATGTGATTGCATTTCGTGAATAGATTGAATTGTCTGCATTTAGTTTTTATTTATAAGTTATTTCGCAGGTAAAACCAACACAATACAAAGTAAATTCTCACAAAGTCCAGAAAACCATGAGCGATCCCTACATTCAGGAACTATTTGCCAAGCGTATCGGCGGCAAAGAATACGGTAAGTCTACCGCAATTTATAAGTTCGAAAAAATAAAACGAGCAAAACAGGCAGCACAGCTGGCTAATCCGGAAGTATCTCTAATAGACATGGGAGTCGGCGAACCCGATGAGATGGCTTTTCCAATAGTAATTAAATCACTCCAACACGAAGCTACAGTTCCTGAAAACAGGGGCTATGCGGACAATGGTGGAGAAGATTATAAAAAAGCGGCAGCGCACTACATGGCTGAAGTTTTTGGAGTTCATCACATCAAATCGGAAACCGAGATCCTCCACTCAATTGGTTCAAAAACTGCGCTCTCTATGTTGCCCGCATGTTTTATCAACGAAGGGGATTACGTATTAATGACAGTGCCTGGCTATCCGGTACTCGGCACACATGCACAGTACTATGGTGGGAAAGTTCATAATATGCCTCTAGAAGCAGCAAATGACTTTCTGCCAGACTTCAAAGTGATCCCAGAAGCTGTTCTAACTAAGGCTAAGATCTTAGTACTGAACTATCCAAACAATCCTACTGGTGCTTCCGCGACACTAGAATTTTATAAAGAAGCAGTTGCTTTCGCTAAATCCAATAACCTCATCATCATACAAGATGCCGCTTACGCTTCTCTTGTCTTTGAAGGAGCTCCGACATCGATCTTACAAGTAGACGGAGCTAAAGATGTAGCCGTTGAGCTACACTCCCTGTCCAAAAGTTATAATATGACAGGTTGGCGTATCGGATTTGTTGTCGGTAATCCACTCATCGTAAAAGCTTACGGCGACATGAAAGATAACTCTGACTCCGGACAGTTCTTGGCGATACAAAAGGCAGCGGCCACTGCCTTAGCTAACCCTCGAATTACAGAAGAAATCGCGGCTAAGTATTCCCGTCGAATGGACTTACTAGTAGCAGCCCTGAATGCAAATGGGTTCTCCGCAAGTAAGCCTAAGGGCAGCTTCTTCCTTTACGTAGCAGCACCAAAATCGGCAAGCTATGCCGACCAAAAGATCCATTTTGATTCTGGTGAAGCTTTCAGCCAATGGCTCATCACCAATGAACTTATAAGTACGGTACCTTGGGATGATTGCGGAGATTTTGTTCGTTTCTCCGTGACCTTTGCCGCTCAAGGCGAAGAGGCTGAAAAGAAAATCGTCACTGAGATAGCTAGCCGCCTTGCAAAATATCAGTTTACGTTTTGATCGACTGCATTTCAAAGGCTGTCCTATGCAGCAGGGCAATCCTATAACAACCGAGTGAATCCTACTACCAGAAACACCATGAACACTATCGAAATCAACTCTCTGTTCGACCATTGGAATGCAGCGATTCAAACAGGCAAGCCAAAGAATGTTGTAGCACTTTACGATACGAGCGCAATCCTCCTGCCGACTCTATCCAACAAGGTACGTAAAACACATGCAGAGATTGAAGACTACTTTATCGCTTTCCTCGCAAAAGGCCCGAAGGGGAGAATTGACGATTCCAACGTTCGAGTCTTTGGCGATGTCGCAATCAACTCGGGCGTTTACACTTTTACTTTTGCCGAAGGCTCATCGGTGCAAGCACGCTTCACCTTCGTTTACCGTTTACACGGTCAAGGTAGTAAGATTGTCGAGCACCACTCGTCGGCGATGCCAGAGTAAGCGCTCAACTAAAATAAGAGCAGCAATAGTCAGCGCCTACTCCTTTAACCGTTAAGGCAAACTTCGAATTGCCCGGCACTTTGAAGGACTCGCCCTTCTGGTACGTCGTCCAAACATCTTCACCAGCTAGCTTCACATCCATCGAGCCGCCAAGTAGCTCCATAAGCTCTGGCGATTCTGTGCCAAACTCATACTCGCCGGCTTGCATGTAGCCGAGCGTCTTCTTGGAGCCGTCTGCAAAAAGCACTACACGACTGGTAACTTGGCCGTCGAAATAAACATTAGCATTTTTTATAATGGAGACGTTTTTAAATAGATCGTGCATCTATCCGTTCTGCTTGATTTCACTAAGGTGGCAAGATTGATTTCTAATTAGCCTCAAAGCGTCCATCTGAGCGCTTTACCAATTGCTTTTTTAGCTCCAAGCTCATCAAAATTGATGCTACTTGTGCAGATGATTTTTTAGCGTGCTCTGCAATTTTATCAGGCGAAAGAATCTCACCTCCACTAAAGCAAGTAAGTACGGACTGCTCCGCCTTAGAAATTGATACCGTATCGTCTGTAGACTTAGGCAAGCATACTGCACTGCTCTTAGGTCTGCTATAGCGTAACTCTTCTAAAACATCATCTACACTTGTAACCAAAGTCGCACCATCTCGCAATAATTGTAAACAGCCTGCACTAGTCATTTGATCGATACGTCCAGGTATCACCATTAAATCACGGCATTGCTCTCCAGCAAAGCGCGCTGTGATCATACTGCCTCCGGAGCAATTGCTCTCAATTACAATTACTGCTTCACACATGCCCGAAACTATACGATTACGCATAGGGAAAGTGGTACGACCTATTCGTCGTCCAAAACAAAACTCACTGACAACTGCACCATTATCTATTATTTCTTTATATAGATTTAAATTTTCAGGAGGATAAACAATATCTAGTCCACTGCCCTGAACTGCTATCGTTTTAGAGCCAACAGATAATGCACCCTCGTGGGCAGCTGTATCTATTCCTCTAGCCATTCCACTAACTACACAAAATCCAAGGGAGGCTAAATCTGCAGCAAAACTTTTCGCAACACTTAGCCCATAGAGAGTTGCTTTGCGAGTGCCGACAATGGCAACGCAAGGTCTATCTATGGTGTAGTCACCCTTCCAATACAATCCAATAGGTCGGTCATAGATTTCCCGCAGTAGCTTTGGATAATCAGAACACTCCAGACTAATAAACCGAGTATTTCTTTCCTCTAGCAATCTCTCTTCTCTGGATAAATTAAAATGTAACTCCCAGTTATCTAAGACGCTTACGAGTTTAGGACCAATGCCATGCGTTTGAAGTAGTGTGTTTTTATTAGTATTAAGGAGCGCTATGCCATTATCATCGAAAGCATCCATCAGGCGACGAAACATAACTGGTCCAACGTGCGGCAATCCATTAAGAATAAGATGTGCTTGATGTTGGGTCAGACTTGTATCCATATCTGGACTAAGTCTTATATAATTACGAATTAACCGCCACGTAAAACTATTGATAAAAAATTCAGTACCTGAGTGGTTTGTACCGTAACCTGACCTTGTTCGCGTGCTAAATATTCCGCCGCCTGCCCATGAAGCACTACCGCTTGCAAGACTGATTCTGTGACCTCATTATTATTTTGGGCGATGAAACCGCCAATTAAGCCTGCAAGCATATCACCGCTTCCCCCACGAGATAGAACAGGTCCGCCGAAACTATTATACCAAACCTTGTGTCCGTCACAAATCTGAGTTATTGGACCTTTAAGAACGGTTATAACCTTGTTGGACTGACTATAGTGCAATAAAGATTCAGTGAAAACCTCTTCACGATCTAATTTAGCAATCCGCATAAATTCACCCATATGAGGGGTAAGTACAACTGGACCGGACCGAGTACTACGCTTTAAAACTAATTCAAGGGCGCGATTATTCAAAGCATCCGCATCACACACTATGGGTAAATCAACACGTTTAATAACTTCTTGAGCAATCATTTCTGTATTACGATCGCTTCCCATACCTGGCCCTATTAACAAAGCAGTAGCCCGACCTATTCGCTCCATCAATAATCCATTAGCGCGCGGATCTAGGGTACCGTTACTACTTTCTGGCCATGGAATCCACATTGCCTCAGGCACTCGTGCGGCAAGGCTTGAGGCAATAGAAGCTGGCGCAAATGCAGTCACAAGGCCAGCACCAGAGCGAACAGCTGCCTGCACTGCCATGAGTAAAGCACCTGGCATGTATGCGGAGCCACCTATGATGAAAAGGTGCCCAAATGTGCGTTTGTCAACATTCGCAGGGCGCAATCGACGGACCGGATCTAAAACTCGATCACTCAAAAAAAACTCAGCTGATTGAATTAACTTAGCTGCCTTCGCGTGTTCAACCGCCACTTTTTCTTCAGACTTAGCGCTTGTGTCAAAAAATCCAAGATCGATAAGATGAACTCTGCCTAAATTAGACATTCCAGAAACATGTAGTGCTTTCACTATACCAGTAGCATAAGTAAAATCTGCACAAAAAGAAATCGATTCTGATGAGCCAGTTAAGCCGCTAGGCATATCAACTGAAGCTCGTAGCCCTATTTCTGTATACTCATTAGTAGCTTCGATTAAATTTTTTAAAGACCCCCTAATCGGAGACTCAAACCCTATGCCAAGTAAGCCGTCGAGGCATATGTCAAACCCTCTAGAAGCGTTACACTGGTTTAAGATAGCTGCTATGCTTTCAATTGTAGCGTCCTCAGAAATTAAGTACTCCAAAACACGGCCCTTGAGATCTTCATATGCACGCTTTGCCAGAGGCTTCATCGATTCACTGGTGCAAGTCGTCAGTAATGTAACTGATGCACGAGGGAGATCCCCTAACAATTGGTTACATGCTAACATTGCATCTCCCCCATTATGACCCTTACCGGCGATTACTAAGATTCGCAGAGATTCTGGAAGTGGCCTAAGTTCTTGATAATCACTAATAACTTGTTGAGCGATACCACGACCAGCACGCTGCATAAAAAGCCACTCCTCCTCCATGCTTGAGACCACCGAAGCTTCAAAAGCTTTAGCCCTCTGCGCACTTAGCACAGGAAATGAGTAGCTAGGAGAGTGCATGAAAAGTAACTAAATAATAGTAGACTAAATGAGCATTTGTTGCATGACGCCCAAAGCGATTAAAGAAAAGCCTTATTATTTGTGCCTAAAAACAAAAAACACGTAAATTTGTAATACTTTGATTAAATAGCTTTGCCACAAAGACAGTAAAAGACTTTAACGAAAATATGTCATATGAATTAACTGGTACCGTTAAAGAAATTCTAGAAGAGCAAACTTTTGCTAGTGGCTTTAATAAGCGCGCATTTGTTGTCACATCTGAAGCCGATAAATTCCCTCAAGAAATACAATTTGAGTGCTTAAAAGATAAAGTAGAATTAGTCAATAAACTGAAAAAAGGCGATAAAGTGACGGTTACTTTTGACATCAATGGCCGTGAGTGGAATGGCAAGTACTTCGTTAATTTAGCGGCCTGGAAGATTGAAACGGGTACTAACAGTAGTAGTAATGACGATGCTCCACCTCCCTTCGATCCTGCAGATGAGATACTAGATGAAGAACCGCCGTTCTAAGGCGAAATGGTTAGATTTATATATATAAAGTATCTCACTCGCGTAATTGCCCGCTAGCAGTCTCTTCGAGAAATGCCTGGAAAGCCACAACAACGCCTTCCTCAATAGGAATCTTAGGGCTCCATCCTGTATTTTTTATCTAAGTGATATCAGTCAACTTGCGCGGCGTACCATCCGGTTTTGTAGTATCATAGCACAAAATGAATGATTCCATTGGCGGCATGTAAAAATACTGCTAGCAGTCCTCAAATAAAGAAACTATACATAAATATTAAAATGCTGTCTTAAATTTGACAAGGTGTCATCAATCAAGCTTCTATACTTTTAGTTTTATATGAGAGGTGTTATTTTACTTAATCTTGGATCCCCTGACTCCACACAGGTTAGTGATGTTCGAAGGTACTTAGGAGAGTTTCTTATGGACGAGCGGGTTCTAGATGCGCCAAAAGTAATTCGCTGGTTTTTAGTAAACTGTCTTATATTGCCTAGGCGCCCTAAAGAATCAGCGCAAGCATATGCTAGTATATGGACCGAAAAAGGCTCTCCATTGATNCTAACATCTCAAGCGCAGCAAGCTGCGCTCCAAGATCATTTAAGTATACCTGTAGGCTTNGGGATGCGTTACGGTAATCCTAGTACGCTGTCTGCCCTGCAAGAACTTATCGATCAAGGAGTAGACGACTTATTTATTGTGCCCATGTATCCTCACTACGCAATGTCTAGCTATGAGACTGCTGTTGTTCACCTAATGAAGTCTATTCGCGAATTAGCGCCAGACATGAGAACAACACTCATGCCTCCTTTCTATAAAGATGAAGGTTATATCCAAGCTCTGGTCGAATCTGCTAAACCAATGCTCGAGGCAAAAGAATATGACCGATTAATATTCTCTTTTCACGGCATTCCTCAGCGCCACCTTGTTAAAGGAGATCCATCGCATGAACATTGTATGACGACGCCAGATTGTTGTAACACNTGCCACCCAGCCCATGCTACATGTTACCGGCATCAATGCGCCATGACTGTAGAGAAGTTTGTTGCTCAAATGGAGCTACCTANAGAAAAGTATATGATTACATTTCAGTCACGATTAGGAAGAGAACCCTGGTTACAGCCCTACACAGATCAAACGTTAGAGGCGCTTCCTGAACAAGGCATCAAAAATGTTAAGGTTATCTGCCCTGCTTTCACAGCCGACTGTTTAGAGACGCTCGAAGAAATAGCCGTTGAGGGAGAAGAGTTATTTAAGAATGCGGGCGGGGANTCATACGAACAAATTCCATGCCTTAATACGCATCCTAGTTTTATTAGATTCTTNGCTAAAAGTGTAGAAAATTGGCAAAATGGGGCTTACCAGACAGCTCAAGCGACTGCCCCAGCTTTCGTAGCTTCATAAGTAATCACTGGTTCTATAAATTTGTTCTTAGAAAAGCATGATGGACCCCTACATGAAAGTAATTAGTCGTCGCTACTCCAAGCACAGAAAGGCTACGTGATGCTTGAGAGTATTTCATTAACAGATCGTGACGCTTTCCTACTTAGCGCATATATCTTTCTAGCTGCATTTCTATATGGATCTCTTACGCTTGGATGGCGCAGGCACTACTCACACAAGACCGTATTCTGTTTAATTACTAGCGGCTTTATCATTCAAACTATTGGGCTCAATCTACGAGCGATCAGCGTTAACGGTTGCCCCTTAGGCAACTTCTTCGAAATCACTCAGTTCATCAGTTGGTCGACTGTATTACTCTATTTTATAGTAGGACCCGTCTTTAGAATACGCCTACTAAGTCTCTTTTGTGCTGGATTAACTACTTTTCTATCGGGGACTTCACTACTTCTGCCCGCTTTGGATAAGAGTTATCCTATCAGTGAGCATGGCCCCAGCGCATGGATAGAACTGCATGCATCGCTAGCGGTTTTTAGCTACGCATTTTTTGCCATGGTAACGTTACTATCTGTAATGTTTCTCATTCAGCAGCATGGGCTAAAGAAAAAACAAGGTGGTAGCATTTATAACACTCTTGCGCCGATTCAGAAACTCGACCAAATAAGCTATAGATTACTGCTAACTGGCGTGATTTGCCTCACTGCAGCGCTTGCTTGCGGAGCAATTTTTTATACTAAAAACAGTCAATCTGTCCCAGTCTTCAAACTGATCGTTACCTGCCTAGTTTGGATTGGTTACTGCGGTGTGATTGTCCTTCGCAATCAGCGTAAACTAGTCACTCGTCGCCATGCGATTGCTGTGATCGCATTGTTTATTTTCGCGTTGCTTTCCTTGTGGCCAGTACAATCAGCAAGATTGCAACCTCATGACCTTGCTGAAGAGCCACTTAAAAATGAGTGAAAATTCACTACAGTCACTATTTGTAATTGGCTGCTCTCACCACCGAACGCCACTCGAAGTGCGCGAGCATATAGCTCTTAGCAAAGAAGAAGTAGAAGGATTCTTACTCGAGATTAAAGCAGTTCAAGGNATTCATGAATGTCTTGTTTTAGCTACTTGCAACCGTCTTGAAGTCTATGGTATTGCAGAATCCCGTGAAATTAAGGGTGAGGTTAGCAATATATTTTGCCAGCACCGCAATATTGAAGCAGCAATATTTTATCAGCATAGCTACCAAATTACCAATTTAGAGGTTATTGAACATGCCTTTGAAGTAGCAACAGGCCTTGATTCGCAAATGATTGGCGAAACTGAAATACTCGGCCAGATGAAGGAAGCATATGCCTTCGCTAAAAATTCAAATTGCACAGGAAAGATCATAAACCGACTTTTTGAAAAATGTTTTCAAGCTGCTAAAGCAGCTCGNACCCAAACAAACATTACCAAAGGACAAGTTAGCATAGGTAACATTGCCGTAAGCTTAGCAGAAAGAATTTTTGGTGCGCTCGAGAGCAGTCGTGTGCTGCTCCTTGGTTCAGGCGAAGTCGGCGCTCTCACCACACAAGCATTAAAAAGTCGAGGCGTGACTGATATTACCGTTAGTAGTCGGACTTTTCAAAATGCCAAAAAATTAGCAAACGAGTTTAATGGAAATGTAATCGACTTTGCAGATTTCTATACTCAATTAGAATTATTTGACATCATAATTTGCTCGACTGCTGCTCCTAGCTCCATACTCAGCCCNACCATAATTGAGGCGTCCTTNAAGTCTCGTCCAGAAAGACCTTTATTTTTAATTGATCTGGCAATGCCCAGAGATATCGACCCAGAAATTGATACAATTGAGAATGTCTATTTATACAATTTAGATGACCTCTCCGAAATCGCTAATCAGAATATAATCAATCGTAAAATTGATATCGATAAAGCAAAGGGAATATTAAAAACGCAGGCATGGGTACTATGGNTACAACTTCGACAACGCACTATTGGCAATCCAACCATTGCTACATAGCTATTCAGTCGATCCACTGATATTTACGATTTGAACTAATCGCTTGTGTTGGCTTTGTCACTAACCGGTCCTAGCCCCTCTAACAGTCTAGTCCTACGATGCTTTTGAGGGAACTGTAGAGTAATAGCAGTTCCATCGCCTTCGCTAGATTCAATACCAATATGGCCTCCATGGGCACGCATTATACGCTGCACGATCATCATACCTAGTCCATGCCCACCGTCCTTGGTACTATGATAGGCCTGGAACACCTTAGAAAGATTCTCTTCAGATATACCACTGCCAGAATCAATAAATTGTACATAAACATACTCATCATCACAACGAGCGTTGATGCGCAAGCTGCCACCCGCTTGCATCGCCTCCATTGCATTTTTAACGATATTGAAAAATACTTGTTTAAGTTGCCCACGATCTCCCAATATCTTAGGTACTAATTCAGCAACTTCCATATTAACCTCGAGCTTTCTGTCTACAAGCTCTGCCTCTTGTACCCGCAATACATCTTCAACTAATTTGATTAAATCAAGTTCGTTAAGCTCAGGCTTCTGTGGCCGTACCGCCTCAAGGAAATGAGTAATGATTCCATCTAAGCGCTTCACTTCTCCTTGGCATACTTCTATCGACTCATTGAGTTGGGAACTATTCTTACCTAAAGATATCTTNTTTAATTTTCGCTCAATTAACTGCAAATGTATCGTTAGCGAGTTAAGTGGGTTCCCTAATTCGTGGGCAACGCCAGCNGCTAGTCCAACTATGGATCCAGTACGCTCGCTTTCGAGTAATTCTTCCATGGANACCTTATCCTCAGTCACGTCAGAAAGCACAACGATATACCCGCCACTATCACTTTGTGAAACCTGTGCATCAATAGGCATCATGTATAGGCGTACATAACGATGCTCCGGATAGAATAATTCTAACTCTCTGGTCAATACCGGCGAGCGCGCATCCGTATCAGATTGTGGGTCTATCGATCGCGCTAAATCTGGAACCATTTTCCATAATCTTATAACACCAATATCGTTTTGTTTGAGACCAATAATCCCACTTGCTGCGTCATTAGCATACTGCACAACACCATCAGCATCGATTACTAAAATACCATCTTGTATCGTGTTAAAAATGGTCTCTTGTAATTTTCGTTCCCTCGCTAAGCGCTGCACTAAAATCCCTAAATTTACCGAATCAAGATCTTCGATTCTACCAAGAATTTTATCTAGCCCAATATTTTTCATAATAGTATTACAAAAGTGTGTTCATTAACTATAGATGTATATAATAAATTTACTCGTATGCTCTACAATGAAAATAGGAGTTGTATCCTGACGCCACAATATTTGAAAAAAGTTGCTAGATGAGTGAACCAAAAATCAAACGCTCGACTAATTACTTTAAAAAGAATCCTTTAATATTTTTATTATTTCCTTAGCTACGAACTGTTTGGTGTCTGGACCAAGTTCGTACCTGCCTCCACTAGAATTAAAAATAACTACCTCATTGGTATCTGCTGCAAAACCTGCGCCACTCTTAGATATATCATTTGCCACTATCCAGTCACATTTTTTATCTATAAGTTTCGAATGAGCGTGCCTCTCCACATCTTCGCTTTCTGCCGCAAAGCCTACAACTAATTGATGCTCCTTTCGAATACTGACAGTTTTTAAAATATCTATTGTCGGCTCACAAATGATAGACNTCAAGGCCTTCTCTTTTTTGACTTTTCTAGGATAGATTTTATCAGGTCTAAAATCACTCACCGCTGCAGCCATAATCAAAATATCACAAACATCAAAAAGGGCATCTACTTGATGATACATTTCCTCAGCACTAGTAACTGGATACAAAATACTACCTTCAGGCTCAGATAATGNGACAGGGCCTGCCACCAAATCCACCGTCCAACCTTGTTCTACTGCAGCCTTAGCTAAAGCAAAACCCATCTTACCAGTTGAGGGACTGCTGATATAGCGAGCAGGATCGATATACTCACGGGTGGGGCCGGCGGTAATCAAACAACGAATAGTGCTTGCATTTAACATAACTTAACAAAGCTTAAACAGACTCATGGCTAAACATCAACCCATCAGCGCAATAGATACAGAAAATTCCAAGGGCACAAAAACCAAAGAGCCCAAGGAAAACATGCTGCTTAATCTTGGGTTTAATCTTTTTCTACCCATTATTATTTTAAATAAAGGAAAAAAGTGGTTTGGCTCCTACTTAGAGAACTACTTCGAAAGTCCTGCTGTTGTAATCCTTATCGTCGCACTCGCCTTTCCAATAGCTTACTTTATCTACGACTATTACAAGCGATCTAAATATAACTTCATCTCCATTATTGGTTTAGTTAGCGTACTCTTAACAGGCGGCATTGGTATCCTAAATATTCCAACTGAGTGGTTCGCGATTAAAGAAGCACTAATTCCTTCATTAATTGGCCTTGCGATTATTATTTCACTAAAAACACCTTACCCCTTAATTCGTACACTCCTCTATAGCCCGGAGATTATGAATGTAGATAAAGTGCAANATGCGCTTACCTGTCGCCAAAATACAGCAGCGTTTGAAAGATTACTGCAGCGGTGCACCTATTTGTTAGCCAGTTCATTTTTACTAAGCGCNATACTCAATTATTTACTTGCTAGCTATATTGTAGTCAGCGCGAGTGGCTCGGATGCTTTTAATGCTGAAGTAAGTCGTATGATGTTCTGGAGTTGGCCCGTGATCGTAATACCAAGTATGGTAATTATGTTTCTAACACTTTGGATATTATTGCGCGGTATTTACAATATGACTGGTTTGAAGCTAGAAGATGTGATGCATGGAGTAGACAGCAGTGACTCCAAAAAATAATTACAATCCACTAGAACGCGAATTAACGTGAGCTAGCTTTGCTGTACTTTCGCAAATTAGCTCCAGTATATATCTGACGAGGGCGATGGATGCGGCTCTTCGTATTTTCTGCAATTTCCTTCCAATTAGCGATCCATCCTGGCATACGTCCGATCGCAAACATAACGGTAAACATTTCCAGAGGAATACCAATCGCCTTTAACAAAATGCCACTGTAAAAGTCGACATTAGGGTATAATTTACGCTGTACAAAATATTCATCATCCAATGCAGCTTGCTCAAGATTGCGCGCAATTTTTAGCAATGGATCTTCAGTGCCGATGCCACTGAGTACTTTCTCAACTGTCTTACCAAGAATCTTAGCACGCGGGTCATAGTTTTTGTATACTCGATGACCAAAGCCCATTANCTTAGCCTTACCTTCTTTTGCATCATGAATGAAGCGAGACCCGTCGTCACCTGAAAGATGAATCTCTTCGAGCATTTGAACAACTGCCATATTAGCACCACCATGAGAAGGTCCCCAAAGCGCACAGACGCCAGCAGCTACAGAGGCAAATAAATTGGCCCCTCCTGATGCAACCATTCGCACTGTAGAGGTGGAACAATTTTGCTCGTGATCGGCATGCAGTAAAAGAAATAAGTCGAGTGCTTCGCTAGCTCCAGATCGATCCTCAAGATTCACATAAGACTCAGAAAACATCATATGGAGAAAGTTACCCGTGTAACTTAACTGATTATCTGGCAAAACGAAAGGTAACCCCATCTTCATTCGATAAGTCATAGCTGCAATTGTGCGCACCTTAGAAATAAGAAGAGCTGCAGTTTCATCAAAATGAGAGAGATCCTGCTGACGATTATTGGAAGACATTTCAGGGTAATAAGATCCAAGAGAATTCAACATGGATGAGAGTATCGCCATAGGATGTGCATTACTTTCGAATCCTTCATAGTGGTGATTCATGCTCGTATGAATCGAAGCACTACTTGAAACACGCGCGCAGAAAGAATCCAGCGTGGCCTGCTTGGGCAATTCACCATACATAACTAGATGAGCGGTTTCTAAGAAGCTCGAGTGTTCCGCAAGTTGCTCAATAGGATACCCGCGATGCCTAAGTATGCCATTTTCCCCATCAATGAAACTAATTTNACTCAGACAAGAACCTGTGTTTCCGTAACCTTCATCAAAAGTAACATAACCACTCTTACCGCGTAAAGTACGAGTATCCAGTGCCTTCTCACCTTCAGTTCCAACAATTAAAGGAAATTCATAATTCTCATCATCGAGTCGAATCGTGGCAGTTTTGTTATCCATTTTAGTCATTAATTTTTGAGAAGTTACACGATGATTAAATAGTATGTAACTAGATTGATTTCAAAAAGTTTCTATAAAGTTGCAACCCTTTTGCCTGACTTTTCTCTGGGTGAAACTGCGTTGCATATAATTTACCCAAACGAATGCCGGAAACGAATTTGCCACCATAATCAGATTCGAAGAGTACTAACGAACGATCCGATGGTTCAATATAATAGCTATGTACAAAATAAAATTGATCTTCCCCGCTTAGTAAACCTTCGGTGATCGTATCGTTCGAATCAAAATGAACTGCATTCCACCCCATGTGTGGAATTTTTAAACTAGGGTTGGTTTTAAATCGCTTGACCGTGCCTTTTAATATTCCAAGCCCTTGTGTGTCGCCCTCTTCTGAATGTTCAAATAGAGCTTGTAGGCCTAGGCATATACCAAAAAAAGGCTTATCGGATGACACCCAATCGCGTATAGCGGCATCAAATCCGCTGTCTTTTAGAAGTCGCATAGTATCAACAATCGCACCTTGCCCCGGGAAGATGAGGGCATCAAATCCAATTAATTCTTGCGGATCATGGACCAAGCTGGCGCTAGCACCAACATGATCCCAGGCCTTAAGAACAGAGCGCAAATTACCCATGCCATAATCAATGACAGCAAATTTAGGGCGAGCTTTAGCTGGAAGGTCCTGCATAAAAGGTCATCAGATTGTTTATCTATAGAATGTAAGCAAGCAGACAAATATTGATGAAGAAAGGAAACAAACGTAACAACCGGTTGATTTAATTTAATAGTATAGAACTAGAGACTACATTGCCGTGGGCAACGAATTTGTCCTAACGCTAGCTTGTAAGCGTCCCCTTTGTGCTTGGTAATAAATCACACATTCGTGGATCCACGCTAGTAGCCATGTCCAGTGCACGAGCAAAGCCCTTAAAAATAGCTTCCGTAATATGGTGGGGCTCTTCTCCGTATTCCAAATTTATATGTAAATTACAAGCAGCNTCATTGGCAAAGGCCTGAAAAAACTCTTTAATAAGAACAATGTTGAAATCTCGGACCATTGAGAATTCAAAATCGACCTTATAGACAAATGCTTGGCGGTTCGACAAATCGATAGCAACTCGCGCTAGCGACTCATCCATTGGTAAAAGAAAGAATCCATAGCGGCGAATCCCTAACTTCTTACCAAGCGCATTTTTCAGACACTGCCCTAAAACAATACCTGTATCTTCGACCAAATGGTGATAATCAACATCGATATCTCCTCTAGCTTTTAGCCTCAAATCAAATAATCCATGCTTCGCTAGCAAAGTCAGCATATGATCAAAAAATGGAATACCNGTATCAATTTCAGACATGCCAGTGCCATCCAAATTGAGCTCAATCGATATCTGAGTCTCTTTGGTATTTCGCTCAAGTTTTGCTATACGTTGTTCAGCCATTCGTCTACAGCGGTTAAAAATTTCTGCATCTCTTCTTCTTTGCCTACACTAACACGAACAAAGGCGCAAGTTAAAGGATGCCCGGGGAAATAACGCACTAATATGCGTTTTTTCTTAAGGAACTCAAAAAGTGAAGCAGCAACGTTGGGCCCTGTATCACCTACTGTATTTCTAGGCTCTGTAAAAAGGAAATTAGCAGCTGATCGATAGGTATACCATCCTTTCTCGCTTAACACTTCACGGACGCTCTCACGCGTCGTAATGATCTTCTGGCAGTGTTCTGCAAAGTAAGCGTCATCTTCTAGAGCTGCTATAGCTACCGCCTGAGCGATACGATCTACGTTATAAGCGTCCCGTACGCGATCGAGTAGACTAATCACAGATTCGCTAGCCAGCGCGAAACCCACACGCATTCCTGCTAATGAGTAAGACTTAGAAAAAGTGCGCACAACGATTAAATTATCGTATGATTGAAGTAGAGGGATCGATGTCTTACCGCCAAAATCTACATATGCTTCATCCACTACAAGCAAGCCATCAATAGCTTGTAAGACTTGTTCAATCTGCTCCAAACCAAAGGCGACTCCAGTAGGGGCATTAGGGTTCGTTAGAAAAAAGATTTTAGCACCAGTAGCTGCGATTGAGGCTACATCTAATTGAAGACTTCGCTCGAAATTAACCTCCTCTACCCGCTGCCCTGACATTGCAGCCACTACCGGATAAAGTGAATAGCTCGGCAAAGTATAAGCAACCCCTGGCGCACCGCCAAAACATCGAACTATCATATCGAGAATATTATCAGAACCATTACCAATAATAACATTTTGTGCCTGTAATCGGTGGCGCTTTGCAATAGCAACTCGTAAATCGTAGCTTGTGGGCTCCGGATAAAGTTGCAATTGATCGAGCTGAGATTGAATTGCTGCAGCTACACTTGGCGAAGCAGGGTATGGATTCTCATTAGTATTGAGCTTTACCCATCCACCTGCCTTCGGTTGTTCACCAGGAATATAAGGATGCAATTGCTGTATATGCGGCAGAGCATTTCCTTGGGCATCAAAGGTTTTCTTCATATACTACAGTCGGATATGCACAGAATGGCCGTGCCCATCGAGTTGCTCTAGCTTAGCAAAGGAATCGACCACTGGCGCTGCATGCACTAAACTTTTTTTATCATAGCGAACGAAACTAGAACGTCGTAAAAAATCCGTTACTTGCAAGCCACTAAAAAATCTGCCCGCGCGACCTGTGGGTAAGGTGTGACTTGGCCCTGCAGTAAAATCACCCAGCGCAGTAGGCGTCATGTAGCCCTGAAGAATAGCTCCAGCAGTGGTAATTTTTCGGGTCAAAAAATCAATAGATTTATCGGCAACTTGTAATTCTAAATGCTCAGGAGCTATACAATTGGCGACTTCGACGCATTGCTCTAAATTTTTGCAGTGTATGACTAAATAACGACTCCGAAAAATATCTTTAATTGTAGAGGCATGCCTTCTTTGTGGTATCTGTTGCTGAATCGACTGGTTCACCTTGGAGATTAATACCTCACTAGTGGAAGCGAAATAGAGGATCTCTTTACCACTTCCGTGTTCCGCCTGAGCAATCAAATCTGCGGCGACATGCTGTGCCTTTGCTCCAGCATCCGCAATTACCATAAGCTCACTAGGGCCAGGCAGTAAGTCAATGCCCACAGTCCCAAGCACCTGACGTTTCGCTTCCATTACATAAGCATTACCAGGGCCAAAAATTTTATCTACAGCTGGAATAGTTTTGGTGCCGTAAGCAAGTGCACCAATACCTTGGATGCCCCCGACTCGGTACACCTCATCGACTCCAATCATCGCTAACGCAGCCAGCATCGCAGGGGCAATGGTGCCGTCTTTCGCCGGTGGAGTACAGACAGCAATTTCAGGATTACCGACTAATTTCGCCAGCACTGCGGTCATCACGACTGTTGAAACCAGGGGCACATTGCCTCCAGGAATATAAAGACCTACCCGCCCTATTGGGTAATAGCGCTCCCCGACTCGCGCGCCCTGTGCATTTTTAGCACTCCAATTCTTAGGTACTGTCCGTTTATGAAATGCCTTAACCTGAGCAATGGATTCACGAATCGCCTTACGCTCAGATATAGAAAGGGTCTTAACAGCCGCCTTAATTTCCGAAGTAGTTACGCGCATATTGGATGCCGATAACTTCGCTGCATCAAACTTTTCCGTATATTGCAATACTGCCGCATCACCCCGACTCTTTATATCGGCCAGTACTTCACAAACTAAGTCGGAAACATCGCCGTCACCTACAGCTTGATCGCAAAAATTGCGTAATGCCTTATTAAATTTAGGTGATTGTGAATACGTGATANATTTCATAANAGACACAGAAAAACAGCTATTTACTATTTCGGCAAGACAGCGAAGTGGTTTCTTTATCAGTTAATGCATCCATTGGTAACTATAAAAAAAATGTATAGCTCTCCAAGCGAGAATATTTATAGTTTGTAATGCATCTGCTACGATTACTCCCACTCAATAGTACTTGGTGGCTTCGAGCTAATGTCTAATACCACTCGATTACAACCGGACACTTCATTGATAATACGGCTCGAAATAGCACGTAGAATCTCATACGGCACACGTGCCCAGTCTGCAGTCATTGCATCAACGCTCTCCACGATACGCAGGGCAACCACATTTTCATAGGTGCGCTCATCGCCCATAACGCCAACCGTCTTTACTGGAAGGAAGACACAAAATGATTGCCAAACCTTGTAGTACAGATCTGCCGCCATCATTTCCTCCTGTAAAATAGCATCTGCTTTTCTTAAGATAACAAGATCTGCTTCTTCAACCGGTCCCATAACTCGGACGCCGAGCCCTGGGCCAGGAAAAGGTTGGCGCCAAACAACTTCCTTCGGCAACCCTAGTTGCGTGCCCAACTCTCGCACTTCATCCTTAAATAGTTCACGAAGTGGCTCGAGAAGCTTTAGTTTCATTTTATCCGGTAAACCACCTACATTATGATGACTCTTAATAAGGGCTGCAGGATTACCGTCGATAGCAACTGATTCAATTACATCTGGGTATAGAGTGCCTTGCGCTAAAAAAGTATAATTACCCTGCGAATTGAGTGCCTGCACNGCTTCATCAAAAACTTCAACAAAAGTATTACCAATAATTTTGCGCTTCTGCTCTGGATCGCAGATGCCAGCAAGACGATCTAAAAAGAGCTTACCTTTGTCGGCCACACGAACATCTAAATCAAANTGGTCACCATAGAGCTTTTCTACCTGCTCTCGTTCATTTAAGCGAAGTAACCCATTATCCACGAAGACACATGTTAACTGCCGGCCAATCGCTTTGTGAATGAGCGCTGCTGCTACGGAAGAATCTACACCTCCAGACAAGCCAAGAATAACACTTTCATTGCCAACACTTTCACGTATTTTTTGTACCGTTTGCTCAATATAATTCGCCATNGACCAATCCGCTTGGCAGTCGCATATTTTAAACAAAAAATTGGCAATAACTTGGGTACCCATTTCCGAATGAGCGACCTCTGGGTGAAACTGCATGCCATAAAAATTTCTCTCCGCATTTTCAATAGTAGCAAACGGTGAATTCTCCGTGGAAGCGATCGCCTTAAAGCCTTTCGGTAAAACTTCTAGACGGTCTCCATGTGAATTCCAAACCCGCAAGCTATCCGGCATTCCATCAAAGAGCTTGCCCTTATGCTCAATCACTAAAGTTCCATGCCCAAATTCACGCTCTTGACTCTTACCAACTTGGCCACCGAGCATATGAGCCATGAGTTGTTCTCCGTAACAAATTCCTAGTATGGGTATCCCCATCTCAAATACCGCAGCATCTGGATGCGGCGACCCATCCACTAACACTGAAGATGGTCCACCAGAAAGAATAAGGCCCTGCGCCCCTGCTTCCTGTAGCACGCTCGCCTGAGTGTTGTATGGGTAGATCCGAGATAAGACATTGGCCTCGCGAATGCGACGCGCAATTACCTGTGTATACTGAGATCCAAAATCAAGNACTGCGATATGCTTGGGCATTTATAAGAGAGACGAAGAGTAAGGCTTGGTGTAAACTAAAATCTTAGGCGTCCGTTGATAAATCCACATTTCGGACACTCTAATTCATTACTTTTGTGTGATCCGGTGTAAATACAGGAGCACTTGATGCAGTGATAAATAACCTTGGGCTCATGCGCCTCAAATCGATGTGAATCTCGCCATTCAGAGTAAAACCACAAGGTGAAAAGTAGTAAAAACCCACTCCCCAAGTACAGTAGAAACAAGATATCTACATTGATTGTTATCACTTTTTTAAAATTGCTAACGGCTTTCTAAGCCAACCAAATCAGGGCTATTACTGTCTTTGTTAAAACGCATAGAAATTAGAGTGGAAACTCCCTTCTCAGGCATGGTTACACCAAAGACAGTATCTGCATTAGAAATTGTACGTTTGTTATGCGTGATAATAAGAAACTGCGACTTGGAGGTAAAGCCCTGAAGGGTCTCACAAAACCGCCCAATATTTGCATCGTCTAGAGCCGCATCAATTTCATCGAGTACGCAGAATGGGCTCGGGCGAACCATATAAATTGCAAAAAGAAGTGCGACTGCCGCCATAGTGCGCTGACCGCCAGAAAGCAAAGATACGCTCTTTAGTCGCGTGCCTGGAGGGCGTGCAATGATTTCTATACCTGATTCCAACGGATCCTCCGAATCAATTAACTGTAAATCGGCAAAACCGCCGCCGGATAGTTTCTCGTAGGTAAATGCGAAGTTTTTCTTCACCTGCTCAAAAGTATCACGGAAAAGCGACTGAGAGGTTTCGTTAATTTCATCGATCGTCTTCACCAAAGCATTCTTTGAATTCCAAAGATCTTCACTTTGTTTTTTAAGGAAGTCATGGCGCTCCTTTAGGTCGGTATATTCTCCAATAGCGTCCAAATTAACCGGTCCCATGCTGGTTATCCTTCCCTTTAATTCCTGTACTTCCGCCTCTACTTGCGACCAATCCGTTCGGTCCATTTCTGCTAAATCCTCCTGCGTTGGATCCTTTCGTTCCTGCTTTGCTTGAGCGGTAATTTGATCGGGGTCATCCACCTGGTCTAAGTTCACTCGCTTATCAAACTCAATACCTGCTTCCCATAGCTCCGATTTCCAGTCAATTGCCTGTAATTCAATCTGATAATTACCCTGTGCCGAAGACTCGATAAACCCAAGTTGAGAGCGCTCTTCGGCTAGTCGCACATCCAGCTTTGATAATTCTTGATCCAGCGCTCGACTAGTGCCGCGCCTTTCAGATAGTCCCGAATCTATATCTGATATAGTCCTATCCATAGCTTTAAGTGCCACTTGGTCTTGTTCAAGTTGTTCGGTCGCAATCGATAAAGTCTTTTCTAATTCAACACTCTTATCAGACTCACTGACTCGGCTACTCTTAAGCTTGGAAATTTGTTCATGAATAGTATCGATCTCTTGGTTGCGACGAAGTATCCGCTCCTGCAAACTGCCGCTCTCGCGCTCTACTTCATTCAATGATCGATCGAGTGATTCTAAGCGCTGTTTGCGCTCTGCAAGTTCAAGTCGCACATCTGCAACAGCCTCTCGCTTGTGATCTCTTGTTTCACGAGCTTGGTGGATAGCCTCTTCTAAAGAGGTCACTGCTTGCCTCTCATCCGATAGTCCTATCTCGGAAGTCTTTAATTCTTTTTGCGCCGCTTCTAATTCACAAACAGAATCTCCGTGATGTTCATCCAACNCTTTAATCTGCTCNTNGCTTGCTNGGTGCTGTAGTGAATTTTGCTCGATTCTTTCTTTCTGCGCTTGCTGCTCTGAATTTAGCACAGAGATTTCACTGTTCAATTCACTCAGCTTTTGGCGTTCAGAGTCTACTGTACTCTCTGCGCAATTACGATTCTCATCGAGCTCCGAGGCTTCTTTGCGGCGATTATTGAGCTCCTTGCGCTCCGTATCAATTGCAGCGCGCAGTTGACGAATTTCTGCTTCTCGGGCAAGGACATTAGACGCCATTTTTCCAGACGTGCGGCCGCCGTGTATAAGTCCCCGGCAATCAATAATTTCGCCGTCTTTAGTTGCTACGAATAAAAAATTAAACTCTGGGGTTACTTTCCAGAAATCCATGAACTCTTCCAAGCTATCTACAAAATAACATCTAGAGAGCAAGCGGCGTACGGGCTCGTTAAGAGCATCTTCTCGCACACTAACAACCGATATAGCTGGCACGAGGTTATCTGCTAATTGGGCTTTAGGCGTGCTTTGAGCTGCATTAATCTCAATTTGTAAACAAGCCCTACCAAGTGCGTCACGGTCCAGCCTATCAATTACCGAGAGCGCTTTATCGCAGTCACCGATAAAAAGTGCCTCCACTGCTGATCCAAGCAAAACCTCGAGAGCCTTCGTATACGGCTTTTTAACCTTTAATTCTTTGGACACAATCGCGACATTGTCCTTGGTCACTAGGTCATTTAACTGATCTCCTAGAATTGCCTTAGCTCCCTCTCCAAAGCCTTCAAATTTTGCTTGTAAGCCCTCTAGTATATTCAGCTGAGCTGTTTTTCGCGCAATACTACGGTCTTGGTCTTGGATCGCTTCTTGTAAATTACGAAATTGTACCAATACTTTCTCCGATGCCTGTTTCGCAGACTCAAGAGCTGCTTGACTGCGCTGCTGCTCGTTTTGGCGCTTTTCAAAAACGCGTTGGATCTCCAGTAATCCATGGCTTAGAACCTCCCCTTGATTCTTGAGCTCAATAATTGTTTCGGTGAGCGAGGCATGCTTTACTTGATACGTCTTTAACTCGACCTCTAATGTCGTACAGCGAGAGCGGGCACGGTTGATCCGATTTTCGGCAAGTAAAACAGATTGGCGACCTTCTTGCAGCTCTGCCTCCATCGTTCCTAGCCCTTCCTGCGCTTTCACTAGATCCTTACTACGATCTTGGAAGATGCGATCGGAATCATCAACGACCCCTAACTGTAATTGTTTATTTTCAGTTTCATCTTCGGCCCGCTTTGCGAGCGAACTTTTTTGCTCCTCTAAATCATCGATCTCTTTCCTGAGTTCTGCGATGCGCCCTTGCAGGTCCCCACAGCGAATATCTGCGAATTCAGCCTGGTTATCCGCGTTTTCTTTTTCGGAGCGCAAATTATAAACACGCTGCTGCAAGTCTTGCATTTTTTCAGATAATTCTCCACGAGCAGACTTCTGTTGCGTCAGTGCTAGCTCGTCTGATTCAAGCGAATCGGTGTGGGTTTTTAGCTTCTGCCGTAAAGCGTCNGCACTCGAAGAAATCTGTTCGATTGATTCTCTTAAATTAGAGTGACGATAAGCACTAAATGCCAAATCTAAGTGCGATAGACGATGATTAATTCTTTGATAACGCAGCGCCTTACTGGCTTGGCGCTTGAGTGATCCTATTTGGCGACTGACTTCTTCAATAACATCTGTCACTCGAGCTAAATTCGTATCCACTAGCGCTAATTTATTCAGCGCTTCCTTACGCTGCGCTTTGTACAAGGTTATTCCAGCTGCCTCTTCAAAAATCGTACGACGCTCTGCAGGGTTCGTGGAAAGCACCTGGTCAATTTGTCCCTGCAGCATAAATGAGTAGGACACCCTACCTACCCCAGTATTCGCAAATAAGCGCTGTATGTCCTTTAGCCGAGAAATTTTCCCATTAATATAGTAATCGCTACCACCTTCTCGAGTTACTCGCCTAGAAATCTCCACTTCATTAAATGCGGTCCCCAATTCGGCCTCACAGTCAGTAAAAGTTAGGGCAACTTCACATACTGGGAGGGCCTTGCGTTTATCCGTACCTTCAAAAATGACGTCCTGCATGGAAGCACCTCGTAATGCTTTAGCACTTTGCTCGCCGAGCACCCAGCGAATCGCATCGACAATATTACTCTTTCCACAACCGTTAGGCCCTACAACAGCAGTCATTCCACGACGTAAGTCCAAACGCGTGCGATCCGCAAAACTCTTAAAACCACTAATGACGATCTCTTTGAGATACATGAATACAAATAAAAACTAACAGATTATAGGAAACAAAATAAAACAAAGGCGTCACACGCTGCTCGCAACCTTAAAAACGATCGGCAGGAACCTGTTTCTCAATATTATCTCTATGCCTGATGCGAGGTTGGTTGATNCGCATCATGTAACCGAACCAATCCCACTAACTTACGCTCATCGGCAATGACGACCGGAAGTACGGATATCTGCGACTCTCTATCCTCCATCAATCGTATGGCTTCACCAAGCAATTGCTCTTTATTAACTGTGAGCGGATCCAGTGTCATGCAGTCGCCGATCGGCAGATCTAAAATGTCGCCCTTCTTAGCGAGTAGGCGCCGCACATCTCCATCAGTTATTATTCCCAATAATTGCTCCTCTTTGTCGACGATGCAGGCTGCACCTAAAGGATGTTCCGTCATACGAATCAATACGTCGCGCAAGCTATGGCTAAGCGATGCGCAGGCAATGTGAGCCACTGGATGCATGACTGATTCGATACGAATGGTAAGATTACGTCCTAATTGTCCTCCTGGATGGTGACTAGCAAATTGCTCTGCAGAAAAACCACGCGCCTGTGCTAATGCAGTCGCGAGCGCATCGCCAATCGCCAAACTTACTGAGGAGCTAGCAGTCGGCATCAGGTTTAATGAGTCTGCCTCAGTTGTCACACTGGCATCCAGTACGACATCCGCNGACNGGGCAATCGGCGAGTCAACATTACCAACAATCGCAATAATGGGTGACTTTTGCTGCTTCAATATTGGTATTAAACGAAGAACCTCTTCGGTGCTGCCACTNTTACTTAAGACAATCGTTGCATCTCCTGGNTGATAGACGCCTAAGTCGCCATGAATCGCTTCTACCGCATGCATGAATACCGAGGGGATCCCAATACTTGAAAATGTCGCGGAAAGTTTGCCAGCTACATGCCCAGACTTACCAATCCCACAAAAAATCAACTTAGACTCTGTACCCAGCAAAATAGTTACAGCGCGCTCAAAGGATGCATCCAATCGATCTGCCGCAGTTCGTATAGCTGCAGCCTCGGTATGCATGGCTTTTCGACCAGCCTCGATACTCTGAACGGGTTTATTCATAATAGTTACAAGCAAAGCTAGTAGAGCACTGGAAGTAAAGCAATTAGCCTATTTACAATGGTACCACGAAGAGCCTTTTTCAATAANCTCATTATAACGAAAACTACTCTGCCGTCTTTTCCTTAGAGTTTGCAAAGCTCTAAAAAATGGAAAAAGTTTTGAATTGTATGCATGCTAATAAAAATGGTTAAGAAGCTAAGCATTCTTTTTGTGCTACTATGCCTAGTAGCTTATTTCTTTGGTGCATTCCTAGTTAATCAAGGAATCCGTGTTGGCATTGAGGCATGGGGTACGCAAATGGCGCAGACTAAAATCTCNGTAGATTCAGTTACTGTATCTCTTCTTTCCGGTAAAGGGACATTACATAATTTGAAAGTCACGAATCCATCCAACTTTGAACAAGAACATATTCTTACGCTCGATTTAGTCGATCTAGACATCCAAACGAGCTCACTATTAGCGGATACTATAATTATTAATAAAATTTACATTCAATCCCCCACAATTAATTACGAAAAAAACCGTGCAGGTACAAATTTGGAAGTTCTACAAAAAAACATCAAGACGTCCAAAAATAGTAATAAGTCTGAAGAGTTCGAAAGAGCTGAAGGAGATTCTCCGGACGCTAGAAATGTCATGGTTAAGAAACTCATCATAGAAAACGGTATCGTTAACATTGAANTTCTAGNGACCACTGCGCCGATTTCTTTGCCGCGAATTGAGCTAAATAATATCAGCAATCGTAACTACCAAGAATCGATCCAAGNNATCATTGATTCGGTTCTCATCGAAGTACTTCAAGTAATTGGACCTGCCTTATCCANCCCANGTGGAATTCTTGAAGGAGGTGGCCAGAATCTCCTTAATGTTATCGAATCGACCTTATTGGATAGCTTCGATGCCACTGCAAAAGAAACGATCCGCTCTGCTAGCGAAAGCTTGCAGTTTTTATTTGGTAAGTAGCAGTCCTTAAAGGAGTAAAAACAACAAGGCGGCTTCCTTGAGTGGAAGCCGCCCTGCTTGTAAAGTACTCTGTAACTAAGCCAATAAAGCGAAGCACTACCAAGAGCGCTTCTTGTGACGATTTGACTTTAAGCGCTTACGGCGCTTGTGGTTATTCATCTTTAAACGGCGTTTTTTCTTAAGGTTACCCATGATTAAATAAATTTTTGTATACGAAAGCGCTCTCTTAAGTCGAAGCAGGGCTCAGCTGTAAAGGCTTTTCTTCAATCAATTCTTGTTATTCACAATCTATTTTTGAAGGTATAGGTAGCTTCAAGCGCTTAAGTAGCGCGGAAAATGGACGAGGCAATGTCGCCTGAAAAGTCACTGCGGGCGATATATCATTTTCTGACATTCGTAACTTAGCTAAATGCAAGGCAACCCCATGAAACAGAGGAGTGCCGACTCCAGAACCACGCTTACTTGGATCCAAATCGCGTAAGCTAGGAGAAGTAGNGCCTCCGTAGAGCGCATCCCCCAAGATCGAAATGCCTATAGTCGCAGCATGGGCACGCACTTGATGCGGCCTTAAATAAGTCATCGTAGCCTGCCACAACGCCCAACCGGTACTGACAGNCTCCATCCTACGAAATTGAGTGGTTGCTTGCTTTCCCTTCGCAGTCGATGGGATCATCTTCGACTTGGTATTATGGGCAAGTAATGGCGCGTCTGCGATTTGCTCCTCTGCGCAACAGCTGGTAGGTTGGTCACTCGCAATCAAATAGAAGGTGAACTCGCACTGCCCAGACCCATAAGAATTTCGTAAAGAGGCTACCGCCTCACGGCTTTTACCGAAAAGACACACACCACTAATCTCTGGATCTAAATAATAGACGGAGCCAAATAATGTAGCCTCTAGGCGTTTTAGCTCTGGTTTTCCTTGGCGCAGTTGGAGATTTAGCGCGGTATCTAAGTCTGGTACTTGTTGGTCCCAAGGATATTCGCGCGCTCCTATACCTACAGGCTTATCTAAAGCCAACCAGTCAGCAGAGTCAGCAATGACCGGCAAACGTAGTGGATCCTTCCCTAAAACAGGAGGAGGAAAGCCAATTGCTGATACATCCGTTGATGGTGACATTATAGTGCGAAGCATAAAAAAATACCCCCGCTACGGCAAGCGTAACGGGGGCAAAGAGAAAATTATAACAATTACGCAGAAATTAGTGCTGCGCAGCGCGCCTTGTGGCGGGCAATTTTATTTGCATGCACTAGGCCAGTCTTGCCTGCTTTATCCAGGGTTGAGATATACGTCTTTGTTAGCAGCGCGAGGGCCTCTTTATCCCCAGATTCCGCAGCTTCAGCCACTTTTTTAGAAAGTGTCTTTAAGCGGCTCTTCACCTGACGATTTTGCAAGGTGCGAGTNGCGGTCTTGCGGATATATTTAAGTGCTGATTTAGTATTGGCCATGTTTTAAGAAAGTAAGGAGGCGGAAAATTGTGGATTGATAAAACTACTGTCAAGGCAGAAAAGCCCCTGAATCCGCACCCGAAGTGTCGGCTTCGAAGTGCTGTAAGCCGGATTTTGTCCGCCTTCCGCTAAAGCGGTAGGCTGTGCGCTCATTTATCTAACTTGCAGTACAAGTTTCTCGCTAAAGCGAGATGCGGCATACCCGAGATCATTGGACGGGCCGCCCGATCCCCTATTTTGCCTTGCACTAAACTGGGTTTATCTTGCCTTCATTGTTACCTTTGAAGCGGTGGGCTCTTACCCCTCCTTTTCACCCTTACCTCACGCAGGCGTGAGGCGGTTATTTTCTGTGACACTATCCGTCACGACAGGTTGCCCTGCCGCGCCCCCGCTTTCACGGGGAATCTTGCCCTTTAGTGTCCGGACTTTCCTCTCACCCNGCAAGGGGCAAGCGAACGCCCGCACTTCNAAGCCGACCCANTCAANCTGAGGCAATCTNTNAGAAAANTCAAGCTTTACTCTGGCAGNACTTCAACCGACTCAACTGATACAACTGAGACAGCAACAGATTGGACACGTAAACTGTAACCTTATCTTAACAAAAAACATGTTGCAGTCACTGCCACTANGTTTGATAAAAAAAACGGTTATGCGGAAATTACCGGAAGTATTATTGAGGGCATTCCCCTTTTTTCTTTTAGCGTGTTCGTTGGGTGCCTCATCTCTAATAGAGCATTATCCATTTTCACCGCCNAATTACCAAACGNCTTCCCGGTCGCTTGAAACGACGACCAACAAACATGATTTAGAAGCTTCGCGTTTTACACTAAAAGGCGTTTCGAAATTCGGAGCCAACTACTATTTCAGTATTTACGATAATCAGACAAAGAAAAGTAAATGGATTGAGGCTGGCTCACCATATAACGGGTTTACCATTTTAAGATACGACCCTTTAAAAAAACGGATACACTTTCATTGGAAGGAGAATTTACATACGATTCAAATTGCCAATGCGGATGAGGCCCCTATGAAGCTTGCTCACCTAAACTTCAACAAAAAGACCGATGCCAGCCTCGAGAAGATGGGTCATTCTGCCTTATTATCTAATGAGGTTCGCAATAATGAGCGACTTGTTGCTAACAGAGATAATATTCATTCTAGGGCTGCGAAGCCATCTAATGAAATTCGCAACAATGAGCGAATTGTTGGCAACAGACATAATATTCATTCTAAGGCTACGGAGCTAAGCGATGATCCTGCCAACGGGCCGGTAATTTTCTTTACGCCGCAAAGAGAAAAAGTAGAAAGTCCTAAAAGTGTACGCTGGGGCAGGGATTCTAATTTATTTGCGGCTACAGACATACCTGCGTCCGCCATTCAAATTGAAGAAAAACCAGAGGTGCCTCAGCAAAGATTCAAAGTGAAGCGCAAGAATACTGTTCACAACCCAAGCGGAAAGAAGCCTCAACATTTGAGCTTTGCTCAATGGCAAACGTTAAATAGCCAATAAAAACAGCCCACGCAACTCTTGCGCGATATGATAGGATTTGGNAGAATAATGTATTAAGGGGGACTAATTAAGGAGCATTGCCCTCTGCTGAGGTCTCTTAAACATCCAAGGCATCACTCCCTTGTTAACCACAACACTTTCTAGATCTGCTTCCTGGATAAGCACACCATCGGAGTACACTTTGCTTCTGAAGGGTATCATTAGTCCCGATACATTTCTGAAGTCGGACTGCTTGACATACCGCTTAGAGCCATCAACAGCGCTGACTGACTCCTCCGCTACTTGGTAACGATTTGAATCCAAGGCATAAAGGTAATACTGCTGATTAGGCAGGGTCACTTTAACTTGGATACAGATTTTACCATCTATGGTAATGGCCTCAAGTATCTCTGTAGTTTTACCAGGAAGTAATGGGCTTAGTAAATGGCCACCCAGCCAAGAATCACGTACAAAGTCTATGGAATCATCCAATGGCATTGTCNTAGCAGTTTCCGATTCAGAGGTCATCACTTGCCAAGCTTCGACTCCATCAAAGCAGGTAACGATTTTGTGCTNATTATCCAAATACACGACAGACTTATTTAAGTCGGGCTTCTTCCTAAAGNTAGCGAACTNATAGGATTTACCATTTGNGNATATTAACTGNCCCNTAATTNGCAGGCTCTTTATTTTCTGCCAGTTCTCTGGTCCACCAAGACTCTTACTGTAGTAGCTTTGTAGCGTATCGCTAACTTTCTGACTAAGCCCTGTGGTATCCATCGGTTCTGGTAAAACCGTCTCCTCGTTAACGAGTAGGTCTGCGTACCGATAGGGCTTAATAGTTTCTTCTGAAGACCACGTAAGTGGTGCTAGACATAAAAGGCTAAGACAGATTAGAGAGGTATACTTCATTGCATTCTGGGCTACTACAGCTGCCTACTAATAACCATAAGACCAAGGGCTAGACCCTACTGCCGCAAAAATTAATAAAAAAGGCCGAAGAAGACTAATCTTTCTTCGGCCTCAGAATGTATTTGATACGATTACCTGCGGCGGCGAACAGCGGCAATAGCTAGAGCTATCGAACCGAAGATCACTGCATATGTGCTAGGTTCAGGAACTACTGCGACACCATTAATGTGTACGTTATCAAGACCGACACGTTCACCGGCCGAGAGGCCACTAAACTCAAATCGGACAGCATTAACGGTGCTACTTACATCAGTAACAGAGGTGAGGTCAATCGACATGTCAGACTGGCTACTAACAAAACCGATAAATCCGCCAGCGTCGCCGTCGGATTCAATCCAGCCGGATGTGCTGGCAAGTGCGACATACTCGCCATCAGCCTTGTTGTAGGTAGTCCAAGTGGAGCCAGCGTCAGCACTGTAGGATATGTCGAGGATATCACCTCCACTACCTCCTCCAGTGCTACTAGTGAGCCAGTCTGCATTGATGACTACATCGTAAGAATCGGAGAAGTTGAAGACAACATTGAATGCGCTGCCTGCAGTGAAGTTGAGTGATTGCTGACCGGTTTCACTACCACCAAATAAGTCGGTCGTAGTCTGGTCGAATCCATCACCAAATCCAGGAGCAGTCGCTGCATTGCCGTTGGCTGCAAAGAACACCTGTGAACCCTGCGTCAAGGAAGTTGAAATGCTACCAGAAGTAGCAAACCCATTGTTTATGGCAGTTTTCTCTGCCGCATAGCCATCAACAGCTGTATCGAGCGCTGGAACATCTTTGAAATCCCAGCCTGCAACAAAACCTTGAGCATTCATGCTAGCAACTGCAAGAATTACTGAGCTAAGTGTTAGAAGTATTTTTTTCATTATTGTATATTTTGCTTTCAAGACTGTGCCTGCCGAGCGTAAANCCGGCAAGCGAAACCTTTAAAATTACTTATTATCTACGTTTGCGGAAAATACTGACCAATCATCAGACCAGTAGTCTGTTTCAGTCGGATTGAAGGCACCTAGATAACCAGCAGTGATGAAGAACGTTGCGGTCACTGATTCTAGTGTGACTTTGCCACCGAGAGTAGCCGAGCTAGCGCGCGGGTCTACGTTTGCACGTACAGCAGAATTAGTTAGTGTGCTAAATGGATTAGTACCATCGTATAAGTTACCATTGGAAGCTAGGTTAGTCTGCATTGTAGCATTGTCTGATAAGTCAGAGGCAGCCAATGCTCCTGAGTTGCCATTGATGTTATAGAACACAGAGTTACTGACAAAGTCACAGTCGGCGGCAGAGATACGGTCATCCATGTCCGTTCCGTCCGCATTTACCATTTGATTAGCAGAACCAACGAATACAGAATTGTAGTAGTTACATCCAAAAGAGTCTTCGAACTTGAGCATTTGATCACCCTTTCCTGCAGAAACGTAAGTCGCATTGTAGATGGTTGGATAAGCTACTGGAATACCAAAGCCTTTGTCACCGGTACCTGCAATAGTGTGGCCATTGATAGAACCAAGATCTGCATTATCGAAAGCACCGTTGGTACCATCGTGTTCTCCGCCATGGTCACCATTAGCTCCATCATCGATTTGTAGGGAGAACCAGAATTGCCCAAGGCCAGTAAAGCCTTCGTCAATGTCAAATGAATCATCATTGTTATATAAAGAGATCAGGTAACGGGAATTTACCGTGCCACCAAACCATTCGAAACCATCGTCATCATTACAGTAGACTTCAACATATTCAATAAGTGTGCCAAATCCAACACCACCCATAGTGAGTCCGTTGATTTCATTGTCTGCGGCAATATTGGTACCACCGTGGCGAATAGAAACATATTTTAATGTACCAGAACTGTCATTAGGGTTACTTCCTCCGTATACCCCATAATTTGCACCAATATCATTCGGGTCGAGGCCTTCAATGAATCCTTCAAATATATCATCCATGTCAGTGCGTGTATTTTTGGTGGTATTAACGATTTTTCCATTTGCAACATCCATGATGTTCGTAGGTGCATTACCAAGAATAATCACTCCACCCCAAAGACCCCGATATTCATCCGCTGTGTGTGTTGTATCACCCGCAGTGGTGGAGAAACCTNCACCTGGATCCAAAGGAGATGTTTTTGGATTCGCGTCGACAAAAGTCAGATTGCTGTAATCGAGGTCAGTAGAGTAGTCAACCGAAGTAGTGACCTTAGCAGTAGTGAATATAATTGGATCACTAGGAGTTCCCTCCGCATCGATTTGACCTTGGCGAGTTACTACCAGAGCTCCTGGATCATAAGCAGTAGACCCGGACTTTGGTTCGCCGCGAACAACAGTTCCCGGGGCGATAGTCAAAGTCGCATTGTTTCTGACATAAATGATGTCCGTCAAAATGTATTCGTTTGACGCGCTCCATGATGTATCCGATGTAACGTCGGAAGTGACCTTAATAATTGCCGCAGAAGCTGCCGTAGCTGCCACAGATAATATTAGTGATGTAATTAATGTTTTTTTCATTTTGAATTAGATGTAATAATAAGAGACGAACTAAGTGTTCNAAAAAAATATTAGCACTGTAATGTTACATTGGTATGTAACTAAAGTTACAAAAGTGTTAAGTTTCTTCAAATGAGCTACCTTCATTGAAGCCTGCCCTACAATGCTTAAATTTTCTTACTCAAAAGACCAACTAAGCCCTAGAATACGAATTTAACTCTTATAAATTGAACTCCTCACTGAGAAAAAGCTACTAACTAAATACCGGTACATCCGCTGCATTCTATAAACCCAACAATTGTGGAAGATGTAATGATTGATCTGGAAGGTCTTGATAGGAATGCTAATTACCTATACTCATAATTACAGGTAAGAAAATTGCTAATAAAACTGCTATTGCAGATCCTACGAAAGCCTTTCCAGCATCTGAAAATACCAGCTTACTAACTTTTTTCTTACTTCGAATTCCTATTCTCAAAGCTAAGCCAATCTCTCGCCCGGCTAAAAGACCAAGAAAAACCCAAGTAGTACTCATGGGCATCTTTTGCGGCCAAGGTATTGTCATATTAAGCAAGTCGAACAATTTAGGAATATAATCAACCTTGAAAAATAATAGCACCATTCCGTAGAAAAAATCTATAAAAGTAGCAGAGCGTACGTCCATCGTATTAGTCTTAGCCGTAACAATGCGTTGAATTTTCCCACCTTTTTCTCTAAACAGGTACCCTTGAAGAAGAACCATTCCTCCGAGTGACAAAGCTAGACCCCACCATGTCAGGCTTCGGGGAAGATAAGCAAAGATGTTCGCTAAGTCCTGTATCAACCACATTGACCAAAGAAAACCTGTAGAAATCCACTGGAAAATAGTCCAGGAGGGGTGTACCTGATTTTTTGTCTTACCTTCTTCGCTGATTCGACGCTCAAATAACCCTAAAACTAAATAAAATATTACTAATCCAAGAGCAAAAGCAATTGCATAGCCGACTAAAGACTTTTTCATCATTGCGCTGAATAAATCAACTGCGGCCTTCGGATCTTGGCCTTNTTGAAAAGATACCATACCTTTAAACGCAGTTAAAACCAACAAAGAGGTGCTTACAGGTATCCCTCTTCTGGTTAAAATAACGAGCACAAGAGGTGGTAGAATAAACGCCCAAGTAAAAANACCTCCGTAATCAAAAGGATGTGGGATATTTTTGCCAGCTGCTGCCAATCTACCAAATGCNGGGTCACCACCATTGGAAATCCAACCAAAAGTGACTGTGGCTACCATAATGCCGGAAATCCATATCCAAAGAATCCACCACGGGCGCTTCGAATTAGAAGCAATGAATGTTCCTAAAGCTTGTATGGAATCATTAGCTACTACTGCATACGCTGCTAGAGCGAAACCTAATACCATGAAGATCTCAGACATAAAATTGTAAAACAGATTCGAACTTAAATTCAGACATTAAACGAAGTGATATAATCTAAATTACGGTGTAATACTTCGAAANACTTACGCTACAGCNTATTCAAATAATACGATCAATTATATTGAAATATATTAAAATGAGCCGCTGATTGACAGTGAGAAAGTTGGGTCTATTGACTGGCGTGAGCGCCAGTTTTGATAAATNCCATTAACTGAAGAATNATAAATANTCGAGCTATCGGCATATACTTCTTGGTCTGCCATCTCATCAAATAAAGCTTTATCTTCGTAGAGTTTACGGGTCGGATTATTTATATACTTAGCGGANAAACTAATTTTTAAATTTTCACCTATATTTTGTTGAATTGCGAGATTTAAACCAGCGAATTCGCCCCAATATAAGTCTGGTACACCGACTTTCGCATTATCCAANCCGCCCGCTCTTTGGAGTTGTTGCCCCGTCCAACTGTTCGATAGTGTAATCTTAGTGCCTGTTTTTTCTAAATCAAATGAAATAAAAGCATTTGCGATGTATTCGGGTTGATTGTAAAGAGACCTTTCTACTCGGCTACCGCCAGATTGAAAGGTATCCGCATCGCTTAAATCTACCNTATCACTGGAGAGAGCCTTCTGCTCGTAAATGGATCGTCCAACCTTAGCATCAATCTTAGTATAATTTACGCCAATAGTAAACATTTCCCCAACAGGACCAAGTAATGAGTCGAAAACTCCCAAATTCTGTTGCACTTCAATCTCTACACCAGATAGCTCAGCATCATTATTATTATTGATGAAGGTATTTACNGGCACCCCACCAGCAGTGTAAGCATACACACGTTCGATTGGCGCGCCTACTTCCTTTTCAAAATACCCCAAAGAAAGTACCCCATCTAAAGGTGTATAGTATTCAATCTTAAGATCCATACTTTCGACATCGGCTATTTCCAAGCCAGCAAATTCATCAGGCAAAACATAAAGCGAATNCTCACTGTTAACTCTTTTAACNAAACCTGGATTACCAATTTCAAAACTTCTATCNGCTAAATTAAAGATTGGGAACGGTGCAATCTCTCGAAATGTAGGCTTTGCTACCGTTGTTGATTTAGAAAATTGAATCTTTATCTGCTCTACGGGTTTTACAATTATAGAGACGTATCCGAGTCGATCGGTCTGGTCAATTGGGTCAAAGCGTTCAACATAAGGATTCACACTACCACCAAGATTCGAGCTTGGTCTGGGTTCTCCGTCGTTATTTTCGACCAGTTTGTAAAATAAATTTGTCGATTCGTTTCGCAGGCCGTATGAAACACGAAGCTGCTCATTGAATTTTATATCTGCTGAGGCATAGAAACTTTTAACTTCATTTCGGCCACTCGCCTGAAAGTAGCCACCAACTTGATCAAACTGAACCGACTGCACCGTTTGATCCGAATAAAGCGAAGACCCTCTTGGAGTATTAAGCACATAAGCATCATCACCAAAAAAACTAAAGCTAGGATAATTGACATCGACAATATTGACTGCAGGCGCAGTAATCAATGGCTCGATGCTACTTTGATAATTGCCGTACTCGTTGTTAATTAAATCTGCATTAACGTCCGCAGAATCAAAATCACTTTGTGCAGTATTCAAATTTGCCTGCAGTGGCGTCAGTAGACCATCGGCATAGGCTGCGATGGCATAATCTTGATTTAGCATATCAAAACCACCCAGACCTGGTGTAGGATCCAAACCTTGCTCAAGACGCGCTAATTCTTGGTTCACAATCGCTTCGTTATAAGTATTAGAGCTTGTGAAATTATCATAGTTAGTACCAGGCTCTACAAAGCCGATAAAACCGGTGTCAAAATTTGTTTTTTTAATGAGAAAGTCAGACTCGGCATTTGTGTAACTAGTCTGTGCGTTATTTAAATTAGTCTGACTGGCACCTAGATCACTAAGGGCATTAGCAATGTTAGTGGTAAAAAGCTGCTCAATTATAGCATTCATCCCGCCAACAGTCGTTTGAAATCGCTCTGGTTCACTGATGTTAGTTATTCCTAATGCGTCCGGGAAAGGCATCGCGCCAAAATAAGGGTCTGTAACATATCTTTCGTCCTGATTTAACATTTCTAACTGCTGAAATTCTCTTGCCGAATCCTCTGAATCGTATCCTAGCTGAAAACGGATACTTGCTTTTTCACCAATCTTAAACTCTTGCTCCAGGCCTAGGCCAAACATAGTACTTTCTTGCTCGGTAAACCGTTGGTAACGGCTCAGCGGTTCCAACCCCGGATCAGCGGCGAATGAATCTTGCGTAGGATAAAATTCAGCGACATTACGAATATCCGGCTCCCCTTGGGACATAAATGCATCCGTGTGATACCATGAAAAATCCCACTCTTTCGGTATCAAAAATTTAAACTTGTGCTCCCCTGAAAATTGATGCGCCTTTAAAAGTCGATCCTGGGCGAGCAACTCAATATCCCGTGCATCATGATACTCACTATCAGGAGTAGAAGCTTCGAAGAGAGTAACTTCCCCAAATTTCTTATAATCTGCAACGGTAGCCTTTGAAGACAGTGTTTTTGCCAGCAAATAAGTGTAATTCACACTAGAGTGATCCGCTATTTGAAAATTCAACCCAGCTAATGTTGATAATGAATATTCTTCTTCTGAGGTAGTCATCCCGCCTCCGTTTGCTTTTAGTGCAATCTCTTTTACAGTTTTCTTGCTGTCATTAATTTCTTTTTTGAAAAACTCTTTGTAGGATGTTCGTTTTTTCTCTCCTGTCTTGAGTCCAAGAATCGCACCTACGGTAAGCCAATCATTTATCAGCCAACTATTCCCAGCACTTAGACTGTAACTTCGGTCTCCCCATTTTGGGAATGCTACGACATTTGGGGCCATCCGCGGAAAACCCGCCCCGCCTACTTGTGTTGGATAATTACTTGTGAAATTTTTACTACCTGGGACGAGCGAATAACCTCTGTCACCATCCTTTCCCTTAAGCCAATTAGAGTAGCTCAGCTGCTCGGGATCACCTAAATACTGATCGGTTTGAGGGCTAGTTAATTGTTGGCCAAAGCCGGCGGAAAACTTCACAAATGGCTCTTCTGGCGCGCTTTTTGTTCTCAATTCAATCGATCCTCCAGAAGATTCACCAGGCATGTTGGAGGTGTAAGTCTTACGCGCGACAATACTCTCAAAGAGGGATGTAGGAAATATATCCATGGCCACAGCCTTGCGATCCGGATCAGGGCTAGGAAGACGAACACCATTCACCAATGTTGTGTTATATCTATCATTTAATCCTCTCATAACCACATACTTGCCGTCATTAAGAGACGCACCACTAATCTTTGAAATAGCCTCGGCAGCATCCGAAGCAGCAAACTTTGCAAAATCTTCCGAGCTCAAGGCCTCTAGTGAGGCTATTGATAACTGGCGATACATTAGTAGCTCAACATTTTGGCTGGCTACTTCTTCAGCAGTAACGATAAAATCCTGTAATTCGTAAACTTCATCTGACATCTCAATAGGACGGGCAGGCATAGCAAAATCCAGCTGCGTTTCTCCACTCGCTACTATCTGATTACCAGTAATTTTGGTTTCAATAAAACCAGACTTAATAAAAATTAGGGTGTAATTACCTACTGGAATGTCTGAAAGAGTGTACTGACCTTGAATGTCAGTAATAGTTCCAAAATCTGTACCTTCTATAATAACAGCAACGGCATGAAGTGGATTACCTGTGATACTATCAGTAATAATACCGGAAATTTGGCCCAACCTGATTATCTTCTGTGCCTTGATTTCATTTTCGATTGTATTTGCAAGAATCGGGTCGCTAGCAGATGTGCGAAGTTCAAGTTGCGAGATTTCTGTAGGCTCTAAAGCTTGAGCCTTATCAAAGCTCATTTTTTTCTCGAAAGGCTTTTCCTGTATGTCATTCGCACCTTCATTGCTAAATCCTGATAGAGAGAAACCAACGATGATAAAGCAAAAGAACAATTGGTAAGACCTTTCAAATATTACTAAAAAATACTTAAAAATGTCATATTTTAGGAACATAATATGGGTATGGAAAAGGCTGAAATAGACCAAGAATTAAGTAGTTCACTTCCCAACGTATTGTAAAACAAATTAAATCATGCATTAGTATTGTAACAATGTTGTAACAATAACGTAACCAAAGATCGCTAGATTATAGTGTAAACAAGACTGACAACTGTATTTTCCTCAAAACAACTACTGCGCAAATTATACGAGCAACCTTACTCACTGAAAGCTTTATACCGAAACGCCTAGATATGAACTAAAAATCTCCAACCGCATTTTATATGCAAAAAACTATGGTTCCATGAATCCAAATGTGCTGTTACGATCAAGTGCCTTACTAAGGCACCATCTTAAAATAAAAGAGTTTGTTTTCTTTATCTGTGGAGACAGTAACAGTACAATTTTTCCGAACACCGTGTGCGTGGTTTTATTTATCTTCAGCCTTTTTATTGGTCTTCCCTACTGCACTGATCCAATCGATACCTATTAGTTGTAGCAGAGACTCAAGCGCACTTGGAAGATTTTTCAAAGTCATAGTCGAATCTGAGCGTGCTAAAATCTTTCCATTGGCATCGCAAGCAACTAAAGTCGGATAAGTCACTATATTATGAGCTAAGCTATCAATGTAGCCCCTGCGCATGTGGGGGGCTATCATGGGCACGGAATAACTGGTTGTAGCGCCAAAGTCATAGTAAGTTCGATCATTTGGCATTAAAATAACGATAAGATTAGGGTAGCATTTCTCTAGGCGCGAGTAGACCATTCCGAAATCCAACAGGCCCTGCGCTTGATCGGGGCTGTACCGGTCTAGATAAAGTAAAATGTAAAGTAATTTTGTTTCAATTTCCTCAAAACGGATCGCTCCAGATTCTTCCCCTTGGTCAAATCGCATCAGTTTATTTCCGATCTGTAAGGCAAGATTTGGGAATTCTTTGACCTTTTGACTTTTGATGTGCGCCATTAACTCATCAAAGAAATTCGTTTGGTGCGGATCGACTTTGATTATGCCATGACGACCAAAATCAACCAATAGTTGATCGCTCTCAATTCTAAGGAGAATTCCTCGAGTACCTACTTTTTTAGCGAGGCTATGTGAATCCTGCAATTGTATGAAAGTCGGCCAAAGCCCAGAGGGAAGTTGCTCCAGCTCAAATTTAATTTTTGCGCCTTGAAGGGAAGAGAGTTGTTCGAGAGTGTTTAACGCTTCTTCTTTAGCAAAGCTTGTATTGCCAAAAAAAACTGCAAGGAAAAGTCCATATCGAATCATTTTGTACGATGGCTTATTATTGAACCACCAAGTACTAAATATTTGAATCTGGTAATTAACACTGAGCATAAACAGCTGTAAATAAATGATCTCTTGGTATATCCAAAATCATGTCTTTTCTACTGGAAGGTTAAAATGTATACTAGTACCTACTCCTATTTTGCTCCTAGCAAAAACGTTACCGCCATGCTGCTGAATGATATGTTTCACAATACTTAACCCAAGGCCCGTACCACCTCTTTCGCGGGAGCGCCCTACGTCAACTCGGTGAAACCGCTCGAAAATTTGTTGTAAATCTTTCTCTGCAATACCTGGTCCGTCATCTGTAACAATACATTCAACAGTCGAATCATCATCCTTTAACCTCACTTTCAACTCCATCTTAGAAAATGCCGGGGCATAACGGAAAACATTCTCTATAATATTATCCAAAACCTGCTGAATGCGAAAACGATCAAAATATACATCTCCGATTGCTTGATCTACATCCAATAGTATTACTTGTTTTTCTGGATCTATGCGTGCTATGTATCCCTCAACTACCTCCTCAAATAACGGTACTAATGGTTGATTTGATCGATCGATGGATTCTGAGTGTGATTCCAAACGAGCAAGTGTTAAAAGATCTTCGACTAACAGATGTAATCGTTCAGCGTTATTATATATTTTTTTTGCGAACTTATCACGATCAGAAGACTTAATTGCAGAACTATTATTATTTAAAGCCTCTGCAAATCCCTTGATAATAGTTAATGGCGTTTTTAGTTCATGTGAAACATTGGCCACGAATTCGCGTCGTGTTACTTCAAGTTTCTTTAGCTTACTTATATCATAAAGGATAAGTAGCGTTGAAAGCTTCATCTTGGGTTTGCTTGCTTTTACCTTAGCTGAAGTAACTTCTAGCCAAAGAGTTTCCTCGCCCCTTTTAATTTCGATCTGACGCGGCTCTACAAGCTCATCTTTATCAATAGCTTTCAAATATTCTAACAGGGGCACCGATTGTAAAAGTTTATTTAGGTGCAGCCCTTTCAGTCTTTTGCCTCCGCGAAACAAGTCTTTAGCTGCAGAATTTGCATATTCAATAATTTTTTCTGCATTAAAAACAATAATTGCTTCTTGTACTGCACCCAGCAAGGCTTCGGCTCGATTTGAACGCGTCATTTTTCTAGCTCCTATAGTTACACGCGAATTAATTAGGGCATTTAATGAATCAATGACTTTGACTGCACCTAATCGTTCTAGGGTTTTTTTAGATAATTGAGGCTGCAATCGACGACTGTCACTAATGGCTACCTCAATATCTCGCAGTAACGCACGCAATCTGGCGAGTTTGCAAAAGAGTGCTATCGAAACCGCTAAAAGAACTATAGAAACAAGCCAGTTCATTAAGTTCTGGTTGCCCTATAGCCTACTCCACGCACAGTCTCAATCAAATGATGATAAGGTCCCAGTTTTTCTCTCAATCGGCGAATGTGAGTATCTACAGTACGGGTCTCGATATTAGAGTCGTATTTCCAAACACTTGCCAGCAGATGCTCTCGTGATTGAACCCGTCCTTTTCGTTCCATCAGTAATTTTAATAGCCGAAATTCAGTCGCCGTGACTGGGATATGATTACCATCGACCGTTAATTCGTGGAGGTCTTCGTCAATAATAACACCAGCAATTTGAATGCGTGAATCGCTTGTTTCTGCCTTTATTAATTTTGTTCGTCGCAATAACCCTTCTACTCTTAATAATAATTCTTCTGTACTAAAAGGTTTCGTTAAATAGTCGTCTGCACCATGTTCTAAACCTTTAACTCGATCCTCAACTTCACTTCTCGCACTCAGAAATATAATCGGAGTTGATTTTATTATAGGATCGCTTCGTATAATCTGGCACAACTGCATACCATCTAACTCTGGCATCATTATATCTAAGATTATTAAATTTGGTGAAAGATCCCTAACTTTAGAGACAAATTCTATTGGATTGTTTAACGCATGAACGTTGTATCCTTTTAATTCGAGTGAATATTTAAGTAAATCGGTAACGTCAGGTTCGTCATCTATGACAAGAATCTGTGGGCCCTCATTCTTCTTCATGATTTTAATATCCACGCAAAGTCAGAAAAGATAAAGTATAAAACCATTATTATGATTCTATGGCTTTTACGTTACAAATAAGTTAATAGTACTTTTTTGTTCCGACAATAGGTAAAGCTAAGTAATCCAGTGCGACGGTATCGGTTTTACCACAGCAATCCGTATAAGTTGGTAGCTTTGATCTGCAAATATCATACAATAACAACCTTAACATACCGTTAAAAAAGTGATTTACCTGTTACTAGAAAATCATAACTAATCCCTGTATCTATCGATGGGACGATAACTCTATACGATTACACTAAGAGTCCTTAGAAATTTGCTGCATCCGCTCTTTTAAGTGACTTGTTGCCTGCTCTGTATTAGCGAGCAGCGAATCCTCTAAGTCTCCTACTCTATCCACACAGACTTCAACCTTTGAAAAAGGCATCGGTAAATAAAACCGGTCCCAATTATTCAGACGAATAGCGCGGCTATAATTAAAGGCTAATAAAACAATCGGTGCTCCTGATTTTGCCGCAACAGATACTGCACCTGGCTTCATGTCGTACATCGGTCCACGTGAACCATCTGGCGTAATTCCAATATCATATCCAGAATCCACCGCGCTTATCAAGTCTCGCACTGACTGGGCAGCACGGCGATAACGTGACCCGCGTATTGGTTTCATCCCGATAAGTCCTAAAAAAGCAGTTAACCAAGCACCGTCTTTACTAGTGCTAATTAGAACTGCCAGGTTACGCTTCGAAAAATAACGACGATAAAAAGCAGGAACTGCAAATAAGCGATTGTGCCAAAGT
>PAAN01000016.1 GCA_002699365.1 Coraliomargarita sp. | reverse complement strand
GTCGCCTGCGGTGAAGATAGTCTCATCATCATCCAAGGTTAGAGGATCATCTACTGGGCTGATTATTGCCACAGTTGGGACATCTCCAGTCGTTACGCTGAATTCCAATGAGTCAGAAATGGAAGAATTACCCCTTTCATCGGTTGCACGGGCGGTCAGCTCCATAAGGCCCACATCGGATAAGGTTGTTGGTACTACTAGGCGCCAAGTTTTAGCGCCTACTTTAGACGCGGTGCCGGTAGTGCTGTCACCATTGTACTGATTCGTCATCGTGACATCGACTTTGACTACAAAGCCATCAATATCTTCCGCTATTACATCGATTATGATTGCATCATTGGCTTCATATGAAGCCTTGTCGATTGGACTGCTTATTGCCACAGTTGGTACTTCACCTGTTATTACGTTAACTGTAGTTAGAGCTGATGTCGAGACATTGCCACGGTCGTCGGTTGCAACCGCGGTAAGTAATAACGGGCCAGCCTGATTTGTGTTATATATAAATCTATAGTTGTTGGTGGCATACAACTCGGCTATTCCTAGAGGTTGGCTCCCATTGTACACTTCTACCTGATTAATTATTCCGTCTAGATCACTTGCAGTAATGTAGACAACTAACTCACTACCACGATACACAGTAGTACCAGTCAAAGGTGCATCTATTGCAATAGATGGAGCAAGTCCTCTAGTCACAGAGACTGTCACAGGAGATGAAGGGCTTCCATTACCTGCTAAGTTTATGGCTCTTGCCTCCAACTCAAGAATGCCAATATTAGCTGGAATGAAAGAGAACTGGTAATCATCGGGAATGCCCGTAGAGGTTGCTATGCCAAGTAAGACTGGCACGCGCTCGTTTTGAGTGACCTCTACTCCACCAACAGTAGTCGTACGCTGTTCATAATTGTTATTGTTAAATACTCTTATTGCCGCGATGCCGCCCGCATCGCTAGCATTGATCTGTATCAGTAACGGATCACCGAGTAATAACTCGCTGCCGCTTGCCGGCGAAGTGATATCCACAGTTGGTAAAACTTGAGCGTACAGAAATGATGATGCGCCGACGCCAAAAAAGGCAAAAATAACGGATATATACTTTAAGTAATTAGCGATCATGGCGGGAATTATAAGTGTTAGATGCTTTTAAGGACTGGTCGGAATGAAAGTTTAACGGTTTATAATCGGTTAAAAAATTAGCGCGTATTAAGGATCAAATCCGTTTTTTTATGAAATTAGAAATATAACATATACAAATACTATTCTACTTAGGCTAAAAAGTTTAGGTATAAATTCTAGTATTTTTAAGTAACAAATATATTATCGTATTAGTAAGCTAAAGGGCGCGAAGTGTTATTCTGAAATATCTTCCGCCACCGTGCGATTCGCAGTTCCAGAAGGAGTCATAATGGTGGGATTCTGGAACATTGAGTTTGCCCGTACATTTGGATAGCTCTGGCGAGCTGGCGAGCCACCTGGACTCACTAGATTTGCTGTAACAAAAATGAGGAGATTTCTCTTTTGACGGGTCTCCCCCTCGGAGCGGAACAAACGACCAACGCCTGGAATATCACCTAAGATTGGCACGCTGTCGTTGACTGTCTTCACTTCATCGCGTGTCAATCCACCCAAGACAACAGTCGCTCCATCAAAGACGGTAACCTCTGTAGAGACTTCGCGAGTCGAGAAGATCGGCTGATAAAATCCTGCTGGTACTGTAACTGTTGTACCTCCAGTTGTTGCAATACTTGGCCCACCATATTCAACAAAACCCTCAAATTCAGTCACGCGTGGCTCTAAAGTTAAACTGATAGTATCGTCATTCTCAACATTAGGTGTTACTGCAAGCTCTACGCCGACGTTACGAGTAACAAAATCTTCCGGCGTGCCAGCTGTAATCGAAATCGCGGCTCCAGATGATGAATTTTCTCCGCCGCTTCCTCTACCAGATGAGGCAGTTGACTCAATATCTCCATAGCTTTCAGGATAACGAAGCTCTTGTGCAACAGTAATGGTTGCGCGCTTACCAGAAAGGACTGTGACTTTAGGGGCACTCATTAAATCCGTGCCTGTTTTACGAGAAAGTGCTCGCATCGCCATAGTTACATCCATGCCGTCTAAAGTCCATCCATTCGCAGTAAAGAAAGAGCCTGCTGCTGCTGCTAAATCAATTCTTGTAGCAATTTGCGGCGGAGCACTAAGTATGGGGTCTAATCCTGTAATCTGAATTGAAGAAGCAGAGGAATTTGTAGCAAATGCATCATTTAGAGTACGTCCCGCTACCACAGCATTGCGCTCGTAGCTGTTTACTTGATTACCATTACTATCTAAGACAGGAAATAAATTCTCATCAAACTGAGGGACTGCTCCATCACCAAAAGTCCAGTTAAAGCCAAGCTCTTCTAAATCATTTTGTGCAACCTCAAGAAATTTTGCCTCAATCTCCACCTGCTTGACCTCATTATAATTACGCAAGATGGTGCGCATACGATCTAAGTTTTGGCGACTTTGGGTAACAATTAATTGCTCCCCGTCAAAGGCCAAGCTAGCACCAGGCAATTCAAAGTTGACGCCTGCTCGTTGAAAAAACGCTTGCAGCGCATCGGTCTTATCATCGGACGAAGGTCCACTCGAAGCACTCACTGGAGCAAATGGGTCCACCGGACCAGAGGACATGCCGCCCCCATCTCCAAATCCTGTCAACCGAATCACGGTGCCGGCTGAAATCGGGAAGAACTCTGTTATAGTGCTTTGTGCGCCAGCCTGACCAAAACTAGGCGCCACTGTTACCGCATCAATACCGACTTCATACGTGAAGTTCACCTGCTGAGTAACAAATTGTAATATGCGATCTAAACTGAGGTTACGTAAGCTAATATTAACCCGTGGATTACTATCATTTGGATTAAACAGAGGCACGATATTAACCCCTGCTCGCTCCGCATCATACTCGAGCGACAATTCAGAAAGTGTCTCGATCACCCGGGTTAATTCCATGCTAGAGAAATTGACCTGTGGAATGATGATAGTCGTTAGCTTCTGCTGGACCGCGCTAGGGCCAGAACCTTGGCTAACTGAGCCCTCATCGTAATCATAGACCTTGGGGCGCTCCCATTGCTGATCGACTTCGGTAATCATCTGCTGGCGAGTTTTGTAGAGGTTCTCGCGATGAACTGCCCCGAGTACAAGTGCAATACGCTTGGAAAAGAGCTTGGCTGCTGCATTGTTAGCATCACGCGCTTCGACCTCTTTAAAAGTTGCTGCAGCGCCTTCGTAGTCTGCATCAATGAATTGTCGACGCCCCTTCGCCATTAACTCGCGTATATATTTTCTATTTTTAACAAATTCAGGGCTAATTTCATTAATGTCCAGCGAGCTAGGGTCGGATATACTCCTGTCTAACTTCGCAAGCAAAGAAGTAGCCTCTCGCGAATCGCCCCCAGCCGCGGCGTAGGCTTCTAAGCTAGATTCGGCTTGCTTCAGGTCACCTGAGTCCGCTTGCGCCAGTGCTTCTGCCAAAATTACATCCGCTTTAGCGGCACTTAAATTCTCAATGATATCCACAGTACCTGCATTGAGCGAAAGTGTCGCAGCAGAAGCACTAAGCGTAGTATTTGCTTCAGTATAAGCACCTAGTTCAGAGAGCTTCTCTGCCTCCTCTATAGCCGCCTTGGCAGCAGCAATCTTCGCATCCTGCTCAGCTTCTAGTAATGCAATTAAATTTTCGCCGTCAGTAGTTGTGCCTTCTTCGACTACATTAATCATTTGATTCATTGGTTCTACATTAGCCAGACCATATATCATTTGAGGTCCACGTGCATCTATTGCATCATTAATAGAAGCGAGTAGGCGCTGCACATTTACATCATTTGGAGCCAACTTGATTAACTCCTCAGCGCTTGATTTAGCAGCTGTTAAGTTGCCTGAGTCGCGAGCGCGCAGGGTATCTGCGAGCAGACGAATTTTACTCGGAGCACTCTGACCAAAAGCCGGCAATGGCAAGGTAAGAGAAGTAGTAATTAATGCACAGGTGGCTATGGCACAACAAGTAATAGCAATGTGTGAGCGTAGATTGAGATAATTATTCATAGTCAAGTTTGGCAGTCGTGCGATTTTTGTATTAAATTTTTCTAGAAAGTAATCATTAAAAAAGTGATTCGAGGCTCTCGGCAATAATCGAAGGAGCTGTGCTTGAATTTACATTAGTCTCGGTTGATTCAGAGGATTTCTCAAGCAATAAAGTCTCTACCCTATCTTCAACTGCATCATCAATCTGAATTTTTCTTACAGTGATGGTGCGCGCATCAAGATTAATCACTTCGACTTGGTACTCTCCTAAAGGTGTAGAAAAAATTTCACCCTCATAAGTTGGGCGCACAAGAACTGTTGGATCCACGTGCGATTGAAGCATAATTTCTATACCTTCTACATAAAGAACTTCACCATTAATTAGAGTTATCGTATCACCGGTGCGAAGATCAATGATTTGTGCAGTAGCAGTCCTAGTTAAACTACCATCCTCTCCAAAATCTCTGGAAACGTGAAAGCTATGCACCTTGAAAGCTGAAGAATCTACAGTGGTACCAATCCGAGCACGAACACTGCCTCCCGATTCAATGTCTTTAAAAATTAATGTATAGTCGTCTTGCGTGCCTGTGTAACCATTCATCTGAATACGGTACAGTGGTCGCTCTAGCTTGGCTAGGTAAAGACCGAAAGGCTCAACCACAACTACATCTTCATACGGGGGCTTGATCGTAAAATTTCCTTCATTATCGAGAAAAATCTGCGGTGGGGTAAATACATCATACACCCAACCTGTGCTTTGCTTAGGTGCCTCAGGCCAAGTAGCTACGTTGGGCTGTATCTGCGGGATAGGCATACGCCTATAATCTTCACCCTGTAAGGATTTGCCAATCATCGCAGCAGAAGACTCCATGTCTGGAGTAGAAATGAAAATTGTAGCAACTACAGCACCAAAAGTTAGGGAGATCACCCCCAACAGTAAAAGAATCTTATCGTAATAATTATTCATTAAACTAAGGCGCATTTGGATCTACCATCCCACGGATGCTTGATTCCTCATCCAGCACAATTTCTATAAACTCAAGGTCTAGAGTGAAGCGCGATATATTTTCAGATATAACTGGAGTTATTATATTTTTTGGATCAAGCGAAACCGAGGAGTCGTCACCAAAATTACCAAAAATTTCTTCTAATGAATTCTTTTTGGGTGCCTTGTTGCGCACAGGCGCCTCTGGTCGCGTAACTGCCAAGCTACGCACGACAATAGGCAAGTCAAAGGAGGCAAGCGCATTTAAGAAATGACGCAGTGACCTAGAATAGCCACTGAAAATTATCTTTAATGCAACCGTGTCAATTGCACCTGGCAACCGAGCGGAAACGGCAGGGTCGATACGGTAAGATCCCGATTGGTTTTTACCAATTGTGGCAGCTTCGACATGTTCACGCTCTACAGAATCGATGCTATGAGGATTTGCGTCCATAACAAGGTTGATCACATATTCTAATATTTGACGCTGCTTATCTAACAATAATATTGCGGAAGCAGAATCAGGCATGGTGGCTTCTTGGGCATAATCCTCAAAACCAAATGCAAAATCCTCCGCTATGGCAATTGGCATTGGGACGCCATCTTGCTCGGCCATATTGAAGCGCTCATGGTTAACCGCCCGTTGGCGTGAGTCGCTGATAAACTGCTGAATGCCCGCCATTACACTAACACCATCACTTGAAAGTGACATTTTTGACCCACGTTGTAGGTCTCTGCGAATCTCGCGCAAGGCGTGATCCAACTCCTCCACGTTACGCTTAGCAATTTGTATATTATCAGCTGAAGGTGCCGGCGATACTTGCAGCAAGTCATTTAGCCGCGAACGAGTATCACTCGCATTTTTTTGTGCTTCTGCCAACTGCCCTGAAGCATTATAGGCAAAGTACAAGCCAGCAATGGATAGCAAGCTAGCCACTATTAAAAGCGAAAACAAAATAGGGTTTTTCTTTATAGCTGACATCAGCTTAGAGCGGTTTAGTCGTGTCCACACTTAAATTAATCAAGAAAGGCAATACATTTAAGCCATTATTTAATTTTGTCCAGCGAATCACTGGCTGCTTAGCCTCAAGAACAAACTCCGAGGCAATGAAGCTCGACTGCAACTGCTTAATACGGCGAGTCAATAAAGCGCGGTCAACACCACCCGCTCCAGCATCGATTGATTCACGTACAAGCATTTCACCAGATAAAGTGATAGAGTAGCTTGAATCGCCTTCCCCAGACTGCGCTTCTGGTTGCGTGCGAACGACACTAAGCTGGTCTAGCCAAACATCTTCAACTTCAGTTAAACTTAATTGCAGCTCTGCGCAGAACTGTATCCAGTTGGCTTTTGACTGAATAAGTCCTTCGACGCGGCGAATGTCATCCTGCAGTCTTTTCGCCGACTCTGACAATTCATATAAGACCGATTTATTAGCAGTTAGTGGCGCTGCAATAGTATTAAAACTCTCCGCCTGCTGGACATAAGCTCCGGTAGCCTTTTTGTAACTCATCACTACCGGCCATGGAGCCAGCGCTAAAAAAAACGCGGCAGCTAATAAGAAAGGTTTTTTAGCAGCAAAGCGCGTCTTCGCCTTAACCTCTTCTGGCAGTAAATTAACCGCTGCAGGCTTCGCAATGATCGCGCTCGCTGCTTCACCAATAATTTCACTAACTTGCGGCACAAAATCTTCGACATTTTTGGCCGCCTCGGGACTCATATCGACAGATTTTAGTGGCTCATAATACCGGACGCTCATTTGTTGCATAGCTTCCAATTGTTTGCCTAAACTGGGCAACTGCGAGGCTCCCCCACTGAGGAGTATAGTTGAAGGGGCAGGTGCATTTTTCTGACGCCTGTAATTGACGATTGAACGTGTAATCTCTTGGCGCATACGCTGAACAAATGCGTCGGAACAATCTTTTAAAAGTTTAGTCGTCGCATCATCTGCCTCCGCACATTCACTCTCAAAAAGCTTCAGCTTGAGAGCTTCGGCTTGAGTGAAGTTGATGCCCAAGCCATCGGCGATGCTCTGAGTTAGAGTGTTTCCGCCAAGGGCAATATTACGCGCAAAGAATCCATTCGCGTTAGCAAAGAGTATATTGGTGGAGCGTGCGCCAATATTAACCGAAAGAAGCTCTTGGTTTAATTCGTCTTCTGTGTATTGAAGTGAATTATAATCTAAAATGGTTGCTGCGCTTGCTGCTTCCACCTGAAGGCCTGATGCAGAAATGCCATCACACAGGCCATAAATTGTATCTGCCTTGCAGGCGATGAATAGTACCTCTGTCTCAATGCCGTCATCGCCAACTACTTGGCTATCCCAAACAACTTCGTCTAATGCATATGGTATACTTTGCTGGGCTTCAAATGCAATAATTTGCTTACGCTTCTGCTCTGCTACTTGCGGTATGCGAATGGTCTTTGTCAGTAATTGATCGCCTGGAATAATAACAGTAGCTGCTCCGGATAATTTGTGCCGAGCAGTTAGTGATTTAAGCGCTTCTGTGGTCGCATCTAGCCAAGCGCTTTCTGAAGAATAATCATACTGTAAATCTTCTGAATATACTTTATTGATACGTAACTGTGTACCCTCAACAGAAATGGACGCAGCCGTGATGCTAGAAGCTCCACAATTGATAATTAATCTGTTCGATTTATGACTCATTTAAAAACTAATCGCACGACTAAGGTTTAGGCTCCCGCCGATTGTAAACAGGCTGATTGCGTGCACCCGAAGAATATTCTATGGGTGCAAAATAAGCCGGTAATAAAAGCCCCTCATTATTAATTAATTGTGACTGAGACTCCGCCCTTAATTGCATTTTTTTAAGAATTTCAAGGTCGCGTATGGAACTGCTTAGCGCCTCGCCAGCATCGCTAGGATCCTGAATTACTCCGCCAACACTAACTTCTATATAATAATACTCTGGCCTTGATGACAGCTCATCTCGCTCAACGACAAGCCCAGGCATATAAAAATAAACGCTGCTTTTGTCGCGAGCTTCCATAATCATAACTTCTACAGAAGAGGTATAAAACTGGAAATTACCCCCACCCATTGAATATGCAATTAATGGCTTAATCGTAATGTTTTCAACAAAGTCTGGGTTTCTTGCCTCAGGCGACATGCTGCCATTGCATAAGAGCTCAATTTCAATCTGCATCCAATCGTCTCCAAGCGAGTCAAATTTTACACGCTCGACGGTCACTGTATCCTGCGCAGCTAAAACATGCAGGCTAACAAGCAGGGCGAAAATAATAGAGAGTACTGTCTTAAACATGCTGGGGGAAACACCATCAACCATCGTAATATGTAACAAAGACTCTAGGAATAAGGTGAATGCTGGGGTTGAAGCAACTACTAATTAATTATTTACCTTATAAATATGTTATAAATTTATAAAAATTTTAAAGTATTTTCAATCGAGCACTAACACCTATTATCAAAAATTGTTGCGCCTTATAGTTGAATGAATTACTTCAAAGTATTATGTCGATTGCATTACCTTTTAAGATCAGCGTTTTAGTGTTCGTTCAAAACGATTCAAACGAGCACTTGCTTATTAAACGTAGAAAGGCGCCGAATAAAGGACGCTGGAGTCCTATAGGCGGCAAACTAGAAATGCACCAAGGAGAGTCCCCTTACGAATGTGCACGCCGAGAAACGCAGGAAGAAATTCGGCTAAGCGTAGCAGATTCCGACCTGCACTGCTTTGGATACATAAGTGAAAAAAGCTATGAAGGCACTGGCCATTGGTTAATGTTTCTATTCAACTGCAAGAAGAGAATCCAAAAGTTACCTGAAGAGATTGACGAAGGAAGCTTTGCATTTTTTAGCCGTAGTGCAATCGAATCTCTAAGCATACCAAAAACCGACCGTATGTTGTTGTGGCCCTACTTCGATAAATATAATACCGGATTTGTAGGCATTCGTGCGAATTGCGCACCAAGCGGGAATCTAGACATTGTAGAGGAACTTCAATTACCGCAGCCGAAAAGCCCCATCTAAGACATCCCAAACAGCCCACGCCTCACTAGCAACTGGCAGTTCCGTACCACTTGCAATAATTTGCCATTCTTTCGGGCTCGATCGCCAAAAGCCAGCCTTACGCTGGCCGTCCAACTCTCCAAGTACATCATCTGCAAGTAGTACAGGGGAGATTCCTGAGCTTTGCTCAAAAATGCGTGCTTGCGCGATACGTAGTGCGATACAAAATCCACGTTGCTGTCCATCCGAAGCGTACTCTTTGGCCCCATTTGAATGCAAAGTAAAAACTAAATCGTCTCTTTGTGGACCACGCTGCGTAGAGCCTATTACTTGATCACGATTACGGCTTTGCTCAAAAGCAGTACGCATAGAATCAGCAGTGTCACAATTTACGTTCGGCTTATACTGTACTTGCGCGCCCTCATCCGCTTCTGCCATGTTCATATAAACATCCTTCAATATTTTCTGAAGTCGTACGACCCCCTTTTGCCTTTTTGAGATAATCTCCAAAGCATAGGGCGCTAACTCTGCCTCAAATGCAGCTAACTCTGCTGTACTTCCGCCACTTTTTAATAGTCGATTACGGCCAGTAACCCCACGGTGATAATGGCGTAAAGCATCATAATAACTACTGTCTATCGCAGAAAGAGTAAGGTCGAGGAAACGGCGACGATCACTTGGAGCTCCCCGTAAAAGCATTAAATCTCCAGAACTTAGTGGCACTACAGGAAAGCGTCCAATAAAGTCTCCTAAACGAGAAATACGCTCCCCATCTAGTATTATTTGGTGCCCTTGTAGTCGGTCATAGCGCATTTCTAATACAGTTTCACCTAAACTTTCGTGGTGTAGGTTGTAAACCAAGGCATAGCCATCGGTTGCATGGCGGCACAGAGCGGACATCTGCTGAGTCCGAAATGAGCGGCAGGCAGTAACCAGTCCCAATGCTTCTAGTAAGTTTGACTTACCTTGCCCATTCGCACCCAGAAGAAAACTACGAGAAGCATTTAAATTTAACTCAGCAAATGGTAGATTTCGAAAATTTTCTAAGCGTACATTGAGAAAGTGCATAGGAGACTGCTCTACAGATCTATTACCGTTGTAAGCGATTGTTTTGCTTCTTCGCTTTCTAACTCTTGGTAAACCACTCGTACTGCCTCTGCTAGGTCGGACCAATCCTTTGCAGTGGTCTCGGCATTAGCACTTAAACGTAGAGTTCGGCTCATTGCGCTTGGAAGATAGCCCATAGCCTCAAGCACGGAGGATGAGCCAGCCTTACCGGTCGCACATGCCGCCCCTGAGCCAACTAAGAATCCGCGCACTTCAAGTGCACGAATCCAGCGACTACTAGCAAACTTAGGCGCTATTAAAAGCGCCGTATTCCATAAGCGCGGCGCGTCTAAACCAACGCATTCAAACTCTGGCAATGCCGCGATTAAATCGTCCCGACCATTTACATTGCCAATTTTTGCTGCCTGTAAAGCGGCGACCATAGCCAGTATGCTAGCCACGTTCTCGGTGCCTGCACGACGTCCAGTTTCTTGAGCTCCGCCGTGTAAGGCTATAAAATTACTCTCCACTTCTGGCAATACCCAGAAGCCGACTCCCTGCGGTCCTCCAAATTTGTGGCCACACGCAGTTACATATCCACAATCTCCAATTTTATTGAGTTGACCTTTACCCACCCATTGGGAGGCATCACAATGATATAAAACTCCAGCATTTTTAGCCGCATTCGCAATCTCCTGCCAAGGATTCAAAATACCAGTCTCATGGTTTGCCGCCATGACAGAAATGGCATCCATTTGTTTAAAATTAATCGCCTCTATTGCAACTGCTCCACTTGGGTCTAAAGCTAACCACTCGACTCGTTCACCAAAATAATACTTTGCCGATTCAATTACACTAGGATGCTCCGTCGGACTAATCCCTATACGGGCACTCTCGGGCAAGGCAGTTGACCAGTAAGCAAAAATTGAATTATTACCCTCAGTGGCTCCAGAATTAAAGACAACCCGAGTGGAGCTTACTCCAAGTAAACTAGCTACACGGCTGCGCGCATCTTCCAAACGAGTCTTAACTCGTGCCGCTGCTCGGTAGGGACTCGAAGGGTTCAGCCAAAGATTTTCTAAGGCCTCTTCCCAAGCGACTTTTGCTGCTGCACAAAGCGGCATTGTCGCATTAGAATCAAAATAACGCATTTTACTGTAAAATACTTAAGGAATGCGTAAGTCTTGGCCTACACGCAGGGCATTCTCGCTAGACATGCGGTCCCTGTTGGCTTGATAGATATCATTCCAGCGAGATACCGTGCCATAAAACTTTCGACTAATTGAGCTAAGTGAATCTCCTGATTGCACTGTGTAAACACGGGGCACAGCAGCAGGATCTAGTGGTAAATTTGCGCTCAGCGTACTAGATTGATTCACAGTTGAGGCACTTGGATCGCTGGCAAGCGACGCCACATTAACTGGCATATTCGTGGATGTTCGACGTGCGCCACCTAACATGACTTCCAATTGCTTCACCCTTCTTTTAGCAGCTACTGACTCGCGTTTTAAGATCTCATTTTCCTGCTTCAAGCCATCCACTAAATCCAATAAATTAATCCCATTAAATTGTCCTTCGTAAGGGCTCGCCGGTAACTGCCGAACAAATTCCTTCTGCGCTGTTTCAATGAGTTGTTCGACCTGACCAATCTGATTTGAATCGGGCTTGAGTTGTATGTAGCACTTAAAATGATAGATCGCACTAATTGGGTCCTTCATTTCCTGCAAATAAATATAACCTGCCTCAAAATGAGACTCTGGCGAATCACGACGAGCATCGATGACTCGAAGGAAAGCACTGAGAGCCTCCTCCTCACGTCCCTGAGCCTGATAACCTTTGGCGAGCTGGTATTGCTTCTCGTCAATTTCACGGACAATTTCAACAAGCTCAGAAGAGCAACTAGTTACCAGGAAGATAACAAATAGTGCGATAAAACAAGTACGTAANAAGAGCATGATAAAAAATTAANAACGATTACACTACCCTTAAGCAAGATCCGCGAACAATCAATCCCCAACCACCGAAGATGATTGNGGTAAAAAACTTTACTCGCGGTTGCGGCGCCACACTTGAAAAATCGTCGAATAAGTAAGCCTGTNGCAGGACGTACTATTTAATGATTTGTTATAAATTTAGATCCAGAGTTGCCTCCATCGACAACTGCCCCAAAAAGTATCTATTTCTATCTAACTGTTTACCGTAATCTATGGATCATCCTTTTCTAAATAATGACTTTCACATTCGTTGGTCCACACTGAAGCCGGCTAATATTGAAGCGGATATTAATAGAGCCATTACCCAAGCGCGAGCAGCAGTAAAGGCGATTACAAACGATCGCAAGAGCTCGCAATTAAGCTATGAAAATACCTTTGGCGCACTAGAGGAAGCGCTCGAACCAGTCCAGCGCTCGTGGGGGTTGGTCACGCATCTCGACTCGGTCTGCAATACTCCACAGCTTCGGTCTGCTTATAATACAATGATCCCATTGGTATCTGCATTTTTTGCTACCATACCACTGAACAAAGAGCTATGGAAATGCCTCCAAAAATTCGCAAGCAGTCCTGCAGTTGATCATTTGCCGGCGACACAACAAAGACACATACACGAGACGCTAGCAGATTTTGTAGAACAAGGCGCAAACCTTCCTGTGAAAGGAAAACAGCGAGCTTCTGAAATTCAGGAACGACTCGCTAAACTTACACAGAAATATTCGGAGAATTGCTTGGATGGCATGAATGCTTGGGAGCTTATTATTAATGACGAGGCCACATTGGCAGGCTTACCTGAATCGGCTCGTGGCGCCGCTCTGCAGAGCGCCAAAGAAGCGGGGCATCCCGAAGGCAGTTGGCGCTTTAGCTTGGATGCGCCTAGTTATATAGCGGTCATGACCTACGCGGACAGTCCAGCTCTACGCAAAGATGTTTGGCTAGCATATGCTAACATAGGTCGAGAAGCTCCTTATGACAACCGTGCGCTTGTACTTGAGATCCTTGATCTACGTCATGAATTTGCTACACTTATGGGTAAAGATAACTTCGCCGATTATGTTACTGCTCGCCGTATGGTTGGCTCTGGGCAAGCGGCCCTTAATTTTGGGGAATCCATCTTTGATAGAGTTGAAGGCCCTTTTCGGGAAGAAGATCAAGCGCTTCGTCNGTATAAATCAATTGCTCAAGGAGCTAGCTCTAACTCGAAAAACTTGCCATTATTAGAGCCATGGGATGTTGCTTACTGGGCAGAAAAACAGCGCGAAAAAAATTACGATTTTAATGAGGAATCTCTGCGGGCCTACTTTCCAATCGATAAGGTCATCCGTGGACTTTTTGCNATTACTGAAGAACTGTTTGGTTTGAGAATTAAAGCATGCGATACCGTTGAAGTCTGGCATCCNCAGGTAAAATTTTATGAACTCTTTGACGCAGACTCTAGNGTACACCTGGGTTCTTTTTATGCGGATTGGCATCCGCGAAGCTCTAAGCGAGGTGGGGCATGGATGAATCACTTGCATACCGGCGAGCGTAAAAGCAATAAGCATAGTCCTCATCTAGGTCTAATTTGCGGCAATCTTAGTCCGGCAATTGGCCAACAACCCGCTCTTCTTACTCACCGAGAAGTAGAGACGATCTTCCACGAGTTTGGCCATTTGCTACACCACCTCTGCGGGGAAGTCGAAGTAAAGTCATTAAATGGCGTCAATGTACCTTGGGATTTTGTCGAACTGCCATCGCAAATACTAGAAAATTGGTGCTGGGAGCGCGCCAGTTTGGACCGCTTTGCGCGGCACTATAAAACGAACGAACTGATTCCACAGGCACTCTTTGATAAGATGCACACTGCTCGCAATTATCGAAAAGCCAGTGCAGCTGCCCGCCAGTTAGCATTTGGTAAAATGGATCTTGAGTTGCATATTAATTGGCCAAAATCCAACAAAACAGACCTCGACAACTATATTAAAACGGCGCTTCAAGCTTATACTTTAAACTATGCGACACAGACTCAATCCAATGTATTTAACTTCAGTCATCTATTTAGCAGTCCAACCGGGTACGCCGCAGGCTACTACAGCTATAAGTGGGCCGAAGTACTAGATGCTGATGCCTTCACTCGCTTTCAAGCTGAAGGTATTCTTAGCGCGCAGACAGGTCGTGACTTCCGCGATCAGATTTTGGCAAAAGGAAACGCTGTAGCCCCGGCAACATTATTTAAGAACTTTATGGGGCGTGACCCTGATCCCGAAGCTCTCCTTCGCCGTGATGGACTAATGGAATAATAGTCGACTCTACAGGGGATGGTGCACTACCAGAATAAACAATTACACCACGAAGCCTTGATACCATTTAATAATAAAAACGCCTAAGTTGCTGCATGCGTGAGCGAGCATACACGGGAAGATGGATTGAGTCGGATTCCAGGGCCCGAAGCGCACCAAATAAAACCACAATGAATTAATAAATAATATCGAAGTCGAAAATACTCCTTTTGTTGTAAAGGTAAAATCTAATCCATTCTCCGTACTCCACAGATGCCCGTGTATTAGAGCAAAAACGAATGAAAACCCTACGCAACTCGTAATCAATGCAGCCCTACCCCTTTTTGACACAACCAAATAACCTCGAAAAATAACCTCTTCGATCACGCCGGCAGCAAGACTAGCAAAAAGGAAATACCACGCCATTTCACTTTGCTCACTTGCAACACCAAGGACGATCTCACCNCTAGTCTCTACTGCTAGTATAAGAAGTGCGACACAAACCCCTATAATTAATGCAGAGGCAGGCATCGCGCTAGCCCCTGGCATACTACTGCTGACTGTTACATTATCAGCTCGAGTAGCCCGAAAATCGACTAGATAAAGATGGAGCACAAAACCGGCGACCCCTAAATAAAGAAGGATAGCTACAGGGTTATCGCTCATCGACTAGATGTTGATGCATCCGCAAATATTGGCTAATTTTGTCCGCGCTTAGTAAGAACAGGCAATTATATATGCCTTGAATCTGCTTCATCTTTTTCGGTGTATCCACTTTCTTGGCGATTATGGTTCACCTTATTTTTTTTGACGTAGGCTTGATAAACATCCTCTGGACTCATGCCTAAAACCTGAGCGATCGAGATTAAGAAGTGGAACAAGTCGACCACTTCAACTTTCGCATTTTGCTCATCAAATTCTTGATATTTCGCCCACCATTTCCAAGGAACCGAGTCAATTAGTTCAGCTATTTCTTGCTGCATAGCACGAGTATAATTTAGCACCCACTGGGCTTTATCGTCCACTGACATCGCATCAGTATTTACTCCAATACGCTTATTGAGTTCTTTTTGCTGNTCGAAAATTTCATCCAATTTATCCATATAAAAAACGTAAAGTGCTTGTTATGCTCAAGCAAGCATGAAGCAACTTCGCAAAATAAAGATTTACAATTACTGCTACCAATAACGCTCGTTTTAAACTCTAATATACGCGATGTAATACTGGTTTTTGGTCGCTAAAAAACTTAATTCTTGCCCCGCTAAATTTCCTTATCTAGTACATACATATTATCTATTAAGGACTATCTGCTGCAGCGCTCATCTGNGAGCCTGAATGCTCGCTAAAATAAGTTAACTATAACGCCGAAGCAGGTCACCCATAGATTTAAAATACTGCGCTGCTACTCTGACTGTTCGAGTGCCGGCGACTCAAAATAAACTATTAAACGCAATATTAAGATGCCAGAATTCGAGGAAGTAAGCCCAGAAACAAACCCGCAGCACAATTACGTACCTAGCACCGATGCAAAGCCTCGCTCCCGTCGCCGCAGTGGAGGATTTAAGAAAGAATTAAGCCCTGCTACTGCTGACAGCAAAATGGGCGAAGTCGACCCAGCAGAAATGCTTCAATCAGAATCTCTTAGCGGATCGAATGAAACAAGTACCCCCGCCGAGACTATCGATTCAACTGAACCGACAATCGACGCTGAAACTGCTTCAACCGATAAGATTGTTGCTACGCCTCCACCCACGCATTCGCAACACGAACATACGGACTCTCCTTCAGCCAATCCAGAACCGAGCGCCGAGACACTGGCTGCCATCAAACGCGTCGATGCACGCTTAATCGAACGTAGAGCCGAACGAGATGCTAAATATGCCGCTCGCAAAAAAGCGCGTGATGCAGGTGATTTGACTTCCACTAGAAACAGGCGGAGTCAAAAAAAGACCGCGCCAAAAAAAGGTTTACTTGCAGCTATTTTAAGTATTTTCGGCATCGGCACAAAGAAGCCGAAATCCAACAGAAGCAGGGGGCGCGGTCGCCGTCCACAAGGCAATCGCAGCAATCAAAACCGTCGAAGGGGAGGACAAAATCGAGGGCGCCAAAATTACCACAAAAAATAATCTAGAATTTTGTCGCTCAAAAATATCTAACCACTGTTTGAAATAGCCACTTTTACTGGCCTTATTTAATCCCTATTAATTAATGGATGTTTTTCGAGTCACTGGCAATGGACCCCTCCAAGGTAAGGTTGCGGTAAGCGGCGCCAAGAACGCAGCCCTACCCCTGCTAGCTGCTTCATTACTTAGCGCTGATCCAGTTCGCTTAAAGAATGTACCTAATTTGAGCGACATTCGCTTTATGATTGAGATTATGCGCCATGTTGGGGCTAAGGTAACTCAATCAGAGCCAGGAACATGGGAAATACATGCTCAGGAGCTCACTCATATTGCCCCCTATGAATTAGTCCGTAAGATGCGTGCTTCTGTCTGTCTACTTGGACCACTAGTGGCGAGACTGCGCAAAGCAGAAATATCAATTCCGGGAGGCTGCGTTATCGGACCACGCCCTATTGACCTTCACCTTAAAGGCCTCAGAAAACTCAACTGCAAAGTCAGTATTGATCAAGGTTACGTGCTTGTAGATGCCGCAAAAATTAAAGGCGCTCCAATTTTTCTGGGTGGTCGCAGTGGCTCCACCGTGACTGGCACTGCTAATATAATAATGGCTTCCACATTAGCCCCTGGACGGACACGCATAGAATGCGCGGCATGTGAGCCGGAGATTGTTGATCTGTGCCACATGCTTGTAAAAATGGGCGCCCAAATTGAAGGTATTGGCAGCCCAGAAATAACGGTGACTGGAGTCGCGACGTTAAACGGTTGTACTCATAGTGTCATTGCTGACCGAATTGAAGCAGGTACTTTTGTTGCAGCTGCTGCTATCACTCGTGGGGATGTAACTGTCACTGGAATAGCCCCAAAACTTCTTAGCGCTTTTTTAGACAAACTTGAAGAAGCTGGTCTGCCAATACAGCTCGGTCCCGACTTTATTCGCATTCAACCATATACTGGATCTCTTAAGCCCGTTGACTTGATCACTCTACCTCATCCAGGATTCCCAACGGACCTGCAGGCACAACTTTGTGCTCTGATGACTCAAACAGAAGGCCTTTCTATTATAACAGAACGCATTTACCCCAACCGCTTTATGCACGTGCCGGAATTACAACGAATGGGTGCAGAAATTGCCATCGAAGGACCCAGCGCAATTATTACCGGCGCCTCGCAACTCTCAGGTGCACCTGTGATGGCCTCCGATTTGCGCGCATCCGCAGCTCTGGTNCTNGCGGCACTTGCAGCTACTGGAGATACCTGGATTCAGCGAATTTACCACCTCGACCGAGGCTACGATCAATTCGAACAGAAACTTGCTGCCCTTGGTGGACATATTGAACGACTCAGTGATACGGCGATGCCAAAGGAGCTACTTGTCGTATAAATCCTAGCTACATACGCTTCCATACTATTAGTTTTTAAGTTTACAATGCCTCTCTCCCCAGAAGACAGTCCAGAAAGCCCTACCGGAGCAGAGTTCATTGAACGATGTCTCGACGACTCTGGAAACCCACAAGACTCGATCTTGCGACCCCTTTCGTTTGATGATTTTGCAGGACAAGAAAAAACCATCGAACGCTTACAGGTAATGGTAGGAGCTGCCAGAGNACGCGGCGAACCGCTCCATCATATTTTGCTAAGTGGCCCGCCAGGATTAGGTAAAACTACCCTGTCTTTAATTCTAGGGCAAGAAATGCAAAGTAAAGTTACTGTTACCTCCGGACCTGTCATCGATAAACCTGCCGATCTTGCCGGATTGTTGACCAATCTAGGAGAAGGTGATATTCTGTTTATTGATGAAATCCACAGAATCAGTAAGACTGTTGAAGAGTATTTATACTCGGCGATGGAAGACTTCCGTATCGATATAATGATCGATCAGGGTCCCAATGCGCGGAGCGTACGATTAAATCTACCGCGCTTCACCTTACTCGGAGCAACCACTCGAATGGGGTTACTCACGGCGCCCTTACGAAGCCGGTTTACACTGCAGTCACGACTGCATTACTATGACCGAGCAACCTTGCATGGCATCGTTGAACGCACCTGTGGTTTGCTGGAGGTCTCCTACGACAAAGCAGGAGCGGCGGAGATCGCCAGGCGCGCACGCGGCACTCCACGCATCGCTAACAATCTTGTAAATTTTTGCCGCGACTATGCGCAGCAGCGCGGCAACGGTACGATTTCCCAGGATAGTGCAGCGGCAGCCCTCGAGCTCTTAGAAATCGACCAGCGCGGACTCGATGAAATGGACAAACAAATCATGCGAGTTATCGCTGAAAATTATAAAGGTGGGCCAGTGGGCCTGGGCACTGTAGCGATCGCTGTTGGAGAAGAGGCGCATACTTTAGAAGAGGTGCATGAGCCATTCTTAATACAAGAAGGCTATTTGCAGCGCACCCCTCAAGGACGAGTTTTGGCCGACAAAGGATGGCAAATCATCGGTCTAGATCCAAAAAGTAACACTCAAACAGACCTCTTGTAACTAGTTACAACTCAATCGGTATCAATCCGCCATGATTGGGACATACCGGTAAAAGCGTATAGGCTCATCCTGCTGCTCCAACTCTATGGATTGTTCGCTTATGCTTTGCCAGCCAACCAAATCCTGACTTTGCTGAATTTTTACACGCAGCGTCGCACCACCATTCGAAACATCTAAAAGTTGTGATCCTGCGCGTAAATCTCGTACTTGCTGCAAAGTAGGTCGCATGGAAAGCTCCCTTTGAGAAAGCGCTGCTTCGGCCTCACGCAATGAGATAAATCTTGAATCCTCAATTGCCAACCTTTCAGTATTCTCAAAATAAAATGCCCCACTCGGTCGCGGCGGCGTATCTATATTATTAGCAGTAACTCGGTAGGATACTTTTTGCGGGACGCTGCCTTCTTTAAGAGTCCAGGTTATCTTTCGCTCCAATTGATTGTATACACCGTCACTGGTTATGCTATCCAAAACTAAATCAGCTTCATCTGGAATATATTCTACTAAAGTAACGACTTCACTGCCTAAATTACCAATGCTAAAATCCCAAGATCCTGCTTCTGTGCTTTCCGCGAATCTCTCTGGCGTTAAGGCCAAGGTTGGCGGCAATTGCCTAGTATTTTGGTGGGTTGCTTGAATTTTAGATTCGATCCCCGAATGCGGCCCAAGAGAAGGCAACTGAAAGCTTGCAGTAAAAAGCGGATGCCATCTGCTTGTAATTGTAATGTCCGATAAGGCAGACCAAAGCTCGCTCATATAAATAGTTCCTCTAATGCGAGCCTGCGGGGTAATGGTAAGAGATGTCTGATAACTGCCTTGATCGTATATAGGTCCAAAATTGTAACTCGATTGCCCCTCAGAAGCAGCTTCATCATTAATAGCAAAAGATAAAGTTACTGGGTCCTGCTCATTTGTTATACGGATATTTCGTGGGCGATTACTCAAAGTAGAGCCGCTTAGGTTCCAGCTATTATGAGGAGTTACTTTTAATTCAATTGCGTCACCGCGAACACCAATATCAGCTTTAAAATCACCACCTATTGCTGCTATAGGAGTCAAATAAGCCAGAGTACTNTCTTCGTAAGGAAGCTCTAATGTAGCAATATTTTTTGTCGTGCCTAACGGAGGATCAAAGTCTTGCCCCATATCAATGACTCTACCGACAACAGGAAAATCTCTTCCGCGATTAATTACCCAGTGCCCTAAGACATATATTTCCAGCGCTATTCCTGCGCCAGCCTCAAGTGGCATCTCTCGGCCACGGAAGCGCTGATTGATCGGCATACCTGCGCTCCGGTAGAATTCCTCATCCCCGTCCTCGGTTGTTACAGAAACAGATGCACTATATGCAGTCTCGTCCGGATCAGAGGAAGGGATGACCCGATGAGAAACCTCTACATCCGCAACCCAAGGAATTCTCATTCCTAGACCAAAACCAGCAAATGCTGCAGTATGTAAATGAAACCAGCGCCTATCGTAAGTAATCCCCTTCGACCATTCACTTCCGACTGTGAAGCCATTAATCATTTTTTGGGAATATGTAGACACCCCATTCGAACCTTCAGAGAAATCCGACCCACCTTCAAAGGAGTCCAGTCGTCTATCATTAAATGAAGCACCGCTTGAAAGCTTCAAGGCCTGCCCCAGCACAGGATCATTGTTAAGCACCCCTACCTCATAAGTGCTCGTCCATGGCTCAAGTGACTCCACTACACGACTAAATTCAATCTTTTCAATAATAGTAACTGGCCCTCGATCTTGTTTAAGCTCTTCAACCAAGGCCAATGCACTTTGGTTACCAGCATTCAGAGCTTCTGGGTACAAATTTAAGTGCTCCCCTGCATCAATAAAATTTTGAGCTAATTGCTCAAGGATAGGCAAATCAATTGAATTTGATGGAATCGACTCGTCTGCAGTAAAACCATCAACTACATTAAAATGATTTTTATAAAAAACCGCACCATTTAATACATAAAAATCGGTTATTTTCTTTAATATCAAGCGATCAGTCCATTCCTCAAACTTTGTTTCCGTCGTCCAGCCAGGCTTAACGGCAAATTCTTTTTCAGCTGATGCTAAGGCCGACCTAAGCCGATCTGTAACATCAAACGCTTCCCCGTCTAAAGCCCCGACGGTAAAGAGAATCCCTTCGCTGGAGTAAATGGGCGTATCCTGCAGCTCTGCAATGTTACCGCTTCTTAGTAACTGATTTCCGGTCGATGCAATTAAATTACCGGTAAAAAGTAGAGCACACAAGGTTGCGAGAAAGGCCTGTACTATGCTATTCNTCTTAACTTTGTAGCATTTGCGTGTATATCTATTGTGCATCTCATTGTTAATGAATAAGTTAAATTTTCTGTCAACATAACATTTACATGCATTTTCTTAAAATCAGATGTATTATTTGTTTCTTTGCGTCTTTAGTTAAATTCATTATCAAAAATCTATGGGTCGTAACTCCGTGCATAAAATTAAACGTCCGCCGAGGTATTCTCAGCCAGCTTCTGTGGTACACCTAGAAGATGAGTATGACCTCTTCGAACTCATCAAGCGAACCAGTAACCCGCTTATTCTAGTACTCGAAGGCGTGCAAGATCCCCACAATCTTGGTGCATGCCTTCGTACTGCTTCTGGGGCAGGCGTGACTGCTGTAATTGCTCCAGTTAAAGGCTCTTGTAGCATTACTCACACAGTGCGTGACGTCTCTTGTGGCGGTGCCGATGATACGCCTTTTTTAAAGGTAAAGAACATAAGCTCATTACTACGAAAATTTCAAGCTGCAGACATACAATTAGTTGGTACCTCCGATCGCGGGAAAGGATCGCTCTATGAGGTCGACCTCAATCAACCAACTGCATTCTTACTAGGCAGTGAAGGTTGGGGCATACGTAAAGTCACGGGAGACTTGTGTGACCACTTAGTGACTATTCCAATGAATGGCAGCGTAGACTGCCTCAATGTTTCTGTTTCTGCAGGAGTCTGCCTTTACGAAGCGGTCCGCCAGCGCCTTTAGTCACGTTTTTCCTTTACGAGATGCTCTGCGAGTTCAATTTCTTGCTTTTACATTATTAGCCATGAGCCGTATCGATACTATCCGAACAAACACTGACACTATCATTGGGGAAGATGAACTATTAGGGCGCCTCAACAGCGAACAATCCCTTCGCGTTAAACTCGGAGTAGATCCAACTCGACCAGACCTCACTTTTGGGCACCTAGTGGTCTTTAATAAACTGCGCCAGTTTCAAGACCTTGGCCATAAGGCAATCCTCATTATAGGAGATTTCACCACATTAATTGGTGANCCCTCAGGGCGGTCCAGCACGCGCCCAATACTAACCAAAGAAGAAATCGCAGAGAACGCGAAGACATACCTGCATCAAGCATTTAAAATTTTAGATGAAGATAAAACAGAAGTGCGCTTTAACAGCGAATGGTTTGATGCAATGGGTTTTGAGGACTGCCTGAAACTCGCTCGCAAGATGACCGTGGCGAGGATGTTGGAACGAGACGATTTCTCTAAAAGGTATGCGAATAATGCACCTATCTCCATTGTAGAGTTTCTCTATCCACTAATTCAAGGCTACGATTCTCTGATGTTAGATGCTGATATTGAGATTGGCGGGACCGATCAATTGTTCAATATGCTGGTTGGTAGGGCCCTACAAAAAGAAGCGAGTAAGCAAGAGCAAGCCGTCATCACGATGCCCTTACTCGTCGGACTTGATGGCACAAAAAAAATGTCCAAAAGCCAGGACAATTATATCGCTTTTACAGATACCCCAAAAGAGATGTTTGGTAAGATTATGTCGATTAGTGATGAGACAATGTGGACTTACTANCAATTACTTCTTGAATTGGATGCAGCTAAAATCGAATCGCTCCAAGCCAACCATCCGATGGAGGCAAAAAAACAACTTGCCTGCTCGCTTGTTGGAAAATTCCACTCTACGGAAGCGGCAACGCATGAATTAAAACAATTCGAGCAAGTATTTTCAAAAAATAAATTACCCGATGATATGCCTACTTTTACCTGGAGTGAACTTGCCGCCGAGGCTGAATCCGTAGGTCTTATCGACCTAATGGCGAGCTCCNGACTTTTCGAAAGCAAAGGTGCAATTCGCAGGCTTATCCAACAAGGCGGTGTAAAAGTTGACGGGGATAAGCAAACCGATATTAATCATAAGGTGACGCGCTTAAATTGCGCACGAGTATTTCAAGCAGGAAAACGAACTTTCTTTAAACTCGATCCATAAAATAGTAACGCACACAATTTATCCAATCCAAATACTAATTTAAAATACTATGGCACTAGAAACTGGAAGCACCGCACCTAATTTTACTTTAAAGCATAAAAATGCCGATGGCCTTCAGGAAATAGCCTTATCGAATAATTATGGGGGGAAAAAGACTGTACTGCTGTTTTTCCCGCTTGCTTTTTCGAGCGTTTGTTCTGACGAAATGTGCGCGGTTAGCTCGAGTATCGAAGAGTATGTAGAGCTCGACGCCGCAGTCTATGGTATTTCAGTAGATAGCCCATACGCATTGGAAAAAATGGCCGAGCATAACCATTTAGAATTTCCATTATTGAGTGATTTTAATAAAGAAGTCTCTGCGGCATACGATGTGCTTTATGCTGACTTTATTGGCCTCAAAGGTGTCGCTAAGAGATCTGCCTTTGTCGTCAATGAAACTGGTACTATAATTTATGCAGAATCCTCAGATGACCCAAAGATACTTCCAAACTTTACCGCGATTAAACAAGCGCTTGGACAAAGTTGATTAACTCATTAGTGGAGCCCTTAATCTTTCTCGAATAAAGAACACACGCGACAATGAGCCACCTAAACGATCCGTTTAACGTACTTAAACAACTCAACGGTAAATACTACTATAGCCTACCCGCGCTCGAGGAAACTGCTGGCATGAGCGCAATCTCTAAGCTGCCAGTTAGCATCCGAATCGTTCTAGAATCCGTATTGCGAAATTGCGACGGAAAGCGCATCGCTACGCAGGATGTAGAAGCGCTGGCTAATTGGAGCGCTACGGAGCCTAGCAATAAGGAAATTCCTTTCGTTGTTTCACGGGTTGTTTTGCAGGACTTTACCGGAGTTCCTTTACTTGTTGATCTTGCCGCGATGCGCAATGCTGTAGAAGCAATCGGTTCGGATCCAGCAAAAATTGAGCCGCTAGTTCCAGTTGATTTGGTAGTTGACCACTCCGTACAAGTTGACCGATCGGGCTCAGCGAATGCATTCTTGGAAAACCTTAAGATTGAATTTTCCCGCAATAAAGAGCGCTATCAATTTCTTAAATGGGGACAGCAAGCCTTTGAAACATTTAGCGTAGTTCCTCCAGCTATTGGGATTGTCCATCAAGTAAATCTTGAGTACTTAGCTCGGGTGGTTTTTGAGAAAGACAATGTCTTATATCCTGATACCTTAGTGGGCACTGATTCGCATACAACTATGATCAATGGGCTTGGCATTGTGGGATGGGGAGTCGGCGGAATTGAAGCCGAATCCGGCATGCTTGGTCAGCCAGTTTACTTTAAGACACCGGAAGTTATAGGCGTTCATCTTGAAGGAGAACTGCCTGAAGGCGCAACAGCTACCGATCTGACTCTACAAATAACGGAGATGCTCCGCGCAGAAGGAGTCGTCGGTAAATTTGTTGAGTTTTATGGCGAAGGCGCAGCCCTTCTTAGCCTGGCTGATCGAGCCACTGTGGCTAATATGGCACCTGAATATGGCGCGACTATGGGGTTTTTCCCAGTGGATGAAAAATCGCTAGACTACATGCGCTTAACCGGAAGAAGCGAAACAGAAATTAATCGTGTTAGAGACTACTATACCGCCCAAGGAATGTTTGGAATTCCAAAAAAAGGGGAGCTCGAATATTCTAAGAGCATCCATCTAGATATTAGTACCGTTGTACCTTGTGTCTCTGGGCCAAAGCGCCCTCAAGACCGCATTGAAGTGCCCTGCCTTGGTAAGCGCTTTCAAGAATTAATGGATGTGCCTGTGGCCGAGGGCGGCTTCGGTATACCTAAAGAGGCGCAGGCTAAAAAAGTGCGAGTCTTATCTGCAGTTGCAGCTGGTGGTCGTGATGAAGACGATATTTTAACTACGAACACAGATCAATCACTGCCTGAAATCAGNCATGGGCAGGTNTTGATNGCGGCAATTACCTCCTGCACGAACACGTCGAATCCGTCGGTCATGATTGCAGCCGGACTGGTGGCGCGCAAAGCACTAGCTAAAGGCCTAAGCGTAAACCCTTTGGTCAAAACCTCACTCGGACCAGGCTCTCGAGTAGTGACCGATTACCTCGAAGAAACAAATTTACAGAAAGACTTCGATGCACTTGGCTTCCAACTTGTTGGCTATGGGTGCACTACCTGTATTGGCAACTCTGGACCACTGGACCCTGCTATCGAAACGGCTTTAAAAACTGGAGACTTAGTTGGAGCTTCTGTCCTTTCGGGCAACAGGAACTTTGAAGCCCGCGTGCACGGTGCTATAAAATCAAACTTCTTAATGTCTCCCCCGCTGGTCGTGGCCTATGCATTAGCAGGAACTGTTAATATAGATCTTACCAACGATCCGATCGGCACAAGTAGCGATGGCGAGGATGTCTATCTTAGAGATATTTGGCCAAGTAANGCAGAGATCGAAAGCCTCGTAGAAACTGGTTTAAATCCTGATATGTTTCGCGACAAATACGGCGACCTTACTGCCGCGAACCCAGAGTGGAATGCAGTACAATCCTCCAGTGGCAGCATCTATCAATGGGACGAAAAATCTACGTACATACAGAGTCCACCCTTTTTTGAAGGCTTTAGCATGCAAGCAGGTACGATAAAAGATCTTACTAACTTGCGACCTCTCGCTATTGTTGGCGACTCGATTACTACGGACCATATTTCTCCTGCTGGAGCGATAAAGCCAGATGGGCCTGCGGGTCGTTTTCTTGCTCAAGCAGGTGTTTCTGTAAAAGAATTTAATAGTTTCGGTTCTAGGCGTGGCAACGATCGGATCATGACGCGTGGTACATTTGCTAATGTTCGATTCAAAAATAAAATGGCAGATGGNAAAGAAGGAGGCTACACAAAGTTAATGCCAGAGGGATCGCCTGCTGACATATATGATGCTTGCCAAGTTTACAAAGAACGCGGNGAAGGACTAATTATTCTTGCTGGCGAAGATTATGGCATGGGGTCCTCGCGTGACTGGGCGGCAAAGGGCACTGCTCTGCTAGGGGTAAGAGCCGTAGTAGCAAAAAGCTTTGAGCGAATACATCGCTCTAACTTAATAGGCATGGGAGTGCTTCCACTCCAATTTCCTGAGGGAGTTAGCGATGAAACTCTAAGCCTAGATGGTAGCGAGGTTTTTAGTATCTCTGGATTGAGTGATCAAGTCTTGCCGGCAGCATCGCTTCCCTTGGAGATCAAACGAGTCGACGGCAGGACAGAAACGATTGACCTAACTCTCCGAATTGATACCTCCATAGAGGTAGATTATTACCGTCATGGAGGCATTCTTCAATATGTACTGCGTGACATTATTTCTGATTCTTAAATCCAAACCCTAATTACTTAGCTCTCCAATGAGCAGTTCCAAACAGCCGACCTTTATAGTCAGCGCCTATTCTGAACCTGTATTTATACGGATTCATGGCAAAGCGAACTACCTTAATTGTAATAACTTTAGGGAGTTCATGGAGAANATGTTGCGTGCCAAGAAGCAACGCTTTGCTATTGATTTTACTCACTGCACCGGGATGGACAGCACTTTTCTTGGAATTTTAGCTGGGGTCGCATTAGACTTACGCGAACAGTCGCAGCCAGGCACATTACTTGTTTGCAATTTAAGTGAGCGGAATCGTGAACTCATCTGTAATCTAGGCCTGCAAGCCTTNCTCTCTATAGATACTCAGATCGCATTGACTGAACAAGACGGGCAAGAAACCCCGCTCGAAAATACAGAAGTGTCCAGCGCACGGCGAGTACTCGAAGCCCATCAGAATTTGATTCAAGCTAACTCCCAAAATGCTGCTAAATTTCAAGATGTGGTAGCTTTTCTAAAAAATCAGCTNAGCTCGAATGCATAATTAGCCTACCCGTATCCACCCACTGTAAATTCACAATCATTATGATTTCTTTCGCACTTGGGGCACTCTTTGCAGCCATAGCAATATGGCTCGCTTACAATCGTAAAATACGTCAATTCAAACTCGTTGAAGAAGAGAAGCAGATGCTTGAGCAAGAAAAACATATTGTAGTCGATTTTATGCACAATATGGTCGAAGCAGTAATTGAAGATGGAACAAGGAATGAAATGTTCCAGCGTATCATTCATGCTGCTGTGCTTAGTACCGACGCCATGAGTGCTTGTATTTTCGAAAAACAAGCTGGAGACACCTTGAAGGGTGTTGCAATCGAAGGCCTCTTTCCGCCACAACGTAAAATCAATGCTGAAATCGGACATAAAGCAGGCACTCGAACGCAGCACATTGAAGCGATTCTTCGCTCCGAAAGTTTTAATCTAGGAGAGGGACTTATAGGCTCTGTCGCTCAGTCAAGAAAGGGCCTGCTAATAGCGGACGCAGTGTTAGATCCACGGGTAATACAACACGATGACCCGGCACTAAAAATACGCTCTATGATAGTCGTCCCGGTAGTCTTTCGAGGGGATTTAGTTGCGGTGCTAGCCATAGCCAACCCATGCGATGGGCTTCCTTTTAACCAGACCGATTTTTCTTTAGCCGAATCTTTAGCCGAGCAAGTTGGACTTGCTGTTTACAATAGTGATGCAATGAAAATCCAAATCGAAAAAGGCAAACTTGATTTGGATCTGGAACTAGCAAGCAACATACAAAGCCTACTACTGCCACGCAACTTGCCAGACACGCACGATGTAGAATTTGCGGCACATTATACAGCCGCTCAAAAAATTGGCGGCGACCTCTACGATGTCTTTAAGCTTGAAGATGACAAAATAGGGGTCGCGATTGCTGACGTGTCTGGTAAAGGTATCGCAGCCTCTATAGTCATGGCTATCTGCCAAACAAACTTACATCATTTATCCAAAAGTAACGATTCTCCTGCAAATATTTTAAAGGCCATCAACTCAGAAATGCATCCTTCTATGCGGCGAGACATGTTTATAACAATGGTCTATGCTGTCATCGATGTGAAAAATGGATCGGTAACACTTGCCCGCGCTGGCCACGAACTTCCTTTGCGCTACTCTTGCAACCAAACCGGAGGTAATTTAGTTCAACAAATCCAATCCGGCGGCATCGCTATTGGTATGGTACCTCCAGAGATTTTTGACCCTTCTATTACCGACACTACTGTAGATTTTAACATGGGTGACGCATTGCTACTCTACACCGATGGAGTTACAGAGAGCGTCAATTTGAAGGGAGAGGAATTTTCGAGTAAGAGACTAATAGATACGCTCTNCGCTAGCGGACANAACAACGCTGAAACAATCCTAAACGCAGTCATTACGAATATCGAACGCTTCTCTGGGGAAGCAGGTCAAGCAGATGACCTTACATTAATTACGATCAAACACTGCTAAGCATATGCACAAATAGCCAATTTGTGGTAATAATTTGACATTCAAGGTCTTTCATAGAAAAAACTANTAAACCTTTCTAACAGTAACCGCCTAATACATATATAAATCACGTGCTGGGACTTCTCTCCAATGATATAGGAATCGATTTGGGTACAGCTAATACTTTAGTGTTCGCCAAAGAAAAAGGTATCGTTTTGCGCGAACCAAGCGTTGTTGCAGTATATACTTCCACTAAGAAAGTTTGTGCAGTTGGTTCCGAGGCCAAAAAAATGCTAGGGCGCACTCCCGGCAATATTACTGCAATCCGTCCGATGAAAGATGGCGTTATTGCTGATTTCGAAATTACCGAAGCTATGCTGCGTTACTTTATTAACAAAGTAAATCGCACTCGTACATTTATCGCTCCGCGCATTGTAGTTGCTGTNCCTTCTGGAATAACAGAGGTTGAGCGCCGAGCGGTTAAGGACTCTGCCATCCGCGCTGGTGCTCGCGACGTAATTCTAATCGAAGAGCCAATGGCTGCAGCTATTGGCGTCGGTCTGCCGATTGATGAACCTGCAGCCAATATGATTGTAGATATTGGAGGCGGGACGACCGAAGTTGCAATTATATCGCTTGCCGGCGTTGTCTTTACAAAAAGCATTCGAGTTGGAGGCGATGAAATTGACAACGCTATCGTTAATTACATGAAGCGAGCCTACAACTTAATGATTGGTGAACGCACCGCTGAAGACATAAAAATTAGAGTTGGATCTGCGTTTAAGCTGGATGATGAAATATCGATTGAAGTCCGCGGCCGTGACTCCGTCGCAGGTTTACCAAAAACAATCTCCATAACTTCCCAAGAAATAAGAGATGCGCTTGCGGACACAATTGCATCGATCGTTGACCTTGTGCGAAATGCACTAGAACGGTGCCCGCCAGAGCTTTCGGCTGATCTAGTGGACCGCGGTTTTGTATTGGCTGGTGGCGGAGCGATGATTCGCGGGCTAGATCAGCAGCTCAGCGACGCAACAGGTTTGCCGGTTGTAATTGCNGATGACCCGCTCAGTGCTGTAGCAAACGGCACTGGACTGGTTCTTCAAGAATTGGCCTTTCTATTGAAAGACCTTACTGGAAACCCTAAAAACTAATTTTCGGCGGTGCCGAAACTACGCCTCGATAAATTTAGGCCCTTGGTCGTACTTGGGGTATTTATGCTATGTTGGTGGGTTTTGCCCGCGTTTATAAAATCTTTTACGCGCATAAGCTTCACAGAATTTCAAGCACCGGCATGGGTCGCCAGCACCCAACTTGACCGACTAGAGGATTTTTGGGGACGACGCAGTCACTCTAAAATTGAATTAATCAATGCTGGCAAGGAGCTTGCTCGGCAAAAGTCCTACTATCAGGCACTAGCGCAGCGTCACGAAGTTCTAGAGGCTGAGATTGATCGACTTGGAAGTATTTTAAGGCTTCCAAGCAAGCGAGAATATAGTCACGAAATTGCTCGAGTAATTCGCCGTGACTTAAGTGCTTGGTGGCAACAATTGATAATTAATAAAGGACGAAATTATAACATTCCTCAGGGAGCTGCTGTGATTTATGCCGGAGGAATTGTGGGTCGTGTTGCTGAGGTTCGGGCATATACTTCATCTGTTGAGCTTATCTCTAGTCCAAACTTCCGCATGGCTGCTTCATTTGAAAACGATAACAGGCCTGTGGTATATCAAGGGTTAGCACAAACTGGATTAGGTCCGCCATATGGAGAAATTCGTGATGCCCCTCAGGATTTGATCGCTAATAGCCAAACGCCCCTAAAGCTGCTCTCTACGGAGCTTGGGGGCACCTTCCCGTCAGGATTAGTCATTGGATCTGTCCGTTGGCTTGAGCCTGGCAGTAGCGGCATTTTTCAAGCGGGTGAAGTCCATCTAGATAAGCGTCTTTTATCGCTAAAAGAGGTCTCTGTACTCATTCCAATCAACCCAGAAAAATACAGTCATAATGATGATTGATCCCCGCTGCTTTATTTTNTTTGGTGCAAATATAGTACTCCTATATTTGACTCAGTTAGTGAACTCTAGCCTTTCTGCTTGGTCACTTCATTTGATGCTACTAGGCCCAATGATCATACTGCCCGCGCTCTATTTAAAATTCCGCGATGGCTTACTGTGTTGCTTGCTTACGGGCCTATGGATAGACGCAGCGCTTCCAGTTCCGTACGGACTATTCACCGGCGGAAGTATTATGGCATGTTCTATACTATACACATTTCGACACCGTTTTCGCGCAGAACATAATTATCATCCAATTGTTCTATCGCATATAATTAATCTAGCCGCACTTATTCTAGTTTGTTGTAAGCTTAATTATGGCCAATTAGATTCATCCGCTTATTGGACTCAGGTTCTTGTAACCGCACTGCTCTCTCACTTGTGCCTACTCTTTATCAGCCCATGGTTCTTTAATGTCGAACGACTGCTATTTAATTTAATGCATGTCGACACTGATCCAGTAGACTTGCCGATTCATTAGTCATGAATATATTTGATATCCACAAAGGAGAGAATCCGCGATTACTCCTCTTTATATGGATAGTAATCGCGGCGACGCTTGCATTAATCGTTGGCCTAGGGTGGCAACAATTAGTTTCTAGGGCCGAATATGAAGCGTTGGAGCGTCGCCAAACGGAGCGACGAGTTCTCAAGCCGGGCCCTCGCGGGAACATCTACGATCGTAATGGTCGTTTACTAGTAGGGAACCGTCCTCATTATTCTGCTGTTGTTTATCTGGATGATCTAAGACCTGAGTTTCGCAAAGAGTACTCCAAAATTATTCGTGCGGAGCGAGATCGACTCAGTCAGCAGTATAATAACACNCCAGAGCAGGAACGACCGCTTGATTTACCCCTTCCAAATTATAATCAGCTACAATGGACTGCTCGTCATGCCGTCATACTACGCTACATTGAACAAATTAATGCAATTACTGGCCGTGAAGACAGCTTATCCGAAAGCCATTTGATTCGTCACTTTAATGAGCAACTCCTACTACCGCTCCCACTAGTGGATGATCTTAGCCCAAACCAGTATGCCCGCTTGGTAGAGCAAATACACCCTGTACATTCACCCATTAAGATTCACACAGCCTTTGCGCGCTATTATCCATACAAGTCATTAGCCGCTCATATTTTAGGGTACGTACAAAGCAAACTTCCAAGTTCGCAGGAGCTTCCATCCGATGGTATCAAAACATACACATTTAAGAAGCAAGTTGGAAAGACCGGTCTAGAACGATATTTTGATTCCCATCTATCGGGTACTACTGGTTCGGAAATATGGCGCGTAGATCCTTTGGGCTTCCAAGATACGCGCTTAAAAATGCTACCGCCTAACCAAGGCAACGATTTAATAACAAGCATCGATATAGACCTGCAAGCCGCTGCCGAGACTGCTCTTGGAGAACGTACCGGTGCTGTGATAGCACTCGATATTCAAACTGGAGAGACGCTAACTATTGCCAGTCATCCAACGTATGATCAAAATAAACTCAGCCCATTTATTCCGCGCAGGACCTTTGAAGCAATCAACAATTCGGGAGCATGGCTCAACAGAAGCCTTCAGCTCTCCTACCCGCCGGGTTCGACTTTTAAACTNCTCACTTCGATTGCTGGAATGCGAAGTGGAGTCATCACCAAAACTACAAAACACGACTGTCAGGGCGTCTACCGAGTTGGTGACAGAGTTTTCCGATGCCACGCGCGCTACGGGCACGGCCTTGTTGATCAAGCGGCTGCAATTGAAGGGAGCTGTAACGTTTTCTACTATGCCACTGGACTGAAAATTGGCATAGATGCAATCAGTGCAGAGGCCAAGCGATTTGGTATGCATGAAAAAACAGGAATTGAAGTACCCTATGAAACCAGTCGAATAGTAGTGCCGACAAAATCATGGAAGCGTGAAAGCATTGGCGCAGGCTGGGTTCCTGGAGATACAGCTAATACAGCGATTGGACAAGGATATCTACTCATGACACCACTTCGCATGGCTACATTCATTGCCTCAATTGCTCGTGGCGAAACCCGCACCAAGCCCACCTTGCTAGCCTTATCGCGAGAAGATGGGATGCAAGTGAATCACGAAGGCGAGCCTATTGGATTATCTATTCAGCAACAAAGACAACTATGGGAAGGCATGGAAAAAGTGGTTGGAGATAAAGGGACAGGTAGACTCGTACAAATAGACAACTTACGTATCGCAGGAAAAACAGGAACCGCTGACTTTAGGGCGCACGGCAAAGAGGTTAATCTTGCTTGGTTCATTGGATTTGCGCCAGCCGAGAACCCTCAGATTGCCGTTGCCGTAATGGTTGAAGGCACAGAAGTAAGCCATAGTTATCATGGCGGTTCTACTGCAGGGCCGATCGCGAAAGATATCTTCCTTCAGTTTATTGAGAAGTATCCAGAGCGCGCTGGATTTCCCATCNGTAAAAATTGAACTATTCATGAAATGAATGGTTGCTAGCTTTTGTCATAAATTACGAATGTCTGCATAGCACCCGCTTTCTTTTTCTAACAACTCCGGCAATAGTGGGATTAGCTTTTGTGCACAGCGATAGCCATCTGGCATCGCTTCGGTACCTTTTGCTGCCTTCAGTATCTCTAGAGGAGCATAGCGCGCATCTGCTGGTAACTGCGTCAAGTAATCTTGCATGGCAGTATCAATTAAACCAGGAGCAAGTGAAGTGAAGTGTGTGTCTAATTGCTCCGCTGCATAGAGCTTAATAAGCATATTTAAAGTCGCCTTTGATAAACTATATCCGTTCCATCCTCGACTTCCAGATTTTGATGCACCTGAAGAAATTCCAATAACTTGAGCAATCGAACGAGAATTAGAAAATAACACGTCCAACAGCCACTTATTAGCAAAGACATTTAATTCCATAGTATCACGAATGTCGACTAGGGGAGTTGCCCCCATATCGCGAATCTGCCCAAGCTTTCCAGCATTTAGAACGACGACATCGAAGCAATCGACCTGCATAAGCATACTACTGACAGTTTCTTTTCCAGTATCCTCTTGCCTTAAATCTACGCAGCGATGCTTTAAGCCTAAATCAATCAAGTCCTCTGGAGCGCGCCTGCTGATTCCATAAACTATAGCATCCTGCTCCAGAAAGACTTTAGCTAACCCATAACCAAGCCCTGAACTTACCCCTGTTATAAATATTTTCTCCATTAGAACTTTATGATAAGAAAAATTTAAANAAATCACAAACACAACTTAATGTAACCATGCAATTTATACTCTTAGCTGTTCTTATGTTCGCCGCTACTAGTGCCTGCGCCCATCCGGGAAGTTCCAATGACGATTCATCTGCAAATCAACCCGTCGGCAAACAACAGTACGCTGAATTCTTCATTAAGGGAGCTAAGCAAGTCGTTCAATCAAATGGAATTCCTAAGCACGCAGTCGGTCGATTTCCGAACCAAGGAAATCCGCATACAATAAAACCGCAACGCCAACGCTATGAATGGACGGCTTTTCCCAAGGTAGCACAATCGATAACGCCTATCGATCGCCACCCTTTTGGAGTAGCCATTAATGGTGTTCTTTTTGATCCAGGTACTGCAGAATTTTTTCGAGGGGATCGTCATTCAGAATGGAAGCTAGAGGCAATGACCTCACGAATGGCTCGGGCATTGGATGCAAACCATGCGCATGTACAACCAAGTGGAGCCTATCACTATCATGGCCTGCCCACTGCACTGATCGNTAGACTTAAAGCAAGTTCACGTAGTATGATCTTAATTGGATGGGCGGCAGATGGGTTTCCTATCTACTCATTACATGGGCACAGAAATTCTTTGGATTCCAATAGCCCTTTAGTCGAATTACGTGCTAGTTATCGAATGCGGGAAGGAAATCGCCCTACTGNAGANAGTGTCCCGCAAGGGCCTTACAATGGGCATTATACGCTCGACTGGGAATACGTAGAAGGAAGTGGAGATCTCGATGCCTGTAATGGGCGACATGGCGTAACTCCAGAATTTCCGGAAGGTATTTATTACTATGTTATAACTCGTGACTACCCCTTTATTCCTCGATCATTTATGGGGACNCCAGATCCAAGTTTTTTGCATCGGCGCTCTCCACGAAATCGGATGAATCGGCCCTTCCCTNGCGGGGATAACTCAATGCGAAAAAAGCCCCATCTACAGCCTAAAGGGCATTGACCAATTTGTTAGTGTAACTGTTATAATAATTAGTAGTTCGTTGTTAACATAAGCTACTAATTGTATGCGTACTGAAAATTCTATACATGCAACGATGGCAGTAAAACCTCTCTACCTCGGTGTTGATGGAGGTGGCTCTAAAACCAGAGCATGGCTNGCAGATGAAAAAGGTACTGTCTTAGGTCGAGGCAACACAGGTACAGCGAACATAAACTACACGACTCGAACCAGTGCAGTCGCTGCAATTCGAGCAGCATGTACACAAGCATTTAGAAGTGCTCGCGTGACAGAGAGCAAAGTATCAGGCGCATGGCTAGGACTTGCAGGCATGGCCCGTGCCTGCGACCGAGACTGGATGAAAGAGCAATTTAGTGAACTAGCTATAAAAATTGAAGTAAGCGATGACTTACATATTGCGCACTGCGGCGGTCTCGCTGGCGATCCAGGCATCGTACTAGTAGCAGGAACTGGGTCTGCGTGCTNCGGGCGNAATTACACTGGGNAAACTTGGCGCTGCGGCGGCTGGGGATCGCTAGCGGATGATGCAGGTAGTGCAAGTTGGCTCAGTCAGCGCGCATTTCAANTAGCGGCGAGGCAAGCGGATGGTCGAGCTACCGGGAATGCAATAAAGGATGTAGTTTTTGACTTTCTTAAGATCAAAAATTCCGAGGACTTTTCTCAAGCTGTTGAAGGCTTGAGCCGTTATAGTCGTGCACAAATATGTCCCAAGCTTAGCTCACTTTACTTCGAGGGGGACCCGCTGGTAAAAAAGCTCTACAAAGAAGCCGCGCTTGCTCTTGCTGAAATGATAACTGTAACAGCCAGACAATTAGAGTTTAGTAGCCCTAACGTGATTCTCTCTGGCGCAATTGCTAGCAGNAAAGGTCCATTGNATAGTCTCCTCTGTAAAGAGCTAGAAAAAAGGCTACCTACAATTCAGCTATGCGAGCCTCTTTACAGCCCTTGCGCTGGAGCCATTATGGAAGCGTATCGGATCAATAACATTGACTGGAGATCTAACTCAATCAGTCACTTCGCCAAGTAAAAGCATGGCACAATGCTACTGCAGCTGCATCCGATGCATCGTATTTTTTACCAACATCATACCCGGTTAGACTGAGGACCGTACGGGCTACTTGCTCTTTACTCGCCCTCCCTGTTCCAGATACAGCCTGCTTAATCCTACGAGGTGCATATTCAAAGACAGGCAGCCCTCGCATCGCAGCCACTGCAATTGCAGCTCCNCGNGCAGCNCCCAGTATTTGTGCAGTTTGAAAATTCTGCACATAAATTGTTTCTTCAATAGCAACATGATCNATACTGTGCTGGTTAATGAAGTCNTCNACTTGATGCCCAATGGCTGCAAGACATTCCATTTGGGAAATAGACGGTTTTAATTTTAAAGTACTCGCTTCTATTAGGCGTATAGCATCGCCATGCGCATATTCTAAAACAGCAAATCCACTACCCCTTAAACTAGGATCCACTCCTAGGATTGTACCCTTAAATTGAATCGGAGTATTTAGAACTGCCTGACCCGAGGCCACCTTCTTAATTGCGCCACGCTTGACATAATTNGCCCAAAGCTGTCGTGAAGATTTAGCCATCAATTATATGTAAAATTAATTTTATTACCCCGCTAATCATAGGGAATATCTATTTATTNTTGAATAGTTCAGTAATGCCAAGCACTTAGCTCTTCACTTAATACCCATAATATAATAGANNTACTTTCATGCGATGGAAATGCATTTGCGCCTATGACGGAACTGAATTTGACGGATGGCAAAGGCAACTATCCGGCGGGGCGATTCAAAACGTACTCGAATTAGCCTTATCAAAAGTGTTGGACGTACCTGTTTTGACACATGGCAGCGGCCGTACGGATGCTGGAGTACATGCCCGAGGTCAATGTTTTCACTTTGATGCAGAATGGCTCCATACCGCTGATAAGTTAGTGCGCGCGCTTCATTCAATTCTNCCAAANTCGATTCGCATCAACCATATTAAACAAGTAAACAATGATTTTCATGCGCGGCACTCAGCCATCGGCAAGCGCTACACCTATAAATATTACTTAGGCAGAGCCAATCCGATCGAAGAGAGATATGTGTGGGCCTGCCGAGACACGCCAATTAATTTTACCNCTATGCAAGAGGCGGCNAGACGCCTCNTAGGCGAGCATGATTTCTCTGCATATGGCGCATCACATGGCAAGAGCAGCGATCCAAATCCAGTAAAAAATATCTACCGGATTGATTTATTAAAGAAAGGCAAACAAATCGTTCTTACTACNGAAGGTAGCGGATACTTGTATCGAATGGTTCGAAGTTTTGCTGGCGCACTTTACAGCGTGGGTCGCGGTCAGCTNACGCCTCTTCAGATCACTGAAATCCTTANCTCNAAAACTCGTACAAATNAAATTNTTACAGCGCCTGGATCGGGACTTAGCCTAGATAAGGTNTTTTACTAATTTACGGATATGCGGCGTCCTATTACTCGTCTTCCTGCGCGCTGCCACCGATTTAATCTTACCAAGAAGTTGTGTTCATTGTGGGCATTGCTGTAACCATAGGGATTATGAATTCCTATGCAAAAAGTGTGCCTCTGAAATTTTCTTTGTACAAAATCCATGTTGTACTACCTGCGGCTATCCATACATAGGAGCATTTGTAGATCCAAAGCGATGCCCTCATTGCGCNNNANTNGATCCCTTGTTTGANCAAGGNNGAATNCTCTTACTAGCCCAAGGAACAGGCCGAAGCCTATTGCATGAACTTAAATATAGACGTGGATTCTACATACTCCGCGACATCGCTAAAATGGTCTTAAATTCAAGTGAATATACTAATTACATTAAGGGGGCTAGGCTCATTCCGGTACCACTGCATCCGGTAAAATTTAGGGAGCGCGGGTTTAATCAAAGCCAAAAGCTTGCAGCGATGCTTGCAAAAACCTGCCAAGCTGAAGTTGTANATTTACTGCGCAGAACACAAAACACAAAATCCCAAACAAGATTAAACCGCCATTCAAGGGAGCAAAATGTTAAAAATGCTTTTGCCATCGCAACAAATGCCCGTGTAATGCCAAATGATGATTACATACTTATCGACGACGTATTCACCACAGGTTCGACCCTGAATGCTTGCGCACAGGTGTTACGACAAGCGGGAGCAAAGTCTATCAGAGTCGCCACAGTCGGACATGGCTAATAATATAACATTTTAATACATTCACTTTTTTATCAACTAATATGGCAATCTTCGGCAAACCGCAGTATTCTACCGTCACAGTCAAAAAAAAGGATATCCCTAAAGACCTTTGGACTAAGTGCCCAAAAACAAGCGAGATCATCTACAATCGCGTGCTGAAGGAAAACCTNATGGTTGTGCCTAATAGTGGCTACCACTTTCCTCTTGATGCTCGAAGTAGAATCGCCTCAATGCTAGATATCGATTCATTCGAAGAGANGGACCAAGCAGTGCGCTCAATGGATCCACTAGAATTTAATGCAACTGCTTCCTACCAAGAAAAGCTAAAGGCAAGCCAAGCCAAAACAAAAGAGACAGATTCAGTAATTAGCGGAATGGGCACTATGGATGGCATGCCCGTCAGTCTGGCTGTCATGGACTTTCGTTTCATGGCTGCCTCACTAGGTTCCGCCGCTGGAGAGAAAATTACCCGCGCAATNGAACGTGGCCTAGAAAAAAATTGTCCNGCTATTATAGTTTCAGCCTCNGGCGGTGCACGCATGCAAGAAGGCATTCTCAGCCTTATGCAGATGGCTAAAACTAGCCAAGCCTTAGCTAGACTAGCAGAAGCTGGCCTGCCCTATATTTCAATTCTAACAAATCCGACTATGGCTGGCGTGATGGCAAGCTTTGCCTCTCTTGGGGACGTAATCATAGCAGAGCCAGAAGCTTTAATTGGTTTTGCTGGACCAAGAGTTATTAAAGAGACGACACAACAAGACTTACCAAATGGATTCCAGACATCAGAATTTCTTCTCGAACGAGGTTTGGTTGACCAGATAATACCACGAAGCGAAATGCGCGATCGGGTGATTAATTTATTGAAGGCATTTGAGAATAATACANNAGCGCCTGCTTAAATTATATTNTTAGTTGGTACGCTTAATTCTTATGAGCACTTGCTATCAAAATCNCACGCCTAATGGCAACTAAACCATGCGGGCAGTCATGCTGGCTTTGATGAGTAATTACAAGCAGGTCATCGATTATTTGTATTCACTGCGCAATCACGGCTCTAGTTATGGCATTGATCGTATGCGTAGTCTTATGCACGAGCTTGGTGATCCACACAGGTCCTTCCCGATTATTCATGTAGCGGGCACGAATGGCAAAGGGTCCGTCTGCGCAATGCTGGAAATTTTGTACAGAAAAAGCGGATACAAAACTGCACTTTATACATCACCACATCTCATTGAATTAGGCGAGCGCATTCAAGTTAATCGCACCTGCCTTTCTGAGCAAGGCCTACTAGGGAAAGCTGAAGCCCTGCGCCCAATTGCAGATAAACTGGCTAAAAAACAGCCAATGCTAAAAGCGAGTTTCTTTGAATTTATTACAGCGATGGCATTCCAGCACTTCGCAGAGCAAGGGGTAGATATTGCTTGTATAGAAACAGGTTTGGGCGGACGATTAGATGCAACGAACGTCGTCCAACCTGAGCTATCTATTATTACAACAATTAGTCTAGACCACACGGATTTATTGGGAGACAGCATAGAAAAGATAGCATTCGAAAAGGGCGGTATTATTAAGCCTAAAAAGCCGGTACTCTTAGGTAATATAGAGCCAACCGCTGCGGCCATTCTACGGAGCTTAGCCAATGAGCGAGGTAGTCCTGTTTATAGCATTCACGACCGGTTCAAAAATAAGGCGTTAAGGCCTCACACGAACTTATCAGGGGACTATCAGCGCTGGAACGCTGCGACCGCGATTTACGCTACAGAAATACTCTCTAAAAAATTTCCCCTGCAGCCATCCGATGGTCTATGCAACGTGAACTGGCCCGGCAGATGGCAAATCACCCATTTCCAAGGCAAAACTTTGATCTTCGACGCTACTCATAATGCTGAAGGATGCCAGCAACTAGTCGAGCAACTAGAGCAGTTGTCTAACAAGCCGATTGTAATAACAGGAGCGCTTGGTGAAGAAAGAGGTAAAGCCCTAATTAAGTCGCTAGCGNCTTATGCCTGCGAGCTCTATNTAGTTGCTCCAAATGATGAGCGAGCAACTAGCCCTGAATTTCTTATTAGCTGCCTTCCACAAAANCTGCCCTACACACCGAAACGCTCTTTTATCTCCGAGCTTTTCCCATCTGTGGGACACTGCGCTGTTGGTCAAAAAGGAGATACGATTCTAATAACAGGATCGATCCAGCTAATTGGTGAGATCCAGCAGCGACTCACAACAAACAAGGCGATCTGTTTGAGTAAGCTTCAGGATAAAATTTAAACTTACTGTGTTAGGACTGTTGCTTTAGTACGCATAGTTGTACTAATTTTTGTACCNCAATGCCAACGTCTGAAATTCAACTTCTTTTTGATCTTGGATTAATTGTTATGGCAGCAGCTGCGTTTGCGTTTATCGGCAAAGTCATTCGCGTGCCTTCTTTGGTAGGATATATTATCGCAGGTATATTNATTGGCCCGATACTACAATGGGTTCAAATAGATCACTCTTTAGAGCTAATCTCTGAGCTTGGCATTGCCCTGCTACTTTTTCTAGTAGGCTTGGAACTAAGCCTTAAGAAGATTCGAGACTTGGGAAAAGTTGGCCTCATACTAGGTGTCTTTCAAATCACATTAACCGGAGCAAGTGCTTTTATACTAGCAACCGCATTAGGCGTCGCTCCAATTGCGTCTATATTTATAGCTGGCACCCTTACCTTTAGTAGTACGGTAGTGGTGATTAAGCTACTCGACAAAAAGGGTGAAATGCGACGTCTCTACGCACGAATATCAGTCGCACTTTTTCTGGCTCAGGATATTGTTATTATTATAGCATTGACCGTACTAAGTGGATTAGGCGCAGAGGCTGATTTTGAACTAGGGGGAATCATTAAGAATGTTGCTGCGGCTTTTGGTGGAATGACTATTTTGCTGCTAGTTGTTTTATTCTCCGCTCGCTATGTTTTGCCACTCCCCTTTCGCTGGGCGGCAAATTCTCCAGACACTCTGTTTATATGGGCACTTTGCTGGTGTTTTTTAATTGTACTACTTGCTCACCAATTCCATTTATCTTTAGAGATTGGTGCATTTTTAGGTGGCATTGCGATTGCACAATTACCCATTCATGGCGATTTGCACCGGCGACTTCACCCGCTGATGACTTTCTTTATCGCGATCTTTTTAGTTACGCTGGGGATTCGTATGGAGTTCGGCCATTTAACGACTATCTGGCCAATTGCTATCAGCTTATGTGCCTTCGTTCTTCTCGCGAAACCACTGATTGTATTTTTTATATTAGCGCGCATGCGCTTTAGTGAATATACTGCATTCCAAACTGCAATTGCCACTGCACAAGTGAGTGAATTCTCCTTTATATTACTTGCATTAGGAGCAAGTGCGGGACTCATCAGTAGCGAAATTGTCTCATTGGGCGGGCTTGTAGGCATACTGACGATTGCAGCATCTTCTTACATGATCCTATACAGTGAGCGCCTCTATGAAATGCTACAAGCGACAGGCCTCCTTCGATACTTCGGCGCAATTCAACGTCCAGACGCAGAGGCTGACTGCAAATGGTCCAACCATATTGTTGTTGTGGGAATGAATGCGCTTGGCCGAGAAATCGTAGCTCGCCTAAACCAAAACGGTGAATCTGTTTTAGCCATTGATACCGATCCAAAGAAGTTAGAAGGATTGATGCCTGCAACGACGATAATCGGTAATGTTGAATACGAGTCATTAGTCGACGAATTCGCACTTCATAAGGCGAAGCTGGTTGTTTCTGCTTTGCAAATAGAGGACGTGAACCACTTACTGGCCTACCGCTGTCGAAATGCAGGAGTGCCCTGTGCGATTCATGCTTTTGATGTATCGATGGTCGAAGATTTGCTCGATTTAGGCACCGCCTATTTACTAATGCCTGCTATGGATGGAGTGGTCAGACAACGACAGGTCATGCACACTGAGGGAGTGATCGAGAAATGACAGGGTACGCCATACTTTTATTTGCTGCGGCGATCGCATTTGGCCTAGCAAAGCTTTTACGTTTACCAGCGATTCCTCTGCTTATGCTTTGTGGTGTTGGCTTGCGAGCGCTTGCCGACTCACTGGCTATTATTGTACCCGCAAGCTTGCTGGAGGAAATGATTGAGCTCGGCCTGGCCATGCTTGTATTTACTGCAGGCGTAGATCTTAGCCCTAGGCGAATGCGCGGCCGAACCAAGCCCATTGTAATTGTTGCGGTATCCCAGTTCTTGACGATAGGAACCGCTGGTGTGCTCACCGCACTAATGCTAGATTACCCACCTATAACCGCTGTGTATATAGGCTGTGCATTGTCCGCAAGTTCAACGCTTGTCGTTGTACGCCACCTTCAGCAGCGCCAGCAAATGTTCGAGCCATTTGGCAGACTAGTNCTTGGCGTACTATTGCTTCAAGATGTATTCATTGTCCTTCTAATGGTCGCACTATTAAGCCTGCCCTCTGGAGCTACTGCATGTGCAATAAGTATAACTAAGGCGATCGGACTAGGTGGTATGGCAATCATCGCCCATAAATGGCTTATTCCTTGGATAACCGGACACTTAAAACTTGATGAAGAAGAACTTCTACTCGGTGCGCTTGGTTTGCTCTTTGCCTTTTCAGGAATTGCCTACCTCTTAGGCTTACCTTTTTTAGTCGGGTCGTTTCTGGCAGGCTTTGCGCTATCTGCGTTTCCAATGAATGGCTTAGTTCGCGGAATGCTTGGTTCAATCTCCGGGTTCTTTATCGCTCTATTTTTTATTAGCGTGGGTGCAGTACTCACTATTCCCAGTGCGGAAACCATTGAGCATAGCCTAATTTTTGCAGGCATGCTTATTGGTATAACGATACTACTAGTTGCGATAGTCGCTGAGCTCACAGGATACTCTACGCGAGCTTCTATAGAGGCAGGCATCTTGCTTTCTCAAACAAGCGAATTTTCAATTTTGATAGCCTTCGCTGGTATGAGCACTGGGCAAATATCTGCAGAAATATTCTCCATGATTGTTTTAATTACAGTAGGTACCATGACTNTGACCCCATTTATTTCACGCAGCTCGATAGCAAGGAGCTTAATGAGCTTGCATCCACGCTATCGAAGAGGGGAAGGTGACAGTAAATCCTTACGAAATCACGCGGTTCTTTTAGGCTACGGGCGAGCCGGACGTCAAACTGTAAATGTACTGAAGGAGCACAATATCGACTTCATTGTAATCGATGATGATGCAAGTGTAATTAACAAACTAATACAAAGAGGCATCACTTGTATTCAGGGAGACGGGGCGGATAAGAATGTCTTGTNACAAGCGAATGCAAGTGAGGCAAAAGTAATTCTTTGTTCGATGCGTCGTAGTCAAGATGCGCTCAGCGCACTCAAATTATTAAGCAGCTCAAAGGCTAGAGTACTCGTGCGTACTTTTGAGCCAAAAGAGGCCGCACTTGTACGAAATGCAGGTGGATGCCCAGTAGAAACCGCTCCAGCTTCAGCCGAATCTTTTATTAATTGGATGCAAGCAAATCGGTTGTTATCTGGCAGCAAGTCAGCCGAAAACTAAAGGCNGAATCACCCACTGCTACGATGCATTGGCTTGTACTAAATCGTAGAATTCTGTAAATAATAAATCCGCATCATTCGGACCAGGCGCTGCCTCTGGATGGTACTGCACAGAAAAAACAGGCTTATCTTTGAGTCGTAACCCTTCAACAGTGCCATCATTTAAATTCACCTCAGTAACAATCGCTCCGCAACTTTCAAGCTCCTCTTGAGTGGATGCAAAACCATGATTCTGCGCCGTAATCGAAACCTTTCCAGTCTCTAAATTTTTTACAGGTTGATTACCCCCTCGATGCCCAAATTTGAGCTTAAATGTTTTCGCTCCAAGTGCATGTGTAATAATTTGATGCCCTAAACAAATACCAAATGTTGGATAATGATCTAACAAATCTTTTACTGTTTCATGCGCATATGTCACAGCAGATGGATCGCCTGGGCCATTCGAAAGAAAAATGCCATCTGGATTAAATTTTTTGATTTCAGCAGCGCTTGCCATCGCCGGGAACACATGTACATCAAACCCGTGATGCTGCAGCTTTCGATAGATTGAATATTTTGCCCCAAAATCAATAGCGGCAATTTTGAAGCGTGTTTTTTTAGTTTGTTCCCCTAAAAGATTGGTTCCAACAACAGTAAACGGGGCNGATTCGTTGTTTTCTGGATCCCAAGCATACGCCTCTTTCGCTGTTACTTCTTTGACGAAATCAACACCCANTAAACCGCCAAAATTCTTAGCCCTTTTTACCGCCTCCGCTTCCGATAAATCTTCCGTACTGATACAAGCATTCATTGCGCCCGCGAGACGCAACTTTTTAGTAATCGCACGGGTGTCAACGCCCTCGAGTCCNGGAATTCCAGCTGCCTGCAAATATTCCTGTACCGATGTNCTNCTACGCCAATTACTCGTTATAGGACTCACTTCCCTCACTACAAAGCCTTTGACCTTGGGGCCATCCGATTCAACATCCTCTGTGTTGATTCCATAGTTACCAATCTGTACGGCAGTCATCGTCACAATTTGTGAGAAATAAGACGGGTCCGTAAGAATCTCTTGGTATCCTGTCATACTTGTATTAAAACAAGCCTCGCCCACACTAGTAGTAGTCGCGCCAAAAGCGCGTCCACGGAAAACCGTTCCGTCCTCAAATGCGATTATACCTTCTCGATTTGTGTCAGCCATCTTAGCAACCGAGCCAAACGAGTATTTCGCTTCATGCAAATAAAATACTCACTATATAGTCACCAAATAGTAGAATCTTATCTGTCCTTAACTAATAATTCGTTGAGTTCGCCTATTACTCCATCGGCAGCATCTACTTCAATCCAGTAGAACATATCACGACACATCTTTTTGTGAGCCACTAGGCCCGCTTGACGCAAAATTCGTAGATGATGGGAAGTTGCTGGCTGGGAAAGGCCTATTCGCTCAGCGATAGTTGAAACATTGCATGCGGCATCACAAGAAGACTCAGTAGGCAATAACTCTAAAATCCGTAGGCGCACAGGATCCCCTATCGCCCAAAGCTGCTTGGCAAGTGTATCGAGATCGATGTCTTGAGATAATATAGACATATTTAAGTATNTAAATACATGGTTGAATAATTTCGGCAAGTAGTAAGTCTACCNATAATACTCTNTTATTAAATAATTTATACACTGCATCTCTAATGTATCCAAATGACTCACTTGAAAGCTGGCACCGCGGCCAAGGTCACTGGGCGGATGTAGCAGCTAATGATTGGAACAAATGGACGTGGCAGCTAAGAAATAGTATCACGAAAATCGAGCAGCTAGAGAAGTACTTAGATTTAACTGCTGAAGAGCGCGCGGGATGCTTGTTTGCAAAAGATAAGTTAGCNCTATCGATTACTCCCTATTTCTTTAACTTAATCGACCCAGACGATCCGAATGATCCAATACGTCGCCAAGTCGTGCCGCGATCCGAAGAGATGCATACCTCCGCTGAAGAGCTACTCGATCCGGTTGGCGAAGAAGGAACAAAGCCAGTAGATGGCATCGTACACCGCTATCCCGACCGAGTATTATTTCTTGTTACTGACCGCTGCGCTTCTTACTGCAGGTACTGTACGCGCAGTCGCTTGGTCTCGAATGCACAAGACTACAATTTTAATCCTCAGTTTGAGGGTGGCCTCGAGTACATTCGCAATCATNCAGAGATTCGCGATGTCCTGCTCAGTGGTGGTGACCCATTACTGCTGTCCGATAATAAGCTCGATTATTTGCTGGGTGAACTTCGTAAGATTCCACACCTAGAATTTATTCGTATTGGTTCGCGAATTCCTGTGTTTCTTCCCCAGCGAATTACACCTGAACTGTGTACTATTTTTAAAAAGCATGGTCCTATTTGGCTAAGTATACATGTCAATCACCCGAACGAGTGCACACACGCGCTTCGTGAAGCNTGCGAGCGGCTCTCTTTTGCTGGGGTTCCTATCGGCAATCAGTCGGTCTTACTTAAGGGTGTCAACAACGACAAAGCAGTTATGAAGTCGCTGATTCATCGGCTTCTTATGATGCGTGTGCGCCCTTACTACCTCTACCAGTGTGATCTCATTACCGGTAGCGCTCATTTGCGCACCGACCCACGCGAAGGAATTGAAATCATTCAAGCTCTTCGCGGTCACACCAGTGGCTACGCGATCCCACAATTCGTAATTGATGCCCCAGGAGGTGGTGGCAAAATCCCAATTAACCCTGAATACGTTAAAGCAATAACTAGTGATTCTATCATCATGCGCAACTTTCAGGGCGAAGAATACCGGTACCCGCTCCAATTTGTCGCAAACCAAAAGCCTGATCCTAAAGCACCACAGATTGAGCCTCTTCTCGTATGAAAATATCTGCCTTTAGCTAGGCATTTTTTAAAACTAGGCGCACTGAATCTAATCGAAGGTGGGCTTTAGCAATTGCGCGTGTTACATCTTCAATTACTTGATGCGCAAGACGCAGCTCTTCATCATTTACATTTGAATTTACTTTCTGCAATTCCTTCAATCTTTTCGCTTCCCCATCCAATCTAGAGTGCGCCTCTTGCATCGCATTCTCACAAAGTGCTGATTTCTCATCTCGCGCGATATTTCGAGCCGCAGATAACATTTGAGGTACGAGAGCCTGCAGTAGTTCAGGGTTTTGCTGAATGCGGAAAGCTTCTTCGTCTTGGGTGTTACGATCAATATAGCTCTGTTTAAACTGATCGCTACAATCTATGCCTTTAATATCCACTAAAACGCGTATGGGTATTGGGGGTAAAAATCTATCTACATGTAAGTGCGCGGGAGCGACGCTTTCTAGCACATAAATCGCTTCTATCATCAAAGGCGGTGCGTCGCTTGCTTCTTTAACCCAAACCACCATAGAGCTATTGCCCTTTTCCATACTCAACATTAAATCCATGGAACCGCGCACCATAGGATGATCCCAGGTTAAGAACCCGATATCTTCACGCCCTATTGCTTTACTGCGCTCAAATGTAACGACAATGCCTTCTTCAGGAAGTCCCGGAAATGAATCCGTAAACAATTGCCCTGGGCTGAGCTTGTGCGTGCGTGGAGATACATCATCTACAATAACTCCAAAGTGGTCAAATATACGATTCATAAAGCCGTCGATATCATGCTTCGTATCAAGTTCTTGAATACTGCTTACCAAATCTAAGGCAGGTGCTTCTCGGTAAGAATTAAGCGCAATTAATTTATCCTGCCCCTGACTTAAGCTTGACTCTAAATTGTCACGAAACGTTCGGCTCTCTTTAATCAAAGCATCTGCCTCGGATTGGGCGCTTTCGCTTCCGTTATAATAAGCACCGCTAAGTTTCTGCATTGCTACGCCAAATTTCTCTAAATAGGCGTTACCGCCGCGCAAGGATTGTTCGATTGTGCCAAGCCCATCGTGATGCCAACGTTTTAAAAGCTCACAGACGCTGTTCTTTAAGAAAGGAATATGAATACGAATAGTCTGGGTCTGGCCAATGCGATCCAGTCGTCCAATGCGCTGTTCGAGTAGTTCTGGATTTAAGGGCAGGTCAAACAGGACTAGATGATGTGAAAATTGGAAATTACGCCCCTCACTACCAATTTCAGAGCAGAGCAGGATGCGTGCTCCGTCCGGCTCGGAAAACCAAGCGGCGTTTCGGTCACGTTGTACTAGCGTGAGCCCCTCATGAAAGACCGCTGCGCTGACTTTCATTTCGTCCGCAAGGGCGGCATGCACCGCAAGTACTTTGGCCTGACTGTGACAAATTAGTAGTAGCTTCTCCTGCTCGCCTAGTTGACGCAGTAAGTTTGCCAACCACTTAATTCTCGGATCGTGTCTGTAGTCGAGCGGTTGCTCTAGCTCTGCGCCGGTGATATCGCTGTTGAACTCTTGCATTAAACGGGGCTGCAGCTCTTTTTCTGAGAGGGTCTTGAGNGCCATTAGCTCGGACGGGAGNGCCTGACGCACAGGAAATCCTTTGAGCGCTTCTCGAGTATTGCGAAANATTACCCTGCCCGTGCCATGACGATCGACTAAATCATGCAGAAGTGCTTCCGGATCTTTAATAGCTTGCTCGAAGGCAGAGTCCGGCAACTCCGAAAATAAATCTCTTAATAAAACTTTCTCCTCAGCGGACAACTGAACAGCGCTACTAAGCTTTTCCGCTACAGTAGCTATCTTAGTATACTTTTGTTGTTCTAATTTAAACTTGTCTAAATCTGGATAACGATCTGGNTCGAGTAAGCGCAGGCGTGCAAAGTGACCTTCTGCGCCCAACTGCTCTGGAGTTGCAGTTAGAAGAAGTAAACCTTGGCTTTTCTGCGTTAAGGTCTCGACCAAACGATACTCCGGACTAACGACATCGGCAGACCACTCCAAATGGTGAGCCTCATCGATCACTAATATATCCCACTGAGCTTGCGCTGCGCAATCTGCCCAACGCTCGTCTTCGACCAGCATGGCAAGGCTACAAATAATTAATTGCTCCTCTAAGAATGGATTCTTTNGTGCATCAGCGCTTACAATAGACTCGCAGCGCTCCGCATCAAAAAGGGTAAACCATAAGTTAAAGCGCCTCAAAAGCTCAATAAACCATTGGTGAACCAATGACTCGGGAAGCACTATCAAAACACGTCCTGCGCGCCCAGTAAGATGAAGCCTGTGAATAATTAAGCAGGCCTCAATTGTCTTACCAAGTCCCACCTCGTCAGCGAGTAAAACTCGTGGGAGATAGCGCTTTGATACCTCGTCAGCAATAAAAAGCTGGTGAGGAATTAAATCGATTCGGCCGCCTAAAAACCCNGCTACTGGTGACTGCCTAGCTGCACGTTGCCGTTGCAAAACTTCATGGCGCAGAGAAAATGTAGCGGATGCATCGACTTGCCCATTGATCAAACGATCCTCTGGCTTACTAAAACTAATTGTATCGGCTAAGTCTGACTCAGCGATGGAAATTCCACCTGCCTTGTAAGTTAACAAGCCTTCGACTTCTTCGACCGCCTCGATCGTTATCGACTCTCCTTGCTGAGACTGAACGACGTCGCCAATACGAAAAATAACCCGTTTTATTGGGGCGTTAGCCGCTCCGTACATGCGTGCTTCGCTGGAAGCTGGAAATACCAGTCGTAGCTGATGCCTTGAGCTTGATTCTAAAACACCCAAGCCTAGCTCCGGTTCGGTCTCACTGATCCAGCGTTGCCCTATTTTTCGTTCATCCATGTGCGTAGAGTTTGTTAGCAAAGTAATAAAGTCAAAAATAAGCGCTCCTAAAGTAGCTCTATTTTAACGGAAGAGAAATAAATGGGTTTGCCTCTCGGTGCGATACAACAAACTCTAGTAATTAGTATGACTGACAGCCCACTACCCTCTAACGACTTTTATGTGCCTGATTTAGTGGTTCCTGCAGAAGCGTANGCACGCTGCTCACACTTAGGAATTGGAGCCCATCAAGATGACCTAGAATTTATGGCTTTTCATGGTATTAGTTCATGCTACCAGCAAGACGATCTGTGGTTTGGTGGAGTTACNTGCACGAANGGAGCGGGCAGTTCGCGCACTGGTAAATATGCAAATACCAGNGACGAAGCGATGCAAGCGATCCGTATTTCTGAGCAACGTAAAGCCGCCAAAATCGGACAGTACAGCTTTATTAGTCAGCTAGGGCATAGTAGCGCGCAGTGCAAAAAACGTAAGAACCGTGAAGCGCTTGTTAAGGAGCTAGAGAGCATTCTTCTTAAGGCGCAGCCAGAAGTAGTCTATACACACAATCCTGCAGATAAACACCTCACCCATGTAGCAATATGCCAGGCTACTATCGAAGCAGTTCACCGTATCGCGCCCCTCTCAAGACCCAAGAAAGTATATGGCTGTGAGGTCTGGCGTGGTCTCGATTGGCTAGCCGATGAAGACAAGATTGCTCTAGATGTGAGTGGTCACGCTGCATTAGCAAAAGAGCTAAATGCCTGCTTTGACTCACAAATTGCAGGCGGTAAAAATTATAGTGATGCAGTTATAGGTCGGAGACATGCCAATGCCAGCTTCTACAAATCTCACTCCATCGATTGTGTCGATCAGATCTGGTACGCTATGGATCTAACGCAACCTTGCCAGGATGATTCGATCGATCTAAAAGATTTTGTCTTACAAAAAGTTAGAGCGCTGCAGGAATCTATTGCTGCAGCGCTCGGTTAATCTACTCTGGTGTGCACACAAATATACACTATTTAGGCAAATAAATAGATTTAATCCGTCCTACAGATACGTAGTTGAATTTTCTCTACGAATCGGCTTTTCTACTATTATGGAAGTAAACGCTAGTACTCCGAAAGTCGGTATTATTATGGGCAGTCAATCTGATTGGTCTACGATGAAAGAAGCCGCTACCTTGCTCGAAGCGCTCGAGATTTCTTATGAAACACAAATAGTCAGTGCGCATCGGACTCCTCAAAAGCTGTACTCCTATGCGGAGAGCGCGCAAGCGCGAGGTTTGCATGTTATCATAGCAGGAGCTGGTGGTGCTGCGCATTTGCCAGGAATGACTGCATCCCTAACGCAGCTCCCGGTTCTTGGGGTACCGGTCCAATCGAAAGCACTAAGTGGTCAAGATTCCTTACTGTCTATCGTTCAAATGCCGGCTGGCATTCCTGTCATGGCGCTTGCCATAGGAGTCGCAGGAGCAAAAAATGCTGCCCTATCTGCTGCCGCTATTCTTGCTCTAAGTGATACCAGCCTACAGGAACGCCTTCAGTCATTTAGGTCAGCACAGACCCAGCAAGTGCTCGATACTGAGCTACCTGAAACTTGAGATGCTCGGCCCCGGAAGTACCATCGGTATACTTGGAGGCGGCCAATTAGGTCGTATGTTAATCCTAGCAGGGCGAAGCCTTGGCTACCGCTTTGTAGTGTATGAACCGTCCGGCCCTAGTGCCGCAGGCACAGTAGCTGACAATGAGATCAATGCGGCCTACGAAGACGAGGCAGCCTTGGAAGAATTTGCCCGATCCGTAGATGTTATCACCCTTGAATTTGAAAATATACCTGCTGATGTAATCGACAGACTGAGCGCAATTAAGCCAGTACTGCCAGAGCGCTTCGCTCTGTTTACTTGCCAGCATCGGCAGCGAGAAAAAGACTTTCTCAAAGAAAATGACTTCCCCTGCGTACCGTTTGAATATGCCGATAGCCCTGCGAGCCTCCAAGTAGCAGTCCGTACGATAGGATTTCCATGCGTCATTAAAACCGCAGCGTTCGGCTATGATGGCAAAGGGCAAATTAAGCTGCGTAATGCTCAAGAGGCAGAAGATCCAGATTACTTGTGGAATTTTTTAGGAGCTCCACCTCGCGTGGTGGTGGAGAAATGGATTCATCATGTAGGAGAATTCTCTGTAATCTGTGCACGCAAAGCCAGTGGAGAGCAATCGACCTTACCGGTCATTGAGAATGTTCATATCAATCATATCTTACACACTTCGATTGTACCGGCACGGATCACCGAATCAACCGCACAGCAGGCAGACAGCCTTGCTCGTTCGATAGCCGAGAAGCTAGGGGTGGTAGGCCTCATTGCNGTTGAACTATTTCTCGATGCAGAGGGAAAATTAATTGTCAACGAGATGGCACCCCGCCCGCATAATTCTGGACATTTTAGTATCGATGGCTGCATCACTTCACAATTTGAGCAGCACATTCGAGCTATAGCCGATCTGCCCTTTGGGTCGACCGACCTGCACCGCCCAACTGTAATGGTCAACTTACTAGGTGATCTCTGGACCAACGGCAAGAGTGAGCCAGACTGGGCTGGGCTACTGGAGGACCCAAAAGTAAAGTTACATCTCTATGACAAAGGAGAAGCTCGTGAAGGCAGAAAGATGGGGCATTTTACTGTACTCGGGGACACTGTTGAAACAGTCCTTGAAATAGCTGAGGCACATTTTGCTAAGCTTCAAGAAACATAAATACAGCCTTTTACTTGCATTCGAACTGTGCCAATAGGGTAAGAAAAAGATTCGACCTTCTGTGCCCAATGTTCAACGTCTGCATTTTCTTAGATGAATATCCAACCATCCAGATCTGAATTTAATCCGCTAGTTAAGCGAGGCAACGCAGTACCTGTCTACCTAGATTTAACTGCGGATTGCGAGACTCCGCTCAGCGCATACTCTAAAATTCGTGAGGATGGACCCGCATTCCTTTTTGAATCAATAGTCGGCGGTGAGCGAATCAGTCGCTATTCGTTTGTCGGGGCAAATCCACGAAAGATTTTTCGAGTTTTTAGCGATCACTGCATTATTACCGAAAAAGATCGAAGCGAAGTAACCGTGCCCACGCCCGCAGACCCGCTGCAGCTAATTGAAGAAGAGATGGCAGGCTATGTTCCCGTACATATACCTGGAATGCCTCCTTTTATAGGAGGCGCTGTTGGCTTTGTCGGGCACGAGTTTATTCACAGTGTAGAAACAACTGTTCCCAAACCGTCCGAAAACCCACTTGAACTGCCGGTACTGTACTACTTAATTACCGATTCTGTTCTCATTTTTGACCACGCCAAGCAGGTGCTGCGCATATGCGTACACGCCCACTGCGATGGAACGGATACTAAAACAGCTTATAATAAAGCAGTTAGTGAAATAGAGCGCATNGTCGCTCTTCTACAAGCGCCGCAAACGCTCACACATTGTTCACTGCAAGAACCAAAAATAGACAGCGTTCCANATGGAAATATTTCGCAAAAAGAATTTGCAGCGGCTGTCGAAAAAGTGAAGGACTATATACGNGCCGGTGATGTAATACAAACTGTTCTATCACAACGATTTGAGAAAGAGTTTAAACCTGCACCTATCGATCTTTACCGGGCTTTACGTACGGTCAACCCTTCGCCTTATATGTTCCTAATGGAAGATCCGGATTTTGCAGTTGTTGGCGCTTCCCCAGAAGTCCACGTCCGTCTCACCGGAGACCAGGTCGAAATTCGCCCGATTGCAGGAACAAGACGACGCGGTAAGAATGAAGCCGAAGATGCGGCGCTCGAAGAGGATTTACTAGCAGACGCAAAAGAACGCGCAGAACATCTCATGCTTGTTGANCTNGCGCGCAACGATATAGGNAGGGTGTGTCAATATGGCACGGTAGAGGTTCCTGATTATATGCTTATCGAGCGTTATTCACATGTTATGCACATAGTATCGCAAGTAAAAGGTACCATCGCTAAAGGGAAGAACGCCTATGATTTAATGCGGGCTACTTTTCCTGCGGGAACTTTGAGCGGTGCGCCCAAGGTGCGAGCTCTACAAATTATTTCAGAGCTAGAAAACTGCCAACGTGGGCTCTATGGTGGAGCTTTGGGCTACTTTGGTTTTGAAGGCAACCACGACTCCTGCATTGGTATTCGTACTGCAGTGATAAAAAATAACCGTATTTTCATTCAGTCAGGAGCCGGTGTGGTTGCAGATTCAGTTCCAGAAAATGAATTCATGGAAACGGTTAGCAAAGCTAAGGGCATGCTCAAGGCCGTGGCGGTCGCCGAACAGTCAATCGGTTAAACGCAGAGTTTGCACAGATTTCGTGTAAGGCGATTTCAATATCCGCGATAAGATAAATGTAGTTATTTATTTACGCATTATTTAATCTAGATAGCTGCCACTAAACTCACTTTACCATGGCAACGACAACAAAAACTTCTCGTAATCGTATCGCTCGAAGTCTTGAGCAAGCAGTCCCGCGTTCCGCAACCGATTCAGCTGACGAAGTCACCGATGCAAAGGCACTGCCATCTTCAGACAGAGATGGTCTGCGCACCTATATGCAAGAGATTAGGAAAACTCCTTTGCTATCCACCAACGAAGAGGTGATACTTGCGAATCGCATCCAGCAAGGCGACAAATCCGCTAGAAATCAAATGGTGTCCGCTAATCTACGCTTAGTTGTAAAGATCGCCCATGATTACAACAATTTTGGTCTACCGCTATTGGACTTAATAAGCGAAGGCAATATCGGTTTAATTAAGGCNGTGGAACGCTTCGACCCCTCTAAGGGAGGAAAGCTGAGCACGTATGCAGCTTGGTGGATTAAACAATCGATCAAGCGTGCCCTTGCAAACCAAAGTAAGACAATTCGTTTACCAGTACACCTAGTTGACCGCATCGCTCATATACGTCGCACCACAGCTCAATTAACGGACGAACTTGACCGTGAACCAACCGATGAGGAAATCGCTTATGCTACAAATCTGCCGGTAAATAAAATCGCCCACTTAAAGTCAGTAAGCGTGCGACCGTCTTCCTTGGATGCCCCGGTAGGAGAAGATGGGGAAACTAACTTTGGAGAATTAATTGGCGATGAAACTCAAGCTACTCCACTTGAAAACCTGCAAGAGAAATCTGCGAATGGCGATATTCATACCGTGTTACAAACTTTAGAACCAAGAGAAGCAGAAATACTTCGCTTACGCTTTGGGCTAGACGGAGAACCTCCCCTTACCTTAGAAGAGGTCGGGGAAAAATTCAATGTTACCCGTGAGCGGATTCGACAGATTCAAAATTTAGCCATTCATAAAATGCGTCGCATACTAACCGATAATGAGCGGCAACGTAGCGCAGAAGAAGTGCAACAAGAGCGGGTTGAGCAAGGTAGGCGAGAAGTACTCAAAGAGTTTTTCGAAGGGTATACGACTTCGCACGAGTGAAACTTGACTGCTCGCTAAAAGCTTTATAATTGTATTACAATTTTATGCGTGTGGTACTAATACTCTTTATCTCGCTATTTCTTTGCATGCAAGGGCAACTCACCGCTGCGTATATAACAAAAGCGTGCGCATCGAATGTGGAAGCTTGCTGCCAAGCAGACAATGACCTCACTGCTGCCTCCTGCTGCGCTACAAAAGCTCCGTCTAATAACAAGAGCCCCTGCCAAGGGTCCTGCCACATAGATACCGAGTCGCACCATACTCATTGGCAGATTAGTAGTAGCGCGAGTGCGCTAGTTACTCCTCTAAGCTCTTACAGCAAACAGCCCCATGCACATATTCAGGCGCTACAAAATGTAGGCGTTCAAAGTAAATTCATTCTGCCGCCAAGGCCACAGAAGAGAATCTACTATTCTGTTTGGAGGCTTTGAGATAATTTANGCAGCATATTATTATATAATGTGCTATTTTAATTATNATNTTGGGGNCANCAAAACTTACTTGCTGTCTAATGAAGCTGGGGCACNCCTACGTACGGATACTGCTTCTAGCTATAAATTACTTTAACTTTTTAGTGCACAGCCTTGCACCTTATTCTTTAATGAAATCTTTACTTATTAAACAACTACTCACTTTTGTTTTTATCGGCAGCTTGCTACATGCGAGTAGCCAGACAGCTGCGACGAATGAAGACATTCGCTTTGCCGCTGCGCAGAATCATTTACTCCATCAACCGAACCAAATAGCAATTTACGCAAAGGGTTTTGTTTGTAATTCGTGTGGCATTGGCCTGCGCATTCACCTTAAAAAAATAGCTGGCATTAACANGGATTTTTTCGACGAAGGAATATTATTAGATGCCTCGAAGCAATTACTCGTTGTCGCCTTCGAATCAGCCGCAGATATCAATATAAATTTAGTAAGAGATGCTATTTATTCTGCTGGCTATGATCCAGAACACTATTACGCATTCGATGGCGATACGGTGATACAGCATCCATTTGCGGAGGTGCTCGAATGATACGTGCTATTGGCACTTCGTTACGGCGGATCGCTCTTCTGCTAATAATTGGTTACTCCCCACTAGTTGGGGACCAGCCAATTATGAATATGATGCCTCGCTGGGATGGTGGATATGGGGTGCAAGCATTAGCTGAAACTATTCATCGAAGCGACTTAATGCTTGGAGATGCAGTAGTTGGAAAAGGTTTTTCTGAAGACATACAATTATTGCATCTTCAAGGTGTCTATACATGGGATCGCTCGGTACGCTTGACCTTCAAGTTGCCATATGTCGTAAGCGCACAACGCGAAGTGCTTGGCATCGACAATGAGAAAGTGGTACAACACGATCAAGGCATTGGTGATCTTACCCTTGCTCTACCGCTTAAGCAGTATTTCAACCTCTCCGCTCGCAGTGGGAACTGGAGCATTGTGCCCCAAATAATAATTCCACTTGGNGCGGCGGANGGTAAACATAACTATGCAGTTGCAAACCGAGTCTGGGGTAGCGGGATNTCCCTTGGCTATGAGACCGAGACCTATCATTGGTTCTTTGCTGCAAGCGCTAGCGCATGGGCTTATGAATCCAACAAGTCTAATCAATGGGGAGGCTCTATAGACCTTGGTCTAAACTCAGGCGACCGGCTTTTATACTTATGGGAGAGTGACTTTAAGTTGGATGCTGAAGATGCTTTTATACTATCCGCAGGACCCGCNGTTTATTATANATTCAGTGATACNNTACATACTCGNTTCGAGTGGAAACACGATTTTATTTCTAGGGTCAGCAAGCGCCAAGCTGAGTATGCGAATGGCGATCGCATTAGTTTTGGTATTGGTTTCGTTTTTTAAACAAGCGCCTACCTACCTACCTACCTACCTACCTACCTACCTACCTGCCTGCCTGCTTGTTTGTGCGGCGCTGGGAACTATCGAGACAAGCNCGCACGTTTCCATAGTATCCAGATAGTAGATACAAATAAGGCACTACACAGAGCGATAAGCCAATCGCCTTTGACTGTATAATAGGACTTTCTGCGCTCCCAATCTGGATACTGAGAAACTGTTAGAGTCCCCCCTCCGCGAAAATAAATACTTCCATCTGCATCNGTGAGGGTTTCACGTATATTGCCATATTCGTCAATCCATCCACTCCAGCCACCATTTCCACAGCGAATTACTGGGCGACGATTCTCCACTGCCCGAAGCACTGCATGTGCCGCGTGTTGATAGGCTCCTCCCTCTTCCCCGTACCAAGCGTTATTAGTAGCAACAAATAATACCTGAGCGCCTGCTTGAACACTTTCGCGTGCAAGCGCCGGAAAACAATCTTCATAACACACTAACGACCCGACTCGTATTTTTCTTTCCTCGACAGGTAGCGAGATGATTCCTGCTGAAATGCCAGGCGTAAAGGCATTGCCCACCGGCACGACTTTATTAATGAACCCAAACGGTTTCGGCACATATTCACCAAAAGGCACTAGCTTGCGCTTCGCATAATACTGCTCCGCTAAGCCTAATTGCGGCTGCACTAAAAAAGCCCCATTGTGCCATATGTCTGATTCGCGTAGCCACGCTAAGTTTCCCATGAGAATTGGCCGCGCTAATTCATCAACTAGCGACTCAACCTGTTGACGCATTTTGGGATAACCCACTATTGGCCAAGGCGTCGCGGCCTCCGGCCATACAATTAAGTCGCTATCTAAATAAGAAACTAAGCGAGTCTGCTGTAACAGCGTATCCATATTTTTTTGNTCACGAGCAGAGTCCCACTTATACGACGCAGGAATATAAGGCTGTACCACCCCAGCAGTAAACAAAGGTTCGCTGCTAGTAGACTGTGGCAATGATTTAAAAAAAACTACCATGCAAATAGCCAGCGCGGAAATAGCGGCATACAAGTCTGGGCTAAACCATCCGGTTAATAGTCTGCGCTCTCGCGTTGTCGCGCGAAACCACAGAGTCTGTGCGACNCACATATTAAAAAATACTAGCAAAAAAGACACCCCATACGCGCCTGTCCAAGCGGCTATTTGCAAGACCGCTGGGCGCTCCCACTGACTCAAAGCTAGAGGCGCCCAAGGAAATCCCCATAATACCCATCCGCGCATCCACTCCAAAATAACCCAAGCGCTGGCAACGCCCGCGAACCCAAAGAGCCGCACAAAAAACCCAGCATTTTGAAACCGTGCAACAACCAGCCGCGCAACTAGCATCCATAGCACAAAATAAGCTGCGAGCACTGCGGACAGAACAAGAGTACCAAATATAGTAACATGGCGCAGCCAAATAAGAATAGCGCACCATGCGAAGAAGCCCGTGCCGAACGATACCCAAGCCNCAACCCAGCGTGCTGGCTTTATGCTTAGCCACAATAACAGTGGCACAAATGCAATGTAGGCAGCCTCAGCAAATTCAAANGGAGGAATCGACACTACCCATAAGAGCGCGGTTAACGCGCCGGCAAAAATCCCCCAAGCTGTTGAATGTCGACTCATCTNGNNCNCTTTGCTGGTACTGCTCGATAACGGACCATGNGCGGNGATTTTACTTATGAACTAATTCCCAGCCTTGATTAAGTATCATCGCTTCAGCCTTCTTAAATTTAATCTGTTTTTCCTCAACGCCTTTACGGATGGTAACGATGTCGTTACGCCCGACCTTGGGCAGCTCACGGCGAATTGGCTCTACCTTTGGAAGCTCGATCGATTGATTTGCTTGGCGCGGTTGCGCCGCTTGACTTTGAGAGGCAGCAGCAGCGATTGCNCTTGGTTGACCTTGAGCAGGACCTGCCTGCTGCACGGGCACTGCCATGCGTGACAACATTGCCTCAAATGCCTGAGCAGTGGTTGCCGATCGGAAGATACCATTACAAATCTCCGTACGTACATTGCCCATAAGTTCCTCAAAAAATCCAAATGCTTCACTCTTATATTCGCTCAGAGGGTCCTTCTGACCGTAGCCTCGAAGATTAACCGAGCGACGAAGCTCCTCCATCTCGGTTAAGTGGTCTTGCCAGCGCCGGTCAATCGANCGCAATATAATATAACGCTCGAGTCCAACAAGTGCTTCCTTGCCTTCAATTGTTTCTCTCTTCGCGTAGGCTTCTACGATTCGCTCGACTATAAATGCTTGGCGAGCCGCAAGATCCAATGACTCGAGNTGCTCGGGTTGTATTGCGATCGGGAAGTAAGCATTAAGCCATCCAAGAAAGCGCTCCATAGCAGGACCGTCTGCCTCAGCCTGCAAGTTCTCTAGCCTTANCTCGAGCTCTTCTTCTATCATCTCATTNATAATGTCGCGAGGAGTATCNGATTGGATCGCTTCATTACGAATGCCGTAAATCACTTCTCGCTGCGTATTAAGAACATCATCAAATTGCAATAAGCGCTTACGAATAGAGAAGTTTTGCTGCTCTACTTTCTTTTGCGCATTTTGGATAGAATAGTTAAGCATGCCGTGCTCCAGTGACTCATCTTCCGACATGTTCTTTTCTAGTATCTTTGAAAGAGGCCCTGCATTAGCAAACAAGCGCATCAAGTCATCTTCTAAGGACACAAAAAATCTGGACCCTCCAGGATCACCTTGGCGAGCGCAGCGACCGCGCAGTTGCCGATCAATTCTTCGAGACTCATGGCGCTCTGTACCAATCACGTATAATCCACCAAGCTCTGGCACACCTTCGCCTAATTTAATGTCTGTTCCACGCCCTGCCATATTAGTGGCTATTGTTACCGCAGCTTTTTGACCGGCGCGTGCAACAATTTCGGCTTCCTGCTCATGGAACTTTGCATTTAGTACGCTGTGCGTGATATTGCTGCGCTTGAACATACGACTCATCACTTCGGANGCNTCNACNCTNGCGGTGCCNACTAANACAGGNTGNCCNTTTTTATTGGCTTCCTCAACCTCCTCTAATACGGCAGCAAATTTATGCCGGCGAGTCTTGTAGATCTGGTCGTTACGATCCTCGCGTACACAAGGCTTATTGGTCGGTATGACCATCACAGAAAGTCCATAGATTTCATTAAACTCAGCAGCTTCGGTTTCAGCAGTACCTGTCATCCCAGCAATTTTTTCATATAGTCGAAAATAATTTTGGATAGTTACAGTAGCATACGTCTTGGTCTCTTTTTCGATGGTACAGTTTTCTTTTGCCTCCACTGCTTGGTGGAGCCCATCGGACCAGCGACGACCGGGCATGACNCGTCCCGTATTTTGATCGACAATATTAACTTTTCCACCCTGCACAACGTATTCTTTGTCGCGATCATACAAGCTATACGCTCGAAGTAATTGACTAATGCAGTGGATTCTTTCGCTCGTATGCTGGAAATTGTGCTCCGCATCAACTTTGCGCTGTTGGCGTTCTTCTANGCTAAGCTCCTCGTGCTTATCAATTTCAATATATTCAGTTGGTAGGTCGGGAAGCATAAATGCATCCGGGTCATTAGGGCTGATTAGGTTGCGTCCTTTTTCGGTGAGGTCTGCTTGCTGCTGCTTTTCATCGATTATATAAAATAACTGCTCTTTAATAGAATAGCGCTGCTCTTTGTTAAAATCGCTATTCATTTCGAGATCAAACTTGTCGAGCAAGCGNCGAATTGCTGGCACCTCATTTAAGCGCATGAGTTGCTTGTTCTTGGGCATGCCTAAGCGCACTTTCCAAAGCTTAGAGATGGCTTCTTGCTGGGACTCCGCATCGTTGTCTTCGGAATCGAGTTCGAACTTTGCCTCCGCTGCCATCTTATTACAGTACGACTGCTGCTTCGAAACTAAATTCTGTACAATAGGCCGATGCTCTTTAAACGGCAGAGGATTATCTTCCTGCATTGGCCCCGAAATAATTAGTGGAGTACGTGCTTCGTCGACCAAGATTGAGTCCACTTCGTCAATAATACAAAAGAAATGGTCGCGCTGTACTTGGTCCTCCTTACGAGAAGCCATGCCGTTATCTCGCAAATAATCAAAGCCAAACTCCGAAGCTGTACCATAAGTAATATTACAGCCATACATCTCGCGGCGTGCACTTGGGTCCATACTGTTTTGGATACAGCCNACGCTTAGCCCGAGAAAACTAAATAAGTGACCCATCCACTCGGAGTCTCGACGAGCAAGGTAATCATTAACGGTGACTAGTTGACAATTGTTACCGCTAAGAGCGTTTAAATATAGCGGGCAGGTAGAAACGAGAGTTTTACCTTCTCCAGTTGCCATTTCCGCTATGCGTTTTTCGTGCAAAGCGATGCCACCTAGAAGCTGTACATCATAGTGGACCATATTCCATGGCAGCGGGTGATCACAGACGTCGTAGCTCTTTCCGCACATGCGACGAGCGGCATTCTTAACGGTAGCAAATGCCTCTGGGAGTAATTCATCGAGGCTCGCACCCTGCTGATAGCGCTCCATAAATTCGGGTGTTTTTGCGCATAATTCTGCCTCGCTGAGCGCCTGATACTCCAGCTCCAGTGCATTGATCCGAGCGATCAGTGGTGCGCACTTTTTTTGGTATTTCTCATAGTGGCGACCAGAGAAACTTTTAAGAATTCGTGAAATCATCGAGATCGATTGATGGAAATTGTGTTTAAAAAATTAAATGAATCGGTTTACAGGACAACTGAAGAGTAGAAAAAGTTGCGAAAATGATAGATGAGTCGTGCTCTGGCAAGTGTCTTTACAGCGCCAGCTTTAATGGGAATACGCCAGCGCTGTACCCAATTTGCGCACGCCTCATAAAGCTCGAAATTTTTATTTGAGCCATGCAATTGTGGCGCCCCAACCGCCCTCAGTTTGGTCGGCAAGTTGATAGCGTTCGACTCTCGGATTCTTTTTTAAGAGCGCATGAACGGTTTCTCGCAAAGTGCCGATACCCTTGCCGTGAATGATGCGTACGCGAGTTAATTCTTTCTCTAGGCACAGCCCTATATAATCTGGGATTAGCTCGCCTAGGTCGCTTGGCCTAAAAGTATGTAGGTCGAGCTCGGGGCTTATCACAAACTCGACTGGGTCCTGATCAGCGCTCTCGGTCATTCCTCCTCCTTTGGAAGAGTCGGCTGCTGCTCGACTACTTTGACGTCTGGTAGTGTATCTTCTGTAGAGCTCTCGAGCGCCTCAAATTTTCGCGCTGTCACAAGCAAGCGGCTCTCCGCAGAATTTACTGCCTTATTATAATGAGTGACCACCTGTCCGAGGCTTTTGCCAACACTCGAAAAATACCCCATAACGACCCCAATACGTTCATACAACTCCTTGCCTAGGGCGCTGATTTCGCGCGCTTCTCGCGCCACTGCATCTTGCTGCCAACCATATGCGATCGCTTTAAGTAAGGCAATTAAAGTGGTCGGNGTCGCTAAAATGACCCGGTTTTCGACGCCAAGCTCAATTAACTGAGGATCGACTTCTAAAGCTGCACTAAAAATCGCCTCATTGGGGATAAATAGGACAACAAATTCAGGCGTATGCTCAAATTGGCTCCAGTACTTCTTCTGGGACAGCCCTTTTATATGGTCGCGGATATGGCGCGCATGGCGCTCCAACTGAGTGGTTTTAACATCTGCATCTGCTTCATCTAAAGCATCCAAATAGGCAGCTAGTGGCACTTTTGAATCGACCACGACGCGGCGCTCATTCGGCAGTCGTATCAACATATCTGGGCGGAGGCGCTCCCCTGCATCTGTCTCCACATTGGTTTGCTCTTCAAAGTCACAATAATTAATCATGCCCGCGAGCTCGACCGTACGGCGCAGTTGCAGCTCGCCCCAACGGCCGCGCCCNTCTGGTTTGCGCAGCGCATTGACGAGTCCAGTGGTGGTCTGACTTAGACGTATCTGTGATTGCGCGAGATTTTCCAGTTGCTCTTTTAGCCCGGCATCGGTTTTTGTGCGTCGCTCCTCGAGGTTGTTCACTCGCTCCTCAAATTTTTCCAGTGCTTTGCCCACAGGCTCGACCGTTTTTTGTATCGCCTGTTGGCGCTTGTCGAGGTCGCCCTTAGCGCCCTCTTGATATTTCTCTAATGTCGTTTTCGCTAGATTGAGAAAATCGGTATTATTTTTTGAAAGTGCTTCCGCTGAGAGTGCCTTAAAGCTGTCTTGCAACTGGGACTGCGCCTTGTGCAGAAGCGCGAGCTTTTCTTCAGCGCTCTTTAGCTCAGCTTCTCGCTGCGCTTGCAGCGCTAGCAGCTTGCCCTTGGTAGCACTATGCCCGCGCGATACGTACAATGCAGTCGCAGCAGTTCCAATTACGACCCCAATAACGACTCCCAAGTACACTTCCATAGGTATAGATGAAACATTTTCTAAAAATCTGGCAATCGTGGACTTGACGACTCGCGAATTTTAATAACCTTATTGCAAGTGTCTTGCATTAAAAAGACACCAAACAAACAACTAGACAACTATTATGAATAAGTTCTTTATTAAAAGCAGCGCTTTTGTATGCGCTGCGCTCAGTGTAACAGCAGTACATGCGGATCTTTCAGATGAGGTCTATGTGCTCGATGACTTTTGTGTCACAGCCGGGCCCCTAGCTCGCCCAATTGGCGAATATGCCAGCCCATTTAGCTCTTTAGATGAGTCAGCGATACAAAATAGCAGCGCAAACTCTATTGGTCAATTGCTGGAAGGCCAGCCTGGCGTTTCAGCAACCAGTTATGGCGCAGGTGCAAGTCGCCCTGTCATACGCGGCCTGGACGGCCCCCGTGTTAGCGTTCTTGAGTCTGGACTAGGCTCGCTTGACGTCGCTGTCACCAGCCCAGACCATGCTGTCACGATCGAACCTCTCTTGGTCGACAGAGTAGAGATTCTGCGAGGTCCTTCTGCTCTACTATATGGTGGCGCTGCGATTGGTGGCATTGTCAATGTAATCAGTAAAGAGATGCCACGCGAGCGAGTCGCTAGCGATACAGTTACGGGAGCCTTGGAAACTCGCTTCGACAGTGTATCGGATGGGGAAACATTTTTGGGCTATGCAACTACTGGCGGCGAAGACTGGGCAATCAGTTTTACTGGTCTAGAGCGCAAAGCAGAAAATTACTCAATACCAGATGGTTCCGTAATTCATGAGGAAGAAGAGGGGCATGATGAGGAGGAAGAAGAGCACGAGGAAGGTCCAACCGATATACTAGCGGATAGTTACCTTGAAAATTCTTCTTACTCGATTGGTGCTACGCATTTCTTTGGGGAGCGCAATTACATTGGCGCGTCTTTCTCCAAATATGATTCCTACTATGGTGTCCCAGGCCATGAACATGAAGAGCATGGAGCAGTTGCTCCAGCGCCTGCAGGTGGTGAAGAAGAGCACGGTGTTTATATTGACCTTTTGCGAGAGCGCTTTGACCTAGAGGTTGCCCTGTTTGATCCTACTGACTGGATTGCAGCCGCGCGAGTACGCTTTGGTATCAGCGACTATACACACACCGAATACGAAGAAGACCATGCGACAGTCTTTGATCGTGAGGGCTGGGAGTTGCGCGCTGACGCAGCTCACAATGCCTGGTCTATATTTGACCATGGTGTTATCGGCGCACAAATATTAGATGCCGATTTCGTAGCCGCTGGCGAGGAAGAAGAGCATGAGGGCGAGGAAGAAGGCGATCATGACGAGCATGAAGGAGAGGCAGCTGCATTCGGTCCCGCNTCCGAAACGCAGAACCAGGCNATCTTCTTAAGCGAGCACATGCACAATGGCGCTTGGCANTTNGANGTCGGNGGCCGCTTGGAATCGCANCAAGTTGAAGTAGACAAGACTGANGACGCTNCATTAAAAGACTACGANGATACAGCTTACAGNCTCGCAGCTAGNNTANTATATGACTTNANCGANAANGATACCCTAGCGATNAGCCTGCAACGCTCACAGCGTCANCCAAATTCAACTGAGCTGTATGCNAATGGTCCGCACCANGCGACTAGNNAGTTTGAAATAGGTGACGATGACCTGGGAGTTGAAACAGCCTACACCGTCGATCTTAGCTACCGCTTACAGCGNAACTTATGGAACGCTAATTTGACGGTNTTTTATACGCAGTTTGATNACCACATATTCTCATCCTTTACCGGTGAATATGACATGGTACTACATGAGGGCGAAACAGAACCTGAACCAGATTTACCAAAGTATGCGTATGTAGCGACAGATGCAAAGTTCTACGGCTTTGAAGCAGAGTTTGGTCGCCAGCTTGTACAAACAGACTCGCTACAAATGAGCGCAAAAATATTGATGGATTCGGTACGTGCTGAAAACAAAGACACTGGAGCCAATCTACCGCGCATACCTCCCTTCCGCATAGGTGGAGAAATCATGCTTGAATCCGGCCCATGGGAAGGAAGCTTGCTAGTGCGCCGCGTGTTCAAGCAAGATCGCATAGTGGCGGCCCAGGAAACAGAAACTGCAGCTTACACTGATTTAAGATTGGAAGTAGCGTACAAGCACGCACTTGCTGGCGGTAGTGTACTGAGCATTTTCGCTCGTGGAGATAACCTACTTGATGAAGTCATTCGTCACCACAGCTCTTTTGTGAAAGACAAAGCGCCGCTACCAGGGCGTAACTTAATGGTTGGTGCGCGCGTGCAATTCTAATAGCTGCCGCTACTCTGACTTAAATAAGGTCTTTTAATGTACTTCAAACCTACCTGTGAGAGCAGGTAGGTTTTTTTTATTCCAATTGCCCAGAAGCTTCACTATCGATCTAGTACACAAGATGTCTAAAACAAATATTTTGCCAGAAGTTATCCAAGCACTTAAAGCGAGTGGTTCGCGTATGACAAAAAAGCGGGAGCAGATATTGGGCGCTTTATTAACTTTTAATCGCCCCGCTACTGCAGAAGAAATCCGTGAGCGCGCAGAATTACCTAGCAGCGATCTAGTCACTATCTACCGAAATTTAGAGACCTTTGAATCCATTCAAGCGCTGCAGCGTATACCGCTAGAAAATGGTACTCATGTTTTTGAGCTAACTGCTTTAGGAGAGCACTACCACCACCTCATTTGCCGAGCCTGTCATAAGGCGGAAAGGCTCAACCTTTGTATTGGTAAAGATGTGGAAGGCCAAGCGAAAGCAAAGGGCTATACAAACATAGCACATGTACTCGAAGTCTACGGTCTCTGCGAAGACTGCGAAGAAACATAACGCACGGTTACAGTTCTACTGCGCACACTGTGACTTCCGGCACAATAAAAAGTTGCGCAAGTGTCCGCTAGCTAGAAAGAGCCCACCTATCGAGTTAAGCCATGCCACTGAGCTAATTGAAAAACCGTCTTCACTTAAATTTTGCAAGCAGTGCAAGCAAGCATCCGTTGCAGCTGACTCTGGTAAGGTCCCTGGTACAACCATCCGTTCATAAAAAACAACATATAACAGAAAACAAAGTCCTGTAGCGCTTAGAGCGAACACCCACTTATCTTTATGCCTGCGGCAACCTAAAAATATTGTCAAACTTGTCGTCGGTATTACGAGGAAAAGCATCCATAAGTGAAAATCTTGATGCACAAAAAAAGACGTAGCTATAATAGGAAGCAGTAGAATGACTACAGGCATGAGCAAACAGTGCACGGCACATAACATTGCCAAACTAATGGCAAACTTGTCGATCCATCCACCGGAAGGATGGCACTCTGTGTCTGTACAACTCATAATTGGATAATAACGAAAGTCAGTTTCATTAAAAAGCAACTATGAATTAAGGGGATTTCGCGGATCTATTGTCTTTACGTAGCAAAAACGAAAGCTTTTCTAATGGATCTTATGACTGACGCATCACTTGGACCCACAGGAGAAATCTGCTTTGACCTGCCCTCCCCTTACGAGCCACACCCATGCGGCTTACTACATTTACCGCGCTTTGTCGCTAAGTGTAAAAAGCACCTAAATGAAGAGCTGCCGAAGTCGTACCAGAAAAACTTCTGCCGTGGATTTGATCGATTCTTGTGCATGCACCTGGAGATAGATCCCGCGCAAGTGGTCGATGCAGTGCGCACTGCTGGCGGGGATGCTAAAGAGTTAGACCGCTTGCTTGCGGAGTGCTTTCCAGAGGATCTTAAAGTAGCCGAATGGAACCGCGAAGTCGTGCACAAAGGCCAAACCGAAGCAGGACGCGAATTTCTAGCAGAGTCCTTAACTAATATGGGTACGCCTGAAAAGATCGGGCAGATTCAATCCGTCATGGATATGATCGACTTTGATGAAGGTCGTATCCCTGGTTTTAGTGACGAAGAAAGAAAGCGCTGGGAAGAGTCCAATCGATAGCAGGATAGTTAATTGTTCGCTCCAAGTACGACTAGGTTCGTGCTGGTATTTTCTGTGTTGGTGTTATCTTTCTGAAGCTCATTAACTTGAGTCTTAAGTGCCTCAATTTGCGATTGCTGTTCTTTTACCGCCTCAATCAAGACTCCAATTAGGCTACTATAATTCACTGACTTAGCATCCTTCACGCCAAGACTTTCATCACTAGTAGAAACTAGCTGAGGGTACACCTCTTCAACTTCTTGTGCGATCACTCCTACACTGTCTTTACCATTACTTTTAAGGGTATATTCCACCCCTCTAAGCTGCTTCACTTTGTCGACCGCGCCAGTGATTGTTTTGATATTATCTTTAAATCTATAATCTGAACGTAACTCGAAAGCGTTGGCCGTCACTATACCTGATACACTTACGTCGCCTTCGATTATCGTTCCCATCGGGTGGAAGAGAGTTAATCTGTCGCCAGTGATCTCATTGTAATATCCATCGAGACTTGTCGAACCGTAGGGACCATTCACGTAAAGACGCGATGCTTCTACTGTATCTGCATCTAAAATGCCACCGCTCACACTTAAGCCGTTGCTCATCGTTGCGGTACCGCTTACACTTAAGCCGTTGCTCATCGTTGCAGGACCCATTACTGAGATGTCTTCAAAGGAAGCTGCGCCTCCGACATTGAGTCCGCTAGCTGCTACGCTTCCGGCGCTTACATCGCCTAGCGCGCTTGCGTCTAAAGTAAACTGGCTGTAGCTAATCGATGAGGTGCCAAGAGCAAAGTCACTAGCTACCTCTGCTAGTACATAGCCTTGACCTGCTTGTGTACCTTTTTCTACGAACACAAAACTGCCAGAGGCAAACTCTTCTGCGCTATCTAAGCTGCTT
>PAAN01000015.1 GCA_002699365.1 Coraliomargarita sp. | reverse complement strand
AATGATGGGCGTACCATGCAGGCAAAGCTCATCAATGCCGAAAACTTAGAAGCGCTCCAGTTTACGCTCAAAAGTGGCCAGAAAGCGAAAATTCCGATCACTCGTCTCTGCGAAGAAGATGCCACATTTATTGTGATGTGGCAGCAGTCGCAAGAAGCCCTACGCGAGCCAACCAACGCAGATGTAAAACAGTCCACTGAAAATGATGTAGTCGGGGATTCTAGTGAAAAACTTCCCAGAAAGTTTACCTTGAGGCGCATGCCCATGGTCGTGCAATTTGGCAACTACTGCGTACCTGCATCCGCTGCGATGATCGCTAATTTCCACGACCTCGACATCGATCAATACCAAATTGCGCAGCTGAGCTCCGCCGGATCTGTCGGCAATCAAGGCACCTTCCCGCGTGACATGAAGCTAGCAATGGAAAAAATTGGATTCACCGGAAAAGAAGAATTCTGGAATAGTGATAATGAATTCCAACAAAACATATTACCCCAAATAAAAAGCGCGCTCTACAGCGAAGGCCCAATTTATGTCTCCTTTCGCCCAGGAGTATTTGGCGATATGGGCCATGGCTGCGTCATCGTTGGCTACGACGATCGCAAAGCAGAGCTACATTTTCATAATCCTTGGGGCACCACCTTTGAAAAAAGTTATGCAGCAGTCGCCCTGCAGTCTGCAGGCATCGTTTACATACAAGCGCCCAATGAAAGCCCAGTCGCTACTGATGAAAAAATTATCGCTTTTCAGCGAAAAATGCCACGCACAACTGGCAATCTAAAGGATTTATACAATACCCTAAATTTTCAGTCTATTGCATTTGATCTAATTTGGTGTAACCGCTACGACACCCTAGAGGATCGATCCTTTGCAGATGATACAGCGCGCCGTGATGGACGCCTCATGCTCAAACTAGCATTTCGGCGTAACCCTGCAGTGATTTTACCCAATAGCCCGAAAGGGGAAACACAGTCCTTTTATTTTGTCTCTCGCCCGCCAAATGGTGGCGCACAATATAAAGTACAGGAAATTACGCCGCAAGGATGGGGTCCGGCTAAACTAATGACCCTTGGTAGTCTAACAAGAGAGTGGCCCACCCTGATTGAAAATAGCAGCGGCGAGCGTGTGCTCTGGCAATTACCGCTTATCGAGCTCGCCTTATAAGTGTACAAAGACTTCACAAAAACATTGTCAACTTATGCACAATAATCAGACTTCACTTTTATGGAATATGTAGCACCAGCAATACAACTTATCCTCGGTCTCGGTATTTTAAATGTTTGGTTACTGCGTCGCACCAAAGTGACTGCCTACCGAGGTGGTGGATCCCCTACATTACGTGAAGAATTTCGTGCATACGGTCTACCCGACTTTTTCTACTATATAATTGGTGTTCTTAAACTAACTGCAGCCACACTCTTGCTTGCCGGAATTTTCTTTGAAAACTTAGTAGAAATTGGCGCTCTCTTACTTGCTGTACTAATGGCCGGAGCATTTGCCATGCACCTGAAGATTCGTGACCCGCTAATAAAGGCGGTGCCATCAGTCGCCTTGCTCCTGCTTTGTATTGTACTGCTANTCATCAAATAAGCAGGCACACATCACTCGGTGCATTGTTAAGATTTTACCANGCAATGACTACGCCTTAAACTGGCAGATCTATTAACTGCTTCGCTAGCCATGCGCAAAGTACTAAATAAAACGCAGCCGGCGCACACTCGANAATGCTATCTTTAATGCGAATACGGACTANTAGTCCNCAAGCCATCTGTAGGGATAATCCACCTGCTGCCAGTGCTCCAATCCAAGGATAGCAAAANCCGACTAAAAGCCCCAAAGCAGCGACTAACTGAAGGATACCAGTCAATACCCGAAACTGCGGTATTCCGTAGCGAGCAAACTCTGCAGTCATATGAGCAGTNAGTGCACAACGAAAGCCATACAGGCAAAAAGACAGCAGACAAAAGATCTGTATTAGGTGGAGCGTATTCATGCAAAAAAAGAAAAACCATAATTAGTCTGTGAGTATATCATAGAACCGCAACCCTGCACATTGCATTTATAGAATCTTAATATATTGCACTGCACCTAATTTTATACCTGATAAGACACATTTTTAACCGAATAAAGTAGGAATAATTAGTGAAAACGTATACATTATAACCCTCGCTTCTTTATTATGCATCTATCGTTTGATCTCTACCCCAGCTACTTTCGTAACTTCTCCGAGTCAGTGCTGCCCAAAAAAGAGTATCAATTAAGCTATGCTATCCATGCGATGCGTAACTACACCTATCGCACGGAAGGTGGCAAGCGCACTGGCCCATTTCCGCAAGTTCGCCAAGAGGGCAGCTTAGTTCTTAATTGCCCCAGCATCACAGGTGCTGGTAAGACGCGCCAATTAAATGTAGTCCACACCCGCGCCTGGTCAACGTGGACGGGGCAAAAGCCCTCCTCTAAGCAAACAATAAATGCTAGCATTAAATATGCATCCAATCACGTGGGAAGCCTAGAAGAATGGAATTTGAGCTACAAATCAGAGCCTATCTTACCGGTCAAATCCTATCGTTATAATGCACTAGGACCCGTCAAACAGTATGGNCGGTGTAGCGGGCCAAGTATCGAGNTAAGCTCGTCAAAGAGTGGCAATATTCGCACCTATACTGCAAATCATACAGTCACTAGTTTGTATACTTTAATCGAGCGCCTACAGGCAGGAGCAGTTCAATTAGGAAAAGTCGACTACTTCGATGATTTAACCATGTTTCGACCCGGCTTAGAAATCGTCTCACTGCCGCAGCAAAAAATGGAAATCCAAGGCAAGCTTCAGAACTTGCATGGATATGCGCTTGTTGGACCCGCAATTTTGCCGCTTTATTTTTGGCAGGACGAACTCAACCATGTACTTGCTGTGATCGGTCGCAATGTAGCATATACCTTAACTACAATCACTAGCTGATATATCATGCCTCTTACAAAATTATCTCACTGTATNGACAGACGTGACTTTATAAAAGTAGGTAGCGCCGCTTCACTTGGTGCATTTTTTAATCATTCTTCGGCAGCTCCAAGCGGCACACAAAGCCATCACTCTTCAGCACCAAATTTACTTTTTCTAAATCTCGATCAGCTCAGTCACATGGCCCTTAGCTGTCATGGCAATCCATACCTTACTACGCCCAATATTGATCGCCTTGCGCAGCGCAGTATGGACTTCTCTAAAAGCTATACACCGGACCCAATCTGCTGCCCCGCTAGAGCTAGTTGGGCAACCGGTCGATATCCCAGTGAAAACAATGTAGTTGCTAATAATCGTAAACTTCATGCCGACATGCCGGACTACGGGCAATGGCTTGGGAAGCACGGCTACCAGACCGTACATATCGGCAAATGGCATGTGCCAGGCAGGCCTCTGCACAACTCCTTTCAGTTAGTCCCACATAACTCACACCCACAAGGAGAATACGGCGATAATTTAGTAGCGTTATCGTTTGAGGCATTTTTAGAAAACCGTGACCGCACACGCCCATTCTTCGCCCAAGTTGGCCTCATGAATCCGCACGATTGCGGCAACTCCCCACGCACAGCGAAGCACCCCTTCCCTTTTGAAAATTTGCGGGATCAATTACCCCCCTATCCACCCAATTTTGATTTTGATCGCAGCGAACCAGAGCAACTTAAAAGCATGCACAATGGCATCATGAAGTTCACCGAAAATTGGACGGAAGAAAACTGGGGACACCAAGCATGGCTCTATTACCGAATGGTAGAAATGGTCGATGTAAACGTGGGATATATTTTGGACACTTTAGAGCAATCAGCCGATCATAAAAATACCGTCATTATTTTTACTTCCGATCATGGCGATGCNAACGGACACCATCGCATGTTATTTAAAGATAATTTTTATGATACTTCCTCACGAGTGCCCACCATGGTTTGCTATCCTGGCCACGTAACTGAAGGAGTCGAAGACAAGGAACACTTAGTGTCCGGCCTAGATTTCTTTCCTACCTTTTGCGATTATGCAGGAATCAAAGCTCCTCCAAAAATGCGNGGGCTCAGCCTCAAGCCACTNCTGGATGGAAAGCCGACCCAGTGGCGACGCTACCTTCATGCCCAAAGTAAAGCAAGTGGTCGCATGGTGGTCGATGAGCGCTATAAATTTATCCGCTATTATGGCTCCGAAACCACGCAACTTTTTGATTTGGAAAATGACCCTTACGAAACAAAGAATTTAGCACAAGACGCTAACTACTCGGATGATTGCNTCCGTATGAGCGCAGAAATCGATCGCTTAGAAAGCACCTTAGACAATGTCGAATTACCTAAAAATTTGAGTCGTCGCAGTTAAATCAGACACTTCATTCATACCCACCTCTACACAAAAATAAATGGCAATTGATCTACCCGAAGGCGTCTACTCAGGATTTAGTATTTATGGTGAGGATGTATTTGTGCCTGGCGTTAATTCCATTGGAGAGCACTGGTCTTCGCCGCGCCTTAAACAAGGATCTAAACANTTAACTAACTTCACTTTGATGCTGCAGCTTGAGGGCGAGTGTACCTTTCATATTGATGGCATCGAAGAAACATTGTCCAATGGCAACTTACTCTTAATCGCTAGTGGCTGCGTGATGGAGCGACTCGATCAGCGCTACTCGTACAACCATTGCCTATGGATTGGATTTTCCATGCAGCAAGCGCTGCAAAATGAACCCGAACTACTCAAAGCATGGGATGGATTTAAATTCACGAAACAGCATTTTAAGCCGAAGCATAAGTCGCTACTAAAAACNATTGTCAATGAACATGCCTCTCCGAGCAAATTTAGTCGATCGATCGCTATGGCATCCTTTCGTGCATTTATCTACTCCATACAAGAATTAGTTCACGAAAAAGAACTTCAACTAACCAATCCGAACAAGCTTACACAAAACCCAACTGTATTACTTGCGCTCGATCTATTCGAGCGAGAGTACAGCGAACAGTGGAACTTAAAGAAACTATCCAGTCGACTAGCGGTATCGGAGAGTAAATTAACCAAGGCATTTCGCTCATCTACTGGCGAGAGCCCAATGGCAAGCCTGTGGAAGATTCGCCTTATTAAAGGCTATGAATTACTAGTCACTTCCTCACTTAATATTACCCAAATAGCGATGATGGTCGGCTTTCAAAGTAGCCAAAGTTTCGCGACCGCATTTAAACGCTCTTTTAAAGCATCCCCTCGCGATGTCAAAAACGGCGCCGTTCAACAAGTCGAACCGCGGAAATATTTACAAAAAGAAACACCATAAAGACCCACATTTTTATGTATTCATATCTAACCTACCTACTAACTTTTTCGCTAACATGTGCAGCCATTCTACACGGATCGCAGCGCCCTAATTTGATCATCATTTTAACCGACGACCAAGGATACAATGATGTCGGTTTTAATGGTTGTACCGACATACCCACCCCACACTTAGACAAACTAGCGGCAAGTGGCGTAGTATTTACTGACGGCTATGTGTCGTATCCAGTATGCGGACCAAGCCGAGCGGGTCTACTTACTGGTCGCTACCAAGATCGTTTTGGATTCACNACGAATCCATCAATTGATCCAAANAACCCAAAATCTGGACTTCCATTAGAGGAAGAAACGATTGCACAAGTGCTCGCAAAAGTCGGGTACAAAAGCGCGATTGTTGGTAAATGGCATATGGGCACGCATCCAAACTTCCATCCGCATAATCGCGGGTTTGACCATTTTTATGGGTTTCTTGCTGGTGGGCTAAGTTACTTCCCAGAATTAATGACATTAAATGATCTCTCCGAGGTCACTCGCAAGTGGCATTGGTATAACATGAAAGTCGAGCGAGATGGCACAAAAATAGAAATTGATGATTATTTAACNGACGCTCTCACTGACGCTGCTACTGATTTCATAGATAGTCAGTCGTCCAAAGAAAATCCATTTTTTCTATACCTTGCCTATAATGCGCCGCACGCTCCACTACAAGCGACTGAGAAGTACCTAAATCGTTTCACACATATTAAAGATAAAAAAAGACGTACTTATGCCGCTATGGTTAGTGCAGTCGATGATGGCGTCGGCCGCGTTATGAAAACTCTCGCCAATCATAGTATTGAAGAAAATACCATCGTAGTTTTTCTCTCGGATAATGGTGGCGCCATTACAAAAAATTCCTCGAATAATGCACCGCTTCGGGGCGCAAAGTCGGATCTTTTTGAAGGAGGTATTCGTGTACCATTTGCTCTACAGTGGAAAGGCACTGTTCCGGCAGGCCAAATTTTTAATGACCCAGTCATATCGCTGGATATATTGGGCACAATAGCAGGCGTTACACAGGTACCAATTGCTAGCGAGCGCCNACTAGACGGGGTTAACCTTATCCCATATCTAACCGGACAAACAACGGGCGCGCCGCACGATATTCTATTTTGGCGTAAATGGGAACAAAATGCACTAGCTGTACGCCAAGGCGCTCACAAATATATAATCAATCGTAAAAATATGAAGCCTGCACTCTACGACTTGGGTGAAGACATTGACGAGAGTGACAATCGGCTAGCTGTAAACGAAACCTATGCTGAAGCGCTCTTAGAGGCATGGGAAAAATGGAATGCTAATTTAAAAGACCGCGTATTTCCGACCTTAATGAATGACAATTGGTGGGAGCGATAAACGAATCAAACTCGTCTTAACCGGTACTACCCTAGAAATGANAAAAACCACGATTTTATGTCTGCTAACATTACTCGTATCATTGTGCTATGCGCAAACACGAGCGGGCAGACCTCCACAAAAGGAGGTGAAAATTCTACCAGGCGTAAACTACACAGTGCTGGAGTACCGCGAAGCGCCAGACCGGCGCGCTGGGCAACTAGGAATCGCGCAGCCAAAAAATATCAAAGGATATGTACCGATCGTCATTTGTATACATGGGGGCGGTTGGTCAAAAGGCGATAAAGATCAAATGGCTTGGATGGCCATGCGCTATGCAAAGCGGGGATATATCGGTGTGACCCTATCCTATCGTTTGACTGGCGAAGCGCCCATGCCCGCCTGCATACAAGATGTGAGAGAGGCGATTCGATACATTAAAGAAATTGCTACAAGCATCCAAGGTGATCCAGAGCGTATTGCACTTTTAGGCTACAGCGCAGGTGCTCATTTAGCCCTGCTAACAGCGCTGACTCCTACAGACACAACATTCAAAACAGAAGCATATGCACAGCACGATGCCTCTGTAGNCTGCGCAGTGGCAATCGCAGCTCCAGCTGATCTAATCGAGATGCACAATCGTAAACAACGATTGAAATTAATAGCTAAAGACGAGTCCGCTAAAGTGGCATTTACTCAGAAGGTATCACCAATTACTTACGTCCATAAAGAACAAGTGCCGATTTTTATGCTACACGGTGCTACAGATAGACTAGTACCTGCGTTTAATTACGAAAACTTCGAACGCCAATGCGCCCAATTAGGGGTTAAAAATTTCAAGCTACACATCGACCCAGAAGGCGGACATATGTTCTTCTTTAAAAAGGGGCGTGAGATGCAGTCCCGAGTTGATCGCTTCTTAAGCAATAATTTATAATTTAAGTAAACGCAAACGATCACCTTGTAAGAGAATCTACTGGAGGCCAAATTTAGCCAGCTCATTAGCTTCAGCTTGACTATCATAGTTAGGGTTTAACTTGGTAGGCACTGGAGCACCAACAATCTGGCGCCAATCTTCGAGTACACCTTTTAACTCTGCTGCCTTTACAGGTAATAAATCTACAAGATTATGCTGCTCACCTGGGTCATTAGAAAGGTCGTACAACTCAACTGCTCCATCTTCAAAGTATTCGTGAAGTTTCCACTGATCCTTGCGCAGTGCGGATCCTGGACGCGTGCGAAAGAGCGCATCNCGCGCCTGATCTTTTGCCCCATTGTATGCCTGTAAATAGACAGGGAAGTGCCAAAACTGTGGTACCGAATCCCAAGAACCAGAGCCAATCATTAATGGTAGTAAGCTCACACCATCCAAATTTTCTTTAATAGGCAGTCCAGCAACATCCATAAAGGTCGGATAAAAATCCAGCGAATTGACCAACTCCGTGCACTCACCNGGGNCAATAGTATTGGGCCAGTACATAACTAATGGCTCACGTATACCACCCTCATAATAAGAACCCTTACCCGCACGCCAAGGAGTTTGTGGATTCACTGCGGCTATACCGCCATTATCCGAGCAAAACACTACTAAGGTATTATCCGCTAAGCCATTATCTTCGAGCGCTTGAAGCAGTAATCCTATAGCGGCATCGAGTTTTTCAACCATCGACGCATACGCTGCATTGAGACCAGAACCGTAATAATGCTCTACGTACTTAGGCACTGCAGTGATCGGGCCATGTACGAGATACGGCGAGAAGTGAATAAACATCGGCTCATTTGCATGCGCCTGAATAAAACGCTGTGCCTCTTGCGTATAAANATCAATGCGGTGCGTATCTGCTGGCACTGTATCCGACCAAGTCGTCATCGAACCAGTCNCCCAAGGTGAAAAATAGCCTCCACCCTTAGGTCCTCCAGTAAAATCACCACCAATATTAACTTCAAAACCATCCTTTAAAGGATCCTCGCCGATGTGATATTTACCTAAATGGATGGTACGATAGCCACCCGCTCGTAAAGCTTCTGCCATCGTATGAACTGAAGAAGGTAAAAGCTTCTGGTTTTGTATTGGAATAATCTTACGATACTGCGCTTTACCACGATAGGAACTACCCACTGTGTAGACTCCATGCCGAGGAGCCCACTGGCCGCTGTGCACACAAGCACGGCTTGGCGCACAATTCGATGCGGGGGCATACGCATTATTAAAAACCAAGCCCTTGGCGGCTAGACGATTGATATGAGGCGTNCGAAATTTACTATTTTGAAAGCCAACATCCATGACGCCCAAGTCATCTGCATTGATGTAAATAATGTTCGGCTGCGCTCCTAATAACTCAATAGCTAGCAGTAATAAAAAACTAATATAAAATTTAATGTGCATCAACTGTATCGCGAATTACTTGAATCGAGTCTATTTCAATAAAAGATCCAAGCTGCCCTTCAAAAGAGACTTTTAAATTATGAATAGTATCATTTATAAAAGTATCGAATNGTATGACAACTGGGCTAAACAAATTGGATGCATCCACTGACACTGCACCTAATATTTTATTATTCGCATAAACTTTTGCGACTACCTTNGAACTGGAACGTAGCTCTAATTGAAGAGCACGATCTTCCTGAGTGAATTGAATATTTAGTCCANTACGCTCCATTGAGCTACTATCTGCGCTCAGCTCAAAATCTAGGAAGCCGAGATTACCGGCTATATTACACTGCAAATCTTGGGAAAACCAGCCCTCTGTCTGCCACCCACCGCAGTCAAAGTCAAAGTACAGCAGTCCATCCTCTGGGTCCCGACCATTAAGAATCTCCCACTTGTCCGATAGGCCGTCTCCATCACTGTCGGTACGATAAATCTCGTACTCTACATTTACGCCCTCCCCCCACTTCGTTCCCTCACCATTGGCTTGCAGCGCTTCAATAGCTTCCTCTTTTATGCCACAATCACCCTCACTCAACCAGTCACTCAATATCGTGCGGTGGTGGAGCAAAATATTCCTATAGGCAGGATTTTTAGCTAGATTAACAAGCATATGTGGATCNACAGACACNTCGTACAACTCTTCAGCTGGGCGCTCGCCAAAGTAGATCTCTGCGTGGCGAGCACTTAGCTCTCCTTTAGCATATAAATCGTGCAAATTTTTGGTAAACTCCCTACTATCTCGGTACTGTGGTTGCAGGAAAATTCGGTCGAGCTTGTAATTGCGCACATAGCGAAAGCGATCGGTGCGGATACTACGTACCCTGTCAATAGTATGGTCGAGGCGATCTTTATGAGCAGCAACAAAACTTCGCGCCTTAAAATTATCTGCGAACAAATCTTGCCCAGAATACCAATCTGGTACATCCACCCCTGCCCAGGCGAGAGTAGTCGCGCTCAGATCGAGCAAGTCGACCAGATCGCTACGAACCTGCCGCATGATAGGAACATATTGCTTNGGGCCCATGACGATAAATGGTACATGTAATCCACCTTCAGTNGTCATTTGTTTATGCCGAACTAAATTGTTCGCACCATGGTCGGAAAAATATACCACGATAGTATTATCGTATAATCCAGCAGCCTCGAGCCCCTGAAGGATTTCACCAATTAAGTCGTCATCCATGCGGATCGCATCGTAGTGCTGCGCCACCACCGCGCGGTAGACGGGATTATCTGGATAGTCAGCAGGCACAGTGACTGCATCTGGGTTGACCTTACGCTTAGAAGGGAACTTCCAGGTATTATTTTTTCCTCCCTTGATTTGAATCTGTCCAAAAAAAGGTTGTTCATTGGCTAAATCGAAAAAATTGTTTTGTTCGCTAAGTTGGTAATTATAAGCTGCAGGATTCCAAACAAAGTTATAGTCCGTCTTGCCATAATTAAAAGTCGTATACCCCTGATCCTGTAAAATTTCAGGAAGCAATTGTACGCCGTTAGGCAAATAAATCTTAGGACCTTTACGAGAGGAGCGGTGCTGATGCCCGNNAAAGCGAATACCACTTTGCCCNACAATTAGAGCTGAGCGTGTNGCGGAACAAACTGGCGCTGGTACATAGGCTCGCTCAAATCGCACACCCGCACTGGCCATCNAATCAATGTGCGGGGTCGCCTCTTTATTGATCACATCACCGTAGCAACCCATCCACGGAGAGGTATCTTCCGCGTAGATCCAAAGTATNTTGGGNCGATCTACGGGGTNAGCGGTCAGGCTGNCTGTACAGGTNAGCCAAACAATGAACAATCTATGCATATAATAAAGTGTAAGAATTTCGCTGCAATTTCAATTGCAATCAATAAGCGATTACATAATTCAAAGCATCAATTGCATGTNTTAAACGTGATGCAGTCAATGCACACAAAGATCCAGCCACTGCGTGGGCTTGGTTTGCTGACTTGTCAAATCAGTATTCAAGTACTTAGTTTTTCAAGTTGTTATCGAAAAAGTATTGTTTCATATACTCTTCGTATAAGTGGACAATTTTGTTGGCTGTTCGTTNTATACATAGATCTATTATTGATTATATTGAACACTGAATATGCCATTACACTTACTATATGACCCCTCCCAATTATATCATCATTTACGCTGACGATCTCGGCTTTGGCGATCTAAATTGCTANGGTGCTTCCGGTATACCCACCCCAAATTTAGACCAGATGGCAGCGGAGGGCCTGCGGTTTACTCAAAGCTATGCGACTGCCGCAACTTGTACCCCATCGCGCTACAGCTTATTAACTGGCTCCTATCCTTGGCGCAATAAGAGCGCCAAGATTCTAGCAGGAGATGCTCCCATGATAATCGGAGAAAATGAACGCACTATTCCTAGTACTTTAAGAGATGCCGGCTATAGCACNGCGGTCATAGGCAAATGGCACATTGGTTTAGGCAGTGGTCAGGTGGACTGGAANAGTGAAATATCGCCCTGCCCGCTTGACGTAGGATTTGATACCTCCTACGTGATGGCGGCCACCAACGATCGCGTGCCTTGCGTCTATGTCAATGGACGTAGCGTGGACGGCCTCGATCCTGACGATCCGATCTCGGTCGTCTATGGAGGTGAAAATCCCTTCCCCGAGGTACCCACTGGTAAAGATCATCCAGAAATGCTTCATATGGAGCATAGCGATCAGCAACACTACGATACAATCGTTAACGGTGTGGGTCGAATCGGCTTTTGCCGCGGTGGTAAAACTGCCACCTGGGATGATACTACTATGAGCGATGTATTTTTAAAGCGCGCTAAAGATTTCCTGTCGGCTAATAAAAAACAGCCCTTCTTTTTGTACTATGCCTTACATCAACCACACGTTCCGCGTATTCCAAATTCGCGCTTTGCTGGAACGACCGATAAAGGTCCACGCGGCGATGTGATAGCGGAACTTGACTGGTGCGTCGGTGAGATAATAAATCACCTCAAATTGCAAGGACTCGATGATAATACCATCGTTATCTTTTCCAGTGATAACGGTCCTGTTCTCGACGATGGATATAAAGATGATTCTTGTAGCAAGTGCGGTGATCACAAACCTGCAGGCCCTCTACGTGGTGGCAAGTACAGTATGTTTGATGGTGGCTCTCGCGTACCAATGATCGTATGGGCTCCTAAAAAAATTATGCCTGGTGAGTCTGCTGCGCTGTTTAGCCATGTCGATTTCCTAGCTAGCTTTTCACAACTTTCAGGGGCTATAATTCCTGCAGAGCAATATGCCGACAGCCTCGATATGAGCGCAGCGCTTCTTGGATNTGATAAAACTGGTCGCGATCATTTGGTGACGGAGGGCATCGGTTCTAAGACTGTAGTTCGCCAAAAAAATTGGGTATACATACCACCCCATGATGGCCCCGTTATATTTGCTGACAAAGCCATCGAAACAGGCAATGACACCGAGCCTCAACTCTACAATATGCAAACCGATATCGGTCAACGCGACAACATCGCTAAGTCCAATCCAGAAACAGTCAGCTCCCTTCATGCACTACTAGAAAAGATTCATGGCGACACGCCTCCTGCAGGACATAGTCCCACAAATGTTTGTTCCTTCTAATGCCTAACAAAAANACAACTTTATATATTCTGTTACCAACACTTTTTCCATGCAATCAATCAGCCTAAACCGCACTTGGAAATTAAAGATAGACCCGCAAAACCAAGGTTTAATCGAGAAGTGGCAGAATAATTACGAAGCGATACAAAGCAGCGCCATAGATATTGAAGTTCCATCATGCTGGGAAGAACGCGTACAAGACTATGAAGGAGTTGCTTGGTATGCTCTTCGCACCGTTGTAGGAACTAGTTATGCTGGGCAGATCTGCCGCCTTTGTTTTCAAGCGTCAAACTANCGCACTGAGGTTTGGGTCAATGGTCAATTCGTTGGCACGCATGACGGTGGATACACTCCATTTGATTTTGAAGTTCATGACTGCCTGCATTTTGGTGAAGAAAATACATTTATTATACGCGTTATAAGTGCGATTGTAACAAAAGATATANAAATTGATACTCTCGGACCCAATGAAATGCCACACTGGCGTGGTGGATTAACAGCTGGCATCTGGCAGTCGCTGAGTCTTGAGTTCAATCAATCAACATGGATTGAAAGTGCTTTTTATCAGCCACAATTANAAAGCTCTACCTTTGAATTAGCGCTCACTATGCAGTCACGCCANGCATCGGAAATTTTNGTTAAAATCACGGTTTGTGATATTTCCGGAGAGGAAGTTTACAGTAATCAAGAAGCTTATTCGCTTCTGCTAGGAGCAAATACACTCCAATTTAGTTTACCCATTAAAAACCCCATACTATGGAGCTGTGATAATCCTCACCTGTACTGCGCAAATATATGCCTTATATCCAATAATACTGTCTTAGCTGAACATACTGAGCGGATTGGTATGCGATCTTTTACTTACGAAAATGGCCGTTTTTACCTCAACCAAGAACCCATCTATCTGAGCGGAGGATTTTGGGAAGGTGTGTATGCAAAACATCAATCGTATCCAGAAAGTCGTGAAGTAGTCCGCAAGGAAATTGAACTAGCCAAAGCTGCAGGTTTGAACCTCCTACGGCCATGGCGTCGCCCTGTGCCACCNATTATTCTGGAAGAAGCCGATGCTGCAGGCTTACTAATCATTGCATCGCCTGCTGTAGAATGTATGAGTTGCTGGCCAGCACTTACTGCTGAGACACCCGCAAGAATTGAAAGTGAGATTCGTAAGTTAGTCACCAGAGACCGCAATCATGCCTGNATCATCTGGTGGGAAATGTTTAATGAAGTAACGCGTGAAGAAATCGCTCAATTGATTCCTAAGATGTCAGAAATCGCACGCTCTCTTGATCCAACAAGACTTATTTTAGATGAATCAGGCGGATGGGCGGATGGAGCACATTTCTATTTGCCTTACTCTCTCGAGAGAAAATCTCTTAGCGAATTACACAGCTACGTGCGCGCCCCTGTGTCTGAGAAACACTGGAAGCTCTACCAAAGCCTAGGGAGCTCTGACATAAAAGAAGGAAATACAGAAATTCAAGCCGGNGCCGGTCTTTTTGTATCCGAATTCGGCTTTGGCGGATTGCCGGAAATACAAGCTAACTGCGAGTTGTTCGAATCTCATGGCAACCCATTACTTCCTGCATACAGGCAGCACCATAAGATACAGCAGCATTTAAGTGATGCACTAAGAGCCTGCTCACTGCAAAAAGTATATCCTGATGTAGACAGCTTTTGCCGAGCATCTCAAATCGTGCAAGCCCGAGGAAACCGTCGCCAACTCGAAGCTCTACTAGCCAATGAAAATGTATCGGGATATTGCATACACGCATTCACTGATGGTGACTGGATACTAGGCGCTGGTTTAATCGATCATTGGCAGCGCCCAAAAGCAGCCTATCACTCTATCGCAGCAGCAAACGCGCATTCAGGATTATTTTGTTTTCCACAGCAGCGTAACATAGTCCATGGCGAACCGGTTAACTGTAACTTAGTTTGGTGCGACGCTCACTTTTTAGCCCCAGAATGCATACAAATCAGCAACGATGGAGCCAAACATACCATAAGTAATATAAGCTGGAGCGCAGCAACTAGTTTTAAGCGGGCACAGGCTACAATACCCAGTCACTTGCTCCAGCCAGGAAAAAACAACATCCAGGTACAATGCTTGGACACTACAGGAGAAACCCTATCTAGTATCCAAGTAGAAGTATATAGTATACTAGAGCAGCCAGTGCAGCAAAAGCATCGCTTGGTACTGTACGATCCAAATACAACTATTAAAAAATGGTTCGACGAGAAGGGCTACAAATATATCGACCTACTCGAATGGGAGAGCAGTGATGAATCTATTGTGCTGCTCTTTGCTACAGAAGATGTTAGCTCGGAAGACCACCTCGCCCAAGTAGCTAAAGCGCTCACACAGATTAACGCCAATTCTGGGGCAGCAATATTTATTGAACCCCCCGCTAAGCGAGAGTCGCCTTTTATGCTAAAAGAGTACGAGGCAAGTATGAGTATACCTGTAGAGAAAAACAAACTACTCACCTCTGGGACCTTCCCCTATCGATTGACTGCTCGACCTTCTTTCTCATTTTGGGAATCCAGCATGCATGTCGCCAAGGCGCACCCTGTTTTTAATGGTCTTCCCCAAGATTGTATGATGGATGAGCCCTATCATGAAGTTGCGCCTGCAGAAAGTTTCTACCAAATCGATGCACAACAGGCACCTGCGCAAACCATTACTTGGTTTCGTCCTGAAGACAAAGATAAGGTAAAAAAGCGTAACTATCTCGGCGGCGAAGACCTGTGGTACGGTACAGATATTGCCATAAAAAATTATGGTGCTGGTAACATCATTTTAAGTTCACTCATCTTGCGCACAAAGGTTGGCCGCGACCCAGTCGCAAACTGCATTTTAAGTAACTATATTAAATATGCAGAAAGTTTAATCGACGAAAACAAGAAGCAGAAACAAAAAAAATAGTAGCTTAAAAATTATAATGGAATCTACAAATCAGCAACAAGACTCGAAGAAAAAAAGCACACTACCCTTAAAAGAAAAAATTGCGTTTGGTAGTGGTGAATTTGCAAACCGTTACGGAGAAAATGGAGTTAATGACATTGCTACTCCAGTATATAACATAATTTTAGGACTCAGTCCTGCAACTATTGGTGTTGTGCTAATGCTAATGCGCCTCTGGGACTCTATCACGGATCCCATTATGGGCTGGGTCAGTGATAACTGGCGCGGTACATCCGGCAGACGTAAGCCATTTCTTTTGTTTGGATCGATTTTAATGGCAATTTCCTATCCTCTCATATGGATGGCTTCGCCAGATTGGACTGAGCAGACAAAATCAATCTACTTTATCTGCTTCGCACTGATCTTTTTCACAACTTATACAATCTACTCGGTGCCCTTTCGCGCATTAGCGACCGAGATGACACCAGACTATGAAGAAAGGACAAATATTCGCATTTTCTCCGCGTTTTTTAATAAGCTCTTTATGTTTATGCTACCATGGATATTTCCACTATCGCAGAGCCAACTCTTTAACGATCCAGTCACAGGAATCCGCACACTAGCAGGACTCTCTAGTTTACTCATTCTTGTTTCCGGTATTGTATGTGCTAAATTCCCACAAGAGCGATACCACAAAGTCGCCCTTCAGCAAGAAAGGGTCAAACTTGTACCTAGCTTTTTATCGCTGATAAAAGATCCAGCATTTTTACTTCTGCATGGAATCGGAGTATTTCTACTGAGCAGTATATTATTGGTGGCTACCTTTGGTCTCTACGTAAATATGTTTTACGTATGGGAGGGAGATGTAGCTGGCGGGTCACAATACTTCGCGATATCACAAAACATCCTTCAAATTCTGGGAATTATAATGCTAGCAGTAATTTCTAAGTACTTAGTAAAGATTGAAAAGAAAAAGCTAATTTCACTTTCCTTAGGACTCGCATTATTGGGGAGTCTCGCACGCTGGTTTACTTATAACCAAAATGTACCAGAACTACTCTTCATCGACCCCTTCTTTTTTGCGCCCGCATATACTGTATTTTGGGCAATTTTTCTTTCTATGTTAGGCGATTACTGTGACTATGATGAATTTAAAAACGGCAAGCGGCGCGAAGGTGTATTTAGCGCAATTAGTGGTTGGATAATGAAGGCGGGTAGTTCACTTGCCTTTGGTGCGTCCGGTATACTACTTGCATGGACACATTTTAGTAAAGATTTAGGCGGAGACCAACCAGATGGCACCCTCTTGAAAATGCGCTTACTGTTAATTGGTCTCCCTGTACTGTGCTTGCTTCTTGCGATCGCATTCAATATACTCTATCCACTATCGAAAGCACGCATGCAAGAGATACGTGACACTCTCGAAAGCCGCCGTGGCGAGATCTAAATAGTAGTAGGGCTATGCATGTTTTATTAGCAGTTTTTGTACTCATGCTCGCTCCAGTTCTTACGACTGTAGCACAGCCCAACTGGTCCAATCCAAAAGTATTACAGATTAATACCGTTACGCCAAACGCGACGCTATTTAGCTATCCATCCTTAACGACTGCAGTATCTTACGATGCTTCAACATCCTCGCATTATCAGTCATTAAACGGATCATGGAAATTTCATTGGTCATCGACGCCAGAAAACCGACCAAAAAACTTCTTTGTAAAAGACTATAATGACAGAAATTGGGACACGATCGAAGTCCCCTCGAATTGGGAAATCCAGGGATATGGAACTGCTATTTATTCGAATATCCCCTATCCATTCCCAAAAGAGGAGCCACATATCTCAGCCAATGACAACCCAGTTGGTTCCTACAGGAGAAATTTTGAAGTTTCCAGCGACTGGCAAGACAAGCAGTTATTTATAACTTTTGATGGTGTGAGCAGCGCTTTTTATATTTGGGTAAATGGTCAAAAAGTCGGATATAGTCAGGGCAGTCGTACCCCTGCTACATTTAATATTACTAATTATATCAAGCAGGGAAAAAACCAATTAAGTGTGGAAGTTTACCGCTGGTGCGACGGATCTTATTTGGAAGATCAAGATTTCTGGCGCCTCTCAGGCATTTTTAGAGACGTCTACTTGCAAGCGCGGCCAAAAACTTACTGTAGCGATGTGCGCATCGTTACAGACTTGGATGAAGACTTCATTGATGCAGATTTGATAGTAGAACTGGAATTAGGAGGACAACTTTATGGTTCCGTTTCGATTCATTTAGATGATAGCGACGGAAAATCGTTCTTTACTGCTAAATCAGCAATAAAAGAGAAGGTCATTTTTAAGACTCGCATTAAAAGCCCAAAAAAATGGACCAGCGAATCACCCTACTTGTACACACTCTTTGTCAGTTGCATTGATTCCAATGGAAAAGTCCTCGAAGTCGTGCCACAGCGCGTTGGCTTTCGCGAAGTCGACATCAAGGATAACATTTTTAAGATTAATGGCGTACCAGTTAAGTTAAAAGGAGTAAACCGCCACGAGCACCACCCAGAGACCGGCCAAGTCGTTTCGCGCGAATCAATGCTGCGAGACATAAAGCTCTTTAAAGAAAATAACATTAATGCAGTGCGCACTTCGCACTACCCGAACGTTCCGTTATTTTATGACCTGTGTGACGAGTACGGCATCTACGTCATGGATGAGGCGAATATAGAATCACATGCCTACGGGACGCCTTATTGGTACAATCATGAAAAAACTACTAATCCTATAGCGAACAAGGCAATCTGGCAAGCGTCTCACCTAAACCGAGTATCGCGCATGGCTGATCGAGATAAGAACCATCCCTGCATTATTATGTGGTCATTGGGTAATGAGGCAGGCTCTGGACCAAACCACGATGCCACCTACGCATTACTCAAAAAAGTCGATCCGACTCGTCCAGTACATTACGAAAGTGACTACAGAAAAGGACTACCCGCAACTGATATCCATTCGCGAATGTACGCGGCTCCTGGTTGGAACAGCGAAAAACAGCTGACTTTTACTGGTGTCATAAAGCCCTCATTACTTTGCGAATACTCACATGCGATGGGTAACAGTAATGGGAATCTCAAAGAGTACTGGGATCACATTTACGCTACTCCCACCCATATCGGTGCTTTTGTTTGGGACTGGATGGATCAAGGCATTAAGAAGCCTATACCCTATCAGTACAGGGAAAATATAGGTATCGGTCCAGTTAAGGACTATGCTTTAGCTTACGGAGGATGGGAGCCGAGTGCATACCATAACGATGGTAACTTTTGCATGAATGGTCTAATAGCTGCCGATTGGACGCCGCGCCCAGGCCTCTTGGCAATCAAAAAAATGCACGAGTATATAAGTGTCGAAAGTGTAGCGCCCAAAGAAGGTATCTACCGTATTTATAATCATTTTAATTACAACAATCTACAAGATCAAGTTACTGGAAGGTGGGTACTAACGTGTGACGGTAATCCTGTCGCTCGTGGGAGTCTAAAGGACCTAGACATACCTGCAGAGCAAAATGCTACAGTGCAGTTACAACTACCATATATTGACTCAAAAGATACACATGAATACATACTTACTTTTACTTTTCATGCGACAAAAAACTACAGTACACTAGTCGAATCTGGCCACGAAATCGCCTTTAGTCAGTTTAACATTACCCCAATAAATCTAAATTCTAACGCATTAGATTCAACAGATACAAATACGCTTACTTTTGAGCAATCCGATGATTTTCTCGACATCCAGGGAAGTAATGGACTGAAAATTAGATTTAATAAAAATAGCGGCTACATCGAACAGTATGAGGTACAAAAAATTACCCTCTTTGATCAGCCTTTACAGTTAGAGTTTTGGCGCGCAATCGTCGACAATGAAAGAGTACTCAAGCGTAAGCCCCCAATTCCGAAAGACTGGAAAAACGCATGCCTTGGAAGCCATATCAGCTCGTATACTCTTCAACAAGGCGAACACGGTACACTCATCATTGAGGCTATAATTAAACTAGAGCAAGTAAACTCAGTCGCCAAATTGCAGTACACAATTTATCCTACCGCACAAATCGACGTCGAGTTACATCTCAAAATGCCAACAGCCAATAAAATTATGAAAGGTCGTTTTCCCTATGAGCGCTTCGACCAAATCAGTCGACCGAGGCGCGTCGGTATGGAATTTCGTTTACCAATATCTATGCAAAACTTGGACTGGTATGGACAAGGTCCAAACGCTACTTATATCGATCGAAATTATGAACGTATTGGATTGTTTTCTGGTAGCGTAGATGAGCAATGGGTAGAATACTCCAAACCACAGGACAATAGTAATAAAACTGCCGTTCGTTGGGCACAATTTACTAATAAGCAAGGTGATGGCATTCGTTTGCATGCTCTTTCCGAGCCGATGAGTGTGGCAGCCTACAACTACAGTATCGAAACTATGGAGACTGCAAAATACTCCTTCGAAATGGATCGTTCCGATCATTTACACGTGCACGTTGACCACACTCAATTTGGCATAGGTGGAGTCAATAGCTGGAATTACGGACCACTGGAAAAATACCTATTATCTGACAACCACTACCATTACAAATTCCGCATCTTACCAGTACTCGCAAAATAAGACATTTTTTAACCCAAAAGAACTCTATTTAAAACTTCTAATCCTCTCATGCATTTATTCAGACCTTATCAATATAAACTCTGTATTTTCTTAGCTATTCTTTCTGTATCCTTAGCTGTAGCACAGCCAATATCGAAGCCCAATGTAGTATTTATAATTTGTGACGATCTAAATGACTTTAGCACGGTATTTGGCGGTCACCCACAAGCGATCACTCCTAATATGAGTCGCTTAGCAAAGAAGGCAGTAACTTTTCAAAATGCTTATACTAACAATCCAGTCTGCGCTCCCTCTAGAGCAAGCCTGTACACCGGCATCTACCCACACACTTCGAATAATCTTTTCTGGGCAAAATGGTATGAAAATCCAATTCTTAAAAATTCCAAAACTATGATGGAATTCTTTCGCGAGAATGGCTACCACGTCATTGGCACCGGCAAGAATGAACACCACCATCGCCCAACTGACTGGGATTTTTATAAAGCAAAGACCGATTATGGGCCTTACTGGTCAAAGGGCGGCAAAGATCGCTCCGCAAACCCGTGGGTTCCTCACCCATTTGCAGACATCGGAGCTATCGATGGTTCTTTTGGACCACTTCGTATGGATTATAAGAATCAACCAGACGGCGCTGGATGGAAGTACCGTTGGGGCAAAGAACGACTGCTAAATTTCAACGACTCAAAAAGTCGTGATCGTACGCCTGATGAAATGAATGCGCAGTGGGCAGCAGACACACTCAAAGAGCATAGCGTAGCAAATTCTTCACAGCCACTTTTCATGGCAATTGGTTTTGTGCGCCCGCATACGCCGCTGCATGCGCCACAGGAATTTTTTGACCGCTTTTCAGAAAAAGATTTAAAGCTCTATGGGGCACGTACGAATGATGCCTCGGATACCTATCTTAAAACCGCCGATCCCTCCGACGGCAAAGGAATCGATAAAGGCTACTACTATTATAAACTACTGGAAGAATCGTACGGCGAAGCAGAGGCAGGGGTAAAAGCATTCATGCGCGCTTATCTCGCCTGCGTAGCAGCTGTAGATGCTTGCATTGGCACCGTGATCGATGCAGTCGATCAAAATGGGTTGAGCGAGAACACAATCATTATCGTGACCAGTGATCATGGATGGGATATGGGGCAAAAAGGATATATCTTTAAAAATACTTTATGGGAAGATAGTGCACGAATTCCCTTACTAATTAGAGCTCCAGGTATTAGCAAAAATGGCTCTTCAAGCAATCAGCCGGTTTCACTTATTGATCTGTACCCGACTCTGGTTGACCTGTGCGACCTAAAGGGTGACACCCGTAAAAATAGCCAAGGCGCACCGCTTGATGGGTTCAGCATGCGCCCCTTACTCACCAATCCGCAAGCTGGACAATGGGACGGACCTGAAGGGGCTCTTACCATGCGCTTTGCTGGACCTAAAAATGATAAAGTTCTGGCTATGCAACATTGGGCTTACCGAACAGAGCGTTACCGCTACATCATTTATAATGATGGAAATGAAGAGCTATATGACCATCATAATGATCCACATGAATGGTTCAATCTTGCGCTCCAGCCAAAATATACTGCGCTTAAAGCTGAGTACAAACAGGCGATATTTGAGCACTTTCCCAATCAGGAAGATAGTCAAAAGCTTAAAGAAAGGTCCACTGAACAGGAACAGGCTAAAGCAAAATTCTGGAAGGATCGCTATTTTAAAAGACACCCATCTGCAGATACTAATGGTGATGGCGTACTTAGTTGGCCCGAATTTCAGCAGCACAAAAAGAATTCATAATTCTATCTAATCATGAGAATAAAAATAGTACCACAGCGCAGTATTTCGCTTCGCCTAATTATGTGCATCAGTCTGTTTACGCTAGTGGCACAGATAGTTGGAAAACAGCCGAACATAGTCTTTATCATGGCTGATGATCTTGGCTACGGTCAGCTGGGGGCATACGGACAACAGCAGATTAAAACGCCACGAATAGACCAGATGGCGAAAGATGGACTTTTACTTACTGATTATTACGCGGGCACAGCAGTGTGCGCTCCCTCACGCTGTGCTTTAATGACTGGCTTACACGTCGGGCATACATTTATTCGTGGCAATTACGAAATCAAAGCGACTGAAACCAACGAACCCGGACAACTTCCGATCCCAGATAGTAGTATAACTGTCGCAGAAAAGCTCAAAGAAGCTGGATACGCGACTGCGTGTATTGGGAAATGGGGCTTGGGCTATCCGTTCAGCGAGGGCGATCCAATGAACCAAGGATTTGACTATTTTTATGGCTACAATTGTCAGCGCCATGCACACTCTTACTATCCTGGATGGCTATGGAAAAATCACGATAAAGTAAGCCTTGGCGCGCGGAACACTGCCGAAGGCTACAGTCACTACCGGCTCACCGAAGAGGCGCGCGCCTTCATCGAAACGAAGCAAGATCAGCCATTCTTTCTTTATCTTGCCTACACCATACCACATTCACACATACAAATACCAGCAACCGATCCGAATTACACCCAATACTTGGGCGAAGATTGGCCATCTGTGCAGAAACGCTTGGCAGGCATGATCAGCTTGATGGATCAGGACGTAGGTGGGCTAATAGACCTACTCTGTGATCTGGGAATTGCCGAAAATACTTTGGTCATTTTCACCAGTGATAATGGTGCCTCAAAATCCGGAGGTGTGATTCAAGATTTTTTCAATGACAGTGGTCCTCTACGCGGAATCAAGCGCGACATGTACGAAGGCGGTACGCGTGTGCCCTTCATCGCTTACTGGCCGACTGTCATCGAATCGGGTCGACGCAGCAAGCACATAGCAGCTCATTGGGACCTCATGGCGACTGCTTGTGAAATGGCTGGAGTTGTCACGCCTAAGGAGACTGATAGCATCAGCTATCTACCTCTTTTAAAGGGAGACATCGACCAACAAACAGTGCACAAATCCGTATATTTCGAGCTCCACTGGCCAACGCGGCGCGCTGTGCGCGAGGGCGACTGGGTAGCTGTGCAAAGTAATACCTCTGCGCACGATCCTCAAGTCAACCAGACCGAGCTGTATAATTTAAAAGAGGACCTCGCACAGGAAAACGATCGTGCTGGCGAAAACCCAGAAAAACTAGCACATATGCGTGAACTATTAGAGGCTGCACATACTCCAAGTGAACACTTTGCCTTTGGACGTGGGCGTCCGAATAAAAATAAAAAGTAACGCCAACGCTTTAATACTTTTATGCGAAATCGATTGGTCATTATATCTCTACTTTGCAACTGCCTAGCTCAGGTAATATTTGCAGCGCTGGAAAAACCCAATGTAGTCATCATCTATGGTGACGATGTCGGCTATGGAGATATTGGTGTTTATGGCTCCGAAAAAATACCGACTCCGCACATTGATGCTCTCGCAACTAGCGGTCTACGCTTTACAGATGCCCACTGCTCAGCAGCAACTTGTAGCCCTTCGCGCTTCTCAATGCTCACAGGAATTTTCGGCTTCCGTGCGAATGTTCGTATTTTAGCACCCAATGCGCCCCTCGCAATCCCTGTAGATACCTTCACAATAGCCGACTTGTTTAAAGAAGCTGGTTACCAAACAGCTGTCATCGGTAAGTGGCACCTAGGTCTAGGAAGTAAAGAGGCTCCCGCAGATTGGAATGGTCAAGTAAAGCCAGGGCCTTTGGAAATTGGTTTTGATTATAGCTTTTTACTCCCTTCTACCAACGATCGCGTGCCTTGCGTCTACTTAGATAATTATACGGTTGTCAATCATGACCCAAATGACCCCATCTTCGTCGGCTTTAGCCCAGAGCAAGTGAACCGACCTGGTAGCCACTCCTATCCCGATGGTCGTGAGAATCGCCAAGCGATGACCTACTACCAAAGTAGCCACGGCCACAATCACAGCGTCATCAATGGTATCGGACGCATCGGCTTCATGTCTGGAGGCAAAGCAGCCCTTTGGGATGACGAGACCATGGCTGATGTATTTGTCGACAAGGCTCGGAACTATATTCGTACCAACAAGGATGCCCCCTTCTTCCTCTTTTTCTCTTCGCAAGATATCCATGTTCCACGCGCGCCACACCCACGCTTTCAGGGAAAAACTGAGCTCGGTTATCGTGGTGACGCAATGGTGCAATTTGACTGGTGTGTGGGGCAGATCATTGAAGCACTTAAAACGAGCGATCTGCTCGAGAATACTATCGTGATTTTTTCCAGCGACAATGGGCCGACCTATGATGACGGCTACGTTGACGGCAGCACCGTAAAGACTTCGAAAGGCAATAACGACCAAGGTCACTATGCAGCAGGTCCGTTTCGTGGCGGTAAATACCAAATCTACGAGGGCGGTACACGGGTACCACTTATTATTAGTTGGCCCGATACAATCAAGCCAGGTAGCACGAATGCACTGGTCAATCAAATCGACTTCGTACACTCCTTCGCCACATTCTTAGACCTTGATCTTCCAAAAGGTGCTGCGTTAGACAGCCGTGATACTATCGACGCATTTTTAGGGAAGTCCAATCAAAGTCTTCCTTATATGCTTGAAGAGGCTGCAAATGCAGTAGCTATACGTAAAGACCAATGGAAATATATTGAGTTTCACGCGAGCAAGTATCGCCCAAATCCTGGCCCCGCAGAACTCTACGACTTGAGCGCGGATATCGCCGAAGTAAACAATGTTATTGCCGAGCATCCACAAGTCGCCAAATCACTGCGTAAACAACTCAGTACCATACAAGCTTCGAGCGGAATTCGTAAGTAATACAGTTTTCTATTATGACTACATCTATTCGTTCACTCACCATTATCTTAGGCACTCTTTTCTGTCTTTTGAATGCCGATTCAACTGAGGCTTATTCACCAGAATTCTCTACAGCTGGCTTCTATCAGACGGACACCACAGTGCGCGAAGCCATCAATTTTAATATTGGCTGGCGCTTCATCAAACGCGATGTCACCCATGCAGAAGGAGTCGATTATAACGATCAGGACTGGGCGATCGTTAATTTACCCAACGCCATGGAGTTGCTGCCGCTTAGTGCAAGTGGTGGAGTCAACTACCAGGGTCCCTCTTGGTATCGCAAGACCTTTACAGTCGATTCTGCTCTTCAGGGGCGAAAGGTCATGCTGCATTTTGAAGGTATTATGGGCAAGTCAAAGATCTGGCTAAACGGCGTGCTACTCAAAGAAAACTTTGGTAGCTACTTCCCAATCCATGTAGATCTAAGCGAACATCTAAACTACAATGGAACCAATGTGATCGCTGTGCGAGCAGACAATAGTAATGACCCAGATTTCCCACCAGGCAAAGCGCAAGAAACACTCGATTTTACCTATTTTGGCGGTATCTACAGGGATGCTTGGCTGATCACTCACAATAAAACTTATATTACACACCCACTGGCAGCTAATAAAGTTGCTGGTGGGGGTGTATTTGTACATTACGAGGACCTATCGGAAGCTTCTTCGCGAGTGCATGTAGAACTAGATATTGCGAACGAAGACCGGGCAAAAACTGTGGCTGTTTCTTTAATGCTCAAAGACAAGAATGGAAATTTGGCATCGCAGGTAAACACTCAGGTCGCACTTCCGGAGCAAGGATCTAAAGCAGTCGCTCTAGAAATGATGGTCAAAGACCCACTGCTTTGGAGCCCTGACAGTCCTCATCTGTATGATCTATTTGTTACTATAAAAACAACATCTTTAGAGCCAGTCGATTCACTGCGAAAGCGCATCGGAATACGCACAATTGAAATGCGCGGACCTGAGGGGTTTTTTCTAAATGCAAAGCGCTATCCTGAAAAAATAATAGGCGCAAATCGCCATCAAGACTTTGCCCACATCGGTCATGCATTGCCGAATAATTTACATTATAGAGATGCGTTAAAACTACGCCAAACTGGAATGCGTGTTATTCGCTCCGCACATTATGTGCAAGATCCAGCATTTATGGATGCTTGCGATGAGCTTGGATTATTTGTCGTAACTACCATTCCTGGCTGGCAGTTTTGGAACAATAAGCCAATCTTTATGGAACGTATGTTGGGAGATGTTCGTTCTATTGTGCGTCTAGAGCGAAACCGCCCCAGCGCACTACTTTGGGAGATTGTACCAAACGAAACGCACTACCCCGAAACGTTTGCAATTCGTGGTAGTAAAGCTGCTAGTGAAGAATATCCCTACCCCGGCTTTTATACAGCAACAGATTCCCGTACACATCGCAGTCAATCACAAGCCTACTATGACGTGCTCTATGCTAACGACCAAGTTATAGCCCATCCGCAAAAAAATATCTTTAAGCGAGAATGGGGCGACTTTGTCGACAACTGGGTGGACCATAACTCGGTTAGCCGGGTCGCCAAGCAATGGGGTGAAACTGCGCAACTACGCCAGGCTATGCATTACTTCATAGAAGAGTGGAGCGACGATGGTGTCGATAAACAATGGCCTTCGATGACGATGGTTTATAAAGCAGGCGATTCACTTATAGGAGGAACACTTTGGCATCCCTTTGATCATCAGCGCGGCTATCATCCAGATCCTTTTTGGGGCGGCATTATGGATGCGTACAGGCAGCCAAAATTATCTTATTATTTTTTTAAAAGCTTACTGCCTACGAGCGGACTGGAAACTGTGCCGCTTGTTAAAGCCGAGCCCTTTGTCTATATCGCTCACTTAATGACACCATTTTCACCCAAGGATGTCACGATCTTCACTAATTGTGAATCGGTACAGCTTAGTATGTACGGAAAGGAAATCGGCACACAAGCAGCCACGGATATTCATAGCCCTGTTCCAAGAGTTCCTGTCGTCTTTAAAGATATCTTTCGCTACGTTGATGTACGTAACAAAAACAAAAAAAGTTATGGTAAAATTGATCAGGAATTTGTGCAGGCAGCTCTAATCAAAGCAGAAGGACTGATCGATGGAAAAGTCGTCGCCGAGCATAGGCGCTGGCCAGTGGGCCGTAAACGCCGCCTCCTATTAAAGGTCGATGATAGCTCTGTTCAGCCTCTGGCAGATGGTAGTGATATAACAGCAGTCATCGCTTATCTAGTGGACGCTGGCGGAGCTGTAAAGCGTCTTAGTGACGAAACTATTCGTTTCAAAGTTAGCGGTGAAGGCGAACTGATTGAAGGAGAAGATTCTGGTATGAACCCGCAAAAATTACTCTGGGGAGAGGCAGTTGCCCTCGTTCGCTCAGGGGTCACTCCCGGTCGTATCACAGTTAGTGCAGAAGTAATTAAAGGCGGCACCAATACGCCAGATAACGCTGAAATTGAATTCTCTACCATCGCTACTAAACACACTTTACTGTATCAAGAGCTGCCACAAATCATTCAAAATGAAAGTGCCAAAGAAGAGGTAACTGATGAAATCGGTCTGCTCAAGACTCTCCGAGAGCAGCTGCGTGATACCCAAAGGCAATTACAAAAATACCGACTGAACGAGGTGGGTCGCCAACAACAAGAATTTATTCAATAATTATTAAAGTCGATTCACAATATGAACAATCTACTAAAACTAATTTTTGTACTTTTTCTTGCCTCACTTAGCCCACTGTTCGCCAAGATCCAGCTGGCTCCAATATTCTCCAATAATATGATCCTACAGCGAGATGTCAGCATCCCACTGAGAGGAAGTGCAAGTGAAGAAAAAATGGTCACCGTACAATTTGATGGCGATAAATATACCGCAGTAGTCCTCCAAAATAGATGGATTGTGGAGCTACCTGCAATGCCTGCTGGCGGCAACTTCGAAATCCATATCCAAGGTGCGATCAATACTATTACTTTGTCGAATGTCACTTTTGGCGATATCTGGCTGTGCGCGGGACAATCAAATATGGATAGCGCTATCGAGACCTATAAGCGAAAATTTCCTGAGCTTTATAAAGGTCACCCAGTTACGCACCATGAGCAAATTCGAATCTTCCGTGCTGCCCGTCTCCCAATAGAACAGCCACAAGAATTTATTACGCGCGAGCAGCGCTTTGACCAAGGCTGGTATCCTATCGAGCCGCGCACCCGAACCCGCCTCTTTTCAGCTACTGGATACTTCTTTGGCTTATATCTAGCCGAAGCCGTAGATGTACCCATTGGCCTCATCCAATCTTGCCGTGGCGGCACGCCCATCACCGCATGGATGCCACCGGGCACCCTTGAAAAAAACGATGCTTATACTGCTATCGTAGAAGACTACCAGCAAGCTGTTCGCAACTGGCCGACCAACAAAATAAAATACGAGCAGCAGGTAATGCAATGGGAAGAAAAAAAAGCCAGTGGCGCTAAAGTCGGTTGGAAGCCAGAGCCTCCCTTGGGTAGTCCTTCAAGTAATAAACGACCCTACGCACTGCACAACGGTATGATCGCTCCGTTGTATCATCTACCGATCAAAGGCGTGCTTTGGTACCAAGGCGAAGGCAATGCCAGAACCCGTGAAAGCTGTGTCCAATACGAGACACTACTGAAAGACTTGGTGACCCATTGGCGTACTAACTGGGGCAATGAAACCATGCCATTTCTCGTTGTGCAACTGCCTGGATTTGGCAAATTTAATGAAAAAATTAATACGAATCAGAACTGGCCTTGGATACGTGAATCTCAAAAAAATATTGAAGATATCGTTAACTGCATGACGGTTTGCACCATCGATAGTGGTATGCAAAAAGACATTCACCCGCCCTACAAGGAAAACGTCGGTAAACGCTTGGCTTACGCTGCACTAAATATGGTTTACGAGCAGAGCAGCATGCCACAATCGCCAGAATTAAGCGCGCACCAATTCGATGGTGAGTCGACCCTTATCACCTTCAAAAATGTCGGAAGCGGGCTCAGAACTTCGAATCCATTAATCGAAGATATGAGTTATAATGATACAGAGGTACTGGGGTTCAGCGTAATAAATGCCAACGGCAAGTACCAACGAGCCATGGGAGAGATAATTGCATACAATCAGGTACGCGTGCAACACCCAGGCATCCGCAAGCCAAAATCCATTCGCTATGGCTGGGAAAATTTTCCAAACGTCAACCTCTTCGGCCCAGAAAATATGCCTGCCTTCCCATTTCGCACAGATCAGGAATCTGCCTTCACTAGATGAGGTATATCGTTGATATTAATTATATAATTAACAGTTTTATACACTAAAATTTCATCGACCAAACACCAGAACACTGCAAAAAAAGTATATGCAAAAAAGGCAAGCAGTCCGACAGTTCTCTCGTCGAAGTTTCCTTAAGACATCGAGCGCTTTTGGTGCGCTGACGATACTTCCATCTTACATCGCATTGGGCAATCAATCGACTACAGGACTCGCACCCAGTGAAAAAGTACGCCTTGCAATCATCGGCATTGGTAATCAAGGCAACAGAGACCGAAAGTCTCTACTAAGCTCTGGCTTGTGTGACATCGTCGCACTCTGCGACATCGATATGGACGGAGCACACACCCATGAAGCACGCTACGTCCACCGACTCACTAGCAAGCCACCAGTAATAAAGGATGGTCAAACGGCACCAGAACAGAGCCATCTAAAGGCGCGCCCCTATACGGACTTTCGCAAAATGTTCGATGAAATGGCTGACGAAATCGACGCAGTCCTCATCGCCACTCCCGATCATTCGCACTTTTCCGCAACCATGCTCGCAATGTCGCTCGGCATTCACGTATTTGTCGAGAAACCACTCGCCCATACCTTCGGACAATGTGAGCGTCTAATGAATCTTGCTGCGCGTAGCGGTGTCGTTACCCAAATGGGCAACCAAGGGCATTCTGGTCCCAACTACTTCCAGTTTAAAGCGTGGTCAGAGGCAGGCATCATCAAAGACATCACGCGAATCACTGCCCACATGAATATAAAACGTCGCTGGCACGGATGGGGGGCCACTGCTAATAGCTACCCGAGCCAGCCTGTTTTAGACAACATACAGTGGGAACAGTGGCATGATGTGGTAGCGACTGATCGGCCGTTTAGTAATAAGTTGCATCCACAGCAGTGGCGTAGTTGGTATGAATTCGGTAGCGGCTGCTTCGGCGATTGGGCACCACATATTCTAGATACCTGTCACCGTTTTTTAGACCTTGGTTTACCTGAAAGAATCCTAACGATTGATCGCGGAGGCATTAATCCATATGATTTAGTTTACCCAGAGTCCTCGACTATACGTTTCCATTTTCCCGAGCGCGGCCCTAATTTGCCTGCTTGCGAAATTACTTGGTACGACGGGCTCAATAACGAACCAACACTAGCAGCTGCATTTACAAAAGATGGGGAAGATGAATTATTAAAAAGTCCTGGCAAGGAGCTCTACAGTAAGGATCTAGCCTTCAAGGGTGGTTCCCACGGAAGCCCACTCCAAATAGTGCCGCGTTCTAAATTCCTAGATATGCGAGCATCACTACCTCGATTTTCGCAAAAGAACTCTAGCCATTATACAAACTTCTTACTCGCGTGCAAGGGAGAGGAAACTTCCCGCTCCCCTTTCAGCGTTAGTGGAACGCTAACTCAAGTCATGACTCTGGGCATGCTAGCTCAACGCTTTGGTGGGCAAATCGAATTCGACCGCAAAAACAAAAGCATTACCAACAACACTGCTGCTAATATACTCCTAGACCCAATTCCTCGCAAGGGATGGGAATCCTACTACAAGTTGTAGCCTAGTATTTTTTGATTCATTTATGAAAAAAGTCGCGCTTTTTTTAGTATTACTTACATGCACTTTATTCTGTGCAGCCAATCAAGTATCCGAAATACAGCAGCCTTTTATAAAGAAATACGAGAATCAAAAGCGTATCATATCGCCCGAAAAAGCGCAGCTCAATAAAGAGCCAGAGCCAGATATTAATAATAGCTTTGCTAGCCTATACAACGGCAAAGACCTCAGCAACTGGACAGTGCGCGGTGGCTATAGTACCTTTAAAGCTCTTCCAGATCGTATAATAGGCATCTGTAAAGAAGGTTCTCCAAGTACCTACCTGTCCACTCTTCGCGACGACTACAGCGACTTCATTTTTACTGCCGAGTTAAAATGGGTCGTCGACGCTAATAGCGGTATTATGTTCCGCGCACAACATGAACAGAAGCAACCCTACGATAGGGTCTTTGGCCCACAGTGTGAAATGGAAGGCTTTGCGCCCATGTTAAAGCGTCAACGCGGTTGGTCGGGTGGCATCTATGGTCAGGGGTACGCTGCTTGGATTTATCCGCTTTGGCTTGAGGCTCATAACACTGTGCGTCAGGCGCTAAAAAAAGATGCTTGGAATCGGGTTACGATACAAGCGGATAAGGGGACCGTAAAAACTTGGGTAAACGGAGTACCTGCCGCTTACTGGGTGGATGATCAGTTCTTAAAAGGCTTTTTCGGGCTACAGATACACTCTGGAAAACAAGGTGAAGTTCACTTTCGAAATATTAAGATTAAAGAGCTGAACGCTGCATCTACAGTACATATAGTAAATGGGATAAAAATTGGCGAAGTCGCCTCTAACAGCGCTATTATATCGAAACGAATGTCTAACAACTCGGAGGGCAGATTCTTAAGTGTTAATGTTGATAGTACGAATAAAGTCCTACAATTCTGTCATCACACTGTCGATGCAAGCGTGGTGAACAATGAAGTATTTAACTAACTATAAATTCATGCCTATTTCAGCATTAAAAACTATCCTATTTTCATTGTTACTAAGTACACTTATCATCGCAACTACTGCCAGTGAAAGAAAAAATGTATTACTCATATGTGTGGATGACTTGCGACCCGAGCTTAACTGCTACGGGGTCGATTACATTCATTCACCAAATATCGACCGCTTAGCTGCTAGTGGTCGAGCTTTCCACAACCATTACGTCAATGCGCCAACCTGTGGAGCCTCGCGCTACAGCTTGCTTACAGGAGACTATTACCCAGAAGCTAAGAATCATGCCCTTTTTGATCGAGCTAAACAAATTAAAGATGGTGACCGATTAGTAAGACCTAGTCTACCGGCCTGGTTTAGGCAACATGGATATACGACAACCGCCATTGGTAAAATATCCCATCACCCAGGCGGACTGGGAGGTAAAAATTGGGATAATCCTAGCCAAGTAGAGATGCCAGATTCATGGGATAAAAATCTACAACCTATTGGCGAATGGAAACATCCACGCGGTGTGATGCATGCATTAGCTGAGGGGAAAATCCGCACCGCAACAAACAAACTAGATGTTTTTGAAGCTTTTGATGGAAAGGACCATAGTTACCCAGACGGACTAATTACTGCATCTACAATTGAAGAAATCAAAACACTAGAGGCTAGCGAAAAGCCCTTTTTTCTAGCAGTCGGCTTCATTCGTCCTCACCTCCCATTTGGCGCTCCGAAAAAGTACCTCGATTATTATAAAGACTGTGAACTGCCTGCTATACCACATCCAAATAAGCCAAAGCACCCGAGCACTTGGCAAAGCTCCGGTGAATTCATGAAGTACAACCGCTGGTCAAGGAACCCTATTTCTGATCCAGATTTTGCGGATAAGGTACGTCGTCATTATGCAGCCTGTGTCAGTTACGTGGACGCGCAAATAGGAAAGGTAATCGATCAAATCGTACGATCTGGTCTACGCGAAAATACTATCGTTATTCTATGGGGTGATCACGGTTGGCATTTAGGAGAGTACGGCGTATGGGGCAAACACACACTGTTTGAAGAGTCGTTACGCTCTCCACTTATTATTAGCTACGCAAGTATCGATAACCCAGGTGAAGCAAGTAAAGCAGTTGTAGAAACGGTCGATATATTTCCCACGATTTGTGACTTAGCGAAAATTCCAATCCCTAAAGACAGAGAGGGAACAAATTTAAAATCTCAATTAAAAGACCCAGAATGCCTTGGACACAGCGCGCTAGCCTTCCAACGCAATCGCATAACCATACGCACTAAAGAATATCGCTTAATTGTTCATAAAGGTGGGTTTGTAGAACTGTACAATTTTTCAGATATAAGTGGAGTAAGCGTCAACCAAGCCAAAGAAAAACCAGAAGTGGTCCATGCACTCACTGAGCAGTTAAAAAAGAGATTTAATTGGGTGCACTAAATTTGTAGCACTCGTGTCTCGTAAGGCTTTAGTTCTAGCTTTCCAGTACAATTAGACGAAACTGCAAAGTCTAAGAAACTATGCTCTTTAAGGTCTATGCTGTGAGTTTCTTGAGTATAGTTAAACAGAAATCCATATTTTTTGTCAGCAGATTCTCGCCTGCGAAAGACCACACCCAAAGGCAGATCAGCATCTAAAGTACAGCTTAGATCAAAGCGTGTTGCTAAGCTTTGATAAAAGTCGACGAGCACTGCCGATTCAAAGCGAGCAGCTAAATAAAAGGCATGACCTACTTCGCACTTGTGTTCAGTTATGAGTGGGTGACCTGCATAAAACTCAGACCCTGCCTGTGCAATTGATTTGGCACCACGTAAATGAATGCGCTCAGCTATATCACGTGCAAATCCGCTAAACTGGCCCATTACTTTTACGCGCTCTTCATCATCCAAATTATCAAGTTCTTCATTCCAAATACCGAAAAGCTCTGCAAGACCAGCTCCTGGGAAGCCTCCTAGCCAGCAACAATTCGATAGATCGACGTAACCGGTCAAGCACGTCGCCACTACTTGACCGCCGCCCTGCGTAAACTGGTATATACGATCCGCCATTTCTTGCGTAACTAAATACAGTGCAGGCAAAATAAGTACCTTGTACGCACTAAATTCGGACTTGGTAGACACTTGATCTACATTGATCCCGCAACATGTCAGTGCTTCGTAGTGGTCAAAGCAGAGCTTAGTGTACAAATCACCCTTAAAAGGGCCACCACCGGCAAGTACCTTTGGTCCCTGTGAAGCATTAAGTGCCCATCGACTCTCCCAGTCATATAGCATCGCAACCTCAGCCTGCGGACAGTCAGCACCATACACTGCACTCAATTGATTTAATTCACGACCAATGGCAGCACAATCTTGAAAAACTCGTGACTGGTTACTGCCCTCATGGTCGACCACAGCACCGTGATATTTCTCGAAACCACCGCGACCCTTACGCCACTGGAAGTAATGAATGGTGTTAGCGCCATTCGCTACGGCTTGAAGTACCTCTTGCCGGTGTGCATTCGGGCGTTTTAATTTGTTAATCTTACCCCAGTTTACAGAACTTGGCGAGCACTCGAGTAGCATCCATGGCTTACCGCCACTCATGCCGCGCATTAAGCTGTGGATAAAATCTGATTGTATAGAATATCGCCAAGAATCAGCGCAATCGGCCGGCATCGGATACAGATCATTCGCAATAATATCTACGTGCTCCGCCCACTGCCAATAATTAGTGCCCTCATGCGTGCCCATAAAATTCGTCATGCACGGCACATCAGGAGTGCGTTCACGCAGCGGTACCATCTCATTAAGCATAAAAGACAAATGCTGATCATTGATAAAGCGCAGCCAATCGAGTTGCAGCGCATCGATACTTGCATCTGTGGTCTGAATTTGCCCCCAATTAGTAAACGTATGATTCCAAAAGCTCGACCACCAAGCAGAGTTGAGCGCATCCAGATTTTTATACCTTTTTTTAAGCCAATCCTGAAAGGCGGATCGGCATAATTCACAGTGGCACTCGCCGCTGTACTCATTGCCAACATGCCAAAGTGCTAGCGCAGGGTGGTTTTTGTAGCGCTGGGCTAGTTGAGCGTTTATCGCGCGCGTTTTTTTTCGGTAGATTGGCGAACTCAAGCAATGATTGTGGCGCCAACCCGAGGCATCTCGTATGCCGTCTTTATTCACACGGCGAACCTCAGGATATTTTTCAGATAACCACATCGGTTTACTCCCACTAGGAGTCGCCAAAAATACATACATACCCTCTTTTGCGAAGCGATCCATCACTGCATCAAGCCATGCAAATTCATAATGATCCTCTTTTGGCTCCAGCGACGTCCATGCAAATATCCCAATAGAAGCCGAAGTAACGCCAGCCTGTTTCATGAGCTCAATATCGCGCTCAAGTATCTCTGGAGCATGTTGCCATTGATCCGGATTGTAGTCCGCACCATAAAAGAGCCCCCCTTGCTTAGGAATTGGTTTTTTTTCGTAATTCACGGCTTAAAGCGCTGCTTTTAAGAGTGACCAGTAACGCGAATGAGTGAGAAAATCGTGCATGCGGTCAAAATTATCTCGAACCTGTGGTATTGAATCAAAATGACCGATTAAAGATCCAAGGGTCTCCTGCGCGCTCAATTGTAGCTGTTTGCTTTCTTGATGCTCCATGCCGTTAAAGCCCTCTACGCGCGTGTAACTGTTACCACTAAACGAATAAGTTTTACGATTAATGGACTTCTGCGCTTTCCACAACCCCATACCGCTTCCATCCCAAGTAGCTTGGTAGATCTGTGCCACACCAGTTGTATAGAATAAATTATCACTCACCACAACTGACTTTGCAAATCGCCCAGCCTCCCATGGGGTATCGATTAGGAGCTGTAGCTGCGCCTCGATTGTATTGTAGATTATGTTGCCGTGAATGCTTACATTTTCAACAGGACCATTAACCACAAATCCGCGCAGGTGATCATTAAAGCTTACATTATGCCGAATCGTGGTATTTGAATTACCTATCGATTGACCTGAATCTTGGTGTTTGGACCAGTTACAGATTAGAAAGAATCCACCCGCATTTTTAGCACTTAAGTTGTATTCAAATAATGTCCCATCACAATTAAAGTCTGAGTCTAGACCCTGCCCATCAAAAGTACCAGCATAGTTCCAAACCTCATTAAACCGCACATGAGTATTTTTACAACTCCACGGCCAAATCCCAACACTAGGACCTGCGTATTGAGTCACCTCTTTTGTATCTAAATTATCGATACGCTGGCGCATACCATACAGCCGATTGTATTCAATTAGAGCTCCATTCGTACCAATCGGCACGATCCCATCGCCACCAATGTCTTCGAGTAAGTTACCTCTAATGACTATATTCGTACTAAGGTTGGAAAGATCATCCCATGGGCTCATCATACCCTTAATGCCATCGCGGTCGCAGCGAATTAGATGGCAATTTTCTATTAGTAAACCATCAATACGCGTAGGCTCTTTACGACCATCTACTTCCCAACGAATGCCGGTGCCACCACCCTTGTTCTTCGATACAGATCCGTTGATATCACGTACGGTCAAGTCCCGAAAAGTAATATTACGATACACCCCACCGCCATTTGCCTTTAACAATAGTCCGCGTCGATTCGCCTGAGGCTCGACACCCATATTGCTTATTTCTATGCCCTCAATCAACCAGTGGGAGACATTTTCTAGGAGTACCGCACTCTGAACCAAGCCTTGTCCAACAATCTGCGGCTTTGCACCCTTGCCATAACTGACCAATTGAATGAGCTCTTCAGTACTACCAGAATCTTTGGATCGAAATTGTCCTTTAAAAACTTCGCCCGCACGTAGATGGATAACGTCTCCGGGCGCGAAGCGTACTTTATTTAAGCGCTTTAGGCTCTGCCATGGTGTTGTTTCACTCAAGCCATCAGCTTGATCCCAACCTTGAGACGCATCGACGTAGTAATTCGCCGCTGATACTGCTGACAAAGATAGCGCTAAAAGCGAGAGGATAGGTATACTTCGCGTCCACATACGATAGAATTAGCGCTGTACGCGCCCGGATGCGTTACCATTCAGGAGTGCTTCGACTTCAGGGCGTGAATTGTAATTAAAATCGCCTTTCACTGAGTGTGCTAAGCAAGAAGCCGCCACGGCAAAATTTACTTGCTCTTGAGGCTCAGGAAAATCACCGCAACTGATCGCATAGATCAATCCGGCCGCAAAAGAATCCCCACCGCCTACGCGGTCTACGATGTTACGAATTTCGTATGGTTGATATTGTTTACCATTTATCGGCGCAAATACTGCAACTGCACTCTGTGCGCTATAAAGCATCGCACCCCAATTATTATGTGTGGCCGATATGCTCTCACGCAAAGTGATTGCAACGCTATGTACATTTGCAAAGCGCTCAGAAATTTGTGCAGCTACTTCAGGATAGCGATCGATCTGCAAGCTACCTTGGAGTACATCACTCTCACCAGCATGGATGTTTAAGACATCTGCAGCATCTTCCTCATTACCAATCACTACATTCACATGATTGAGAAATTCAGGCATGATCTCACGTGCTAGACTGCGAGCATCTGTACCACTACGCCAGCGCCATAGGTTTTTGCGAAAATTCAGATCGCAGGACACTGTTACACCAGCAACTTGGGCCTTTTTAGCGGCTAATAATGCTGCTTGTGCAGCAGTTTCAGAAATCGCCAAGGTGATTCCCGAGATGTGTAGCCACTGTGCATCTGCAAGAACAGTGTCCCAATCATAAGCATCGCCTGGACAGGTAGAAACAGCACTGTACTCACGGTCATAAATGACCCGACTGGGTCGTTGGTTGGCGCCAGTCTCAACATAGTAAACTCCAAAGCGCCCTTCTTCGCGGCTTAACACCGAGTCTACATCCACTCGAAATCCACGCATCTGGCGTAAAAAAGCTTCAGTAAGCGAGTGTTTTGGCAGCGCAGATACAAAGCGTGCAGAGCCACCAAGCATACTAACTGAAGCAGCAACACTACTTTCAGCGCCGCCAAAAGTTACATCCATCTGGCCAGGACATACCTGTTCAAAGCGATAGTTTTCCCGTGGCGATATGCGCACCATGACTTCTCCAAATGTTACGATTTTATTCATGCTTACTCTATTTAAATTTTCATTAGTGCTGCAGCTCTTTGCTCAATACCATTCCAATCACCGGAGCGTATCGCATCCGCATTTGCTATCCATGAACCACCAACTGCGAGGATACAGTCTTCCTTTAGATAATCGCCTGCATTTTTGCTATTGAGACCACCAAGTGGAATGAATTTTAAGCCTAAGTGAGCATAGGGAGCCTGCATGTTTTTTAAATAACGTATGCCACCCATTGATTCAGCAGGAAAATATTTAAGAAGGTCGCAGTTATACTCCAGCGCTGCTTCAATTTCGCTTGGCGTAGTGACGCCTGGAGCAAAAGGTAGACCTGCCGAAAATGCCGCTTCAATAACTCGGCGATTCATTCCTGGAGCAACTGCACATACAGCACCAGCATCTTGTACCTGCTTAACTTGCTGCGGTGTAATGACTGTACCCGCCATAACTAGAAGTTCGGGGTAGTTCTTGGCGATGCTTCGCATTGCTTGCAGTGCAAGCGGCGTGCGAAGAGTGACTTCAACTACGCGCACACCTCCTGAAAGTAGTGCCTCAGCAAGCGGTTGTGTGTCCTCGACTTTGTCGATGGTGACAGTAGCTATAGCTCGCGACGCAGACAACTGTTCGCGCATCTGATTGGTGAAAAGGTTTTTCATGTTTATAACGTAGAACACTCGTCTTTCATCGACGTATCAATAGGCAGCGAGTACTTATTTAATGCAGTTTCATCGACACTTACGCCAAGACCTGATAAGTCGTTAAATTGCAAAACACCATCGACGATAGTGTGCGAATCTAAAAATATAGAATCACGTACAGGGTGCTCTGTCTGATCCATTTCAAGAAAAATTAGGCGGCGCTCTAAGCGACCAGGATTTTCTGGTAGCATAGAAATAGCCGAAGCAGCTGCTGCTTGGTTAAGCTTCAAACCCCAACAATGCGGTACTACATCAACATGGTTAGCAGATGCGATAGCTGCGATTTTCTGAAACTCAGTCAAGCCACCGCAATACGCGATATCTGGCTGAAAAATATCTACACTTCCCGCGCGTGCTAAACGCTCAAACCCATAGCGAGTTTGCTCACATTCTCCTGTAGCAATCGCTACAGTGGACGACTCTCTAAGCTTAGCCATATCAGCATAGTTATCCGGTGCTAATGGCTCTTCAAACCAAACATAATCTAGCTTCTCTAAAAGACGAGCTATACTCATGGCCTCCTTNAAGTTGTAGGCATGGTTGGAGTCTGCCGCAAGTTTNGTATCCGGGAAACGACTACGAAATTGCGAGAGTAATTCACGATCAAAATCAAGGTTTTTACCAATCTTTACTTTCAAGAAAGTATAACCGGTAGCAACGTAGCNAGCTGCTTCATCTAGTAACTCCTCAAGCATCTGAGCTTCTGACTTGTCATTGCGAAAATACATACCCGTCGCGTAACACGCAATAGGATCATTGGATCCTCCTAGTAAAGTTCGTATCGGCACTTGCAAGGCTTTGCCCTTAATATCCCAAAATGCTATATCTAAGCCAGATATAGCGCCCATGAAAATACCCTGACGATTAAAGTCGAGGTAGGCCTTCCACATGTAATTCCACAAGTGCTCATTGTGCAGAGGGTTTTTACCAATTAAGAGGGGCTTAAAGTGATGTTCTATGGCTGCAGAAATTGCGATATTTGGGCCATAGCATTCTCCCCAGCCNACNGTGCCATCGNTNCANGTGANTTTAACCAGACAGTTATTCTTTGACGAGTAGTAGCTCTGAGAAAATCCTATCGAACGACTTATATCGGCGCGGAGTGCGTAACACTGTATATCAGAAATTTCCATGNGCTTAACGTTTAATTGAAATACGCTTGATATCGTAATANTCATCTAAAGCGAGGCGACTGACGTCCTTACCAAANCCGCTCTGCTTTAATCCCCCGTGAGGTAATTGCAGNGAATAATANGCCTCATTAATTAGAATATTGCCAAATTCCANACGTTTCTCTGCTTCCANTGCNAGGCTTAGATTTTGCGTNTATACATANGCCGATAANCCATAGACCGTGTCATTAGCTNCAGCAAAGATATCTTCATCGTCATTAAATGGCATCACTGGCATAATAGGACCAAAAATCTCTTCACAGGTGAGCTTAGCGTCACGATCGACATCTTTAATTAATGTAGGCTCCAGAAAGTAGCCCACACGATCTGCGCGTTTGCCACCAGTAACTACAGTACCACAATGCATTTTAGGGTCACAAAATTCAAGCATCTGTTGCAAGCTTGCTTCTGTACACAAGGGGCTCAGCTCAGGCCCGTCACCAGCCTCTCCAAGCAAGCGGTAACTCTGCATTAAATCTTTCGCCTTCTCAATAAAAGTATCATAAATAGCCTCCTGCACAAAAACTCGATTAGGAGCCACACAGATTTGGCCTGCATTGGCTAATTTTAGGCCAACAATATCAGCGACTGCTGCATCTAGGTCTGCATCTTTAAAAACCAAAACAGGTGCATCACCACCAAGCTCTAAGGAAAAGCGCTTCACAGTAGTTGGTGATGCCTCAATCATTTTCTTCCCAGCGTGCGTCGAACCGATCATTGTCAATAGACGCGGCACAGAACTCTTCGCTAACGCCGGAATGACTTCGCGTCCACGACCACAAAGGAAATTAACTGTACCGGCAGGAAAACCAACCGACTCAATTATCTCAGCCACACGCATCGAGGCAAGCGGTGTACGATCACTAATTTTCATAACACTGGCGCAACCACTAGCTAAGGCTGGCCCAAGCTTGTAACCGAGATTCAAAAGTGGAAAATTCCAAGTCAATACGCCGGCAACAACTCCAATTGGCTGGTAGGAAAGGAAATTTAAATGGCCGCCATCGTAATCTGGAATGGTTTCCCCGTAATGACGCTTTACCTCCTCCATATAATATCCGAGACAATCCACTAACATGTTAAAATCATAACTAGCTACTTCACGAGTCTTACCGGTCTCTTGGACTAGCAAATCTGTGATCTCCGCTTCGTGAAGCTTTAGCTGCACCATCAACGCATCTATCAATACTTTGCGCTGATTGATAGAATATTCACTATAAACTTTAGCCGCGCTCTCCGCGCTCTCGAGCGCATGCGACACGTCTGCCTCGGTAGCAGCGGCTACACAAGCGATGACTTCACCAGTGGCGGGATTATGAACATCGATTGAGGACTCGCTACCACACCACTGTTTTGCGATAAAATTTTTAACCTGTTTCATAGAATTAAACGCTGACTAAAGATTAATACGGGCTTCCAGTCGATTGCGGAATTTCTCTAAAAGTGGTGCTGATTCATCCCTCATAGCCAAGTTGTGCCATTCGTAAGGATCCTTTAAGCAGTCATACAATTCCTCATCACCGTTATGATAACGAATGTAGCGCCATTGCTGACTTCTCAATGCGTAACTTTGCCCTACTGGATCTGGCTCACCCCATTTATTAATCACAGTTAAAGCTGCATCCGGACCGGACCAATTGTAGAAGTCTGGGTCTACTAAAAAAGGCTTTAAGCTAAAACCATCCATTCCTGCACCCTTGGCATTACGTCGCGTATCGGTTGGCAGGTCACAAAGATCTACCAAGGTAGGAAATAAATCGATCAAAGAGACTGGACGCTGGCTTTCTCCTCCTGCAGTAGAAACACCTGGTGCACGAATAATTAAAGGTACTCGGGTACTTTCTTCCCAAAGTGCATTCTTATAAACATAGTCTTTTTCGCCGTTACCCCAACCATGATCACTGGTAACTACAATAATGGTATCATCCTTAAGCCCAGATTGATCGACCACATCGACAATTGCGCCAATCAATTCATCAACCGAACTTACACAAGCTAAGTAGGCCTGCACCCACCTCTTAAGAGCTTCCTCACGGCTTGGATAACAAGCGAGCAAACTTTTATAAATTTTACGTCCGCGATCGTTGCCTCCACGCGACTCAATTAAAAAAGTATCCTCCGCATCATTTTCTAAAATCTTTGGCAATAGTAATGAATCTCGAGGATATAAGTCAAAGAATCGCTGATCGACTATTAATGGTGTGTGCGGGCGTAAGAAACCAACCGCCATTAAAAATGGTTGATCCGATGGATTCCGAGCAAGCTGATGAAGACGCTGCATCGCCCATTGACCATTCTGCTCATCCGCAGTTGGATCCATGCGCTTGCCGTCTTCATCAAAATAGATATCTCGGCTCACTTGCCAATTTCCAGTAGCCCAGCGGTAGTTTTTACCGTCCCCGTAACTAACGCCCTCAATTGCGACTAAAGGACCAAAAGAGCCATCCACCCAACCAAAATCGCTACGCATAGGCTCTGGAACTGCTGGGTGCGGTACTTTATTTTTACCATCCAACGCGTATGGTCCGTAATCGGAATCGTGCTTAAATTCGCTCCATTCACGGCGATTATTATGATGTAGTAACTTACCAGATCCGAGTACATGATATCCATTGGCCTTAAAATGACTAAAAATGGTATGAGTATTCTGGAGCAATTCATTCTCAAACCATTTATCAAAAGCGAAATTGGCAGATCTATGTGGATAGACTCCCGTTAGGAAACTAGAACGAGAAGGTGCACAAATTGGTATCGTGCAATGTGCACTTTGAAAAGTTGTCGCGCTGTTCATAAAGCGTCGAAGGTTTGGAGTTTTTGCTTGGGGGTGACCACCATAGCCCTCGATGTCGGTATTTAAATCATCGCAGACAATTAAAATTACATTTGGTTTTTTGTTCGCTGCTGTGAGACTAAAAGCAACTATAAATAATGCGCAAAGATGAAGACATAGGTATTTCGTAATTATATTCATAAGAGTATTTAAGCTTTATAGAAATTCGCGTAAGTCTGCTATATTTAAATAGATTGGAGTCATACTCAGTGGCAGTGCGATTGATTGATTAATTGATTTAAAATGTAATGGATTTCCAAATACATCATATCCATTAACTTCGCTAAGGTCACGAAGATTGATTACTTGCTCTGCACCCTCACTCCAAAGCACGACGAATTGTTTTGAGTCACTTAAGAAGCGCGTCTGCCACAAGTTTTTTCGTATTTGCTCCTGTCCTATGCAATCAACGTCTTGAATCAAGTCACAAGCAGTTGCAGCTGCAATAAAACCTGACTCTACAGACCTTCCACCCGGGCCTACCCATCCTTGTAACCAGCGATCTAGCAAGTTACCTTCGAGTAGCGTAAAGTAAAAAGTTTTGTCGACTCCGTTCGCAAACGCTGTGCAGATCGCTTGAATGTAGGCAGAAGCACTTTCCGACTCGTCAAGAATTTCACGCGCTACAAAAGGATTTTTAAACGGCACAAAAGGCTTCGCATCATGCGCGTAACCAAAGTATCCAAATTCAGTCGCCCATAATGGGGGAACTTCCCCGAATTCAGAAATCACGTCTCGAATACTTTGTACTACTTCACGGAAATCCCCACGGGCAGGATGGCGCCTTCCTTCTGTGTATGGATGATAAGAAATTGCATCGTAAGGATCTAAACCACTTTTTTTAAGGAGTCTTTTTAGAAATTTATTGTGAGTTTCCGCTGGAGTAGCTAGACCAAGACCGACTACATCTATCTGCGGAGAATGCGCCTTAATTATATCATGAGCGCGCGCTGTGAAAGAAGCCATTTCTTCAATCGTTCCACGGTAAAAAAGTGGTATATCTGGCTCATTCCAAGTTTCGATTGCATATAATCTACCATCCGCCATATCGAGTAATCGCGTGAGGTAATCCTCAAAGTACGAGTCCACATCATCTCTGTACGTATAAGCGCGTGATGCGGAAGATCCATGAGGCGCCCTGGAGGCCCATTTCGGCATACCTGGACCAAGCACCGCTAATGGAGTCACTCCAAAACTAGCTTGATAGTCGAGCAAAGCATCCAGCTTATCTGCGTGCACTTGGTCCCAAACTCCACGCTTTCGCATTAACTGTCCCAATCCGCAGTCAAAGGTGAACCGCGACCAACCGATGCCAATGCGCTCGAGCGCCCAAAATTCGCGTAAATCAGTAATATTGACTCCAAAGCGATTATTTGGATTAACAGCACTTACATCTCGACCGCGTAGAACTGCCAATGAAAGCCCATGCGAATCACGCAAAGTATCAATAGAGGCTCCTACCTCTATTCCAATGCGATACATGCCTTGTTTATAGAAATTGGGTAATTTCCAATTTATTAGATAATTACTCTTAGCTGCTACTGGTACGGATTCTCTTAATTGCCTATGTAAGTCGCTGCCAGCAGCATCTCGAATCGTCAGGCGCACAGTTTGAATTGTTTTTTCTTGCTGCTCATTACGCAAAAAAGTCTGCACATCAAAAGGCTCACCTGGTTCATACAATCTATGATAGCGAAGCGTGTCGCTGTGAGACTCCACTGGCGCCTGCGACAGGTAATCGGCAATTCCATGCGAGCGCACTGCTACTGCATCTAAAAACACTGTAGCGCTCCCTGTAGTGCCTACAATTTCAAATGCCACTGCATATGCATTCTTAGCAGCCAGAGGCAAGCTTGCTTCAAATGAATAGCGTTTCCAATCATCGCTCAAAGTAATGACCTTTTGAATTAAATTACTACCACGATTCGGCACAAGCGCAGTAGGAACATAACGAAGTTGCATCTTAATTTTTTGCCCTTTGCGCGCCGCTTTTAAATCCGCAGAAATCGTTAAACGCTCGAGCGGCTTCGCCTCAAAATAATCCGAAGCTATCGTCGCTGTTTTGTAATGGGTTTCGTAAGCCGCAACCTGCGGTTTTATTTCCACACAAAGAGCGTGCGCGCCATCGGTAGCCTCTCCATCGACAAGTGACCACGTCGAACTTACGTCACGTTTATTGAAAACTACTCCCCACTCTTCGCGGCCGAGTTCAAAGCTCCCATTACGCAATCGATTGTGCTTATCTAAACTAGTATTCGCTGCACTATCATCAATTTTCTGAGGAAGGTGCATGGTGTAATGAACGCGATTACCATTCTTGCAAAATAAGTTAATCCAGTAAGACCTATGTTGCTTCCAATCAAGGGAAGAAAGCACTTCTATCTCGAGCGAAGTGGAACTGTCTGGTACGATTTCAAAGCCGTTACTAGCTGAACTATTTGCCTTGAAACTTATAAAAGGACGACGCGAAACAAGGACCTCACGACGCTGATTCTGATTTGGCTTACTAAAATAATATTCCTTTCCATCGACGTAAAAAACTTTTTCAATAAATTCCTGATGCGGTAACTGCAAAGTTTGTCGCAGTATACGGTGATTGGGCACGTTAAAATCTATCTGAAATTCCAAATTACGCTCCCCGGCGAGCGCTACCTCAGAGCGATAATGCCCTTCAAATGTACCCAGACGAACAGGCTCCGAAAAGCTTAGCGCTTTACTGCTTACTTGCTGCCGCATTTCCCATGGCAATAAGTTCGCTAGTTGCCCACCCTTAGAATCTTCAATAAAAAGTAAACTATTTTCAATCAACAAACCCGATTGCGTGACTATATACATTAATGAACCATCCGGTTTCGCTTGATACTGCATATCAGACCAGCGTATCGACGCATCATTATTGATGCTGGGCTGTGCCTTCAAAGACAAAGAACACAAGCAAATTAAGCACGGATACAGTACAAAAAAAGAGCGAAATAGCTGCTTATGCAGTAAGGCAAGCATGATACAAAAAGTTAAAAGTGGAATCAGATAATACATTAAAAAAGGATACAAAAGCTAAAGTGTTACTCAAAAAGTATGATATATTCGTACTCCACTCAAGTAACATGCACGTTATTCCAATTTTAGATCGTCCTAATACCTATTAAAAAGCCTAACCTGCTGCTTTTATGGGCTACAAATCTGCATGGAAAGGTGTCACTGGCAGCCCATTTCGATCGTACAGATTCACCACTGGGTTTTCCGCCCAAGCATAACGCACCGCAACTGGGCTTAGTAAATCAGGGTGCGAAACCACTACTCTATCGATGCCCTCAATTTTCGCCTGAGCCCAGTGAAATTGACCATCTGCTCCAGCTAGAGCGAAACCGATCACCTCAGGAACATCGAAGGCGTACAAACCACCAGCACTGACATGATTAAAACGTATTACTACTTCACTGCCACGCATCTGTGCTTCAGCAAAACGCGGACTTTCGCAAGCTATATCAAACCCATAATCTTTTGCAAGTGCATGGCGAGCAAGGCGGTCAGCAACCATACGTTTGTTGCGTGGATGAATATCGCGCCCTTCGCCAATATCAATAATCACCGCTTGCCCAGTATTTGGTAAATCTAATGTTTTCGTTTGTGAACTACGTAAGCTTGCCCACCAACTATCTTGTTGCGGCAATTCTTGCTCGTTATTAAAGTCTGCTAACTGTGACCAATAAAATGAGAAATCGCCTTGCTTCCAATGGTCACGCCAAGTGGAAATCATTAAGGGAAATAAGTGCGCATAATTTTCTGCTCGCGATGCATTACTTTCGCCTTGGTACCAAATAACTCCACGCATACCATAACCGATTATGGGATGCAGCACACCATTATATAAATTAGCGGGACGATGCTGGCCAAAACGATAGTCATTTGGCCAAGGTGGGGCCTTACCAACACGTCCATTTGCCTTCCATGCTTCATGTCGTGCAGTTATTTCAGCATGCATAGCATCTGTATACGTAGCTGCTTTTTCATCCCACTCGTCTAAATGATCTTTATAACGAGGGTGAGTTTCGAGAACATCGCGCGGAACCCAAGCCTCCGCGGATGAACCACCCCATGAATTATCTATTAGCCCTACTGTGACTCCTAAGACATCTTGTAGGCGCCTGCCAAAATGATAGCCCACCGCTGAAAAAGAACTCGCTACACCAGAGTCACTATACTCCCACTGCCCTCTAAAATCGTCCTGAGCTTGCTGCGAACCAATATGAGGCACGGAGATCATGCGCAATTGAGAGGTTTTTGCTGACAAAGCTTCCAAGTCACCACCATCGGACTGATTCAAAGACCACTGCATGTTGGACTGCCCGGAGCATAACCATACTTCGCCAATCATAACATCATTATACTGTAGCGTAGAGGAGCCAGAAACTTCTAAAGCATACGGTCCACCCGCTGGCATCGGCTTAAGCTTTAACTTCCAATAACCATCGACTCCTGCGTAAGTTGTAGCTCGCTGTCCGTTGATGCGTACAGTAATTTGTTCGCCTGGATCTGCTTGTCCCCAAACCGGGTTAAACTGCTCACGCTGGAGCACCATATGGTCTCCAAAAATAGCTGGGAGCTTGACCTTAGCAGTTGCAAGTGACGCAATTAAAAAAAGAAACGATAATTTAATTAAAATAAGGGGTAAAGAAATATGCATAGTAGTATGGTTATTATAATTTTAAACATAACGGATAAACAAGAGCCACATCAAGCACAGGATTAGAACTATGAGTCAGTCTACTTTATCACTTAAATTACTTCTATTGATTTTTACATATACCCTACTACAAGGGGCAGTTCCCTCTTTTAAGGCAAGGCAAAGAGTCGCCTTCATAGGTGACTCCATATCACACGCAGGACACTTCCACGCAGATATTTACCTTTTTTATGCGACGCGCTTCCCTAGTAATCCATTTCAAGTGTACAATCGAGGCATCGCTGGAGATAGCGCAGGTAGACTAATCCTTCGCCTCGACGAAGATATCAAAAGTACGCGAGCTACTATTGCTGTTGTGATGCTTGGCATGAACGATGCCTATAATGACATATTTAGTGACGGTAAGAGTTTATCTGAAAAGCTTAGCGGCAAATCCATCGCCTTTAAAAATTATACTAAATCGATGGAAAAAATCGTATTCGAATTAAAACAAAAAGGCACTGAGGTTATATTAATTAAACCATCCATATACGATCAAACTGCCCAGATTGAGAAGGCCAACCTCTATGGAAAAAATGATCTACTCGGTAAATTTTCGAATTATATAGATGTACTTGCGACTAACAATAAAGCTTATGTAGTTGATTTTCATACTCCTATGACAGTACTCAACTACTCTATACAGGTCCATGATCCAAGAAGTACTCTTATCGGTAAAGATCGCGTGCATCCTGGACTGCCTGGTCACCTTGTCATGGCCTATTACTTCTTAAAGGCACAAAATATGCCCCAATATGTTTCTGCTATACATCTCGATGCAAAAGACGGAGGGCGCATACTGAACTTAATTAATTGCGAGATCCCGGCCGGCTTGGTGAATGAGGATAATTCTTTAAGTTTTACAGCAACTGAGGCTACGCTGCCATTCCCGGTAGGCAGCGCTCAGAGTAAAGCGCTAGACTGGGTACCCTTCCAACACGAACTCAATCGTCAAGTACTCGCAGTCGATAATCTAGCAGAGGGTCTATATACCCTGTTTATCGATGGCGTGCAGGTTGGCCAATATCGATCAAGCGATCTAAAAAATGGTATCGAGCTAAGCTCGAATCAAGCAACACCGCAATATCAGCAAGCTCTTCAAGTTAAAGCAGCACACAACAAACAGTTATCAGCCACAGGAAAACTGCGTACACTTGCTATGGTCCGACACTCAATATTGCGCAAAACACCCGTTAGTATCGACGAATCAGATACAGATAAAGTAGCGACTGCGCTCTTCAATTATCTAGAATCGATAAAGCAGCAACCTTGGTTCAACTACTTTAAGCAACAGGTAGATATTTACCTAGAAAATATTGCCCACAAGGAGGCTTACAAGCAGGAGGAAGCTCATTGGATGCGAGAGATCTGGCGGATTAATCAACCCAAGCCTCACGAGTGGCGATTAGAAAAAGTTGATTAGAGCATTGCTGAAGAGAAAAACTCTAAGCATTCCTCAGCGCGACTCCACTGGAGCCCCTAACTTCTAAAGTACAGGGCAGGCGCTGAACTATTGTACTCACTTCATTCTCCTTCGCCTCTATCGACTCAAGTAAAGCTTGCACAGCAGCACGGCCAATTTGCTCTTCGGGAATATCAACAGTCGTAATTTGAGGAGTGGTTAAGTGACAGAAACGCTCATTTGTCATACCGACTACCGACAAGTCTTGTGGCACCTTAATCTTAAGTTCCTGCGCGATCTGTAACGTGCAGGCGGCGATCGAATCATTAGCGCACACCACTGCTGTTGGTCGCTGAGCGGATTGCAGTAAGTCCCGCGCGAGAGTACGAGCCCTATCTATCTGCCAATGACTGTAATAGACAGCGCAGAGTTTAGGGTCTAGTTGGTACGATTGAACACTGCTTAAAAACGCTTGGACTCGCTCACGACTCACTTCTGACCCTTCATCTCCACCAATGTGAACTATTCGACGATGACCATGACGGACCAAATGTTCCATTAGAGAGGCTACTGCTCCCATACCGTCGGATTCGACCCGCATGTGATCAAAGTCGAAGGAACAATTCGTACTGACTACGGCAACTTTGTAGCGCTCTGTTGCTAGCTTGAAAAAATCGTTCATCTCGGCAGTTGGATTTATATTGCAGCACAACAACCCTTCAATTCGTGACCCCAAGAGGCGCTCTAGGGCACCGCGCTCTTCTGCTGCTCCCTGTACTGACTCAACGCGCAGTGAATAAGGCGTGTTCTTTATCGCACTTAATGCACCAACGAGAATTTTAGCACCCCACTCCTCCGATAGCGCACTACTCAGCATACCAATAGTCATGCTTCGACCTCTCTTCATACTCAATGCATTCTGATTGGGTAGATAACCCATAGCCTTTGCACTCGAACGAACCCTTTGCGCGGTCTTTTCGGAAATACCTATTTTCTGGTGTCGTCCATTTAAAATAGCCGAGACTGTAACCCTCGAAAGCCCTAACTCTTTAGCTATATCACTAATTCTTATCATTAATATTTAAATGTCGCTTAATCCTGTTATGATTCAAGCCCATTAAACACCATAATGCTCAGCAAAATGCCTAAACCTTGACAGTTTTAAGGAGCATAACATTACTCGTATAAAGTTTACCTTTTTTTCATGGACTCTACAGTTAGCAATAAGTCGCTCATTAATTTACAGAAGCTACGTCCCATCACCTCTGAAGTAAGCACTTCGAACTTCGAGCAAAAACTCAAACCACTGGGGCGAATTCTTGAAGTAGAAGGCTATCATGTTTGGTGCTGTTCGCCTATCTACGGACCCGACGGGCGCATTCATGTTTTTTACTCACGTTGGCGAAACGAGTATACATTTTCTGGTTGGGTAAGTGCCTGCGAAGTGGCCCATGCGGTTGCTGATCTTCCGGAAGGCCCCTACGAAGATTTAGGAGTCGTTCTCAAAGGCAGCGGTGCAAATGCTTGGGACTCATGGGCAATCCACAATCCGACTGTGCAAAAGGTCGGCGACAAGTATGCTCTTTTCTACATGGGAGCAGATGGCTCGAAACTAGATATCGAGCAAAATGAGCTACCCAATTTATCTACTGCAGAGTACGAAAAATACTTCAATCAATTAGTCTACACCAAACGCATCGGGTTAGCCATTGCCGATAATATAAATGGACCTTGGCGACGCGTTGGAGATGAACCTGTTATTAATGTTGGCAGCGATGGCGATTGGGACGATGCCGTCGTTAGCAACCCATCGCTATTACAAAATCCTAATGGCGAATATTGGCTCTACTATAAAGGTTGGGATTGGGACACTGGGCGGCGATTTAACGGCAACCGTAAATACGGGCTCGCTATCGCCAAATCAATTGAAGGCCCTTACAAAAAGCATTCGGCAAATCCGATCATAGACTTCTCCAATATCGGTGAACGCGTCCAATGTGAGGACGCGTACACATGGTTCGAACCGAAGGATTGCGCACCATATAAAATAATCATGCGTGACATGGGTTTTTATAACCACGAGTATGGGCTGTATATGGAATCCAGCGATGGCCTTATTTGGCAAAATCCGCAGGTTGCTTACAAAGATGCTGGAACTTACTTCGACGAGACATTGCCTGGACTGGATCGTGAAGGGCGATTCGAACGACCGCAGTTACTGATTAACTCTGAAGGCGTCCCCACCCATCTGTTTTGCGCATACCAAGGCGGACGTTACGGCACGTGCAGCGGAGTTGTATTAGAAATCTCTAAAAATAATCAGAGTAACTTATCAAATAATTAATAAACTCCACTTGTAGAATCTTTTAAAAGACATCAGTAATTCTATGCGTACCACTTATGAATTTAACCAAGGTTGGAAGTTTCATCGAGGTGAGCTAGACAGCACTAACCATCAAGCCATTCATGCTAATCGTTTTAAGCGAGCCGAGTGGTTAAAGGCAGGAAACCATGGGGTCGCGCGCTTGGGCTATCCAGATGAAGCATGGCGCGACATAAACCTACCTCATGATTTCGTAATTGAAGGCGAATTTCAGGCATCCGCGAATGCTGTGCATGGCTCACTGCCGACTGATGTAGGCTGGTATCGCAAAACGTTTGAAATTCCCAAAGAAGCTAGCAAGCAGCGTATTCACCTTGAATTTGATGGCATTTACCGAGATGCAACAATATGGGTAAATGGCCATTTAGCTGGGCGGCATCTATCAGGCTACACCAGTTTCACTCTCGATATCACTGAGCTTTGCGATGCGAATGTGCCGAACGTGGTCGCGGTTCGCTGCGATGCCAGAGAATTTGAACTATGGTCGTATGAGGGCGGCGGCATCTACCGCGATGTTCGACTAATAGCTACTAATTGCGTCTATGTGCCCTACTGCGGAACTCAAGTGCGCTGCCATTTCCATGATCAGCGAGACCTAAATAAAGTAGAATTATTGTTACGCGCAGAGGTCTTTAATACGTATAATCATTGGAGCGCAGTTACTGTAGTATTTAAAATATTTTCTAATGAAGGCGATAAACCATTACTGCAGATGGATCATTCGCTTAATGTAGACGCGGAAAATAAAGAGACAGCAGAGGTTAATTTAGAGCTTAATAATCCACTTTTATGGAGCCCTTCTTCCCCATCAATATATCGATTGGAGACAGAAGTCCGCTTCAATAATGAGCTGACTGATCAATACACCACTCACTTTGGTATACGCTTGATAGAGTTTGATGCAGATAAAGGATTCAAGTTAAACGGCGAGCAATTGAAGCTCAAAGGCGTATGTAATCATCAAGATCATGCGGGCGTCGGCGTTGCGGTTAATTCTACTATAGACAGTTGGCGCCTCCAGCAACTCAAAGCAATGGGCTGTAATGCGATACGCACAGCCCACAACCCTCCGTCACCTCACCTACTCGACCTTTGCGATCGTATGGGTTTTTTAGTAATCGATGAGTCACGCCTACCGGGCACAGCTCCCGAGCTACTAGAACAATGGCGCACGCTTATTGTGCGCGATAGAAATCACCCTTGCGTTTGCCTTTGGTCTTTAGGCAACGAAGAAATGCTTATTCAAGAAGATGCCACTGGTCCGAAACTATTGAATCGCATGCAAAACTTAGCGCATCGATTAGACCCAACGCGTCCGTGTATTTATTCTGCAAATTGCGACTTTAACAAAATAGCAAAAAACTTTGAGGAGCATGATCTACGCGTCGATGTATTTGGCGCAAATTACACGATGCGTCACAACGCTAGTGGGAAACTGACAGCCGAAGCGCAGCGTTACGATGAATTTAAAGAATCCTTTCCAGGTTGGCCATTACTCGCCAGTGAGAGTGGAGGATCCGCTTCAACTCGTGGATTATACGGTGAAGAGTATTTTGAACAAGCACCACTACGCCCACACCCTGAAGCAATTGGGGCTGACCCTCCAGTCTACCTGAATCCAAAACGAGCGGAAAAAGTCACCGCATATGCGGAAACTTTGACCCCATGGGGACGATCCATAGAACATACTTGGGAAGATTGTGCCACTCGTGATTATATTGGTGGTACATTTCTGTGGGCAGGATTTGATTATCGAGGGGAGACCTATCCTTTCTCATGGCCTGCAGTAGTTACAAGGTATGGCATAATGGATCTATGTGGATTCCCAAAAGATAGTTACTATTACTATCAAGCAGAATGGACAAATAAGCCTGTTCTACATCTACTACCACATTGGAACCTAAGCGAAAAAGTAGGCACAGGTGTCGATGTTTGGGCATACACAAACTGTGCTAAAGTAGAGCTGTGGTTAAATGGCGAATCGCAAGGAAAGCTATGTCGCGAAAAATATAAAAAACTTCAATGGGTGGTACCATTTAACCCTGGAGTAATAGAAGCAGTAGGCTACGACGATACTAGTAAGGAGATAATTCGAACTAAGCTTGAAACAACAAGCAAGGCAACAAAGCTCCAACTTACCAATGCTCACTGCTCACAAGAAATTGGTGGCGATACAGTAGCTATTATTACAGTCACTGCGGAGGATGCAGAAGGTCGCTTTGTACCAACTGCTGAAATGAAAGTAGATTTTGAGCTTCAAAAAGATACTGAACTTCTAGGTGTTGGTAATGGAAACCCTACAAGTCACGAATCAGACAAAGTCCCTCATAGGCAGCTTTTTAATGGCTATGCACAGCTATTAGTAAGAGCTAGTAAAAATGCAGAAAAAATATCCGTTAAAGCTCGTTCTGTAGGGCTCGATAGCGACTCGATTGATATTAATATTTTAGCTAGTGCTACAGTAATTCCTAGCATTGAAGCCTCATTAGTTTCCACGCAAAATGCCAATAGGCTTAATCCAGTAGACGGATCTTTATGATGTGTTTTTTAATTTCTAGGCTTAGCAGATTTTTCATATTGCTGTGCGGATTTATACCGGTCATCACAAGCCTCGCTTCCAATAAACCAAATGTGGTGTTTATTCTGATTGATGACCTCTCTCATTACGGCGTCTCCGCCTATGGAGCAACCCATCTAAATTCCACACAATTCGACGATAGCGGAAAAAAATTCTTCGAGTCAGTTGCTGTAGCGACACCAGAAATTGACCGAGTCGCCAGCGAAGGAATACTGGCTAACAACGCCTTCGCGTACCCGATCTGTGAACCCACTCGAGTCGCCCTAATGACTGGGATGAATAATAGTCGAAATTTCATTCAAGCTAAGGCTTTGCATGCATCACAAATTACATTTGGTGACATCTTTAAAAAAGCTGGTTACGTAACTGGAATTGCTGGAAAATGGAAGCAGTCACGTGGTACCGCAGAGATTCCTGGGCAACTATACGTAGAGCAGTTTGGTTGGGATTACGTACATTGCTTTGACTTACTTTATGAAGGAGCTCGTCACATTGATCCAAATTTTGTCATTAACGGCAAAATTCGATGGTATAATAAAGACTTAGATCCTCTAACCGGTCGCCGCTATTATGGCCCTGACTTAGCCAACCAATTCGCACTTAATTTTATACAAGAAAATAAAGAGCGGCCCTTTTTTCTCTACTACCCTATGCTGCTCGTTCATGACGAACACACACCAACCCCGGACACGATCCCTAGAAATTCTTATGATTCATTCTCGGTCATGACGCATACTGGAGTGCCCGCAGAAAATCAGTACGGGGTATTTAAGGGTGATGATCGGCGCTATTATCCAGATATGATTCGTTATATGGATAAGATGATAGGTCGCATCATTAAGAAACTTGAAGTTCACAACTTAAGAGAAAATACACTAATCGTTATCATGGGAGACAACGGCACGAAAGCTTGTTTTTCCTACACTTTAAGTGACGGCACTGAGTTTATTGGCGGTAAAGGACAGTGCCGCACGAACGGCATGCAAGTGCCACTTATCTTGTCTTGGCCAAGCGTCATAAACAAAGATACGCAATACTCAGGATTGATCAATGTAACAGACCTCTTACCGACGCTCTGCGAAGCGGCAAACATTGAACTACCCAACCCTACAAAGTTAGATGGAATCAGCTTCTGGCCACAAGCTACTGCCAAGAATCCAGCAATTGCGCTACCACACAGAAATTACATATATACTTGGTATAATGCCAACCGCCCAATGTCAGACAACTCTAAGCGCATCGAATATATCCAAGAATTAAATTATAAACTCTATGCCCCCAATCGTCATTTTCCTGAAGGTCGTTTTTTCGATCTTCGCACTGATCCCTTCGAACTTAGAGACGACTATAATTCAACCGCTAATATTGGATCCGGAATCCAAAAACACTCAGGATACAATATTAGCAACTTAACAAAAGAACAAACACAGGCTTATCTACGACTAGGAGAAATTCTGACTGGGCGCAGTAAATACATCGCTGTAGAAAAAATTAATATTAAGGCTCCAAAAAACTATATAAAAGCGAACGATTCCATGTACTTAACTACCCTTATAGATCCAGCGGATGCTACTCAATCGAACATAATCTGGAGCAGTAGTGATCCAACCATTGCAACAGTAGACAAGTTTGGTATCGTTAAAGGCCATAAATCAGGCACCGTTACAATTTCTGCGGACGTGTGGAATCATCAGCAACCTGTCGCGGCGGGCAAAAATTCAACTAATTTTAGCTCAGAAAAAGCGGCTACTATGACTCTTAGAGTTGATCGATAATGCATCCTATAAAAATTAATCTTAAAAGTGCTATCTGTAGTCACGCTAGGTGCAGCCTTATTATTTTTAGTCTAGTAACCGCATCCTACACTTGTATAGCGAACACTGATATCGAAAGAGAACGTGATTTACATGATCAGTTATGGTCAGATGTCGTACAAAAATTTGATGCTAAAACTAGGACACAAGCAAACTCAAGAGAATCAATTCTAACAGAAGTTGAAATTTACTCGGGACGTAAAAACATTAAAGGTAAGACCCCGATTACAATAGCTTCTGTACTGGCACCACAGGTACGAAAATTTTCCTACCTAGAAATACAAGGGGAGCAATTAGATGGAATAAAATCAATAGCATACAAAGTCGCTGGCGGAGATATATATACCAACCCACAGCAACAAACTTATCTTCGTATACAAATACCTGGAAATCTATATGCCGATTGGATAGCCCAAAATCAAACAATTATACTTGAAGGGGAAGCGGTAATTACTGGTATTCGCTTAGTTTCTTTAGAAGGAATTAATTCCACGTTCGATGCTAGCTCCTTTAGCTTAGCTGAAGGGTCACAACCGCCCTTGTACGCATCCATTATAGTCGATCCGAAAAAAATAATTTCCTTCGATGGAGTCATCACACTCCCTAAAGAGCGCTTCTTTAGGCTATACTTTTCTCCAGGACGTGATCGCTCTAATATGGAAGACTACTTCGCAAAGAAGGGCTTCTTTGCAGGAAGACAAATGGTAAAACTCGCTTATGAGTTGGAAACTCGCCATGGAGCATACACCGAACCAAAATTACGAGAAGATCGCGAGCGGCCTGGATTTGCAGATTTATCAATTTTTGATTTACGCGTTTTTGATCACTACGAAGACGTAGATCCAACCCTAGAATTTGCACAGTGCTTCAACATTTGGCCAAGCTTCATGGCTGCTAATATCTCTGGAGAAAAAAACGTCCTTGGAACACCAAAGGTTACTGCATTTGAGGCAGCAGCTGAATTAGCCGCTGCCTATATCAACGATGAGATTCAAGACAGTGGTCGAAGCGCAAACTATTGGGAGGTAAAAAACGAATCGGATATAACTCATGAATGGACCTACCATGCTAGTAGTGATTATTCAAGCTGGTCACTGTTGGGCGATTTTCACAATAAGGTCTCCCAAGCTATCAAAAAGGTCGACCCAGCAATTAAAGTTGGAGGACCTGCTTCTGCATGGCCAAGGATGGAGATGGGCAGGCCTGCTTTTAAGGTCTGGAAAAATCACAAAAAGTTCATGCAAGTAACTCGTAATAATTTGGATTTTTATTCCCACCATTTTTACGATAAAGGCGTCACATCTAGTTTTGATGCACGTACAAAAAGTGAAGACGGGAGCTATGAAGATTGGCTTCAAGGTCGTCTTGATTGCGTCCTCGACTTGCTCCAAGCGCACATGCGTAACACCGATAATATAAAGCCACTTTTAGTTACAGAATATGGTACTCTAGCAGGCGGAACTAGGGAGATAGACTACTGGTTACGGGTCTGTAACTATAGTAGTTTTATGATTCAATTCATGCAACGACCGGCAGATTTTGCGATGACTGTACCCTTTCTTTTAGGTTACATGCATTGGGAGCCAGAGTCCGGTTTCGCACTTGTGAGACAAAATGAAGAAGGAGATTTTGAGCTCACTAAAAATGCATACTTTCTAGACTTATGGGAAGGCGTAGGTGGTCAATATTTACAGACAAATCAGATACACCCAAAAGCACACCAGCTCGCTTGGAAGCAGGGTAATACTATATACATAGCAGTTAACAATCAAACGGGCGGGATCCTACATTTAAAGCCAGAATTGTTATTATCTGATGAAAATGAAATCGTATCTATTCAGTACAGGCATCCTACCTATCGCAATGGAAGCTTTCAATTAGCTCGCGGTTCTTTAGAGCCCAAAGAGCCTTTAACCCTGCCAAACAGTGAGACTGCAGTTATAGAGATACAAACGTTAAATCCTGAAAAAACTAGCGAAAAAGTAGTACAAAACTCTTACTATGGTGATCAAACTGTACTCCAACTTAGCAGTAATCCAAAGTTACAGATTAACATAGCAAATATTAATAAAAAACAACTTAAGTATGCCACACTACGTCTTGGACTACAGGACTTTAATGGACCAGAAGGAACACTGCATGGCACTTTGAATCGATATAATTTCAAAATCGATCTAAACGAGTATAAAAATATCGAAAACTTCTTCGAGTATGTCGACGTAGACGTCCCTATACAATACCTACAAAACGATAATTTACTTTCTCTTAAATTACCTCATTCACAAACAATTGTATCACATGCCGTGATACGTCTAATGGAATTAGGACCATTAAAATAATTATCAGAAATTACTGATGTTCTGATGTTTCAAAATGCTACCCTGAAAATGTATCCCTTATTTATTTTATTGTACATATTGCTTTCCTCCTACGCTCTAGAAGCTCGTCCGAATTTTTTATTTATCGTAGCTGATGATCTAGGATACGCAGATACCGGATTCACCGGATCATCTATTGTCGATACTCCTAACCTAGATCGCTTAGCCAGTAATGGTGTTATTTTCTCCAACGGATACGTCACCCACCCCTACTGTGGACCCTCCAGGGCAGGCTTACTAACAGGGCGCTACCAAGCACGCTTTGGGATGGAGATTAATCTAAGCTACTCACCCTACGATCTACACCAAGGACTACCCTTAGACGAAAAGACCTTTGCCCAGCGTCTTAAGTCAGCAGGATACCATACTGGTATCATTGGCAAATGGCACCTCGGGGCCTCTGAACCGTATCATCCAAATAACCGCGGATTTGATTACTTCTACGGCTTTCTTTCTGGCGGGCATGATTACTTCCCCTTTATGGTCAACTCGCACCCTAATTTACTTCTACCTAATGGGCAACCCCACTACAGTCATAACGAGGGTGGAACGCTACCATTGCTGCGCAACACAACCAGCGCTGAGTTTGACGAGTACTTAACCACTGCACTAAGTAAAGATGCCGCCCGCTTCATAAAAAAAAGCGATCAGCCCTTCTGTCTTTACCTAGCGTATAATGCACCTCACGGACCCTTGCACGCGCCGAAGGACTTAATTGAAAAATACCGCCTTCGCGGAGAAGAGCTCATGCGCGCTACTTACCTTGCCATGATTGATTCAATGGATCAAGGCATAGGATTAATCATCACTGCTCTTGAGGCTAAAGGACAGCTGGAAAACACGCTCCTGTTTTTTTTATCGGACAACGGTGGAGTGGCTGCTAAGCCGGGCTATGAATCTGAAACTTGGGCGGACAACTCACCCTACCTAAATGGCAAGGGCAGTATGCGCGAAGGAGGCAGTCACGTCCCATTTATTGCCCACTGGCCACGAGGCTTTCCGCAAGGCACAACCTACAAGTACCCAGTTTCTGCGCTCGACTTGACTGCCACAGCAGTCGCGCTAGCTAAGGGAGATTCTTCCGGCAAGCCGCTAGATGGAGTTAACCTTGAGCCCTATGTGAACCAAAAAATAACAATAGCCCCGCATGCAGCGCTGTTTTGGCGCGCGAATAATGGTAGTAGTTGGTGCGTTCGTACCCCTGAGGCGAAATTACTTTTTGACAGTCACGGTGTACAACAACCTGAACTCTATGATATGGCCAATGACCCTTATGAGAGCACCAATCTTATAGATAAACGGCCACAACTACGCAAAGAACTAGCAACGCTTTGGAACGAATGGAACGCCAAGAACCAAGCTTGTTATATGCTGCAAGCTGGAGACTATCAAAAGGAACGGCTTAATTTTTATAAATCACTACACGATCGCCTCAAAAAAAATGCTAACAATCTCCAGCCTCTGGTCATCGAGTAAGTAGCTTATCTCATCCTGCATCGTGACCCCCATCAAGCATACGAATAGACTATGGATTCATCCCTCTATGAGCAAAATTTAGCTCGAGACGACCGAGTGCCACTTCGGCAAAAAATCGCCTACTCTATGGGAGTCGTCTCGGATCACTATGCCAACGTCTGTCTGGTCTGGATTTTTATTACCCCGTTCTTTGTCGATTTCTTAGGCATCGGCGCCTCGGTCGTCGGACTAGCACTTGCTGCGGCGCGCTGCTGGGATGCTTTTACCGATCCTTTGGTAGGACGTATTTCAGACGCTTGCACCAGTCCCCTTGGCCGACGTAAGCCTTTCATTTTTGTCGGCGCTATTCTTACTGGCCTGCTCTTCCCGCTTATTTGGATGGTACCAGAATCTTGGTCCACTGGAGCGATCACCATTTATTTATTTGCCGCACTAATGCTCTTTTACTCGGTCTACTCGATCTTTTCTGTTCCCTACGAAGCACTAGGGGCAGAGTTAACTGCAGATTACGATGAACGCAGCAAAATATTTGTTGTACGTAAGTACGTACAAGAGCTATTTAATTTGGGAATTGTCTGGGTTTTTCCACTAGCTGCATGGTTAGGAACCTTAGCATGGGTTGGTGGCGAGACAGGCGGCGTACGAGCGGTGAGCTGGGTCATCGCGCTTATTATTATCTGCGCAGGCATACTACCCGCTATTTTTAATGTCGAGCGCTACAAGGAAATCGCAGTTAAAAAAGGTTCGGATAGTTTTAAAGATGCACTGCTAGCAGTCCTTAAAAACAAACCATTACTCATCGTGGTCGGTGTCATAGGAACGTACTTATTCGCAATTATGGCGACCGCAAATCTTACCTACTTTGTTAATGTCTATTATATTTACGAAGGAGATATGCTCAAGGGAGCCAGCCTTGGAGGCATTGATGGGACCCTCCGTCTTTTCTTCGCTCTAGCCGCAGCCGCTGCCATTAGTAAAATCACGAAAAAGTTCGATAAACACGTAATTATGATGGCTTCGGTGAGTACTTTGATTGTCGCTTTTATTGGTATCTATTTTACCACAATACCAGGTCGTCCCTGGCTTTCTCTAAGCATGAAACCATTAGTCGCGATCGGTGAGTGTGGTTTCTGGGTCCTTATTCTCTCTATGCGCGCCGATATTTGCGATTGGGTCGAATACAATACGGGTAGTCGTAGTGAGGGGCTAATTGCTGCGATTACTAATTGGTGTAATAAAATAGCCATGACCTTAGCCATCGCAATCTCTGGATTCGTACTGCAGTATATCATCCAATTTGACAGTCAGCTACCGGCAGAAAGTAGAGCTGCCATCTCCTTGCAAGCGCAAGCTGAATACAAGCTACTCGCCGGTTCGGATACATACGATTTAGAGGGCAAAGAGCCTATATCTCTTGGCATGTATACCGATAACTTAGAGCGCCAAGCTGTTATGCAGCAACAGCAACCAGGTACGATGGAACGCATGCGATTACTGTACACTTTGCCACAAATATTTGCCCTTGTGATCTGCCTTTTTCTTCTAAAACACTACCCGCTCACTCGAGATAAGATGCAAGAGATCCGAGATGCACTCGAACGCCGACGCGGTAAAACCATCCAGGCCTAAACCTCTAAAAAATGGAACTATTTATTTGAATATGCGCAGATTAATACAATTCTCGCTTACGCTGGGGTTCGCAGTAAGTGCACTGCTTGCTACCACAAAAAGGCCAAACATCGTACTTATTATGGCTGATGATGTTGGGTTGGGAGATATTGGTCGACACCACTCCGAGCACACGGGTCGTGCACCGCTTGCACCCACTCCAACAATTGATGCGCTTGCAGATGCAGGGATGTGGTTTACTGATGCCCACTCCCCAACATCTCTTTGCTCGCCGAGTCGCTACGCAGTGATGACAGGAAATTATAACTTTCGCAGCTATGCACCATGGGGCGTATGGGGGACATTCCGCCCTAGCGCCATTACCTCAAAAGACGCCACTTTGGGTACAATTGCAAAAAAAGGAGGGTATACGACTGGCTTTATTGGCAAATGGCATCTCGGCGGTGACTTCTATGTAAAAGGCAGTCGTGACATCTATCGAGGTAATGACCGCGGCGACGTTCCACTTGATGTAGATATGCGAAAATGGATCGCGAATGGTCCGCAAGGTCTAGGATTTGACTATGATTATACCTTACCGACTGGAGTCCAAGGTCCGGTTTATTTAGCCTTTGAAAATGGTAAATGGGCGCCGCTAAGCACGCAGTCCAAAATCATCCATTACAATAAAAGTAGTGCTTTAGACCCTATATTCGTGAGCGATAAAGGACCGGGTCCTGGAGATTCCCAGTGGGATAGCTATCGTATCAACCAAGTCTTAGCTAACAAAGCAGTCGCCTTTATTGAAAGCGCAGCGCGACAGAAAGAACCCTTCTTCTTGTGCTACTGGTCTCCTGCTGTGCACATTCCGCACACCCCACCAGAGCATCTTGAAGGCACGGCAATAAGAGGGACGACGCCCACAGCGCACACGGATATGAATCGTGTCGTCGACTGGGAAGTACAAAAAATTGTCGCTGCGTTAAAATCGACAGAAGAGTATAAAAATACCCTAATTATATTTACCTCTGATAATGGCGGACTCTACGACAAGGAGGCTCAACTAGCAGGTCATACTTCGAATGGCGGGCACATCACAGGCACAAAAAACATGGCAGAAGAAGGCGGGCACCTAGTACCCTTAATTGTCACATGGCCAAATGTTGTGCAGGCAGGCAGCCGCAATGATACCCTTGTTAACGGTACAGATATACTTGCTACAATTGCATCTGTAACACAGGTAAAATTAAACGAGTATCAAGCGATGGATTCGCACAATCTTCTCGGCAGCATCCTTGATACGTCGAATTATAAACCAAGAAAAGAAACATTGTTACAATCAGGGAGTACCTATCAAGTCATGCTTCGTCAGGGTAAATGGAAGTTAATCATGCAAACTGATTATTTACTCAAGTCTTACACAGCTGTGGGACTATATAATTTAGCGGTTAACTCCTACGAAAATGCAGCAACTAATTTAGTTAATGACCCCAAACATGCAGAGCGTTTACAAACTATGATAAAACGCTACTGGGAAGTTCGAAATAGCCGTGAGCGCACAGTAGAACGATAGACCATTCAGCAAAAAATTAGCCTAGTTCACTTTATTTAGGGATGGAATTTGGGTGCCCTACTTTGTGTATTTGACTCTGTTTAGGATTCGCTAAAGTCGCATTAGAAACTCCCCTATAATAAGGGTAGTCATTTATCAATCGGTAGATGGGGTCTTGATCTTTTTTTGGTTGCTTGTCGATCTCACCCATAAGTCGACCGACCACGCTAGCTAGCTCGCTGCTTGTGAGTTGGTTGATGGATTCAGATGGATCCACCAATAGATCAATCAATTGTTCTGGTTGCCGGTCTGAACCTACAAATAACTTATAGCGAGCGCCGCGCACTACACGATCTCGAAAATAATACTCGTTCTCGATACCCGCAGTCGTGGCGACTCCTGGACCACTACCCATCGCAAGAATAAAATCTCGTGACGATTTTTCTGCTTCTCCAGTAAAGACAGCTTTTAGGGAAACGCCATCATACGTGAAGGATGGCTCGATAGAGGCGCCTGCAAAATCTGCAAAAGTTGGCAGCAAATCAGTAAAATCAATTAGTGCACCACTGGTCTGACGAGCAGGTATTAGGTTCGGGCAATTAACAATGAAGGGGGCGTTCACCCCATTTTCTGTGGTCTTAGTTTTTCCTCCACGTACCTCTCGTCCATTTAAAGTATTAGTTAAGGAGCGAACCGTACCATTATCAGAGGTCACAATTATCAGGGTGTTATCTCGAAGCTCCAAATCTTCTAGCTGTGTGACCAACTGACCAATCAAGTGGTCGATATAACGCACCATTGCCTTGTGTTTACCTAACCGTCCTTGAGCATTGGGTTCTAAAGGTGTGGTCGTAAAGGGGGTATGCGGCAAGGTCATGGGGTAATAAATAAAGAAGGGCTGCTCTTTATTATCCCTTATAAAATCGACCAAAAAACGATTATAAATATCGGGACCAAACTCGCCTGGATAGCTACGGCTTCCTTGCGCAGTGTGTATGTAAGGATCCCAGTAGCGCTGGTCGCTTCTTATCGTGTGACTGGGCTTGCTCGGGTCGGTCTCACCCCCAGTCCACATGCAGTAAGCATCGAAGCCATGGCGTTGCATCGCATCGGGGTGCTCTCTAAAGTCATTGAGCTGCCATTTTCCCGCTGCAGCAGTGCGGTATCCAGCAGATTGTAGTACGCGCGCAATGCTCGGATTTTTTTTCCAATCAAAATACCCAAGCCCCCATCGCGGCACATCCCAATGATTCACCCAGCCGTTACGAAATGGATACTGCCCTGTCATAAAACAAACTCTTGAGGGCGTGCACTGCGGCATAGAGTACGCATTCTGAAACTTCATTCCGCTTTCTGCTAACCCATCAATATTCGGCGTATGGATATTTTCCGCGCCATAACAGCCGATCCACTCCTTGCCCAAATCATCCATTAAAATAAAGACAATGTTTGGACGATCGATTGAACGTTCTAACGGTGCAATTGTGGGCTCGGCATATAGTTGGGACATCCAAGCTATAGCCCCAAAAAATACTACTAATATAAATTGTATACGATTAGCCATTTAGAATCTTCCGTATGGAAACTACTATTTCTTAAGCTGGGGTGGAGCGCTCCCATAATTTGGATTATAAATGGGGATACCCATTCCTTCTGGAGTTTGCCAATTTTCAAACGGTTGATGTGTCACATATACGTAGTACGGGGTCGCCTCGAAATCAGATCCAATAAATATCGGAGCCAGTTCTGTAGGTCCTTTTTCTAAGTGCACGGTAAAAGTCACTTCTTTCGCGCCTTTTGGGATGGCTTGCAGCATATCGTTGGCACCAATTCGGACGCTTGCCTGCGAAAAGTTAAATNCCCTTCCGTAAGTGCCATCATTGATACCCTTATCTGCTTCTACTGGCCAGCGGCGCAGCGATAGCTCATACATACCAGCCTGCTCCACATCGATCGCCCAATGCGCCTTATGCGCATGCTCTCCATTTTTAATGTGTGGCTGATTCCACGGGGTTTGCTGTTCGAGTAACCAGTCATGCGAGGAGAGCGCAACAATAGGGGCAAGATCGGATCCGACCACGATAGAGCTCGTAAGTANATGCTCGCGAGATACATCTGCCCANTATGCCTCATACGCTGTGCGCAAGTCACCAACCACATTAGGATACTTTGCAGCCACATCCGTCGCCTGTTTTGGGTCTACAGTCCGATCATACAACTCTTGCCCATTAATTAAGCGCCAGCGCTCATCCATCACAGCGCACTTTCTCCACTTAATNGGATCTACGACNCGCTGAGACTCGACTACTAGTGTGCGTTCTTTCCATGCCGATTGGCTTGGATACANTAANTCACGCAGACTGGTGCCATCGAAATCAACCGATGGCGCTTCAAGATCGAGTAGATCGATTAAAGTNGGTAGCAGGTCAAAGTGCGCGGNTAACTTTTCTACNGCAGCGCCTGCTTGAATATTTCCACCCGGCCAGCGTATNAGGCAAGGCACGCGGTGACCGCCCTCATACGCGGAGTTCTTTCTACCACGCATACCACCATCATAGCCGCGACCCTGCCAAAGGCCGCCTGCGGTGCCATTATCCGTCATAAAAATTAGTATTGTGTCCTCAGTAACCCCTAGCGCATCGAATCGCTCCATAAGCTTTGCTATGTTACTGTCGATATTGGTCACCATACCGTAAAACTCGGTGCGAGAGACATCTGGCACGCCCTCATATGGGCGNGTAAATTCTTCTGGGCAGNAAAATGGACTGTGCGGCGCATTGGTTGATATATAAGCGAAGAACGGTTGCTCTTTACGGACTTGTTTCTCGATAAATTTGATGCCTTCCCCAAACCAAATATCGGTACAAAATCCCTCAAAACGTTGGAACTTGCCATTAACTAAGTAGGTGTCGTCAAAGTAATCATTNCCCCAATAGTCGGGNGCCTGCCCGACNCCTCCAGCTGGGTGATACACACTATGAGTAAATCCCCGATCTTGTGGGCGGTACGGATAGCAGTCTCCTAAGTGCCATTTNCCNAACAATCCNGTCGCATAGCCATTCTCAGTNAGAATNTCNGCAAGNGTGATCTCGCGCTCGCGCANCATACTNCGNCCCTTTATNGTATGCCACACNCCNGTCCTATTNGAGTANCGACCCGTTAGTAATGCAGCTCTNGTTGGCGCGCAGGTCGGATCTACATGAAAATTATCCAGCANTACGCTTTGTCTGCGTAATTGGTCGATTGCAGGAGTCTGAATCACCGAGTTTCCAGTAAAACCAAGATCTCCGTAGCCTTGATCATCGGTAATAATGAGCACAATATTAGGTGGAATTTTTTGCGGCTTAATGCTTGCGGCTTGATCTGCGCATAAATTGCTAGCAGCAGTGCAGGTAAGCATCCAAGTAAGGACTAAAAACAGTGGGGTTATTGTTCGAGGTTTCATTGCTGTTCAAAAGATCTAGCAGAAAATACTTGGCGACCAAATACAAAAAAGCCCACCATTAAAAAATGAGGGGCTTTAAAGTCGGCTATAAGCGTGAATGAGTTGAGTTAACTAATCGACTAACAATAGCAATTATTCGACGCTTATTCGGATGAATTCCTTATTACCGACCGGTTCAATGGCTACGCTTGGGCTAGAATGGGTCGACCATGTGGATAAATCCTCAGAAGTTTGAACTTCATAACTAAGGTCAAAACTACCTTGCGTGTTTCGCTGTATCATTACACGACCAAGACTCAAATCCATAATTGAATCTTGAGTATATAAATCAAAATCATGAGAATTCAATTTCACGTAGTTTATGATATCTGTGTAGTCTGTTTGAGGGTTTAATCCTGCATTGACAGCGTCTCCATCTTTTACGCCATCCGCATTACTGTCAGGTAAGTTTGGATTCGTTCCATGAGTGATTAGTTCATCATAAGCAGGTAGGCCATCACTATCCGCATCTGAGTAATCTGGATAAAATAGAGGTCTAACTGATGTGTCTTGACTTATAGTAAACTCAAGAGGATTAGAAATCCCACTATAATCTCCTGACCAGTTTCCAAAAATGTAGCCTAAGTCTGGTGTAGCAGTTATCGATACTACAGTGCCGTCTTCAAAACCTGCTCCTGGCGCTAGGTTAGTTGTACCTCCNGAAGCAGCTCCCACAGAAACTAGCCAGCCTGGAATTTCATTGGCAGGCAGCCCACCAAAAGTAGCTCCGTATCCNCTGNCTCCGTAAGGATAGGTNANAGCCGCTCCACTTGAAACAGCTGTAAAGGCATTTGCACTTAGTGTAGGGGCTGTGACTCCCAGAAACTTAATGTCATCAAGATTAGAACACCCATAGAATGCATTAACACCTACGGTTGTGACGCTGGATGCAATCGTAACAGAAGATATAGCGCTATTCGACTGAAATGCAAATGATTCAATGGCGGTAACACTAGAAGGTACTTCATAAGTACCTGAAATACTCGGCGCAGCAATCAATCCAGTAAGGTCACTATTGAACAATACCGCTCCAATCGATTGTAAAGAGATATTATCTGCATCTATTATAAAATCTTGCAAACCACTACAACCTTGGAAGGCGTAAGCACCTATTGAATGAACTCCGTTACCGATGGTAATTGTACTTAGGCCATAACACCCGTAGAATGCTGCAGTACCGATACTTGTCACTGTATTTGGTATGCTTACACCAGTTAAGCCATAACAATTTGAAAATGCATTGCTATCGATCATGCTAACTTCACGTCCGTTGATACTTGAAGGTATGATTAACTCAGTGGATCGATTGGGATAGTCTGTAATCTTTACAGAAGTACCATCTTGGTTGATCACATATGTGAAACTATCATACGTGCCTGAAGTATAGGGACTTGAAGCAGGCAAACCTCCGAAAGTTTCACCGTATCCATAACCTCCATACGGATACGTTATCTCCGCTTCAGCTTCCACTGGAATTAAGGCATTAGCGCTAAGCGCCGGCGCATTGATTCCCTCAAATGTATAGGAAGTTAAATTGAAGCACTCGGCAAAAGCATTACTACTAATTCTGGTGACACTCTGAGGAATTATAACACTAGAAAAATCATTCCCCTTAAAAGCACTACTACCAATGCTAAGAAGATTTTTAGGGAGCGTGAGACTAGTTAAGGAACAGTTAATGAATGCACTATTTCCAATGGAGGTAACGCTGCCAGGAATCGTAATGCTAGTCAGGTTATTGCAAGACGAGAAGGCACTACTACCGATCGCTGTCACGCTTGAGTTAATTGTAACACTCGTGAGATTAGCACAGCTGCTAAACATGCCTGATCCTATAACAGCGCTGTATATTTCTGCAGTACTTAGGCTATCATTCCCAGAAAAAGCACTAGAACCTATGCTAGTCACACTGCTGGGCACTGTCACACTAGTTAGTAACTGGTTAGAAAAAGCACCAGCACCTATGCTAGTCACACTGCTGGGTATCGTAACGCCTGTAAGACCATAACCTGGGATAAAATTGTTGAAGTGATTTTGATTTTGAAATGCGTAATCTTCAACTGTGTGTACGGTATCTGGTATAGTGTAATGCCCTGATGTGCTAGGTGCCGAAATCAAGACAGAGTAATCCTTACTAAATAATACAGTGCCGATCGCCGAAAAATTGGGATTACGACTGGAGACTGTCAGCGTCTGCAAATCATGGCAAATTGAAAACATTTGGGAATCAACAGATGAGACGTTGGGGCCAATATAAAAGGACTTTAATCTTTTGCATCCATAAAAACTGCCCATGCTCTCGACATAGGAACCTCCGCTCACCGTTTGGAGGAATTGGTTCGAACCAAAGGCCCTGTTCTGGATAGTTACTACGCTATTTGGTATAGTTAAAGATGAGATTCTTGAACCAAAAAATGCGTATGAACCGATAGTTACTACGCTATTTGGTATAGTTAATGATCCGTTGCCTACATTATAAAATGCGCGTGAACCGATCGTTATAACACTGCTTGGTATCACAAGAGGGCTACTATTTTGACTCCAAAGTGAACTATTTTCAAATGCGCGACTACCAATAATTGTTACTGGCATACCCTCAATACTTGCGGGTAAATCTCTTGAGCGTCCCCCAGTAAGAGTGACCGTTTCGCCATCTGAGTTAATAGTATAGTCGAATTTACCATCAGTAGTCGTAAGTGCATCAACTGAACTTATGAGGATAATAAATAGCAGGATAAGTGAGTAGAATCTTTTCATAAACGAGGGATAAACTAAGAGACATTTTCTATAAACTCTACTTATTATAAAAGTCAACTTGTAATAATTTTACTAGCGGTAAACTATCATGACTGCTAACTGCTGTAGGCTAAATGCCTAAAGTAAAGCAGATCATATAGACCAAAAGTAGACCAAATCTATAAGTAAGGGGCAGTGAAATAAATCTCACTGCCCCATTTAAAGTGGCTGCTCAGGCTGGGATCGAACCAGCGACCAAGTGATTAACAGTCACCTGCTCTACCGCTGAGCTACTGAGCAATAAACGTATGTTATTTGCTTAGCGAAAATGCATGTGTCAACGAAAGAAGATGAAGAAAAATATTTTCCTTAATGCAATAACACATCGAGTAAAGCATTGAGCTTCATCTGTGTCTCGCCTGCTTCATGCTCCGGATTGGAACCATTGACAATACCAGCTCCAGCGTACAGCTCCGCTGTATTGCCATCAATAAGCGCTGAGCGAATGCCCACCACCATCTCCCCATCATTGAGATGGTTGAACCATCCGATCGCTCCCGCAAAAAGCCCACGGTCAATTTGCTCAAGAGTGGCGATTTCTGGGACTGCTTTTTCGCGCGGAGTCCCACCGACTGCCGGAGTCGGGTGCATCTCTGCAACAATATCCAGC
>PAAN01000006.1 GCA_002699365.1 Coraliomargarita sp. | reverse complement strand
CATTTAAATTAGTCCAATATATTTACCTCTGACTTAATAAATACCTGATCTTGCTCGGAATATAAAGGAACTAATTTAGTATCAAGTAATTCCCAATCACCTATTTTTGCTTATTTCTTTTTAAGTTTTTAATAGAGGTCATTAGATCATCCCAGTTGGCAAATAAGCTACCGACCGCAAAAATTGCTAGTCCGTGATGGGATGCAAACGACTCAAATTCGTGCAAGCCTAATTCTACTGAAATTTCCAATAAACACGAGAGCAGTAGAATCCCGTACGTTATAATGCCAAGGGTTGGGGACTTTTTGAAATCAATCATAATTATTTTTTATAAAATTCATACCAATCGTTGAGTAAAGTATTTGTGCCAACTACCTTACCACCTCTATCATTTCACCTTGTGTTTATTCGAATAATGGGGGCTGTCATCCGATTATTGCAGTGATCTCGAGTCAGTTCCTCCCATGACGAGCTCATAGGTGATGGTTTCTAGGACAAAGGTAGCTCCTTGAGATTCAAACCAAGCTTGCTCGTATGTGGCGTTCGGCGAGATTGCATCCTCAGAAAAAGTCGCACCACTCCAAACTGCTGCACCTACATTTTTAGCCTTACTAAAATAAGCATTAGTCAGGTTCGCATCAGTGAAGTCAGCATCTCTGAGGTTAGCATCAGTAAGGTCTGCACCTCTAAGGTCTGCACCACTTAAGTCTGCACCTCTAAGATCTGCACCACTTAAGTCAGCGTATCTAAGGTCGGCATTATTGAGGTCGGTATCATTTAATTCAGCACCCGTTAGATCCGCATCAGTTAGGTCTACATTCGTTAAGTCAGCTCCTCTGAGGTCTGCATCATTTAAGTCAGCATATTTAAGGTCGGCATCTGTGAGGTCGGCATCTTTGAGGTCGGCATCAGTGAGGTCAGTATTCGTTAGGAAAGCATCTTTTAGTTCTGCGCTTGCGAGGGTTGCGCCCGTTAGGTCTGCATTAATAAGGAAAGCATCAGTTAAGAAAGCATATCTAAGATCAGCATATCTGAGGTCGGCATCTGTGAGGTCGGCATCTGAAAGGAAAGCGCGAGAGAGATTAGCATTGGGAGCGATAGCGTTAGGCGCTAGATTATTTCCTGTGTAAGGATGCGGAGCCCCAGACGTGTTTACGATATCTTGGAATGCCCCTGAGGTAGTTAAATAAGTCGCTGCCGGTAGCGTGCAGCTAATCGTAAAAACAGATAGGACTAAAGGCAGGAGGCGCTTCATAGTAAATATAGGAGCTATAAGCGTACCAAAAACTCATAAGGAAGCATTTTAGCAGGCAGTTAATGACTTTATATAAGCAACATAACAGCCAAGTAGACCCCCGCCCGTTAAAATTTGGTTCGATTATTGGCGAGGCACTTGCTTTTACCGCTTCAAGATGACCGAGTGATATTCTTTGAAAAAAGAAGATTAAAACAAATGCCGGAATCCTACTCCTGCCGCTTCTACTCCTCCTTCATCAAATGTCCATCCGCCCGATTGATGGTCTACGAAAAATAGAAGTTGGTGCTGAGGGTGCGAAGGTAAGGCAAACGTCCATTGGTAAGTAATCCAGAACTTAATCCTAGATCTATACTCACCTGGATGCTTCTCCAAGTCAGCTTGCCATATCTTGTCCGACAAGGACAAGCCAGCGCCTAATCCACAAGTAGTATATACATAGCGATTCCATGGAAAATCGCGCCACCTAAGAAGTAATCCAAAGTTTATATCCGAAACTTTTCCTCCGAGATCTTGATCCACTAATGTAAGCATTATTGGAAGCTCTACTGTAGGTTGGAGACGTAAATGATCAGTTCTCCAATCAAACTCATGAAGCTCGTAAGATAGGGTACAATTATAAGTTAATCCCTTACCAGGGTCGTCATACGCATCGTATTGATCACTGTATAAAGACCTCGGATTGAATTTCTTAATGATGACCCCAACAGCAGTATCAAGCGACCACTTACCCGATTCCTTAACGCCTGTAGGAACACCTTCCCACAGCCCTAAAGCTTGGCTAAAGTCTTTATCAGAAGATTTGTTCGCGTTAGCCGTATCCTGAAATTGCAAAATTCCAGCTAGTAGAAGTAGAAAGTAAAAACGCATTAAAAAAAACAATTAGAAATTCGTAATTTCCCAGACTTACTTTGAAACTTCATTACTGTGAATGCAATAGTTCTTTAAAAACTTTACGATTGTTCTTAAGTTCCAACTCTAACAACCCTGCCCAAGTTCTCATATACAAAGCTACATCATGCTTGTTATTTTTGCGCAAATATCGGAATCCACCCGGCAGGGCATCCAAGACTTTTTTATCCGATAAATATTCAATATGATGGATATCGCTTCTATCAAAGCCTTCCTTNATTAAAGAANGTATNANGTCTTCGACCTGCGAACCTGTAGTTGGGCAGTAGTCATTCGCATACTCTGTCCACTCATCTAAGTAAGATTGCTGTGCGATCTGAATAATTTGTGAAGAGGACAATTGAGTGACGGACTGTATTAAATGCCCGCAGTTACAGCATCCGACATGACCCCATGCATATTTTGAGCTCTTCTCCAAGCTCTGCGCGGTCGTTCTTAATAGTTGAATGATGTTTTGTGATGCACGGGCCATAAATAGAATATTATAATAAAAATAAACTATATGAAAACTATGAAAATGGAAGCCGGAGCAACCGATTTATTCGATAGTAAAGTAAAAAACATAAACATTAAAATTTAGAAATCTTTAAGCAGTATTAACAAGTAGTGCAAAGCTTGCGTATTCACCAGAAACACCAAGTACATCTAAGCCCTCAAGTACTTGATCAATTTCTGGAATAACTAATTCCTCCTTTTTAATTTGCGCAGTATCTAGCGGATAATCATCTGCAGGAAGTACCTTTTTTGAAATATAAAAACAGGCCCATGCGCGCAAAGTGCGGAGCTGTTTTCTAGGAGGCGTCATGCGAGTCGCTAGATGTTGGAAATGCCTTATTGGGTTACCCAAAAACTCCTGCGCGCGGCGATGCTCGAGTAGCCAGCCCAATGCGGCGTACGGCAGAGGATGCTGTGGCTCTGGTACATCCGCCAAAAAAGACTTGTTCATCTGTAAAATAGCTTGAGCTTGCTTGCCTTGTAACCAGTAAGCCTGCGCTAATTCTAAGCAGGCATAGTAATAGCATGGTCCACACTCTTGCCTGTGCGCTCGAGTATGCTCCCAATTCAGCTCAGCCGTAACTGTAGGCAGATGTGGATTTGCCGCTATACTCTCGCACCGCATCGACCTAGTAACCGCCTAAGCAGATTTAGGCCTCTTCTTTATTTCGGCGCACAAATAAGAAAGACTGCACACAGTGGTAGGTAAATAGCCCGCCAGTAACAATCATCATCAGCTGCGACAAATCAGCCCAGAACATTTCTCCAAAAATATCACCAATATTAGACAGCACACGAAACCCGCCTAGGAAAGTGAGTAATCCAAAGGTCACAACAATGTGCATGAAGAGTTTTTTCTTGGCTGGCACTTTAACTGCCAAAATAGCTCCTAGCGTTATAAGAACGCCAATAAAAGAAGGAATAAGTGCGGTCGGAGAACCACTACCACTAATAACTTTAACAGCTACGCCCCACACGATTAAGAAGATCCCATAGTAAAGAGAGATGGACTCCATGTTCTTACCTAAAACTTTATATTCTAAATTACTCATAGACCCAATAACTAGCTTTTGTTAAACTGCGATCAACCTTAAATACAAAACATACATATTAATTATTTTTATTTCAGTATACTAAAGTAGAAATCACCTCCAGTGATGAAACAGGTATGGATTGGGGTCGAACTCGGACCCAAATTCCACTTGCACNACATCTGTTACCTTAACTGCTTTCATTAACTCCGGTATAAAGAAGCTAAGACGGCCCTCTTTATAACTGTAATCGATCGAATCTCCTGTGCGCATCAAAGANACTCTTAAAGGCTCGATTGGGCAATCTTCTAACACAACAGGATTTTGCTCAGTGGCGTGATTATACTTCGAGTGAAAGTACCAAGTGCGATCTTTCACGGTGATTGGAACATTACATTTTTCCGGCCATGGCCCCCCTCCATTAATACCAAAAATCGATGCTTGGTTAGTCGACATCCACTCCTCCATTTCGTCAAAGAGACGCCAAACTTGATCGGGAAAGGTTCCATCTGGGCGCGGACCTATATTAGCCAGCAAATTCCCCCCGAGACAGCGCACCTCAGCGAGGGCGCGTAAAACAGCATCGGTCTGGTTGATTTTTTCACCTTTTGAATGATCATAATGCCAAGATCCTCCTTGAATGATAGTGCAAAGCTCCCACCACCATCCATTTGCAAGTACAGGTTGACGAATAAAGCGGGGATCCGCCATATGAAAACCTTCGGCAGTGGCATGGTCGCCGCTATCCATATCGCGGTTGTTGATAACAATAGGTGGATGAAGCTCNCGTATCTTATCAATACTAGCGCCGTGGCCACCATCNCCCCACCANATATCTGGCTTAAATTGGCTGATAAGTTCCTCGACCTGTCGCTCATTAAATTCGGTAAAGGCGGCATATCGCTCAGGCGGTCGCTTTGGCAGCGATGAAAGTTCACGTCCTTCAAAATTAATAATTCTTTTTCCACCGAGAGCAAAGTTCATATAGTGGCGATCGAAGTACCAGTCCATTCCAGAGTAGTAGAAACCTACCTTCATGTCATTATTACGGCACGCTTCAACAAAAGGCTTGATCAAACAACGCCCCCCCATTGATTGGCGCACACCCATTAATGCTNTGTCTGAATCCCACAAAGCGTATCCGTCGTGATGCTTCGTGGTGATGACTGAGTAGCGGAAGCCTGCGCGACGTGCGCCTGCCATCCATTTTTCTGGATCGTAATTACTAGGATCGAACGTTTTGGCCGCTGCCCAGATATCGACCTGTGGGTGGTAGCGATCCACCCGATCCTCTCTCCAGCGACCCGACCAGGCCTCTCCAGAAGGCTCAAACTCGCTTACAATGCCCCAATGCATAAATAATCCTAAGCCAGCATGCGGCCACCATTGCGCCCCGGGATGAGCCGTGCGCTCGCGATGTACCTGCATCTTTCGGTTCTTGGACTTGTTCCACATTGGCCAAGTGTAAAAACGCTTACCGTCTTTGACTTCGATCTTAGGGGAAAAANCCTCACCGGATGCNCCCGTGTATGCNGCTGCACTGCCATCTACATTTTTTTGTACCGATTGCTGTGCCTTCGCTGTCATAGGCAAAGTGCCAAGTAAGAGAATAGTTATAAGCAGGCTTAAGGGGGCATCCATGAACTTTTTAGCCTGTTCGACAAGCTCCTCAGCTCAAGCATGAAAAAGGCTTCTANTACCACGAACTGGCTGTAGCTGTGCAGACTAACTTAGTCAGCCTGCATAGCAGCTTAGAATTTCGGCTTAGCAAAGAGAAAATCGTAAATCTCTGTATTGAGGCGAATTTCTTCGTAGGTCTCTATATTGGTCAACACACCGTCTGCATATAACTCAGAGCGGTGGGCGATCGGTACGCCATCCACTAAGCGATGACGACTGTAACGAACCTCCATGACTGGACTGTCCTNCCCTTGACCGGGGTCGACCTGCTTGCGCATCAGATAAGCTGTTTTCGGGTTTAAATAATAACGGAACTTCAGACCGCTGCCATCTGTTGCAAGAATACACTCCAGCTTAAGTTTGGTATTGGGCACAGCGTAGTTAGCCAAGCGTGTGAGCACTACGGTCTTATCGCCGTTGAGCGCTCGGATCAGGTGCCCGTCAAAGTCGGCATCTATCGCTAGCCAATTAATACTGGCTTCTTTGGGATCTACGTGCGCTATTCGTTTGCCATCGTCGAGGCGCCCCCAGGAGACACCTAATTCACCATTGTAGGCAATCGTTACTTCAATGCCATTATCCTGCAGGGTCTCGAAACGGATTTTACTCGGACGCTCTTTGCTAACTTTAACTAACGATGTCGAAGCATCAATTTTCTCGTGTGTGCCCTCGAGTATAATACTGTTTAAACCGTTTGGATGGTCATGACTGCGCTGCGTGGCTGCATGGCGCTGCAGTAGGTCGANCAAGTGTGGATCGTCAATTTCAGCCNGACAGACCACAGCAGTACAGGCGGTAAAAAAAACTGTAAGGACACGAAACAAAGATNTATTTTNTGCCATAACTACAAAGATANTCAATCTTCGATTTTCTATATAGTCTAGTAAATTAAATGAAGCCAAGCTTCAGCGCCGGCCAATTTTGAAACTGACGGGGCTTTCAGCCTGGAGCGTGAGTCCCGATTTCACCGCTGGCTTAGCCCCAGACAGCCCCAAGATGTCGATCTTTTGTAAAATATGTGCAAGGATCAATTGACCCTCCATGAGGGCAAATTCTTTGCCGATACAGGTATGCTTTCCCGTGGTGAACGGCATATATGCGCAGTTATGGCGCTGCTTGTTTTTTCCTGGGCTGAAATTTTCAATGTTAAAGGTCTCTGGTTGCGACCAAAAATCCTTGTGCCGATGTAATGTGTAAGGACTAATGAGAATTAAGCCGTCTGCAGGAATCGTGTAGCCATCAACAGTATCGTTGACCACTGCACGCCTAAACATAAAAGGGATCGATGGGTACACGCGCAGAGTCTCGTCTAAAAAAGCTGCCAACTTTGGCATTTTAGTTAAGTGCTCAAGCTGTGGACTTGCCCCTTGAAGCACCGCATCGACCTCAGCAATCAATTCATCCCGCAAGACTGGTTGGCTCGCTAGTTCACACATCGCCCAACCNAGACTAACCGCNAGAGTCTCGTGCCCAGCCATTAGCATTGTAGCGATCTCGTCGCGAATCTGTAGATCACTCAAAAACTCGCCAGTAACTTTGTCCTCGCTGTGGATTAATAGCGTCAGTAAATCGCGCGGTGGCATACTGTCTGTGCGCCGCTTAGAAATAATTTCGTATATCTGTTTATCTAAGTACTCCGCATGCTTAGGCGTTCCTGAGGACAGATTAATGTCATTTGGTTTAGGTACTTTATTCAAGGTAGAGCAAAAAGCTGGGTTTACACCATTGACTAAAAACTGCGAGGCATGATCCCAATCTTTAATCACTGCGCTGATATCGGTACTAAACAGTGCACGCATCACCACCTCCATAGTGCATAAGCGAATGGGCTTCGAGCAGTCCTCGACCACTCCTCCAGTCGTGCCTGCAATCGCTTGCCACTCAGTGACTAGCTTNGTGCTAGTGGCATTGATNACATCTACAAATCCACCCAAGCAGTGCTTGTGAAAAACCGGTTGTGCCGTGCGCCGCTGCTTTTGCCAATAGTCACCTTCATTCGTTAGCAAGCCATATCCCAAGAATCCGGACATAACGGCCGTCCTAACAAAATTTGCGCTCCGGTTGATCGCATCGACCTGATCGGGGTGATTAAATACGTAGACCAAACCATGCCCGCTCTCATACGCGAAGGCATCACCATACTGGGCAATTAAGCGCTGAATCAATCGTTCAGGGTGCTCGGTAAATTCGAGCGGATGGATGGGCAGTTCTTTCAATGCCATTATGTATGCGAGCAAAAAATTGTAAGCGCCATAAGCAAGAAATCACAGAAAAACAGAATCAGCGTGAAAACAGCACGACCTATAGGCGATGACCAAAATGCCCTAACAAGACTTTAATAACCTTGAATCGAAAGTTGCTTTAGGAAGCTTTACGGCGCTTGCTAAAGACTGCTGCCGAACCGGCTAGTAGAGCAAGCAGTGAGGCGCTATGCTTGTTTTCAGGAACCAGAGTATAGTTCAATAGATTTTCACCTGGATCACCTACCACAAATTTCACAACGTNAACACTGTCGGCAAAAGTTGTTGCGCCCGTGTAATTATAATTAATCTCCGCATATAATTCGACATCACTTGGTCCTGTAAAACCTAAGTAATGCGTTCCCGAATTTGCGACTGAAGAAAGATTATTAAAATAGGTAACATCATCATTTTGCGGCGATTGTGTCGAAGCATAACCAAAAAAGCCTCCATAACCAGCCGTCAAAAACCCAGAAGCTTTTAAATCGTCCTCTTCTGGTGTATAAATGGCAGGACTCCAGTCTGGATTGACAGGCATGCCTGATCCAGGACCGCTAGCAGTAGATTTTGAAGACAGCGCTTTGTATCCTTTGCCTGAAGATTTAAAAGTAGCCTTTGATTGTGTTCCATAGCTGCTAGTATCTCTGAATAAGGATATAATAACATCCATGCCTGGTTGTATACTCCCTGAAGTATCATCATTAGGGGAATTAACTAATTTCTGAACATTTCCAGTGCCAGCATCAAAAAAAAGACTCGTAATAAAAGTATCATCGGTTCCAGTATAATCAGAAAATGAAAGAGTCTCGTTTATATTGTAAGTTGTCGCCGAAAAGGCCGCAGGTACTGCGACAAGTGATTGTGATAAGGCAATTTTAGACGATTTTTTCATATATAATATATAAAAATGNAAAATATTATAGCTTAGGTCAAGTTTTATGCAGTTTAAAAAAAGTTATAAAACTTATTGAGGCGCGTTTGCGACTGTATCTGAAAAATCCGCATCTGCAGATCGCAACCAAAGCGCTTTTTCGCTCTGTAACTTACCTGCCATGCGCTTACACAAATTAAGCGTTTCGGTGTCACGTTCGAGATTGATCGTCAAACCAGTGTCCAAATAGCCAGATTCAAGACTGAGGCGCACAGTGCGTTCGAGCAGCACTAAATTTAGCAGGCTTGAATGCTTTATGTATTCAGGCGCTACCATGCGCATGTCGACGTAGCCCTGAGTACTAGGACCCCCTTTAACTAAGAGCGCTGCGATGAGGACGCCGTTTTTTTCGACAACAGAGCAGTGCTCACGGCTATATCCAACATTGGCAAACATCTTCTCTGTATTAAAAAATACCTCATCTGCTCGCCTAAAGTTATAGGTAACAGCCATTTCTCGAAGTCCCACCAAGTCCCGTTCTTTTGGCGCTCGCAGTTGCCAATCCTCGGGCATCTTTAGGCGCGAACTAAGGCGCTCTAAACGCTGCATTACAGTGGCTAAGTCGAGCGTCCACAATTGCTCAGTCTTTACATACTTGAAACCATTGTGCTTAAAGAAATCGCTCTTAGAGAAATCGCTCGGGAGCTCTAAGTTGAGTAATTTCACCTCATTATCTTTAGCGAGCTGTAGCACTGCGTCCATGAGCTTCTGCTCTCGCCCCCCACTCGCATGTCGCGGCAAGATCTTAAAAGAAAGTAAAACCGCGGGGATATTTTCTGGAGTAGTTTTTTCAAAACTCAGTCCCGCGACGCCGACAATGCGCTCCGGCANACCGCAGGTTAACAATATAAACTCATACCTAGAAAAACGTCGCGTTGCCGCAGGCAAGAACGCAGCAATGCGCTTTATCTCGTCCGGATAATTACGACGTATATGATAGCTGTCTTCTTCAACCTGCATATTTTAATAATGATCTTTGGCTAGATTTTTTGCCCCATGGGATGGAGTCGATTCTTCGCGGCTATGCCACAATCCCTGGTCGACCGTTTGAATAATTGCCGCTCGCTTTTCCAATGGCAGTTCAAGAAAAGAAGTTATTTTTGCAGCGACCTGTTCGCTATACTGCAGGCATTCATGATAATTGACCCGCATCACATTCTGAGTTGTTCCTAATCTCTGTGCTAATGCATTAACATTATTTAGTATCGTATCTCTGTGCCCCTCTAGGCTTTCAATGGATATCTCAGCATCTTTTGCCGCGCCTGTATCAGTCCGATTTACTTGTAGCATCTTCTTTTGCGACTGGGCAATTTCGCCAATCGGTCGATCCATCCAAATAATCTTATAATTACCCTGTTTAGGTAAATGGCGCAGTTGGTAAGAAACCACCTTGACCGCCTTTCCACAGGCTTGAGTGATTATATCAGGATTCTTAGCCAAACTTTTTATCGGCTCCCATTCAAAGTAACCCTTGGGATTACTTATATCAGCAGTGCGCTGGGCATCCGTTTGCACGGAGATGCCGGCTGCGGCCAGCATCTGCATCATTAGTGAAGTGCCTGAGCGCGGTAAACCGGTTACAATTATTATAGGTTTAGAGGTGTCAGCTGAAGGCGTACTCTTATCTAGCATAATACTGTATAACTCTTTAGCGCGGTGCGCCCGTATTTGATTTTCCCATTGCATATGACGTTTTGCTGATTCTGCTCGCACCTTTGCAATAAAAGCTAAGCGCGACTTCTCTGCCTGAGTAACTACTGTGCCACCTTTATTAAAATCAAAGTGCTCGGCCATATAGGGCTTCAGTTCGCCATCGCGCCGAAGTATTTCCAATTCCCGGCGACTAAAACCAATGCGCGCATTTAAATAATTGGGATCTATTTTCAGGGCTTCTACGAACATCAGCTGCGCCTCTCTTTGATCGTCTGTCTGCGCTAAAATCTGCCCTTTATAAAAGTACGCATCCGCACTTATAAATCCATTTGCCAAAGCCGAATCCACCAGAGATTCTGCATCGCCATAGCGCTCTAAGCCTATCAATGAGGAGGCTTTGGCCAAATTAATTAACATCGACTCCTCGGCCGTTTGGGCAGCCTCGTAGGCCTGCAAGGCTTTTTGATGCTCGCCGTTACGCATGTGGCAAAGACCACGATGGAAGGCCACAGTTGCTGGAGGCAGCCCATTATCTGCAGCCTGCTGTAAAAGCTCGAGTGCGGCATCGACTTGGCCTGCCAAACGATAAATATCAACCAATTTGAGGGCAATGTTTGGATAGCTGGCAGCGTGATCGCGGAGACTTTCACAGGTCGTCAGCGCTTCATCGGTGAGGCCGAGCAGTAGTTGGCAGCGTGCGAGCGGTTCGGCCAAGTGCACTTGCTCAGGGCGGTAATAAAAAGCCTCTTCTAAGTAGGGCAATGCCTCGAGAGGACGAGCACTATTGAACAAGGCTTGGCCCATATTCCATGCATTGGTGGCACGCAGCTCATGGTGCACACCACTGGCATTTTCGGACTCAAGGTCTAAGTANCCAAGCGCGGCAAAATGTGCTACAAATGCATCTTTTTCAGATGCGGCGACTGGGTCGGCGCGAAAGTGTTCTAGTGCCGGCGGCATGCCCTCCCAGCTTGCTAACCTGCGCGGCTCACGTTTCTCACTGAAACAATCAAGCAGTACTTGTCCCGGCATATCCTTGCCCGCCGCAAGATCATAATAATGCAGTAGCGTGGGCGCGACATCGAGCAGCTTAGCATTTTTCAGCTGCGCGCCGCGTGCTATCCCNGGGCCCGCCATAGCAATGACGCCCTTCGGCCTGTGCCATGCNGCTATACCTGAATCCACTTTAGGGGTATGGCGTGGGCGNGCATCTCCACTGGCAAATCCATGATCGGAGAGTAGTAAGCAAGCGCAGTCTGGCCCAGCTCTAGATAGTAAGTCGCGCAGTAAGATATCCTGTAATTCATAGGCGCGATCCACCACATGGCGGTACAATTGAAAATCACGATNACTTACCTCTGGCCGCTGCGGGGCGCTGTAAATGATAAAATCATGACACACCCAGTCGATAAAATGAAAATACACTGCCAAGAAATCAAAGGGGCCAGACTCAACCGTTTCGATCGCAGCATTGTGATAGCTGTAAAGCTCGCTCAAACGTGCGAGTAATTGCTGCGGGCGCTTGTCGCGCGCAATCAAAATACTGGTTACTTCAGGTATGAAAAATTCAAGTAAGCGCGAATCCACTTCGGCTGGACCGACACGCAGCTCATCATAACGAGCTTTTTTTTCCTGTGGATAAACCGAACCTGGCAGGCTCGGCTTTTTTTCTTTGGCGTTCTTCTCAAAACTACCAAATTGCTCGGATATACTCACTCCATTGGTCTTTTCCGCGGGATGTGAGGCGAACCATCCAATCACATGCGATTTTTTTTCCTGTTGAGAAAGGATATTCCAAAGCGCCTTACACTTACGCTGATGGCTTTGAAAGGGCTCGAGTTTGTNAGTGCTTTCGTTGTACTCGACAAAACCACTGACCCCGTGCTCGTGCGGGTGTTTTCCGGTGGCGATCGTATTCCATAGCATCGGCGAGATATACGGAGGCATACTAAGCAAGTCCCCGGAAACGCCATTATCAATCATAGCCTGCAGCTGTGGCAGACGCCCAGCTTCGAGAAGTGGCTTTGCAATCAGCCAATCCGCACCATCCCACCCTACTAAAATACATTTTTTCGCCTTTTCCATTGGTTTAAGCAGGCATGGTCTGCTCGACCATGGAGGAGCGCCTAATATGTGTATTTATATTTTAAATTAATTGGGTGTTAACACTTAAAATACTCATAGTCTAAAATGCTTGCCTGCAAACAGCATGCAAAAAAGTAGCTAACTATTTCTTATCCACCCAACGGGCGAGCTTCAATAATGTCCAATCTTCTTCGTTACCACCAATCTTAGTCGTCACAACCTCACCAGTCTTCTTGCCAAGTAGTTGTTTCGCAAGCGGNGTCTTGTAAGAAAGTACATCATTTTGCGGGTCGGAATCCCAAGCACCCAATATAGAATAACGACGAGTCTTGCCGCTGGAGCCTTCTTTCAACTCTACAATACTACCGATACCTACCAGATCACTGGAAACATCAGTAAAGTCGGAAACACGGGCGCGGGAAAGATCTACCTCTAATTCGTTTTTACGCGACAACAAGATATCTTGATCCTGACGCGCCATCTTATACTCAGAATTCTCTTTTAAGTCNCCATGCTCACGAGCAGTTGCAATCGCCTCCTTATTATCTGGAATTTTCGTAGCAATAAGCTCTTCGTATTCATGCTTTGCAGCATCAAAACTAGACTGTGAAACAATTAATCCTTCCTCCTCAGACTTCTCCGCTGCCTCGCCGGCAATGAGGCTCTGAATTGTTGGGTACTTCTTAATAAAGCGAGCAATCAAGGATTTCTTAGTTAAGTTCTCAAATCCTTGGTTCAGTAGCAAGGTTTGAGCAAGGTCACTAGCGGTCTCAACATTTGCATCGGCTAATAAATCAGGAATTAGATCGGTGTCATCACTGAGTAGGTCCGCAAGCGGTATGCGCCGAGTACTTGCATTTTGAAGCGCTTCATAATCGATTGCATAAAACATTGCAGAAAGTAAGCGTGGCGTAATCAGCGGATCAATGATGCCCGAATACTTCTTAGAATTACGGTTTTTAACCACCCAAAAAAGGAGCGGCCCTTTGATTGTTTGATCGTTAAGCCATCGATCTAGGCAAAAAGATATTCGATTCCCTAATTCATGCTCGAGCATAAAGTTTATACACTCACTGGTAAACTTACCGCTTGAATGACGTAGTAAATCTTCAACCATTTGTTGCCACTTGTCCTCATAAGTGCGGCGAATGAGATCGATGTATCGCTTAAAATATTGAGCAGGAAGCTCGGCGGCTAGTTCAGAATAATCATTGGTTGAATCTAAAATAGAAGCAGACGAAGGATCGAGTGACTCCACGTCTTCATGCAGATCACGGGCGAGATTATTACGTACCCAAACTCCATGCAAACGATTCGCTTGACTAAGACTTTTCGCATTTTTAATGGCATCGGTTAGTTCAGCGAGAATCTCNGGAAGCTCTTCACGAATAACAGAAATATTTTCTGATAATGAATATAGTTTTTCTCCAAGTAAGATTTTTTCTTTGGAATTTTTCGTCGCATGAAACTGTTCTAGAATCTCTTCCTCTGGCTTCACCGGCTCCTCACGCAAAATATAAGGCTCTGTCTTTTTGTTAGGGGCGCCAACACGAGGATCCTTGACCAATACTTTCTTCGTAGCGGTCCACCACTTCTTGTATTTTACAGGCCCTATTACACGCGCTAAAGTACGCTCAATTTCCGAAGCCATCATAGTTTGTTCTTCAGCTCCCGCTAAAATGTCACAAATTAAATCTGCTGGTTGCTTCTTAATCATTGTTTCTACCACTTCTGGCTCAGTACGTGATCGTACTAACACATCATTGGCACGTAAAACATCTAGCTTATCAACGCAAAACGCAATGCCCATAGCATGGCCGGTTTTATCTTCGTCCTCAAAGTCGATAATTATTTTTGCTGCAGCTTCGTCAAAGCCGACAATCTTGCCGAAGCCCCAACTACGGTGCAGGCAGTAATTGCCTGGAGCCATGGCTTCGAGCTTTTCTCGTGAGCCGATTAACTTAGGGTTGTTTGCGATCAGTGCGTCTATAGCCTCTGTGTTCATAATTGTTTGCGGTACTTATCTTAGTAGTAAACGATAGAACGTGAATTAATTTAACGTCAATGAGAAGCATTAAGTTTAACTTATCTAATATCCCGCATTCTGGCTGGGATGCAGCTGTCGAATTATGTGCTATTTACCTAGATTGCCCTCAGAAAGCCAACGAACTGCTCGATCAACTACCAAAAAGCTTCCCCAGTAATGCTAGAAGTAGTTGCCAATACTTATTTTTTGGGGCTCTTCGTCATGGGCACCGCTCACGAAGTGTTCTAAAACAGCACCTGCGAAAACGTCCTCACCCTCATACCGAAGCCGTACTACTGGTGGCAGGATTTGAGCTTTTCGATAGCCCTAGTGAAAAAGCCCCACAAATCATTCATCATGCAGTCGAACGCAGCAAAATACTGCTACGCCCTAGTGAAAATGGACTTATAAATGCACTACTTCGAAAACTATCCTTAGCGTATCAAGCAGATTGTAAGGATAATTCACTGTTTGAACAATACAGCCATCCCAAATGGTTGGTAGAGAGCTGGCTAGCTTCCTTCGGCGAAGCGGACTGCCGTAAACTTTTGGAATGGAATCAGCGTACTCCACAAACGTACATCAAGTCATCAGCTGAGCTACCAAAAGGCTTCCAATCGACACAGTGGCCAAAGTTTTATACTCCGCCAACTCGTAAAGATACAGCAGAGCATAGCGTTCTATCAGGCTCCGATTTGAATTGGCTCGAGCAAATACGCCCACTGCTTGAATCANCAGACGCATATATCAAAGATCCCTCTACTCGACTAGCTAGCGAATTGCTCGCTCCAAAATCTGGTGACACTGTTCTGGATCTTTGTGCAGCGCCGGGAGGCAAAGCCTTTGACTTATCTAAAATCATGTTAGGACAAGGCCTCATCGTCGCGGTCGATCTTCCAGGCAAAAGAACAGAAAGGCTGGAAGAAAATTTAGACAAAATTCGTTCACAACTTCTTAGCTGCGAACGAATTGATTCTGATGTACTTGCATTGAACGAAGAAAGCTTCACCTCATGCAACCTGCCAACTAAATACGACGCAGTNATGCTTGATGTNCCCTGTTCNAATACGGGTGTTATTCAAAGACGCACAGATGTAAAATGGAGGCTACGTNAAAGTGATGTCAGCGCATGCGCCAAACTCCAACTACAACTACTCCACTCGGCTAGTCGCTTTGTNCAANCAGGAGGACGCCTCGTTTACAGTACTTGTAGTATAGAAACCGAAGAAAACAGAGCTGTTGTTGATGCCTTTCTTGAATCTAAGTCAGGATCATCTTTTATCTTAAGTGATACTGCAATTAGTTATCCTTGGGAAACTGGACATGATGGAGCCGGCGCATTTTTACTTTTGAGAAATGGATAAACGCGCAAATCGTAGAAAATAGATCAATAAAGCCATTAATAAAGTTACGGAAAAGTAAGGCGTAAACCAGTGCAATGATTCTATAAATACGGCATCTTCATCGTAAGTACTCAGCGATGTACTCTGCGAAGATTTGAGAGCAANAATAAGTCCAGAATANAGCAGCGAAACTANAGCATATGCAATATTAGTTGAAAGACCCTTAAAACTTAAGATTGTCGCGCGATGTTCTGACGGAGCGATATTGTTTAAATAGTGGCTAGAAAAGAAATTCATCAGGTGCATAGCAGTAAAAAGGCACATGGCAGGTAAAATACCCCAATAGGGTATGACTAGTGAGAGTCCACTAAACCCCACAAAAATCAGCAGACAACTGATGAAAAAATTACGCTGCACAGACTGTTTTTCAGTCATACAAAGAGCAGCCCGTGGAATGACAATTCCGATTAAAGACATTCCTGCCCCAATTAATCCATANGTGGCGATTGGTAAATCAATTACGTTCCAATACTCACTAGCAAGAGTAAGGAACTGGCGAATGCTATTATCTGTAACCATAACAGCGAGAAGAATAGCAAAAGCAAATGGAGTCGCCCAAATCCAACGCCCTGCATCTAAAGTCTTGCGCAAGCTAGCAGATAAAGTAACGCGCACACTACCTAATTTAGTACGACTTGGTTCTCGCATACGAAATGCTGCCCATAGAACTACGAGACTCGACACCATTGTTAGTGCTATCGGCAATTTAATTAACTGCTCTTGGGTTAAAAATCCTGAATATCCAAATAGTTTTAGGATGGCATTCACCATTCGTGGATCATAAACCGCAGCACCTATGGTCAGCGCAAAGAAAAATGCTATAGAAGTATCACGCTGAACTCGTGCAAGGACTTGTCCCCACAGCTTCTGTTGGCCTGCTGCTTGGAGAGCATCAAACGCAAGAGCTTCGTCTGCGCCACTAGCAGCTGCTTCTGCCATACCACTAAAAACTCGATTAAAAATAAATAGAGNAAATAGCTGCGCACCCCCACCGATAGGAGCAAATAATAAAATAAGCATCTCAAAAAACATTAAAATACCCGCTGCTATTAGTAAAGTTCGCCTACCAATTGTATCTGCAAGAGCGCCGGATGGCACTTCACACAGAACTATGGTTACTGCCCATATGCCATTTAAAATTCCAAACTGTTCTAATGTAAGACCAAAGTCTAAAAATAATAGCGCATAGACTGGATAATAAAAACGCGCCGAAAAAAACATTCGGAAGAAAGAAAAACTAAGCACATTGTGAGCAGCGCTGGACTCTAGTTTTAAATAAGACACTTAAATACGATGGTAGTGGTTGATACAACCTGCAAGATTCAGCCAAAATTAATAGATAAATAAAGTACAATTTAGATCTATAGATAAGAGCTACGTTGTTACAAAAGAATGTTAGCCTAAATCAGTTGCACTATCCANAAGATCTAAAGATAATTAAACAGAATGAATGAATCGGAAGAAGAAAAAAGTGCTCTGGAGTGGTTAGCAAAAAAATACCCGGATAGTCCCAAAAAAAGGCTTAAAGAGTGGTTTGCACACGGACGTATTGAACTAGATGGAGCAGTTATAAGAAAGCCACATTTACCACTTCGTAATCCTGAGGGTCGCCTATTATTAGGTAGCACCGATGGAAGTCCGAAAGTATTTTTTAAACACATGCCAACGCGCATACATGCTCAAGTAAACTTACTTTATATCGATAGTGCACTAGCTATAGTTAATAAAGGACCTGGTCTTCTGTCCGTTCCCTTAAGTGGACAAGACCAACCTTCGGCACTGACTATACTTGAAAAATACCTGCAGGGGAAAGGATCTGTAGAACTCGATCGAAATCGTATTGAGCGCAATAAGATCAAGCCACTTCCAGTGCATCGACTTGACCAATATACAAGTGGCCTTCTGTGCTTTGCGATGAATCAGCAGGCACGAGAAAAACTCGTCCGCCAAGTTAGAGAACATAGTTTTTTGCGTGAATATATTGGCCTTGGAGATGGTGCACTAACACAAAGAAAAGGAACTTGGCGTAGTTGGTTCAAACTCGATGAAGAAGGTATGCATCAAACTGTCTATTCGAAACCTTGTGACGGTGCTACTGAAGCTGTTAGTACTTATCAAGTAGTCGACACTATTGAATGGCCCACTCGTGATGGTGGAACTCACGTAATTAGTCGACTACGCCTAAGACTAAAGACCGGTCTAAAACATCAACTGCGCATCCACGCAGCACATGCGAACACCCCACTTCTAGGTGATCGACACTATCATCCAGATTACATAAAAGCCGCTAAGGACGGAACAGGTATGCCGCACGGCTTCAAACGACAAGCGCTACATGCCTCCAGTATAGGATTTATACACCCTGACTCCGGAGAAATGCGGCGCTTTAATAGTAAGTTTCCACGTGACCTCAGTCAATTAGAGGAAAGTTTACGAGCACGTTAAATCCTCTGCAGCTATTGACTTAGCAGACCTGCAAATAGTAGTTGCAAAGGGTAGTAGCACAAAAGAGGTATTAAAATGATCTATAAATACCTGCATCTATATAATTCTAAATAGTAGCTAATCTGACTGCATGTCTTCGAGTTCTATCTCTAAAGCGCGCCCTGAAAGATAGATCTCTCGCAAGCAGAAAATTAGTGAAAGTAACATGAGCACTAAGCTTCCTCCAAAAAAGATCTGGCCTACAACTTGTATACCAATAAACAATCCTGCGAGAGAGCACATGCAACTAATAAGACTTAAAATACCAAATGCTTGCATCTGCCGAATAAGCCCCAAGCGCTTGCTTAGATTTTCAATTTGGCGGCGCACAGCAGCACTGCCCTCTTTGTTGAACCGCGCATGTAACGTACGAATAATATTCGCTAGGGCGAGGAATCGATTCGTGTATGCAAGCATCAATAAACTAACCGCAGGAAACAAAATTGCAGGAGTGGTTAGGCTAATTTCCATATGTAATAAAAATAAATAGAGAGTACTTTAGCAAATTTTACTACAAATNATATCGAAAATAATACAATCAATTACGACTCGATCGGCGCGGACCAACAGGCAGCTCTCCATTACTAGATAAGGCGACTGCAACGCCCCGAGTTTCAGGAAAATAAGCACAAATAATCATAATGATTACAGTTATCGGGACACATAAAAACATACCTGCGATACCCCAAATTGCTCCCCATAATCCTAGCGAAAGTAATATAACCAACGGGCTTAAGTTGAGTCGATTACCCATTAGCTTTGGCTCAATNAGGCTACCGATGCAAAATTGAACTGCTGCTAAAATTGAAATCGTAATAATGAAAGGTGCTAAATTCTCGAATTGAACCAAAGCAAGCAGCGATGGGAATGCAGTAGCTATAATTGATCCAATAGTAGGAATAAAATTAAGCAGGAAAATCAAAACAGCCCAAAAACCAGCAAAATCGACACCTACGCACTGCAAAACTAAATAGCTAACTATTCCAGTTGCAGTGGAAGTGACAAACTTAATTCCTATATAGGAACCGATGTCTTGATTGATTTGATTTATTAAATCAAAAGCATCCTCTTGTTCACTCTTTTGTGAAAATAATGCCCGAATTTTTGAGCTAAAAGTACGCTGCTCCAATAATATAAAAATTAGATAGATAATAATGATCCCCATGCTGCTTACCAGCGCACTAACCATACTTCCAANACTTAGTAAATATCCACTTAAGTCAAATTGGCTCAGCATCTCGCCCAGACTGGGGAGCTCCTGGAATCCAAGACGGTTGCAAAGATCAAATATACGAGCCTCTAAATTTTCTTGGTAACCAGGCGCTTTTTGTAAGACCCTAGCTACATTTTCAGTTATTAGCTGCACTGTAAAAGTAATAGAAATAACCGTTAATGTGACTGCTAAAACCATAGATAATGACTTCGGCAAAGAAATACTACGAATAGAAATACGACTAATTACGTGGGCTAAGATGTTAATTATATATGCAATCGCTCCTGCAATAACGAGTGGCAATAAGAGCGCTTGCCCTAAATTTAGCAGATAGAAAGCTAATACCACTGCGAAGATCGTTAAAAATAAACGAATAATTTTCATAGAATAAAAATGTAACGAATTGCTTGGCACTAAATGAATCGCTGATCACTAGATTCCATTAAGCCTTCTTACGGGAATAAAAATCATCGATTTTTTGTGCCACATCGCGAAATCCAATATCAGCACCATACAGTGCTTTGAATTCACCCATCGCATTATCAAGATCCCCCTGTAATTCATAACAAGAACCCAGTTCATAAAGCACCTCCTTCTTCTCGTCGCTAAGCCCAGGAATCTCGCTCTTAGCAGTATGAAATTGCTCAGCAGCAAGATCGTAGAACTTCTTCTGCTTGTATGCCTTACCTAATAGCACTAATGCTTGAACACGGACTTTCGGAGCGCGAAGCGCAAGTTGTAGTTCTTTAATGGAAGCATCGATATCTCCATCTTCTAAAAGTAATTCTCCAAGCTCAAATCGATAAGTAAATTCGTTAGGATAACGTTGAATTAAATTTTGGGCTGCTTGTCGACGATAAGCTCGCTCCTGCGCACTCAATTTAGCCAGTGCCTGGAGGGCTTCCTCATTATTAGCGTCTGTTTCTAAAATTTGCTGCTGCGCGCAGATAGCCGCTGTCATCTTTTCTCTCTGTAGTGATATTGATAGGCGCTCTAAATTAACATCTGCCTTACCGCCTTCTGTTTTACGGGCTTTTTCAACCCATTGAAGTGCATTATCCAATTCACCGAGCTTTTTATAATTAGCAGCCAAGTTACGATAAATATTTAAATTACCAGGCTCTTCACTAACAGCTGCTAAATCGTCATCAATCAAAGAACGTAAGCCAGATTCCCCAGTTTTTGCCCGACCAGCCTGCTCCAATTTAAGCGATTCATCTTCGTCCTTAAGTTTTTGTCGAAAATCGTCATCCTTATCCCAATTACCTTTTTCTACCGTCTGCGCAACAGAGGCCTTTTTGACTAAAAGCTGGATCTCGTCATCGGAAGGGTCAGCACGATAAGCAATTTCTCCTACACGAATCGCATCTTCATTTTTCTCAAGTTGAATATAAACCTCCATTAAGGACTTTATATTAGCAAGATTTGAGGACTCTATCCGATATATTTCCTCATATGCGAAAGCTGCAGTACCAAGTAAATCTACTGCTTCAGCGTTGATCGCCAACTGCTTGTGAGCGGATACATTATCAGGGTTGGCACTTAGTTGTGACTCCGCATTCTGCATTGCCTTAACAGGATCTTTAGCAGGCTTTGATCCACCCATGGAAAACTTGCTAAATAACTTACTTAAGCCACCTGAATTTCCTTTATTTGATCGTTTCTGAGCTTGGCGCAGGATTTTTCGAGCTTCAAGGCATCCGTTATGACGCTCCATAATATTCATTAAAATATCTATAGCGTAGACTGGGTTTTTACTTACTGCCTTGCGCGCATTTTCTATCTGTTGCTGTAAACGTGGATCTAGGTCCTGTAGGGCGGTTTCTTGCATAACTAAAGTTGGAAGTAATAGGACTGAAAGCTGTAGTTAAGCTATCAGTGGTCAATAAGATAGTCGTACATCTTTATTACTGTTGAAATAGTACCTAATTTTACATAATTACATTTAAGTCCTCACGCACAGACTTTTCGAGTTTGATTATCGCGCTAGATATCACCTCTGAATCCTTACCTTCTACAAGCAAGCGGATTTTTGACTCCGTTCCAGAATATCGAATCAAAACACGCCCATCGGTGCCCAATTCAGTTTCAACTGTAGAAATTGCCTGCTGAATTTGTCGAAGATCTCCAAGTGGGAGCTTTTGTGCAACACGTAANCTTCTGGTTTCTTGTGGGAATAGACGATACTTTGCCTGAAGTTTTGATAGCTTACCATCTNCANCGNGNANAAGGTNGATTAAATGGAGCGCTGCTAGCAAGCCATCTCCTGTNGTTGCGGAGTCTAAAAAAATGATATGCCCAGAAGATTCACCACCAATATTAGCTCCTATTTTTCGCATACTAGTAACTACATTACGGTCACCTACTTCCGTACGAANGACGCTTCCACCTGCCAGTGTAATGGCTTCATCCAAAGCCAAATTACTCTGCACTGTTGCGACTAAAGTAGTCGACTTTAGTGTATTGTTTTGGAGCGCATTTGCGCCTAACATAGCTAGTAATATATCTCCGTCCACTATCGTACCATTCTCATCGCAAACTACAAGGCGGTCACCATCACCATCATGAGCGATACCNATATCTGCATGATGCGANCGAACTGCTTCACNTAATTTTAATGGGTACTCACTACCTACTTTATCATTAATATTAGTTCCATTGGGTCGATCACCTATTAGNATAGTCTCGGCTCCATATTTTTTAAAAACCGCGGGAGTCGTCNCATATGTAGCCCCATTGGCTAAATCGAGNACTATTTTTAAGCCCTCCAAGCAATCTTTATTAAATAAAGAACCCATATAGCTGATGTACTCTTTTGCGCCGTCCAAGCTAAAAGAATCAGTTAACAGTTGCTGCTCATCTAAAACCACTTGTTCAGCATCTATCAAAGTTTCGATTTCAGTCTCTTGGGATTCGCTTAACTTAAATCCAAGTTCACTAAATAGTTTGATCCCGTTATCCGCTGCTGGATTATGGGAAGCGGTTACAGCAATCCCTAAATTAAATTTGTGCACCACCACAGATAGGGCAACAGCTGGCGTAGGTACGACTCCTAGCTTATATACAGTAACCCCATTTTTTTGAAGTCCATGAGTAAGAGCATCCACTAAAGCTGCTCCACTAGCGCGGGTATCTTGCCCAATAGCCACTCTAATTTTTCCTTCTGAATAGATCTCACATAAATATCGGCTCAGTGCGAAGCCAACACGAAAAGCGAAACTGTTATTCATGCAGGCATCGCCATATACGCCCCTAATTCCATCTGTTCCAAAGTACTTGCCCATCATTCACTTTATTTAATCGTAACTACCATACTATATAGAATCATAAAAAGATTGGGAGCGATCCAGCCATTTGGCCACTACTCCAGACTCTAATGTGCTCCGAGCTAGACTAGTTCCAGACATTAAATTCGCGCTACGACCAGCAATCCAAAAAGCTGCTCCGGCATTCAGTAAAACCGTATTTAGCAAGCCATCATTTACCCCATCGTCACAAGCGCCCCTTACGAGCGCTAGTAAGATCGCTCGATTAGTCGCTACATCTGCACCAGCAAGCTGCGAAAAATCACAGCTCGGTAGGCCTGCATCTACAGCACCTAGGTGTCCACTAACCTCACCTAAAGAGCCAAAACCGGAGACAATATTACTGCCTGCACAACTGAGCTCATCTAAAGTAGTATCTGCGCAAGGAGTACCGTGAGCAACTAAACCACTGCGTAAACCTAAATTACCAAGAGATTGAGCTAAGGCAGGCACCCATAATGGCGAGAAAACACCTAAAAGTTGGTATGCAGGCCTGCCAGGATTAATCAAGGGCCCTAATAAATTGAAAATAGTTCTAACTTTCTTCTCTGCCAAAGCCTTACGCACTGGCATAACCTCTTTGAAAGCAGGATGAAAATTCGGCGCAAAGAAAAAACAAAAGTTTAATCTTCGTAAGGACTCGCGCATGTCCTCATGACTCACCTCCAATTTAATGCCAATCGCTTCCATCAAGTCAGCGCTTCCACACTTTGAAGTGATCGACCGATTACCATGCTTAAAAACTGGCACACCAGCAGCCGCTACAATAAATGATACCGCAGTAGAAATATTAAATGTGCCGGATCCATCTCCGCCTGTTCCACATACATCAATTGCGCGGCTCGCCCATTCATGCACACCGGGATCAACAGCTAGATCTCGAAAAGTCTGAGCGAAGGCCGTTACTTCTTGGACAGATTCTCCCTTTTTAGCTAAAGCAACTAGAAAGGCCTGCTTGTCCTGAAGAGTTGGTCCTTTATCAGCTAAGAGCCGAGCAGCAGTGCACGCTTGGCTACTGTTCAAACTTAACCCGTCATTAAGTAAGGCAATGAAATCACTAATATCTGTCATATAAAGATTGGACAAAAGCAATAAATTGGGCGGTCAATCACAAGCTTAATCCAGAGTAATAAGGATACCACTTTACAAAAAAAAGACCTGCCGTTAGCTTCCAGCTCGTGTTTATTCTTCAATATAGTTTAACTTTTGCCATCGCTCTTAGCTTTTTTGCATCAACGGCAACTGCAAAAATAATCAACACTCCATCTGAGGTGTCCTCTATCGAGTGCGAAATAAGCTACACGGATGCCCTAATTTTAGGACTGGTCGAAGGAATCACAGAATATTTACCTGTATCTTCTACCGGGCACTTAATTATTACTAATCATCTACTCGGACTCGATGCAGACACTCCACTATATGATAAAACAGGTGCCGCAGTTGTAATAACTTCAGATGCTGGCACAGTTCGGCAGTTCACTTTAGCTAATGCAGCAGACGCCTATGTAATTATTATACAAATTGGTGCCATTATAGCAGTAGCGCTACTCTACTGGAAGCGCATACAAACAATTATTATGGGCCTTTTAGGCAAAAATCCCAAGGGCTTAAAACTACTATTTAATTTAAGCTTCGCATTTTTGCCTGCAGCAGTTTTAGGGCTTTTACTTGATGAGATTATTGCATCTTTACTATTTGGAATCGTACCGGTTTGCATCGCCTTAGTCGCAGGCGCTCTATTAATGCTTTTAGTTTCCCACTGGCATAAATCCAAGGAATCGCACAAAAGTCCGGAAGTAATAGAAGCTTCATCACCCGACCTTCACGAACTTAGCATCGCGCATAGCTTGTTTATAGGCTTGTTACAATGTGTGGCTATGTGGCCAGGCACGAGTCGCTCAATGATGACAATTGTAGGGGGTTATCTAGTTGGGCTTAGCCCTGTTCGCGCTGCAGAATTTAGCTTTTTGCTTGGATTAATCACGTTATCTGCTGCATCTGCATATAAAATGATTCAGGTTGGACCACTTATCGTAAAAGCAGTGCCTATTGGCCCAGTATTACTGGGAATCTTTGTGGCTGCAATAGCTGCTGCGATTGCAGTTAGGTGGCTCGTTTCTTTTCTAACAAAACATGGCCTCAGCTTATTTGCATGGTATAGGATTGGTCTCGCTCTACTAGTAGCATTGACCTTTATGTAGCAAACAAATCTATCTTACGGGTAATTTAATTATGCTCAGTAGTGCAAAATAGTATGTAAATAAACCTGACAGAAAACTTGACGACACGCTCACAGCCTTTTTAATCCGCGATCTTCTCTAAGTAATTGGTCTTTCTGACCTACCACTCAACGAACCTATTTTATGGCACAGCCAAAACGCAAACAATCCAAGCAACGTAGTCGGAAACGACGCGGCTCCGTTCGCTTTGAACTTCCTCAACTCGCGAAGGATCCTCAAGATGGTACACGATTTCGTCCGCACCGAATCAACCCGGCCAATGGTATGTACCGTGGCCGTCAGGTACTCGATGTAGAAGTGTAGATATTTCTCACTGATCTTAATGTATTTGCCACAATGAACACCAGCGAGGTCAGCTGCAAAATTGCAGTCGACACCATGGGTGGTGACAAAGGACCCACGGAGTTTATTCGTGGGTTTCTTTATGCTACAGAAGAACTTGGGCTAGAATGTGATTTTACCTTTTTGGGTAACGCGCGCCTTATTGAGCGTTTATTGAAAGTACGTAAGCACTCTATCAATCCAGCGCGTATCAATATACATCATACCACTCAAGTGATTGATATGAATGAGAAACCGATTTATGCATTAAAAAATAAGAAGGATTCTTCCATGGTACAAGCTATTCACTTAGTACGTGAAGGAAATGCCGACGCGCTGGTAAGCTGTGGTAATACAGGAGCACTAATGGCAGGAGGCACTCTACGGCTTCGGCCGTTGGAGGGTATTGGGCGCCCTGCGCTTGGAACTATCATTCCAACCAAAAAAAATCCATGTGTACTAATCGACGTAGGTGCTAATCCTGAGTCCACCCCAGAAAACCTAGTCCATAACGCTATTTTAGGGTCAAATTATGCTAGGTCAGCACTAGACATTGATCAACCCAGAGTTGGTCTGCTAACGATCGGCACCGAAGAAGGTAAAGGTAATAACTTGATCAACACTACACATTTACATCTTCAAAATTTGTCTAATGTAATTAATTATGCCGGTTTAATTGAAGGGTTTCAAGTATTTGAAGGTCAAATTGATGTAATTGTCTGTGATGGCTTTGTTGGAAATGTATTACTAAAGGCAAGTGAAGCACTATTCTCCTTTGTAGGCGCGACGATAAAAGAAGAACTGTCCAAAAATTATCAGCGAAAAATAGGTGCTGCTCTATCGAAAGCAGCTTTTAATGACATGCGTACACGACTAAGCCCAGATCAACATGCGGGGGCTCCTTTACTCGGGCTTAAAGGCAATATATTAAAATCGCATGGCTCTTCAAATTATATAGCAATTGGCAACGCTCTTCGTATTGCAAGAGAGCTGGTCACGCATGATATGATAGACTCAATCCAATCGGATATCAATCAAGCAAATAGAATTATAAGTACTCACCTAGAAAATAACCCTCGCTAAGACGCCATTAGGATACATCTGTTACATTATGCCAGCAGCAGCAGCACAATCCGTCGTTATTTTAGGCACTGGCTCCTATACGCCTAAGCGTGTTGTTACCAATGCTGCCATGGCTGAAATGGTCGATACTTCCGACGAATGGATTCGTACCCGCACTGGCATTCGCGAACGACGATTTGCTTGTGCGAAAGAAACTACTAGTCATATGGCATGTGCTGCAGCAACAAAGGCGCTCGAAGCATCGAAGTTAGATAAAAGTAAAATCGATCTAATTATCGTAGCTACAATGACACCAGACATGCCCTTTCCATCAACAGCCTGCTTGGTTCAAAGTCAGATGGACTTGCCAAAGACCATGGCATTTGATCTCCAAGCAGCTTGCTCCGGTTTTGTCTACGCGCTAAGCGTAGCTAGTAATATGTTAGAATCCGGAAAATTTAATAATGCATTAGTTATTGGAGCTGAGAAAACCAGTGGCATACTCGACTTTGAAGATCGAACGACCTGTGTATTATTTGGTGATGGAGCCGGCGCAGCGGTACTTAGTCGTAGTTCTAAAAATTCCGTCGGCATTATAGGTTCACTATCTGGCTCTGATGGATCAAATCCAAAATTTTTACACCAGCCGGCTGGCGGATCGGCAATTCCTGCAAGTTCTGAATCTCTTTTAAATCGTCAGCATTTTTTAAAAATGAATGGCCAAGAAATTTTCAAACAAGCAGTTCGTGTAATGACGCAATCTAGTCAAGAGATTCTAGATCAATGCGGCTACAAATCTACGGACCTAGATCTAGTGATTCCACACCAAGCTAACATGCGAATAATAGAAAGCGTAGCTAAACGTTTAGGAACTCCTATGGGAAAATTTCATAATAACCTAGAATATTATGGAAATACCTCGGCCGCCTCAGTTGGCATAGCACTAGATGAAGCTTTTCGTAAAGGTAAGATTCAATCCGGAGACCTTCTCTTACTCGTTGCCTTCGGGGCAGGCTTGACCTGGGCTTCAACACTGATCAAATGGCAATAAGTAATAATAGAATGCATCCACTAAAATATCTTCTCTTAGTTTTATGCTTTATACTAGTGACTAGTTTACAAGCAGCGCTTTCACTCAAGCCCAGCGATTGGTTCAAAAACAATGAGCTTGAAGAGCTGAAGGCGTTTAATGCTGCAACTCAAGCGGAAGAAGGCGAAGCAGTAGCCCTAATAGAACAAGGAAAAACAAAGCTCGAGAATGGGAGTCGTCGAAGCGCAGAACGAATTTTTAAGAAGGTAACTAAAAAATATCCGACCACCATTGCAGCAGGAGAATCTCTCTACCTAAGAGGAAAAATAAAGATGGCTAATGCTCAATGGATCAAGGCATTTGATCTCCTCCAAATCATCATTGAAGAGCATCCTGAATACCCAAAATTTGATCAAGTTATTGCCGCACAATTTGAGTGTGCTACTGTCGTTATGGAAGGAGCACGCAGCCGGCTTTTTGGAATTATTCCTACGTTCAAACAGGAAACTCAATCCATACTCCAGTTTGAGCGCATCGTGCGCAATGCACCCTACGGAGATTATGCGCCACTGGCACTTATGAACATTGCACTAGTCGCTCAAAAGCTAAAGCAAACAGAGCTATCGATTGATGCATTGGATCGATTAATAAATTTTTACCCACAAAGCACATTGGCACCTGATGCATATTTTAACTTGGCGGAGACCTTTGCAGATTTGGTTCAAAGCTATGAACACGATCAAGGAGCCACTCGTAAATCTATTAGTTACTACGAAGACTTTATCGCCTTATTTCCACAAAGTGATAACATTGGTATAGTTGAAGCTCGTCTTACAGAAATGGAAAATTCCCTCGCTTTAAGTCGCTTGCATTTAGGTGACTTTTATTATCGCTACCGTAATAACAACACTGCTGCTCTTGTTTTTTATAACGAAGCCATTACCATTGCTCCTCAATCAGATGCAGCTGCGGAAGCTACGCTACGAATTGCTAGAATTGAAGAAGGTATACGTCCTGCAAAAGGCGCTCGGCTACTACGTACACTCTTATTTGCCAATTAATAGATACTTTTGTCCTTAATACGCACCATATTTTTTGGCTGTTTAGCAGTAACAGTACTTAGTGTTTTAACCGGTTGTGCAGCATACCACTTGGGAAGTAGTGCAGATTTACCATTCGAGAAAATATATGTGCCCCCAGCAAGCAACGAAGGCTTTGCCCCACAATCTCAGGCACTAATCACAACAAATGTCCGAGAAACCCTACTTCGCGATGGCCGAGTCAAACTAGTTAGCTCTGTAGAAATTGCTGATGTAGTACTGTATATAAAGCTTAAGGATTACACTCGTACTGCAAGGGCTCTACAAAGTACAGATACTGAAATAGCTAGAAGCTTTGACTTAAGACTAGTCGCCGAGATTAGTTTATTTAACCGCTCTACAGGTCGTTATTTAGTTAAGGATAGAATAGTCAATGAGAGGTCGACTGCTCACACTGAAAATCCCTATAAAAATACTTCTATTGATCAATATGCGCTTGCAGAGTATCAATCCATGCCGCGACTAACGCGCGGGCTTTCGCGTAAAATTAGTGACATCATTCTGGGAGCTTGGTAAATACAATTATTGACCAATAAAATCAAGAGTGCCTTCTTTGTTAATAGTACGATAGTAACATCCAGTCCGTGCGACACCGAGTTCATTTTTGGTGTGGCAAGCACCCTTTCCAGCAGGAATGACTCGATACAAAATTGAGTTTTGCTCACAGTTAACTCGAATCTCTTTAATCTCGAGATAATCGCCACTCGTCTTTCCCTTAATCCACAATTCATTACGACTCGTGCTCCAAAAAGTCGCCATTCCACATTCACGTGCCGTATCTAAAGCTAATTGGTTCGCATAGCCTACGATTAGAACCTCTCCAGTTTGCACATCCTGAGCAATCGCAAGAAGAACATCTGCGTTGCAACTCGCAACTTTACGCAGCTTGGTAAAATCAAGATTGAGTACCGAACCTTCTTCCAATTCAAGATCTGACATGATAGGTAACTACAATCAGCTAGGAGTCCAAGTCGAGTCTGAATTCTAGATAGAAAATCATATTAATAAATTCATTAAGTACCGTAGATTATTCTTTTCCTTGCTAATAAGATCTTCACTGTAGGTGGAGTTATTTTATAATAATTTCAAAAAGATTGAGCGACAACTGCCTAAAATATTTATGACTGAAAAAAACGTACTCCTTAGTGATGCAGCTGCACAAGCTCGTGGTCTAGCAATTGATGCAATCCACTCCTGTAACTCGGGCCACCTTGGCTTACCTCTCGGTTGTGCAGAGATCGGGGCTGTTCTCTACGCAGATCAAGGCCTGCGCCACAATCCAAATATGCCGAAATGGTTGAATCGTGACCGATTTGTTCTATCTGGTGGTCATGGATCCATGTTTTTATATAGTTGGTTGCATCTCTCGGGCTACGATTTGCCCATAGAGGAAGTTAAGAATTTCCGAGTACTTGGTTCAGAAACTCCAGGGCACCCAGAGTACGGAGATACCGTGGGAGTAGAAGCGACGACTGGACCACTAGGACAAGGCATTGGAAATGCAGTTGGCTTCGCGTTATCGGGCAAACGTGCTGCAGCTACATTCAATACTGAAGAGCATATTATTTTTGATCATCACATCATTGCTATTCATGGCGATGGTTGCCTGCAAGAAGGAGTCGCTAAAGAATCAATTGCCTTTGCTGGGCACCTACAACTAGACAACCTCATTCTTATTTACGATTCCAATGATGTCACTTTGGACGCCATGGCAGAGCAAACACAAAGCGAGGATGCTCCATCTTACTTTAACTCACAAGGATGGGAGGCTGTAACTATTGATGGACATGATTTTGAAGCTATCGCTGAGGCACTAGCACACGCTAAAGCGAATGATAATGGCAAACCTAAGGTAATAATAGCCAAGACTGAAATCGCGCGTGGTATTCCTGAAGTTGCAGGAACTGCTGGCGGCCATGGAGAAGGTGGCGCCAAATTTGCAGAAAGTGCGCGGCATCGATTAGGATTACCCAAAGAGTTATTTTACATATCTCCTCACGTGCGTGATCATTTTAAAAAGCAACAAGCTGCGGCGCATACTATTTATGAAAAATGGGAGGCGACTTATTTGGCTTGGCAAAAAGCTAACCCTAAACTAGCCGCTGAATTAAAAGCCGGTATCGATCAAGATATCCCTAAAGATTTACTCGATAAAATTCCTGAATTCCCATCGGAGACAAATGCTGCGACACGCGCGACTGGAGGCACTGTCATGCAATCAGTTGCCCTAGCGGTTCCGCAATTAATAACTGGATCGGCCGATTTATACGGATCCACTAAAAACTATATTAATGATGCCGGTGATTGTTCAGCGCAGGATTATACTGGTCGAAATATCTGGTTTGGTATTCGTGAACATGCAATGGGTGCTATCTGTAATGGCATTGCTTACGATGGAATTTTTAGTGCTAGTGGTGCTACTTTTCTTGTATTTGCCGACTACATAAGACCAGCTATTCGCCTAGCTGCACTAGCGAAACTACCAGTTACTTACATTTTTACCCATGATTCTGTAGGCGTTGGAGAAGATGGGCCGACCCACCAACCCGTCGAGACCGTAAGTGGCTTGCGCGTGATTCCAAATCTAGATGTAATACGTCCCTCCGATGCAGAAGAAGTGGCTGGCGCCTATGCAGCTGCTCTTTCTCGAAGAGATGGACCCACCGCCCTTGTTTTCACCCGTCAATCGGTGCCATCTAATTCAGACCTCAGTGCGGTAGAGCGCCGAGAAGGAACTCTTCGTGGTGCTTATGTGGCCAAACGCGAAAAAAGCTCACTCGAGCTAATCATCATAGCAACAGGATCGGAACTACAACTTGCAATCGCAGCAGCAGAAGAAATTGGTGACACAGTGCGCGTAGTATCTATGCCCTGCTTCGAACGATTCGAACGACAAAGCATTGACTACAAAGAAAGTATTTTACCGATTGATTGTAGGGCAAGAGTTGCTGTTGAAGCTGGTGTTTCAAGCTGCTGGGGACGATATGTAGGTCTTGAAGGAAGAACTGTTTGCATTGATCGCTTCGGCCTATCTGCCCCAGGAGATCAAGCAATGGATGAGTTAGGCATGAATATAGAAAATGTAACACAAATAGCTCGCGAATTACTTGCATAAAATAGATATATCTAAAGCTCCTTTAGCTAATAGCAGTTCTTCATAATCTTTTTAGTGAAAACGTGTAAGAACTATCGTGCCTGAACTTCATTTGCTAGCGGTATTAATTTTAGCAATTTATTGAACCTACAATCATGAGTATCAATACACTCAACTACGAGCCACTCGTCTATAAACCTAAAGTAGGAATGGACGTACCGCTAACCGCTATTCAAGAGGAAGTGTTACGCTTAAAGTCAGAGCGCAATGCTATTATATTAGCGCACAATTATCAAGTCGATGCCATTCAGCGCATTGCAGACTATGTGGGAGACTCACTTGGACTTGCTTACAAAGCCGAAGCCGCAGATGAAGCGGTTATTGTTTTTTGCGGTGTTCATTTTATGGCGGAAACAGCAAAGATTGTAAATCCATCAAAAACAGTTGTCTTGCCAGACTTGGAAGCAGGATGCTCGCTGGCAGATTCATGTCCTGCTGAGCAACTCGCTGAATATAAAAAGAAGAATCCTAACACTTACGTAGTCGCATATATTAATTGTTCAGCGGCAGTAAAAGCACTCTGCGATGTAATTTGCACAAGTGGTAATGCCAAAAAAATTATTGAACAAGTTCCAGCTGAAAAAGACATACTTTTTGTACCCGACCAAAATCTAGGACAATGGGTTGCGAAACAAACAGGCAGGTCGATGAAGTTATGGCCGGGCTCATGTTATGCCCATGTGCTTTTTACTCAGCAGGCGATCGAAAAAATCAAAGTTCAGTTTCCGCAAGCAGTCGTCGTAGCCCATCCTGAGTGCGTAGAAACTGTGCGCGATAACGCAGATGAAGTCTGTAGCACAGAAAAAATGATCGTCTTTTGCCAGCAGAGCGCAGCAAAAGAATTTATTGTAGTTACTGAGCCTGGAATGATCCATCGACTGCAACGCGAGGTGCCTAATAAAACATTTATCGCAGGGCCAACAGACAGTTGCGCTTGTAATGAATGCCGCTTTATGAAGATGAATACAATTGAGAAACTTCGGGATTGCTTACGTGAATTGGGCCCACAGATACGTATGGAGGAAGAGATTCGCAAGCAGGCATATATACCCATTAAGCGTATGCTAGAGTGGAGTAAGTAAGGCTTATATGAAAATATCAGCGGGCAGGAATAACACTTCTATGCTCTCGAATACTAAGTTCTTTATTATCGATCTGTCATGAAAATAGAAATTTATGACTAAAGATTTAGCAGCTGATATTACCTATAAGCGCGATAAAATTCGCGCGCCATTCATGGGTATTCTTGAGGCTGGATGGCAAGCATTTCCACTTCTAATTGCGATTCGATACTATAATGCCCCAGAATCTATTAAAGCATTTATAGCTGGCGCGGGTCCAATCGGATTTTTACTTACTCCACTAACGCTCTATATAATAACGCGCATTGGCATAGCTCCCGCAAAAGCATGCGCTCTAATGTTTGTGTGTACGGCGCTTCTCATTGCCGGAGCGAGTATAGGACAAAGTTTAATAACATTCACCATCTGCATTATTGGTAGTCAGATGGCGTCTGTGCAGCACGGTCCTTTGATGCTTCAAGTGTATGCAAATAACTACTCGGTAAATGAAAGAGGACAGCGAGTTACTACTCCTTTAGTCTTAATTGCATGTAGTACGATCCTCTTTGCTTGGCTTGGAGGTGAATACCTTGATAAAAATATTCAGAATTTTCGTTATGTCTTCGTTATAATGCTCTTTGCTGCCCTAGTTTGCGCCTGGGCACTAAAACCAATACCATGTTCACCATTATCGAAAGAAGATGCAGGTAATCCATGGAGCAATCTCAGCCTTATTTGGAAAGATAAGCTATTCGGCTATTTGCTAGGAAGTTGGATGCTGTTAGGTATGGGTAATTTAATCGCGCTTCCTATCCGTGTCGAATACCTAGCATCCAGCGAATTTGGCATACATGCGAGTAACAAAACAATCGCAGTGTTAATGATCATGATACCTGCGATTGCTCGCTTATTAAGTACGCACATCTGGGGGCACTTCTTCGACAAACTTCACTTCGTAACCACAAGAAACTTACTAAATATATTCTTTTTGCTAAGTGTAGGATTATTTTTCTTTAGTAAAAATATTGTCGTACTTGGAATTGCCATGGCATTCCAAGGCATTGCAATGGGAGGTGGCAAGATTTTCTGGGGGCTCTGGGTGACTAAAATAGCGCCCAGAGAATCCGCTTCTGCCTATATGAGTATTCACATGGCTCTTACAGGACTTCGTGGCACCCTGGCTCCTTTTATCGGCTATTGGATATTAGCACAATCATCGCCTAAAATTGTGGCAATCGTAGGCATGGGACTAATTGCATCCGCGGTTATATTATTTGAATGCGCTCGTAATAATCAACGTCTCGGAAAAATTGAGACTTAACTATTAAGACTCAGAAAGTAACTGATCAAAGTATTCAATTGTGGGTTTAAGCCCCTCTTCTAGGTTTAGGGTCGGCTCCCAATTTAACTTTTCACGGGCTAATTGTATGTCGGGTTGACGCTGCTTCGGATCATCTTGCGGCAGAGACTCATAAATGATTTTTGAGGAGCTTCCCGTTTGAGCAATGACTTTTTGCGCAAGTTCCAAAATCGTAAATTCTCCAGGATTACCCATATTAACCGGACCAATTATCTCTTCTTGATTCATTAGTTTCAAAAATCCACTGATTAAATCATCACAGTAACAAAATGAGCGCGTTTGCTGTCCCTCTCCATAGATGGTGATCGCATCGCCACGTAGGGCTTGCACGATAAAATTAGAGACGACTCGACCATCATCTGGACACATTCGAGGTCCATAAGTGTTAAAAATTCTAACAATACGTATATCGACATCATTCTGCCGATGATAATCCATAAATAAAGTTTCCGCGCATCGCTTTCCCTCATCATAACAAGATCTTATACCAATAGGGTTAACGTTTCCCCAGTATTGCTCTGGTTGTGGATGAACAGAAGGATCTCCATAGCACTCGGAAGTAGATGCCTGAAAGACACGTGCCTTGGTGCGCTTTGCTAACCCGAGGCAATTAATTGCACCCATCACGGAAGTCTTAATGGTTTTTATCGCGTTGAACTGGTAATGTATTGGTGATGCTGGACAGGCTAAATTGTAGATCTGGTCAACTTCTATCTTAAATGGATCAATTACATCATGGCGCAGGAGCTCAAAATCAGGATGTTCTAATAGATGACGAATATTACGCTTACGACCCGTAAAAAAGTTATCCATGCAAACTACCTCGTGGCCTTGCGCTAACAAACGATCTGACAAGTGACTACCTAAAAACCCTGCTCCTCCTGTAATTAAAATTCTCATGTTAATGCTACTTATAGGTTGCTGAAAAATGTAATAACATACCTATATAAGATGCGATGGAAATCATAATTGTTAGTTTTATACTCATTTAAAAGGATAGCAAAAATAACCAATTAAAATGCAAATTGATCCGATTGAGCGTAGCGTACAACTAAATGTAGGTGAGCTAGCCAGTTTTAGAAATAAGTTAGTTACAGATCGTTCCAGTAGTGGTCATTGGCGTGCATCCATTGGGCGCGATTGGCACCAAACAATGGAGCAGCAAACTAGAAATGCTCATCCAGATGCTCGCTTTGAAATTCCTCTCAGCGCACAGTGGCGGCACTCAGAATGGCTTTTTAAGATTAAAGGTCGTATGGACCAATTAATTCCTACCGCTAATGGTTATTTAATTAGAGAGATAAAAACGATTCGCCATACCTTACCATCAACCGAAGAAGATTTAGTTAAATTCTACCCCGACTACTTCGCGCAAATTGCTATCTATTTACGACTGGCGAGTATACAGAACGAATACACAAAGAGTATTTTAAGTGCTTCCTTAATACTTATTGATATCGATACGGGCACGGTGCAAACAGTCGAGATTGATACGCCCAAAGCAGATATGTTTGAGCGTCAATTGAACGCTATGATTCCTTTTTTACAGGATCGCCGAAATTCACTTAACGCCCTAAAAGAATGTTCAATTAAACCAGCATATAAGAAACTACGTGGTGGTCAGGCGCAGTTGCAGACAACTTTAAATAAGTCTGCCCTACAGGCAAAAACAGTCCTACTAGAAGCACCCACAGGATTTGGAAAAACTGGAATTGTTCTCGAACACGCACTACGTCATTTGCAATTAGGCGTATATAACCGCTGCATTTATTTAAGTAGTAAATCAACAGGGCAATTAGAAACGATCAAACAATTGCGTGCCATGTCAGCAGACGCAATACGCTACTTGCAAATGCGGAATCGAAAAGAACACAGCATCGACACGCCTACGCATACATGCTCTACAGATAAGCAATGTGAGCACACTAGTGCACAACTGTGGCGCGATGCAGATATTCATCCAGGTAAACTCTTTAAAAGGGGAACTTTTGAGCTTGAGAATGCTAAAGATATCGGTGCAAAAAATGGGCTTTGCCCCTACGCTTTAACAAAGTCTTGCCTACCATATGCAGATATATGGATCGGAGACACCAACTACGTTTTTTCTCCACAATCTAGAGGCGTTTTTATTGACACCATCGGTTTTGATCCATCACAAACCCTATTAATAGTCGATGAAGCGCATAATTTGCCACAGCGCGCGGCTGAGGCACTAGGTATAGAACTATCTGCTACAGAACTACTATTCGCATACGAAGAATTACGTGTATCGGGTGCACCAAGACGCTTTTTAAGACCACTAGAAGAATTAAGTACAAGAATTAATACGCTCCGAGCAGATCAGACCTTAAGTAGCAACACCCACTACACCCTGCTAGACCTATGTGAGGACATCGAACAACAAATAGCTCAAATCCATATACATTGGAATTCAGTGCCCCCCTTCGTTACTGAATTAGTTTGGCGCGTTCCACCTCTAGCTAAATGCCTAGCAGCAAGCCCTCAAAAATGGCTACATTGGTCCCCATCGAATGGGGTATTACGAGCTACCTGCCTAGATGCCCGGAAGTGGATTTCTGACTGTATAACTCCTTTTGGGGGCAGTATACTAATGTCTGCCACCTTATCACCAATCGAACATTTTAGAGAGGACTGTGGTATTTCCAATGCTAATTCAATAATGGCTCCTGGCTATGCCTCTTGGCGAGAAGGAGCCTATGATGTGGCGATTGATACACGCATTGATACACGATTAAAAAACCGTGAAGATAGTTATCTAACAACCGCACAAACAGTTGCAGCAATGATTAACGAAAGTACTGATGAACCAATCGCAGTATTTTTTTCTTCATACCATTATGCTCAGAACATTGAAGCCTACTTGAGCAAGCTTCATCCAGAATATAAACTTAGTATTCAGCCACGCAGAGTAGACCTAGAAGAACAGAAACTATTTATGGAGCATGGGCTCAAAACTGCAGATGCACTATTTTTAATACTAGGCTCGAGTTACTCCGAAGGCGTCGACCAACTCGGTGGACGTATCTCAAAAGCCATGGTCGTAGGCCCAGCATTACCTGAAGTTAATTGTGTGCAAGAAGCGCGCCTAGATGCTCTTTCCCATTACCATCGAGAGATGCGTTTTCAGCGAGTTTTTATTGAGCCAGCCATGCGCCGAATCCATCAAGCGCTCGGACGACTTGTTCGTGCACCTGAACACAAGGCTAAGATACTATTACACGGTAGACGTTATGCTGAAAATGCTTATTATGATCAGCTTGCAGATGAATATAAAACAGACCAGCGAATCACCAATCAAATAGATCTAATAAATTGGCTCCGTCGAAAAACTATTTCATAATATAAATTAAAGGGTTTATTAACACTATTTAAGTGGCTGTAGATAACTGCCAATTTACTTGCCCTTTACTTTTACTGAGACACATTGAGGAATTTAGAGAGGTGATCTGCATTTTGCATCTCGACTAAAAATCATGAGCAAGCCCCTAACTTGGAATCGTAAAGACTTAATCGCCATCGAGCCGCTATCTCGTGACGAGATAGAAACGGTTTTCTATGCAGCGCAGGCCTTTAAGAATGCTATGAAGGCAGATCGCTCAAAGCAGCCTTATTTGGACGGTCGTACAGTGGTGAATCTTTTTTTAGAACCTAGTACGCGCACGCGCCTTGCCTTTGAAGTCGCTGCTAATAAACTTTGCGCAGACACCCTTACAATAACCGCAGAAGCTAGTAGCTTGACAAAAGGCGAGACATTACGAGACACAGCGCAAAACATGCAGGCTCTACAAGCCGACATTATTATTCTTAGACACGCCGCATCGGGGGCAGCACACTACTTAAGTCAAGTTGTAGATATTCCGGTAATTAATGCTGGAGATGGCTCTCACGCACATCCAACCCAAGCATTATTGGACTGTTTTACATTAGTTGAAAAATGGGGTACTCTTGAAGGTAAAAATGTCACAATTTTAGGAGATATTCTATTTAGCCGAGTCGCCCGATCTAATATTTATTGCTTACAAAAACTCGGGGCAACAGTCACCATTGCAGGTCCTAGTACGCTTGTCCCAGAAGGTTTTGTATCAATGGGAGTAACTGTGTGTAATGATCTACAAACAGCCCTTGAAGATGCAGATGCTGTAATGTTACTGCGCATTCAGCACGAACGTCAGAGCTCCTCTCACTTTCCATCAATTGGAGAGTACACCAGCTCTTTTGGTTTAAATAATGAGCGCGCTAATTGGTTAAAGCCGGAAGCTATCATCATGCATCCTGGACCGATCAATCGAGGTGTGGAAATAGACTCAAAACTAGCTGATTCTAAACGATCGGTCATTCTAAATCAGGTCACGAATGGTGTTTTTGTGCGCATGGCTGTGCTACACCTCTGTCACAGCTATTACCAAAGTAAGAAGATTAATCTACCGACCTAAATAAACCAACTTGTATTATGAGTAACATACTTTGGATAACTGGAGGGCGAGTTATCGATCCAGCCAACAAGCGCGATTGTATTGGTGAAGTGTATGCTATAGATGGAATTATAGTAAAGAGCCTGAGCCAATCTCAGCAAAAAAAAGCGAATAAAATTGATGCAACTGGTCTAGTCGTTGCTCCAGGGTTAGTCGACATACATGTACATTTTCGATTCCCTGGACAAACACATAAAGAAGATATTCGGTCTGGAAGTGAAGCAGCAGCAGCCGGAGGTTTTACTTCCGTTGTTTGCATGCCTAACACAAGCCCTGTTTGTGACAACGCAGGCACAATACAGCGGATCATGGATAAGGTAGAGCGCGATTCAGTTATACACATATACCCCACCGGTTGCTTAACTATGGGAATGAATGCGGAAGAACTGGCTCCAACGGGACAACTGAAAAAGGCTGGGATTGTAGCAGTTACCGATGATGGTAAATGTGTACAAAGTAATGAAATTATGCGCAGAGCAGTCGAGTATGCGCATATGTTTGGTTTGCCGATCATGGATCACTGTCAAGATTCTAGCTTAACTAAAGGAGCTGTTATGAACGAGGGCGAATGGTCGCTGAAGTTAGGATTACGTGGCTGGCCTAAAGCTGCAGAAGATATAATAGTTGCGCGTAATGTCATATTAGCCCGCCTAACTGGTGCTCACATACATATGCAACACGTTAGTTCAGCAGCATCTGTAGACATCTTACGAGCTGCCAAAAAACGTGGCATATCCGTTAGTGCAGAAGCTAGCCCCCATCATATAGAATTCACCGATGCTAATTTGCAAGGCTATGACCCAATGTTTAAAATGAATCCTCCACTTGGTTCAGCCGAAGACCGCGCAGCTTTAATTGAGGGTCTTTGTGATGGTACTTTACAGTGTATTGCTACCGATCATGCACCCCACTCACCCAATGAAAAAGACTGTGAACTAGACCGTGCTCCTTTTGGTATTATAGGACTAGAAAACTCACTAGCTAGTACTCTTGGGACACTCTACCATAGCGGTCGCCTGTCTCTAAGTGAAGTAATTGCGCTCATGAGTCATAAGGGAGCAGAAATTTGCAATCTAGATGCTGGTACTTTAAGTATAGGTAAGATAGCCGATATCTGCTTAATAGACCCAGACGAAGAGTGGACCGTACAAACCGATAAGTTCTTTAGTCGCTCAAAAAATTGCCCCTGGCAGGGACGCGTATTAAAAGGACGAGTGAAAGCTACCTATGTGAATGGCAAGCAAGTGTTTGATGGAGCTGTAATAACTGGATAGCTATGCTAGAACAAATGGATTTACCGGCAGTGTTTGCCACACTGCTCATTGTAACTGCGCTCGGTTTAAGTGCTGCTCTGTGGTTTGCTAGATGGCTACTACCGCGCAGTTCTATACAGCAGAATAATCCAATACCACCTTGGTCCATAGGATGGGTAAACTTTGGAATCTTCATTTGCTCCCTCGTAGGCGCTGTATTTTTAGCGCAAGCGCTTACTGCTCCAATAATTTCCGATTATAATACATCCAAAGAAGGTGGACAGATCGAGCTTACACCATGGTTAGCAGTTGTATCAATTATTCTATTACAGTTGCCAATTTTGTTAGTTTTTTTTATATGTAGGCGCTATTATCCAAATCAATATGCTGGGAGAATTAATAGTGAGCCTTACACATTTTTTAAAGCGCTGCTTCGTTCCGTTCCAATATTTTTACGCTACTTACCCTTTATTTGGGTAGTCAGTTTAATTTGGAATGGATTACTTAAATTTCTTCAAAAATTTGGCTGGATTGGGCCAACTCCTCCTCAAGAATTAATACAATTATTTGGTAACGGTGGAGATCCAATAGCAATTGGATTATTAGTATTATTTGCAGTTCTGCTAGCCCCGATCGTTGAAGAAGTTATTTTTCGTGGCTGTATTTATCGATTCTTAAAAAGCCAAACCCTGATTCCGTCCGCACAGGTAATTAGCGGTATCTTATTTGCTCTGCTGCATGGCAATCTAATGTCATTTGGCCCTCTTTTAGTTGTCGGTATTTTACTCGCTCATGTTTACGAGTCGAATGGCAATCTACTAGTGGCAATTAGTTTCCACGCCTTATTTAATAGTTTCAGCTTACTTATGCTGCTACTTATTAATCAATCTGGCAGTTTAATCTCTCCATAAAACCATCTTCTCTAAGTAACCGTTATTTATGACTATAAAAAGTATGACAGGATTCGGCCGTGGCACGACAGAAATTAGTGAAATCGGCCTACAAATTACAATAGAAATCAGTTCGGTTAATCGTAAAAGTTTAGATGTTTTTATCAATGCGCCGCGCGAATGGAGCGGTTTAGATCAACGCTGCGCCGAGTGGTTGAAGCCACATTTTCAGCGCGGTCGTGTAAACATACAGATAAAAGCTGAAACGCCCTCAACTGTTGCGCATGGACTACAGTTTTCAAACGCACAACTAGACCAAACTTTGGAGCGGCTACGTGAATATGCTAGCATGCACAACTACTCTTTTGAAGTAGATAGTCATCTCCTCTTAAACCTGGCCAAGTCCCAAAAAGATAATCAGGCACTTCCAGATTGGCGTACTTCGGAAAAGGTAATTAAAAAAACATTCGAGCTAGCACTGAACGACATTAACGGCATGCGCCAATGCGAGGGTGAGGCTTTAGCTCATGACTTAGAACAGCGTATCAGCGCACTCGACGTTTTAGTTAAGACAATTAGAGAGCATGCATCTGGCGCAAGCAATCGATACGGTGAGACACTCCTTGAGCGACTAAAACAGCTCGAACTAGAAATCAATTTAGACGATGCACGTGTCTTAAAAGAGATCGCGCTATTTGCTGACCGAGCTGATATTAGTGAAGAAATGACTCGATTGAACTGTCATTTTGAACAATTTAGAGATCTCATTTCAGGCAACGAAGCAAGTGGTCGAAAAATGGATTTCTTATGTCAAGAAATTCACCGCGAGCTTAATACTACTGGAAGTAAATCCACTCAGATCGAAATCACACGAGCTGTAATTGAAGGGAAAAATGAGCTCGAGCGTATTCGAGAGCAGGTACAAAATATTGAATAAGCTATCGCAAAACGGTTTAGCGAAGTAGGTGGAACGAAAAAAGTACGTGCATAGTCACATTTTTTACCTAATATAAATACATGTCTACTGAAGTGCTCTGTCATCCGGGTCCCTTTCGACCAATTCTGCAATTTTCAATTCATGCAGATAACAAGGTTGGGCGCCTCAATGAACTTGTTGGATTAATGAGTGAACATACAGTTCACATAATGGCATTATCCATACTCGATACAACAGATAGCTCCGTTGTACGATTTATTGTGGATTATCCTCAAGAGGCACAAAAGCTCTTAACTGAACACCAGTTTTCCTTTGTGCAAAGCGAACTTGTCGCCGTCGAACTCGATAAAGAATCAGATCTTAAGCAAGTGACCAATGCCCTTGTACAGGCGGAAATTAACATTCACTACGTATATCCGTTTCTCATTCGTCCTAACGGACGCTATGCACTCGCGCTAAGGCTTGAAGACAATGATTTGGCAGCTGATACATTGCAGCGCCACCAGTTAAAAGTAATTGGACAGAACGATATTGCTCGATAAGAAGTGATTCGCGCCGAATAAAACTTTTGAAAGAGCAAATATGCTCAAAATATAGCTCTTCTATGTTGACACGAAAAACATGCTGTCCCTATGTAAGGTCTTCCTTAGGGGCGACCTGGTATGGGTCTGAGATACTTCCTTGTTTCGGCACAAAGTGATCCCTTCGAACCTGATCCGGTTGACACCGGCGTAGGGAAAGGAACGGTATGCCTTTGCGTATACCCACCCTTCCGTCGCCAGATGCCGGATCTCAACAAACAAAGATTGAGATCCAAAATGACGAAATTAAAAACAACCCTATTACTAGCAGCCTTTACTAGTGGCTTGTCAGCTAATAACGAAACGGCTACTAATCGAGCCGAAACTATTTATGAGTTACCCGACGTAGTCGTGACCGGCTTACTTTGGGAATCTGAACTGCACAGTGCCACTGCCAGTGTAAGTGTGATCGACAGTGAATCGATTCAGCGCAGCGGAGCGCAGCACTTCGAAGATATTATCAACACGATTGCGAATCTTACTTGGTCTGGTGGTAGCTCTCGCCCGCGCTTCATCCAGATTCGCGGTATCGGCGAAAACTCGCAATTTGAGGGTGAAACACCCGATTCCTCCGTGCGCTTTCTAGTCGATGATCTGGACTTCACCGGTCTCGGCACTATCGGCAATCTATTTGATGTGCAACAAGTCGAAGTGCTCCGTGGTCCGCAGGCAGGCGCCTTTGGGGTCAACGCAGCAGGTGGCGTGATCAAAATCGTCTCCAATGATCCAACACCTTACTGGACAGGTCAAGCAGAGGCCACAATTGGTGAGGATGCTTTATTTTCAGCAGGCTACGCGATTGGTGGACCTATCAATCAAGCCAGTCCTGAAAGCCTAAGCTTTCGCCTATCCGTGCATCAGCTCAATCAAGACGGATTTCGTGATAACGTTTCCAAAGAGCGTAACGACACCAATGAGCGTGACGAACTCACCTCTCGGCTCAAACTTCGCTGGAACCCAAATGCGGATTGGCAGTGGGACGGCACCCTCTTCTACGCAGATGTTAATAACGGCTATGACGAGTGGTCACTAAATAACACAGGCTTTACGACTTACTCGGACGAACCGGGCCGGGACAAGCAACTATCAAAGGCAGTTAGCCTGCGTGGTACTTGGACAGGACTTCCAGATATTAATGTCACCTCTATATCAAACTACCAAACAACCAATTCATTATATAGTTATGACAATGATTGGACAAGAGGTGACTACGATACGGGTGGCACCTATGACGGATTCATAACAAATAATCGCATTCATGATTCTTTTGGACAGGAGATACGACTAGACTCGACTAGACAAGCGAATGCTCTTGGTTGGATAGATCGGTGGACCGCAGGAACTTTCCTCAATTATGTTGAAGAAAAAACAAAAACGAACTATGAAGATTACGGTGGTAAAGCAGATGCTAACTATATTTACGAAACTAAAAGTTACTCTGCTTTCGGTCAAATAGCCCACGATTTTTCTACTAAAACGCGACTTATAATAGGCCTCCGATGCGAATACCATGAAGTCGATAATACGACTCTGCAAGCTGAAGACAGCGGTGATTGGTATGAAGGCACTCTAACGAATGAAGATAGTCATCAATCCTCTTCTCTCTGGGGTGGTAAAATGACTCTTGAGCACGATTTAACTGCTGAACAAATGCTCTTTACTAGCCTAGCGCGAGGCTACAAAGCTGCGGGAGCCAATGGTGGTATCTTTAGAGTAGCTGGAGATCCACTGACATACGATGAGGAGACCCTATATAACTTCGAAGTCGGGATTCGTAGTGAGTGGTTAAATGCCAGTATAGTTTCACAAATTACCGCATTCTATCTTTACAGAGAGGACCCTCAGTTACGCGACTCTGGAGGATCTGGAGGATTTTTTCACTACTACACAGATAATGAAAATAATGCTAAGCACTCCGGGGTTGAAGCAGAGGCTACCTGGTATATTTCTCCAGAGTGGACTGCAAGCGCAGGTTTAGGCTTACTTGAAACTCAAAACCAAGACAGTGTAGCTCTTGCCAATGCGCCAGCTTACACATTCAACGCACAACTCAGCTACCAATCACAGAGTGGCTTATTTGCTCAATTGGAAGCGCGGGGCAGTGACGAATATTACGATTCAAATAATCCTGAAAAACGTAGCGAGCGCGTGCGCAATGCATTCGTAACTTTAAATAGCTCTATCGGTTACAAATATGAAGATTGGACATTCACTTTTTGGGGCCGTAATATCTTCAATGAAGACTACCAGAAACGTATTTTTTACTTTGATAACTATGATGGCCAAGGCGATACCAGGTTTGAAAATCCGGCGAATCCACAGCAGTTTGGTGTAACGGTCAACTACCAGTGGTAGTAACTCATAAATAAATTTAAAGACCAAGGAGAGGCGCTTGCCTCTCCTTTTTTATGCACCTTTATCTAGTTGATAATACAGCAGACCTGTAAGAGCGAGCGCGTGATCGATCTTAGAATTTTTAGCCCACTCAAAGACCATCGGCTCGGGCAAAGCTTGTACCTCAATTTCCTCATGCTCATCCCAAGCGGTTCCTCCACAAGAAAGCTGACAATTCTCAGCTAGGACAATATAGCAACGGTTATTGAGGATCGCAGGATTGGGACTACAGTGACCAATAATTCTTCCCTGCTCGGCTTCGTAACCGGTCTCCTCTTTAAGCTCACGAAGTCCAGCTACTAGCGGATCCTCTCCGGCATCCACAATCCCGCCGGGTAATTCCCAAGATAGTGCATCCATCCCCCAGCGAAATTGGCGTACCATCACCAGTTCACCTGCTACAGTTCGCGCCACGACAATTACCCAATCACGCGAATCTAAATAATAAAATTCACCCTCTTTACCATTATGTGGATGTCGGTAGCGCCGCGCACGCAAATCCCATACACGGCAAGCAGTCAGTAAACTATCCTCAATTAAGTCCCAACGGCTTGGCATTGAAGGCTTTTTTGGTTTTCCCATGTTTTAGAAATAAATTATTAATTATTAGTGGCAAGTCAGCTTTGTTAATTATTATTCAATCGTCTTGCGCAAATAGAACTCGAATATAATTTATATCACTATGGATTCATTACTACAACCAGACGCCTCGCATGTCCTGGCAGTTAGCGACCTAACAAGGGACATTAAATCTATCTTGGAGGGTCAGTTCGATCAAGTCTGGGTCCAAGGAGAAGTCTCTAATTTACGCGCACAAAGCTCTGGTCATATTTATTTCTCCTTAAAAGATTCAAATAGCCAGTTACCCTGTGTTTTATTCGCTCGTGACGCGGCAAGTCAAAGCTTCGACCTAGAAGATGGCATGGAAGTCTTATTACTTGGCGCTATATCGGTCTATCAGCCACATGGCCGCTACCAATTAATTACAAAGATCGCTATAAAGAGCGGCGAAGGACGACTACAGCTACAATACGAGAAAATTAAACGGCAGCTTGCAGGCGAAGGCTTGTTTGATTCGAGCTGCAAGCAAGCTTTACCTATTTTACCGCAGAAAATTGGAGTGATCACTTCACCTACTGGAGCAGCTGTACGAGATTTTATTAAAATATTAAAGCGCCGTAATTTTTTCGGTGAAATTACGATCTTGCCCGCCCGTGTCCAAGGTAAAGAGGCTCCTCTTGAGCTTGTGAAAATGCTAAAAAGTGAAATGGTTCAAGACTGTAAATTTGATCTGGTGGTCTTGACTAGAGGAGGAGGTAGCATTGAAGACTTATGGGCCTTTAACGATGAAACTGTAGTACGAGCTGTGAGTAGCTGCCCTGTACCGACTATATCAGCAGTAGGTCACGAGATCGATACCGTACTCAGCGACTACGCAGCAGACATCCGCGCAGAAACCCCTTCCGGCGCAGCTGAGCTCATCTCATCCATGCAGCTTGAAACTACTCGGCGCACCCAAAAAAATGCGGAAAACTTATATGAGTTCATACAAAATAACTTATATTTAAAGACTCAATGCCTGCATCAGCTCCAATCTCGCATGCGGTTCTTGGCGCCTAAGCGTCAAGTAGAACTAACAAGTATGCGCTTAGACGATTTAGACACGCGCCTAAAAGCTGCATTAAGAAGTCACTGGCTAAACAATCAAACGCTTTTGCTACAGATGAATAATCGACTTCAGGAGCACCATCCAAAAAATCGCTTACGCTCAGCAAAACAGAGTATCCAAGTCGCTCAAAATCGACTAAATTTATCGACTAAGGTATCGGTTCGTCAACTAGCAGAGCGCTTACACTACAATGCTAACCGGCTTCAAAATAGCAGTCTTCACGCAACTCTTAAACGAGGCTATGCCATACTAAAAAAAGACGAACAGACACTAATAACTTCTGCTCAATCAGCGCATCGCTGCTCTACTGTTTCCGCTGCTTTTCATGACGGTTGCGTTGAGCTTGAAGTAAAAAAAAGGAAGTAAAATTTAACGCTAAAATGAAACATTATCCCTAATTTGAGTACATAAATAGAGTATTGGTATTTTATTTATTATTTAGTTAGGGTTAATGAGGTTAGTAACAGCGACCCGTCTGCTTGATAGCAGATGGGTCGTTCCATTAGTCGACTGTGTACAGAAAATACTCGATAGTAGTTACGTCGAAAAATTACTCTACTGCTAAGCTTCTGATTGCACTCTACTGAAAAATCGTTTGAACTANTCAATTATGAAATTTAAAGCACCACTGATCTCTCTTTTTTCCATTCTAATTCTAATCCTTTCTGGCTGTACAACCCCAGTAGCAATCGATCCGCAAACGGGCGCAGAGCAGACAGCTATCTTTAAAGCAGGTTTCTTCTATGCAACAATAGAAGCAGATTCTTCTGACATTTTTAGAGCTGCTATTACTAAAATGGATGAACTCGGCTACTTCCGTACCGGAGAAATCCATAAAAATACGTATGTAAGCATCTACGCTCGCAAGGTAGGCGACCAAAAAGTAGTTGTCAAAATTAAGCAAATTGCTCCAGCACAGTCTGAACTGCGTATTCGTATCGGTAATTTAGGCAATCTACCAGAGTCACAATTCCTCTACGCAAGTATTCGTGACGCACTTTAATTAATCTATAGGCTTTTTAGTACAACTGCCTTTCCGTTTGGATCGGCGGTTTTTTTGTACTTTTTGATAGTATTAAAAAAACCTTATTTCTGAATATGGATTTCTCTCAAAAAATTATCGGCGTCGGAAGCCCAATTGTGGATACCGTAACGCAAGTCGACGAATCCTTTATCGAGCAAATAAATGGTGCGAAAGGTGGTATGGTTTACGTCGAAACAGATACAATTGAGAACCTTCTTGGTAAAGCACCTAACGAAGCTATCAAATCACCAGGTGGATCTGCTGGAAATACACTTTTCGCACTAGCACGTATGGGAAACCAGTCTGCATTTATTGGAAAAACCGGTAATTGCGAAAATGGTATTTTTTACCGAAAGAGCTTTCAGGCGTTAGGTGGAGACAGTACACGTTTCAAAATCGGCTCTGTACCTAATGGACAGTGCCTCTCGCTGGTTACTCCCGATGGGGAGCGTACAATGCGCACGCATTTGGGAGCAGCCATGACACTGCTGCCTGAAGAAATTTCTGCCGTAGACTTTGATGGATATCAGCATGCTCACATCGAGGGCTATTTACTTTTTAATGAGGCACTAATGCGTAGCGTTTTAATTGCAGCCAAAGAAGCAGGATGTACCATCAGCTTAGACCTTGCTTCTTTCGAAGTAGTGCAAGCATCACAAGCTATCTTACCACAAATTTTAAAAGACTTCGTTGATATTGTATTTGCTAATGAAGAAGAGGGGCATGCATTCACAGAAAAAGGTGGAGATTATAGTAATATGGCCCTGGATTTAGCGCAATACTGTCAAGTAGCGGTTGTTAAAGTTGGAGCACATGGGTCGTATGTTGCGAGTGGTTCTGATGTTCAAAGAGCAGAAGCTGTTGTCGCTAAACAAGTGATTGATACAACCGGAGCGGGAGATTTATGGGCCGCAGGATTTTTACATGGGTGGGCTCAAAAAATGGAACTACTCGAGTGCGCAAAGATTGGATCGATTCTAGGTGCTGCTGTTGTCGAGCAACATGGAAGTGCACTACCACAGGCAGTCTGGGAATCAATCCTACATAAGATTTAAACTCTCACTATTAAAGCTATTCTATTACCTATGGATACAAAGGAAATTAACCAACTCATCGTCGACATTGCTCAACGGGCCCGTACGGCTTCTCTGGATTTAGCCACACTAAGTACAGATAGAAAAAATCAGTTCCTNCACGAACTTGCAGATCAATTAGTTTCCCAGTCAGTTGCAATTTTAGAGGCTAATGCACTCGACCTTGATGGAGCGAAGCGCATCAATCTTTCTGGGCCAATGACTGAACGTCTTACTTTTACCTCTGAGCGCATTCATTCTATGGCAGAGGGAGTTCGGCAAGTCGCTACACTTCCAGACCCCGTAGGAAAAGAAATTGAGCAACTTAAACCACCACGTGGATTCGACTTACGTAAAATCCGTGTACCGATCGGTGTAATTGGNATTATTTATGAGTCACGCCCAAATGTAACTATTGATTGCGCCATACTATGCCTAAAATCCGGCAATGCCTCTATCTTGCGAGGTGGTAAGGAATCCTATCATACGAACATGAAACTAGCGGAAATTATCCANTCGACTCTACGAGCTAGCGAAATAAACGAAGATGCTGTTCAGGTCATTCCAACCACAGATCGTGCAGCCCTCAATGTTTTGCTACAACAAGATAAAACCGTTCATTGCATCATCCCAAGAGGCGGTGAGAGCTTAATTCGCTTTACAGTAGAAAATAGCCGAATACCTGTAATNAAACATTACACTGGAGTTTGCTCGGTTTATATCGATGCGAGCGCTGATCCAGAAATGGCCGAGTCGGTCGTGGTGAACTCAAAAACGCAACGTCCAAGTGTCTGTAATGCCGCTGAGAACTTACTTGTCCACCAAGATGCTACTACACAGCTACCTCATCTGGCTAAAGTACTACATGAAAAAGGAGTTGAGCTTCGTGTTGACGAAAATGCAAAGTCAATACTCACAGGNACAGGACTGCCCTTAGTCGATGCGAGTGAGCAAGATTTCGCTACTGAATACACTGATTTAATTCTTTCTATTGCAATTGTCCCAGATNCGCAGGCAGCAATCGACTTAATTAATTCTCAAGGCTCTGGACACACNGATACTATCGTCAGTGATGATCATAATGCCGCTCAGCAATTTCTAGCAGGAGTTGATTCAGCATCGGTTTTCCATAATGCAAGCACTCGCTTTTCAGATGGTTTCGAATTTGGACTTGGGGCAGAAATCGGAATATCTACTGACCGACTGCACGCACGTGGCCCAATGGGACTCAACGAACTGTGCACCTATAAGTACGTTATTCACGGGCAAGGTCAGATCAGAGCATAATTTTACTAACTAGCCCTCAGGTAGAAGGACTGTTCGATATAGACTCTGCCTGCGCAGCAGCCTTTTCAGTCTTGAGACGCAACTGCCCGCAAGCTGCGTTAATATCATGGCCTTTTTCACGGCGTATCGTAACAGAAACACCAAGCTGGCGTAATTGATTCACGAAGTTATCTTGTTTACGCACACTTGGACGACGCCATTGCAATCCTTCCACTGTATTGTAAGGAATACAATTAACATGCGCATGCAATTTTCTAGCAATTTGAGCAAGAGCACGAGCCTGATCAAGACTATCGTTAACCGCTTCGATCATTATAAATTCAAGAGTAAGCATACGCCCGTGCCTTTGCTGGAAGGCGTGAGCAGCATCAATTAGTTCCTCTAAAGGGTAGCGTTTATTAATTGGCATAATCTGCTCGCGTACCTGATTTGTTGCTCCATGCAAAGAGATTGCTAGGCGAACAGCAATTCCTTCATCAGCAAGTTGCAAAATTTTGGGAGCTATTCCAGAGGTCGATACCGTGATGCGACGCGCTCCAAAATTAAGCCCCCAATCTGCATTTAAAATGCGCAGAGTCTTAACGAGTGTATCATAATTGGCTAATGGTTCGCCCATACCCATAAAAACAATATTGTCGAAAGACGCAATTGCTGGATCCCCACGCTGAGTATGCGCATCTTCCATGCGACAAATTTGCATCAATTGTGAGACGACTTCAGACGCTNTAAGATTTCGCTTGAATCCAGCTAATCCTGATGCGCAAAACTTACATGCATAAGCACAACCAACCTGAATAGACACACACACGGTTTTACGCGACTTTTCTTGCCCCACTCCAGTCTGTGGTGCCCGTATAAGCACGGTCTCAATTAATGACCCATCTTCTAACTGAAGTAAAAACTTTTGAGTTACGTCCTCTGATCTCTTATTAAGTAAGGACTTCGATGGATAGAGAATAAAATTAGCATCCAACCAATTGCGAAAGTTCTTAGGAAGGTTACTCATCGCATCCCAAGAATCGACTCGCCTTTTATAAATCCACTCCATGATTTGCTTCGCCCTAAAGGCAGGGTAGCCTGCAGCGAGAACTTCTTCGGTTAAGGAATCAAGCGTCTCACCAAAAAGGCTAGGTTTATGTGGTTTAAATCGCACAGTAATTAAATGTCGTTATTGAATGCTAGTAACAAATAGAAAAAGTNGGGCGCATTCTTACTCTGCAGGTTTCTGCACAACCCAAAAGCGGCAGTCATCTGAGAATTTAAGGACTTCAGGTGGCTCCTTAGCTAATTCAGAGCGCATTGCATNCGCCTCTATTCTAAATCCTGCCTCCAATAAAATTTCGCTAATTTCAGATACTTTTGGCACATGCATGTAATGCTGCCCAGAATCAGTATCTTCAGCGCGATCGCCAAAATCATCTAGTTCCTTCTGCTGATTGCCTCGCTCCCAGCGACGTTTCTCCTCAACCCAAAATTTTTTATGCGGAGACAAATCTCGATCATGACTAGTAAAAACAAACCAACCATTTGGGCGTAAGACTCGGTAGATTTCACGCAATGCAAGCATCCTTTTTGTCGNCTGTGGAATCTGCATGAAGCCATTAAAGGCAAAAATAACTCCATCAAAAATATCATCTTCGAATTTCAAATCAGTCGCATCAGCAACCCTAAATGGTACGGAATATTCTAAAAGTTTAGATATATGTCGCGCACGTTGTACCATCGCTTTTGCATAGTCAGTGCCTAAAATATTTTTATATCCTAATTCATGTAAAGCCAGAGCTACTCTACCTGCGCCACAACCCAACTCTAAGATCGAATCATTTATAGAAAATATTTTAGTCAATAATTTTTCTTCCGATAGCCATAAACCTAATTCAGTTGTTGCCTTAGCATAATGATCGACAACCAAATCATTTTCAAAATANTGGCGTACTTTTTCTAGTTTCATATGGGGAACTATTTAAGTTAATAGCTAAAGATCCACTATCGATAGAGATTANTTACTATCACTTTAATGCAGAGCCCATGAGAGTCTGGAATTGCGGCTCCTCCAATTCTTTAGAAACAATATTTACTTCAATCTGACGAAATCCGGCGACTTTAAAGAATTGATATAGGTTATTTTCGGAGAACCCAAGCCACTCGTCTGCATATAATTCGCGAGCCTTATTAAATTGGTGCTCTAATAGATCTAAAATTATTAGTTGCCCGCCTGGCTTTAGAATGCGGTATGCTTCTTCCACTGCTTTTTGAGGGCGTGCCGCATGATGTAAAGCCTGACTAAGNAGTGCTAGATCGACACTCTTATCTTTCAATGGAACCGATTCAATATCACCTAACTTATAAATTAAGTTAGTAAAACCATTCTTCTTTGCTAATTGAGATCCAAAATCTACCATTTTAGGAGCATTATCGATGCAGATGACCTGATCGGCTCGCCGCGCAAGCAATTGAGAAATCAAACCCTCTCCAGCGCCAAGATCTGCTATTTTAATTTTAGGTGTAAGAAGAAGTAAAAAATTACCGATCGCCTCCCAGTTACGACCTGGGCAATAATTTTTACCGAGTCGACCTGCTATAGAATTAAAATATTCTTCTGCCTTACGTTTTCTTTTTTCAAGTATGCGCTTGAGATTGGTAAAATCTTGTGTGATTTGCCGAGTCTGTGCCACCGACTTACAAGCGGTTTGCATAAGGTTGTAATTAGTCGATTCACTCGCAACACTGAGAGTATAAAAAGTTTTTTTNCCATCGCGCCTATCAACTACAAGCNCTCCTTGGCGTAGTAGACTTAAATGAGATGAGATTCGTGACTGACCCATATTTAGAACTTCTTGTAATTCAGCTACCGAAAGCTCTTCACCGGCTAAAACAGATAAAATACGAACCCGCGTAGAATCCGATAGAAGTTTTAAAATATCCCATGAATCTGCCATAATATAAAANAAGCAGAAAGAATACTCTGCGATGACGCAAGACTTCTGATTCGCTCAATTAAAACTAAAAAGATAATACATTAATCGAGTAACTCTTTAATTTTCTCAATATTAACCACGGCATTCACTGCAGCCGACTCTTCGAAAAGTTCAGTCAGTAATTCTGCTTTCTTTACCTGTAAATCCAAGACTCTCTCTTCCACTGTATTAGCGGCGATTAATTTAATGCTCGTGACGACTTTTTGTTGCCCAATTCGATGTGCGCGATCGGTAGCTTGTGCCTCAGCGGCAGGATTCCACCATGGGTCGTAGTGTACCACGGTATCAGCCCCGGTAAGATTGAGGCCTGTACCGCCAGCCTTAAGAGAGATAAGAAAAACAGGTATTTTATCATCTGTATTGAAAGTGTCACAGATATCTTGGCGATTGCGCGACGATCCATCTAAATAACAAAACTGGATTCCTTTTGAATTTAGATGTTCTGATAATAATTTTAAGGCACTAACAAAGCTTGAAAAAACTAATATGCGGCTTCCATTTTCAATACATTCATGTAAAATTTCATCCATTGCAGTTAGCTTAGACGAATCAGTAGCAAGAAAGCTTTTATCTAATAAACGTGGGTCTACACACACCTGACGTAAACGTAATAACTCCTTAAAGGCTGCAAACTGTACTCGCCCTGCATTAGCACCTGACATTTCCATCTCAAAGATTTCTCTACGAGTCCTTTCTAACGTATCTTGNTACAATTGTGCCTGCCTTGGACTGAAATCACAGAAAAATGTCTTCTCTATTTTATCCGGCAACTCAGGCGCTACTGCTTTTTTTGAACGTCGTAGAATGTAAGATGCCGCACGTTTTGCCTGCCTCTGACGATGCCATATCCGATCCTCTTGCGAGCACTTCCCTTCACTTTTTTGCAAATAACCTGGCATTAAAAAATTAAATAAAGAAAGCAAATCATCTAAGGAATTCTCAACAGGAGTNCCAGTTAGTAAAAAGCGACCCTTTGTATGTAAACTGCAGAGTGTCTTCGCATTTTGACTACGCTTATTTTTTATATGCTGTGCCTCATCTCCAATAACTACCGACCAATCCATCGTGCTCATTAAATCTTCGTCTTGGCGAAGTGTGCCATAGGAAGTAATAACTAGATCAGCATCTTCGAGCACAACCGATTCTCTAGCACGCTTTAAACCATGGTGTTTTAAGACTTCTAATTGAGGGGTAAAACGCGCACATTCTCGAACCCAATTTTCCACTAAACTAGCTGGGCAAACGACTAAAGATGGTGAATTAGAATCGTCACTGGAGTGAATACACTCAATCAATGCTAAAGCTTGCAGGGTCTTTCCTAGTCCCATCTCATCTGCTAATATACCACCTAATTGGTGACGATATAGGTGCCATAACCAAGCGGCGCCTATGCGCTGATACGTACGTAGTACAGAATCTAGCTCGCTCCTTATTGGCGCAGGATCAAGCGCTGCTATTTGTTTGAGTGCTTGACTGCGCGACTGCCAAGCTTGTGGCGGTTGCCAATTCACACAAACCTCATCTAAGAGTTCTTCGACATCTAACAATTCAGCTCCTTCGAGGCGCTTACTAAAGGACGGTGTAAAAGGACGATCAACTTGTCCGCTAATCGCTTTCTCAACCCCATGAAAACGCTCCATTGATTTGCGTTCCAGCAGTGTAATCTTACCACTACTGGACTCTACATAATTTCTACCCGTAGCAATTGCGCGGCGCATATCCGACTCATTTACATCCTGAGCAAGACTCATATTAAGTCTAAATTGGCCATCCTTGTAATCGGTATGAATCGATACTTGTGAAATATTTAATTCCTTAAGATTTAATTCTAAATGATCTGTAAATACGGCACGCCAGTGCTCTTTCAAATCAAGTAAATTTCCTGCCAAAAAATTTAGAGTCTTACTACGATCCCTCAACCACCACTTACGGTTCGATGGCTCTAAGATAAATCCTGAGGTCTTCAGCAAGTCCCTTAATGGACGAATTGAATCGTCACCTCGCGGCAAACGAATTGCTAAATAATGAGCAGTTCCGTCTACAACGATACGATCCAAAGGATAATCATTCATCGTTCCCTGAGTAGGAACATTCGGATAATCATTCTTACAATTAGTAAATAAACCGGGAGCTTTNGCCTCTGCTGTGCGNCGAGGATTGGGCTTTGATTGTTCACGTATCTTTTTGCGCAGTGAAATCGGACTTTGGATCTTTTTTTTGCTGAAACCTTTAGTCTTTTCTATCGAAAGATATTTTATTTCTTCCTCAACTAGCTCGATTTTTTCATGTACTCCAACAAGTTTTTCGCCGTCCCATAAAATTGGCTCTTGGGGGGTTTTTAACCAGTAAATAGCTGGCTCTGTATGTAATGCGTTCACTAACTGCATAAACTGTAATCGATTTAATTCTAAGCGCGCTGCAAGCTGACCACCACACCACGATTCAATAAGTTGAAGCGCTTGAAGATGACCTTTGCTAAGACAGTAGTGCTCGCTAGAGCAAATTCGATTCAGTGGAATAATATCATGTCCAGTCGCCGCATCTATTTTGAGGGCGATCCCATTGCGCTCGGCAGCCTCCTTAAGATTGGGAGGNAGGAAAATAAGAAGACGTAAACGAGTTCCATTATTATCAAGTACAACTGAATTAAGTACCGGTTCTTTAGTTACTTTAGCTTTTATTTGGCTTACTTCTTTAGTACTTTCTTTGGTAATTGGTTGGATTATATCTGTGCTGCCACTATCACAATGCTTTTCACTATTGGCATTCAGCATTGCCTGGAATTGTAACGCTGCAGCAACTGCATGTGCACAAATTTTTCCCTTACGACCAAGGATACAGGAACAGTTGTTTTCCGGGAAAACAGTGGAGCGAAGATTTAGTTCAATAGCATAATTATTTGAAAGCCCCTTAACCTTAGCTATCAGGACAGGGCTAACCCAATCCACACTTAGCACAGCGCGGGACTCATACAGCTTTTGTGCCTGACGAAAAACCTGCCCTCCAGCTAATTCTATACAGAAAGCTCGGTCAAAAGTAGGAGGAGGCTTATCCATCAATAGTATAAGTTAAAGGTTAGAATGCTATGGCAACGAATACCGTGCTTCTGGTGATACAGTAACTGATTGATGAAGCATGCCCATCGCATAATTTGCAACTTATACAAAACTACAAAAAAGCCCCCGAATACGGGGGCTTTGGTATAAAACAGTCTACATACTTACTTAGTAGCCTCGTCAAGCAAGTCACCAAGATTAGTGAGATCTTCGACAGCAGAGACATTATCAAAAGCTTGGCGTTCTTTGGCTAAATCTTCATCACTATAGTTAGCAGCCTTGATAGATAAACCAATACGACGCTCATCCTTGTCAATTTTAATGACTCTTGCTTCCACTTCGGCGCCTTCATCAATCACGTCTTTGATCGCTTCAATACGCTCTTCGCTGATTTGTGAAATATGCACNAGCCCATCAATATCATTATCTAGTTCTATAAATGCACCATAGTTAGTAATCTTAGATGCCTTACCCTTGACCACATCACCTATCTTATAGTGTGTTTCAATTTCATCCCATGGATCTGAAGANAGTTGCTTCATTCCAAGAGAAATTCGNTGGCTATCAGCATCCACATCTAGAACTGTTGCGTCAACTTCATCACCCTTTTTAACGACTTCTGATGGATGATTCACTTTACGCGTCCAAGACATATCTGAAACGTGTACCATTCCATCGATGCCTTCCTCAAGCTCTACAAATGCGCCGTATGTAGTTAAATTACGAATCTTGCCACGTACTCGAGCGCCCACAGGGTAATTGTGACGAGCCATATCCCAAGGATTTGCATCTAATTGACGAGTACCAAGAGAAATCTTTTGCTCCTCTTTTTGAATGCCTAAAACGACGGCTTGTATCTCTTCACCTATACGCAGAACTTCTCCTGGTTTGGTGATGCGTTTCGTCCATGAAAGTTCAGTAACATGAACAAGACCTTCAACACCTTCCTCTATTTCAATAAAGGCACCATAGGGGACTAAATTGACGACCTTACCAGAAACAGTTGCTCCNACTGGATATCTCTCTTCGATCTTTTCCCAAGGATTGTCTGCAAGCTGCTTAAGCCCTAGAGAAACACGTTCGCGTTCACGGTCAATTTCGATAATGATAACCTCAATTTCCTCACCCTGCTTAANCATCTCACTTGGATGTTGGATGCGNCCCCAAGACATATCTGTAATGTGTAGGAGGCCATCAAGCCCATCCAAATCAACAAAGGCACCATAATCGGTAATATTTTTAACTTGCCCGCGACGTTTATCACCCGGTTTTACTTGCTCNAGAAGCGATCGACGCTTCTCCATACGNTGTTCTTCAATAAGCTCACGGCGTGAAACAACAATATTTTTACGGTCTAAATTAATTTTAACGACCTTAAAGTCGTAGGTTTGACCCACATATTGATCGAGATTCTTAGGCGGCTGAACATCTATTTGAGAGGCCGGCAAGAAAGAGTCGACACCAATACTTACAATTAGCCCACCCTTTACCTTGGAACGAACACGACCAGGGATAATAGAGCCTTCCTCACAGTTCTCGACAATTTTTTCCCAATTCTTCTTTTGCTCGGCTTTGTCATACGATACGATTGGATTACCTTCGCGATCCTCCAGCTTCTCAAGATAAACTTCTATCTCAGAACCAACTTGCAGTTCACTAATATCAACAAATTCATTGGCATGTACAATGCCTTCAGATTTACCACCAATATCTACAACAACCTCAGTAGGGCGGATTTCGATGATAGTACCTTTAATAATCGAACCTTCATTAAGGTTCTCGACGTTACTGCCCTTAAGCAGTTCTTCCATGAGATGACTCATATTATTTTAATAGTCTGTAACAGTAGTTACAGCTTGGGTTGAAGTTATAATTGTTACGGGATAAACCCATCAAGGCGATGAAGCACCTAAGCGAACGCGGGATCTTGAGGACAGCTCTTACACCTGCAAGCCTAAAATGATACCTACATAATAAGCATTTTTAACCCATTTACAAAAAGCATATTAATAACAGAGTACTACGATGAAGTGGCAAGATTACAACCCTGGTGAGGATGATTCCAGTGATAAAGAAAAAATCGAAAAATACTCTGGCGAAATCGATTGGGCTTACCTTGAGCCACACTATAAGGCAGGAAATCTAGTCTATGTAGATCCATGCTTGGATCTAAANAATGCAGGANTCGCTTTTTCTAGCGATAATCAAAAGCTAGTTAAGGCTTGGCTTAAATCAGGCGATGTGGTCAAGCCATGCGACCTACACGTTCAACACTGGAAAAAAACNAAAGCACTATTTAAAGCTACTATTGTTCGCCCTTTTATACTAATTCAACCGCAGTAGTTAAGTGAAGGCCCCTAAAAAAAACAACGACTCTATGTGAAAAATAAAAGGCGCACTTCCTACCCCTAAGAAGTGCGCCAACCATTATCTACTTTATTCTGTTACCCTTTTCTTCTTATTAGAAGAAATTCAATATGGAAATGATTATGCTGTGTGCGTATAACAACAAGAGATAAATAGAAAAATCATAATTTACTTATACTGCTTATATTTAGAATTAAATTTACTAATGGTAAAAATTGGTGGTGCGGGACCTACCCCTAAACCCCGCACCACTCTATTTTCTGCTTTGTCTTATTACCCCAACTCCCTATGGGAGTGTGTACAAGNTAACAACAGTAAGCGTGCCAACTTATACGGTCTTACAAAAATTAATTAAAAAAAACGTGTTTATAATAAAAATGGACTCATTTNGCTCGATCTGTTCCGAAGCAGAGGTCAATTTTGTGATCTATCAAGATGCCATTTTTTAAATATAGAGAGGACTTAATCTCAGACTTCTTAGGTCTTCCAAGAAGCCAGAATCAAGCCATCAAAAGGGCGCCCGCCACGATTCATTCATTGATGGTACTGCTCCGAGAGCGATATAAGCTAGAACAACCCAGTGCGGAGCGGAGCCTAGTAGAGAATTGGGAGACTATTTTTGGAAAGCTCGCAGGACGCTGCAATCCTCTGCGTATTAAAGATGAATCGATCTTAATTATTTCAGTTACAAATCAAACACTTCGCGCTGAATTACGATTTCAAAAAAACTCATTGCTCAAAAAAATACAGAAACTAGAGCATTGTGAAGGCATTAAAGATCTCGTTATTCGNAGNTAGGATTAAATGGTAACCCTTTATGTCTTTTCACTNACAGTACACTTACAACTATTTAACAAACTTAGACGCAGGTAGTGTTGACACTNACTATTCTGATTAAAATCTATAAAATAATGAAATCTTACCAAGAACTACTACGCACTGTACTTGAAACGGGTACCCTACGTGACGATCGTACCGGCACAGGCACATACTCTATATTTGGAGCGCAGGCACGTTTTTCTCTAGCGCCAAATTTTCCGCTACTTACAACGAAAAAACTACATCTTCGATCTATTATTCACGAATTACTTTGGTTCATCAAAGGTGAAACAAATATTGCTTATCTAAAAGAAAACAAAGTATCCATCTGGGATGAATGGGCTGACTCGGAGGGCAATCTCGGTAGAGTTTATGGCGCACAATGGCGAGACTGGGCAGGCCCCAGTGGTGAGCATGTTGACCAACTTGGACAAGTAATTGAATCGTTAAAAAATAATCCTGATAGTAGGCGCCACATTGTTTGTGCATGGAATCCAGGTGAAGTTAAACAAATGGCACTACCACCCTGTCATGCGCTGTTCCAATTTTATGTGTCGAACGGCGAACTAAGTTGTCAACTGTATCAACGCAGCGCCGATATTTTCCTGGGAGTTCCTTTCAATATCGCATCATATGCATTATTAACGATGATGATTGCGCAGGTCTGTGACCTTAAACCAAAAGACTTCGTTCATACATTTGGAGATCTTCACCTTTATGCAAACCATGTGGATCAAGCTAAAGAGCAACTCTCTCGTGAACCTAGAGGGTTGCCACAAATGCATATTAATCCAATGGTTAAGAATATAGATGACTTTAAATATGAAGACTTTGAACTACTTAATTATGACCCTCATCCCGCGATTAAAGCTCCTATTGCAATATAATTGGAACTTAGGGTAAATACCNCTCGTATAAGCTATCTTTGCATTACTCACTCTCTNATTAATAGGTCCGTTAAGACATACAATTTGTGAAAAAAATTAAAGCAATTGCAGCTATGGCGGAGAATCGAGTGATAGGCAATAAAGGAGAAATCCCCTGGCATCTACCCGAAGATTTTCGTTGGTTTAAACAAGCTACGATGGGTGGTGTCCTTGTTATGGGGCGAAAGACCTATGAATCCATTGGTAAACCGTTACCAGGCAGAGAGACGTATGTGCTCAGTCGCACGGCTCGATTTATTGAAGGGGTGCATAACTTCTCTAATTTGGACATTTTACAAGAAATTGATACAGATAAGACCATATGGATCGCAGGAGGTGCAGAAATTTACGAACAAATGTTGCCATTATGTCAGGAAATTTACCTCAGCCGGGTGCATAAGAGCTACCAAGGAGATACAAAATTTCCTGTTTTTGAAAACGGCTTTCGTCTCACTGAGAAAATAATCGTTACCCAAGATTTTGACGTAGAACGCTGGGAGAAGTCCTAACTAAGTGCCTAAAAATAGGATACTTTAGTAGTATTTTAGCGAAGTAAAAATACCCTTTGCTACTACACAGCAAAATGTAGCTATTTTACCTGAGTCTTAGCAGGAGCTACTGCAGCGTACAAAAGTAAAAGCACATTAAGCACCGGAACAAGCAAAAGGATGGACCAAAATGGCTTTCTGCCAATATCATTAAGTCGCTTGATAAGCTGCATTAAGATACAAAATAGAGCTATTATTAAAGCAACAATTCCAAAAAAATACGCTAGGGGCATCAAAAACTCATGTTTTTCATCATGACTGAAGTAATCGATTCCTACATAAAAAATGTAGGCTACTGCGACTAACATAAGTAGCACACGAATTGAAAATACGACCGGACCGATGCGTCCTTGGGAACTTAAAAAAGAGTCTTTCATAAAAGTAATAGTTCTTATCAATGTTTGTTCTTACAAATTATAAGCGCAACAAAAACTTCAGTTAAATATTTTCTGATTTNTTAATTCTTCGAATCAATCTTTTTTACGCAAGGTAATCGCATTTATTGCCCATTGTGCATGTTCGGCTAAAAGACTATCAGATCCCTCGGCAACTAATTGCAAAGCAGGCAAATCAAATGCATCTCCAACATTACCTAAGACAACACAGATATTTCGTTTAAAGCGGTTAATTTTAAGCCGGCGCATTGGAGAGCCTTGCATCTGTTCTGTGAAGATTTGCTCCGACCAATGTAACATATCGCGCAAAATTGGGAATTCTCGCGCAGCAAACTTAGCCTCTTCGTGTGGCACAGCCCAGCGATTCCATGGACAAACATCAAGACATTCATCGCAACCATATAAACGATCGCCAATTGCGGCTCTAAACTCAATTGGTATCGGTCCATCATGCTCTATAGTTAAGTATGAAATGCAACGCTGAGCGTCTAACTGGTACGGCGCTGTAATCGCCCGAGTGGGGCAAATATCCACACAGCGCGTACAGGAACCACACCGATCTTTGCTGGCTTTATCAGGAGTTAATTCAAGAGTCGTTACAATATTTGCCAAAAATGACCATGTACCCCGCTTAGGCTCGACTAATATCGTGCTCTTTCCTTGCCAACCAAGACCTGCGGCAGCAGCAATGGGCTTTTCCAATATTGGACCGGTATCCACATAGGGGCGCTGCATACTTCCAAATTCTTCGCGTAATATTCGGCAAAGCTTTTTTAAACGTTTAAAAATAAGATTATGATAGTCATCACCCAACGCATACTTAGCAATTCGGTAATTACGATCGGGGTCTGGCTGATAATAATTCATCGCAAGCACTAAGATACTTCGTGCTTCTGGAATCAACCGCTCCGGATGCAAGCGGCGGTCATTATTTCTCTCCATCCATGTCATGCTTCCATTTTTCCCCTTTGCAATCCAATCACGATAATAGTCCTCTCTCAAATTGACTGGAACTGAGGTAACTCCAAATGAGTGAAATCCTAGATTCTTCGCCTCTACCTCAATACGATGACGAATTTCACTAGTCCTATTTTTCATAATTCATCGGTTAAGTTACATTTTCAGGTGACAGCCAAGAAAAAGTATTATTTAAATTTCATAATGAATAAACAATCAATTGCAGGCGCCGCCCTAATTATCACTCTCATCATAGTAGTTCTTGCTGGTTCACGCTTATACGTAAGTGTCCCTGCAGGTCATGTAGCTGTAGCGACACTTTTTGGTGAAGTTGTCGATNAACCCTACGAAGAGGGGCTAACTTTCCCAGTAAACCCCCTGTATGAATTTACTTTTTACGATATACGTGAAAAAGAATTAAAGGAAAGCGCGGGAGTACCGAGTCAGGACCAGTTAACCACGAGCGTAGACGTGAGTATAAAATTCAGAATTGATGGCAGTCAAACACCCCGAATACTTCAAGAAACCGGTACTTTTGAAGATGCTATTCGAGTTCAGATTCAACCAAAGCTTCGCTCCGTAGTTCGGGAACAAGGTAAAAGCATTGTACGAGCAGAAGATTTCTTCTTACAGCAAACCCAAGAAAATTTACAAACTGCGATCTTCAGTTCCATGAGTGACTATCTAAACGAGCGTGGAATTATCTGTCTCGATATTCTCATTCGCGATATTAGTCTACCTCCATTTATTACACGCGCTATTGAATCAAAGAAAGAGCGCGAACAAGAAGTACAAAAAGAAAAAGCTGAGTTGGAACGTTTCAGTATGGAGCAACAGCAAATCATAGCCCAGGCACAAGCGAAGCGAGAGGCTTCCGAGTTAGATGCTGAGCAGCGACGAATCTTAGCGGATGCGCAGGCTTATGAAATTACACAATTAAACGAAGCGATTGCTAAAAATCCTGCATATGTCCAGATTCAAGCACTTGAAGCGCTCAAGGCCATCTCAGCTAATCCATCGAGTAAGATATACTTTATTAACGGAGACTCTCCAGCACCTCTGCCTCTCATGAACATGGGAGATCCCCTTACAAAATAAATTATTGTTTCATACCGCTAGAATTAGAAATAGCGATTGCTCGTGCACTTGATTTTCCAAAACTCTTATTGCTTGGAGTAAATGCAGAAAAATAAAGCACTTATCTTGCTATAGTTTAGTCACGGAAAACTATACAAACAATCTAATTTAGAACTCTATATAATTAGCTCTGTGTCAGCAAACTATACTGAAGATAGCATTAAGTCACTGGACTGGAAAGAGCACATCCGATTGCGCCCTGGAATGTATATCGGTAAGCTTGGCGACGGCTCGTCGCAGGATGATGGTATCTATATTTTATTAAAAGAAGTACTCGATAATTCCATCGATGAATTCGTGATGGGACACGGAAAAATCATCGAAGTAACTATCGATGCAACGCATGTTGAAGTGCGTGACTTTGGCCGAGGAATTCCTCTAGGTAAACTCAAAGACTGCGCCTCTAAAATTAATACAGGAGCTAAGTACGACTCCGAAGCTTTTAAGAAGTCTGTAGGTTTAAACGGAGTTGGTATCAAGGCAGTCAATGCCTTATCCTCTGAATTTCAGATACAAGCGTTTCGTGAGGGAAAAACTCGTTCGGTAAACTTTGCTCGGGGAGAAGTTATAAATGAAGATGTCAGTGACAAAAATGCAGGTAATGAAACTAGCGGCACACGACTCGCCTTTGATCCAGACCCATTAATCTTCGGTAGTATTCGGTACCGAGAGGATTATGTTGCAGATATGCTTTGGAACTACGCATTCCTTAATAGTGGATTGACTGTAATTTATAACGGGAAGAAATTTAAATCAGATAAAGGTCTGCACGATCTACTAGAAAATAAATTAGATGGAGATCCACTCTACCCAATTGTACATTTAAAAGGTAAAGATATCGAAGTTGCCTTTACTCATTCTAGCGGCTATGGTGAAGATTATTACTCCTTTGTGAACGGACAGCACACTACAATGGGAGGCACCCATTTGTCCGCTTTTCGCGAAGCCTTAGCCAAGACAATTAAAGAATTCTTTAATAAAGATATCGATGCAGTCGACATAAGGACCTCGATCTGCGCGGCTGTCAGTATTAAGGTGGAAGAGCCTGTCTTTGAGTCTCAGACGAAGACTAAGCTTGGATCACAAGAGATGGGGCCNAAAGGGCCTACAGTGAGAACTTTCATGGTTAATTTCATGAAGCAAGCCTTAGACAACTATTTGCATCGTGAACCCGATACTGCGAAAATACTACTCGATAAAATCCTTGAATCGGAGCGCAATCGTAAGGAATTAAAGGGCATACAAAAACTTGCAAGGGAACGTGCCAAGAAAGCAAAAATTCATAATAAAAAGCTTCGTGATTGTCGCATACATTTAGATACAAAAAAAGAAGGGCGCCTTAATTCCACATTATTTATTACTGAAGGAGACTCTGCTTCTGGTTCGATCACGAAAGCACGAGATGTCAAAACGCAAGCGGTTTTCTCTCTCAAAGGAAAACCCTTAAACTCTTTTGGTTTATCCAAAAAAATTGTCTACGAAAACGAAGAGTTTAATTTATTACAAGATGCCCTTAATATTGAAAATGGCCTNGAGGATCTTCGTTTTAACAATGTAGTCATCGCCACTGATGCAGATGTTGACGGTATGCATATACGTCTACTTTTAATAACATTCTTCCTGCAATTTTTTCCGGAACTAATCCGCCAAGGCCATCTACATATATTACAAACTCCCCTATTTAGAGTACGTAACAAAAAATTCACTCACTACTGTTACACTGAAAGTGAGCGGCTAAGTGCAATTAAAGAATGCAGTCCGAAACCAGAAATTACTAGATTTAAAGGCCTCGGAGAGATTTCTCCGGACGAATTTAGTCACTTTATCGGTAAGAATATACGCTTGGATCCAGTAATCATACCAAAAGGAATGACGACTCGCGACCTACTAACTTTTTACATGGGTAAAAATACCCCAGAACGACAAGAATTTATAATCGATAATCTAAAAGTACTTCGAGACGAGATTGAAGAAAAAGCAGCTAGTTAACTAGCGCGCAATTGTGGGTAGAGTACTATTTAAATGATCTGCTTTTTTTGCAGTCTGTATACTGCCTAAATGAGCCAGCAGAAAGTATGTATAAAACTTGTATACTTTTTACNCTTTTCTTAATTGAACAAGTAGATCCTTACTATCTACCTGATCTCCAGCTTGAGCCTCTATGCGATCAACTACACCGTCCGCTAAAGCATATACAGTTGTTTGCATCTTCATCGCTTCTAAAACACAAAGCTTCTCCTTTTTCTTGACCTTCTGNCCTACGGATACTGAAACGCTACTGACCATAGCAGGAATTGGTGATCCTACTTGTAATTTGTTAGATGGGTCAGCCTTGTCGCGCTTCTTCGACTGCGTTTGAATCGATCGATCCAGAATTGTGCACTCACGAGCCCGCCCATTTAATTCAAAAGTCAATGTGCGTAATCCCTCCTCATCTGGCTCCGAGACATAGACTAGCTTAATAATGAGAGTTTTGCCCTGCTCAATCTCTACGGAAATTTCTTCCCCAGGATTTAAGCCATAGAAAAAAGCAGGAGTGGGTAGCACNCGCGCGTGCCCGAAACTATCNACATACTTAATTAGTTCCTTAAAGACCTGAGGATACATCAAATACGAATATAAATCGTCATCGTTTATCTCTCGCTTTAAAGTGCGGCGTAAATCCTTGCGAACTGCATCTATTTCAACTTTTTCTGCCCGTTTACCTGGACGACCTTTATAAGCTTTACGATCCCCTAATACAACTTGTTGGACTTTCTTAGGCCATCCGCCCTTAGGCTGACCTAATCCTCCGGAAAGCATATCGACAACCGATTCGGGAAAAGCTGTTCCCGGCTCAAGATTGACCAAGTCTGCAGGCTCAATTCCTTTGGTTAGTAAGAACATCGAGAGGTCACCGACAACTTTTGAAGATGGGGTAACTTTGACGATATCACCAAATAATTTGTTCACCTCATGATAATAGCGCACAACCTCTGGCCAGCGTGCACCTAGTCCAAGTGCTCGTGCTTGCTCGCGTAAGTTAGTATACTGCCCACCGGGCATTTCGTGCGTGTAAACTTCGGCAGAACCGAACTTAGGGCTTGTATCGAAAGGACCATAAAATTGTCGAACCGCCTCCCAGTAGATAGATAATTCATTTAAGAATTCTAGGTTCAATCCTGTATCTCGCTTTTGCCCGTGCAGCGCATTAACAATAGAGTTTAAATTCGGCTGTGAAGTTAAGCCTGATAGCGATGAAACAGCTAAATCTACTACATCAACGCCCGCCTCGGCGGCCTTAATAATTGATGCGCCAGCAATGCCGGAAGAATCATGCGTATGAAAATGCACAGGAATGCTAATTTCGCTGCGTAAGGCCTTGACCAATTTATATACCGCATGCGGCGTACATAGGCCCGACATATCTTTGAGAGCCAGAATGTGAGCCCCCATTTGCTCGAGCTCTTTTGCCATATCAACATAGTATTTTAACGAATATTTATCGCGTGCTTCGTCTAGTACATCACCCGTGTAGCAAATAGTAGCCTCACAAATAGAATTAGTGTCCTTACGGATAGAATCCATCGCGACTTTCAAATTTGGGAGATAGTTTAGCGAATCAAATACGCGAAAAATATCCATACCAGACTCCGCTGAATGCTTAATGAAGCCACGGATTACATTGTCCGGATAATTCGAGTACCCAACTCCATTTGCTCCTCGCAATAACATCTGAAAACAGACATTCGGTATGCGTGCTCGAAGGCGACGAAGGCGCTTGAAAGGGTTTTCATGCAAAAAGCGCATAGAAGTATCAAATGTAGCCCCACCCCAACACTCAAGAGAGTATAGATCACCCGCTCGCTGTGCAATCGCATCGGCTACCTTCAATTGATCATAACTGCGCATTCTAGCNGCTAATAGCGACTGGTGTGCATCGCGCATTGTTGTATCGGTTACAAGCAACTTGTTTTGCTTGCGCGTCCATTGTGCAAACTTTTCNGGACCATATTTAGTCAAATAGTCCTTAGTGCCCCTAGGTAAGTTGTGAGTATGGTCATGNGTAGGTACGATGACTGGTAGGTCCATTATAGGAACTGGGCGTCCTTTGACCTGATCATTGCCATTTACAATTGTCTCACCCAAGAGGTTAAGGAGCTTGGTTGCGCGATCACGACGCCTCTTAAAATTAAATAATTCTTTCGATGTATCGATTAGGGTAGTGGTCGCTTTTCCAGAGACAAATATCGGATGATTAATCACATTCTCAATAAAAGGAATATTTGTCTTTACCCCACGAATACGCATCTCTCGGAGGGCACGATCCATTCGCTGAATGGCTAAATCAAAGTTGCTAGCCGAAGCGGTTAACTTAACTAAAAGAGAATCATAATAAGGCGTAATAACAGATCCTGTGTCTCCCATCGCACCATCTAAACGAATACCGAATCCAGCTGCGGAGCGATAATTGACAATTTTTCCATAATCAGGCGCAAAATTCTTTTCAGGGTCCTCTGTCGTTATACGAGCCTGGATTGCTACCCCATTACGAGCAATTAACTCCTGTTTTGGGATTCCAATTTCTTGGGAGTGTAAACTATGACCCTGCGCAATTAAAATCTGACTGCGGACAATGTCGATGCCGGTAATCACTTCGGTTACGGTATGCTCGACTTGAATTCGTGGATTCATTTCAATAAAAAACCAATCATCACAATCCAAGTCATAAAGAAATTCGACGGTACCTGCGCTGTAGTATCCGATCGATCGTGCAATTTGGACTGCCGCATCACAAAGAGCCGCGCGAACATCATCTGGTAGTCCAATAGAAGGGGCTATTTCAACCACCTTTTGATGGCGGCGCTGCACGGAGCAATCACGCTCATGTAGATGTACAACATTACCTTGCTTATCGCCTAAAATCTGAACTTCAATATGCTTCGCACGCTCAATATATCGTTCCAAAAAGACCGCTGAATTTCCAAATGCACGCTGTGCTTCACCCTGTGCCTCTTCCAGTGAAGACTTCAACTGCTTGGGATCTTTAACCACACGCATACCGCGACCACCACCGCCAAATGCGGCTTTAATTATTAATGGAAAACCGATTCTTTTTGCGATTTTCAAAGCCTGCGATGGATCTGCTATTGGATCTTCAGTCCCAGGTAAAGTAGGCACATTAGCTTTTTCAGCAATTTTGCGCGCCTCAATTTTATCTCCCATCCGCGCCAATAAATCAGANCTAGGCCCAACGAAATTTAGTCCATTTGCTTCACAAGCATTGGCAAAAGCAGCATTTTCTGACAAAAACCCATAACCTGGGTGAACTAAATCAACTTTGTTTGCCTTCGCTATGTCAATGACGCTATCAATATCAAGATATGCCGCAACAGGACCTTTGCCCTCTCCAACAAGGTACGACTCATCTGCTTTAAAACGATGAACTCCAAATCTATCCTCGTTAGCATAAACTGCCACCGTGCGGCAGGCAAGCTCTGTGGCACTCCGAAAAATTCGTACAGCAATTTCACTGCGGTTAGCGGCTAATAATTTCTTCATTAATANACAGAATGTAGTGTTTGAAGTTGAAGAAATTAATAGCTCAAGCACAAGTCAAGAAAGTGCAACAAAACGATAATGTAGAAGACAATTACGATTGGCGGATGGTTTCTACTTGATAGAACCGATGAATTACACTTTCACAAAAGAGCAAAACATCACTATAAAAGTACTATTACCCCCTATTTTCAACGTATTCCATGCCTAANAAAAAGCCGCCAAATAAGGCAGAATCACTCGAATTGCCCTTCGATCAGTCCGCTGAAACCGATCTGAACGAGAAAGACACAAATGATGGATTGTTTGATCTTCAAACTAAATCAGGACACGTCGACCATATGTTTAGCGAGTGGTTTCTCGATTATGCTAGCTATGTAATTTTAGAGCGTGCTGTGCCGCATGCCAATGATGGGCTTAAGCCAGTCCAACGGCGCATTTTACACTCGATGCGCGAATTAGAAGATGGGCGCTATAATAAAGTAGCGAATGTAATTGGTAATACTATGAAGTATCATCCGCATGGAGATGCTTCTATTGCAGATGCAATGGTGCAAATTGGGCAGAAAGATCTTTTAATTGATATGCAAGGTAATTGGGGAAACACATTTACCGGAGACTCGGCGGCGGCTTCACGTTATATCGAAGCACGTCTTTCCAAATTTGCTCTGGATGTAGTTTTTAATCCTAAAACCACTCAATGGTTGGCCTCATATGATGGGCGCAATAAAGAACCTGAAACACTACCAGTTAAATTTCCATTACTTCTAGCGCAAGGAGCCGAAGGAATCGCTGTAGGACTTTCCTGCAAAATTTTACCTCACAACTTCAGTGAATTAATTGACGCCTGCATTGCACTTTTACGCAAGCAGTCACCTAGCATAGTACCAGACTTCCCAACCGGAGGTATCGCAGATGTATCCGAATATAATAATGGTAAGCGTGGAGGACGAGTTAAAGTTAGAGCGAAAATAGAAGTGCGTAAGAAAAATTTACTAGCAATCACGCAACTGCCCTTTGGGAAAACAACGACTTCGCTAATTGATTCTATTTTGTCTGCTAATGATAAAGGGAAAATTAAAATTTNACGAGTTGAGGACAACACCGCGGAAAATGTGGAAATACTCCTATATTTACCATCGGGAGCTGATTCGGATACAGTAGAACAAGCTTTGTATGCATTTACCGACTGTGAAGTATCCGTATCGACCAACATATGTGTAATCGAAAATGAGAAGCCTCACTTTTTTTCAGCACTAGACTTACTCTATTTAGCCACAGAAAAAACGCGAGAACTCTTAAAAAGTGAGCTTGATATAGAGCTACGAGAACTAGAAGAAAAATGGCATTTCAGCTCCCTCGAAAAAATCTTTATAGAAAAGCGAATTTACCGACGCATAGAAGAGGAAGAGACTTGGGAAGGCGTAATTACTACTGTTCAAGATGGGCTCAAGCCTTACAAGANATCATTCAAAAGATCGATCACCGAAGAAGATATTTTACGCCTACTAGAAATTAAGATTAAACGAATCTCAAAGTTTGATTCCTTTAAAGCCGACGAGCAAATTAAAGCCCTAGAAGAGGCGATCACAGAGACTGAAAAAAATCTCAAGTACTTAACTAAATATGCAATTAAATGGTTCACTGATTTAAAGAAAAAGTACGGCAAAGCAAGAGAGCGAAAGACCGAACTGTCCTCTTTTCAAAAAGTGGTCGCACATGAAGTAGTCATCGCCAATGAAACACTCTATGTAGATCGTAAAGAGGGCTTTGCAGGAACTACTATGAAAAAGGACGAGCCAGTTTGCAAATGTTCAAACCTAAGCGATATAATTGCTATTTCGCAAGAAGGCACACTAAAGGTCAGTAAAATTAGCAATAAAGCATTCTTTGGTAAAAACATTCTNNATATCGACGTATTCAATCGTGCNGAACCAAATAATTTAACGTATTGCATGGTCTACAGAGACGGTAAAACCGGTCCAACTNTAATGAAACACTTTACTATTGGCGGAGTAACACGTGATAAAGANTACAATNTAACAAAGGGTAAACCGGGATCGAGAATTTTTTATGTCTCCTGTTACCNGTCTAATAGCGNATCACCAGATGCGGTAAAAGTTAATCTCAAGCCAGCTCCACGCCTAAGAAAGACTGAAGAAGAAGTCTTTTTTAAAGATATTACCGTGCGCGGCCGTAGCACGAGTGGTAATATTATAACAAAAAACGCAGTTAGAAATGTGGTTCGCCTCACTAAGGCTGCGCGAGAATCCTCCGAATGAGTTATCCTAGCCCTATTGCACAATGAATGAAGTGAAATAAGGCTTCTCACTTGGAGAATCTTTCTACTAAATAAAGATTATGGGCAATTCCTTCGGCACACTATTTCGCATCTCCACATGGGGGGAAAGCCATGGTGGTGGTATCGGTGTAGTCATCGATGGGTGTCCGCCACGCCTACCTCTTTCGATCGAAGACATTCAACAAGAACTCGATCGCAGGCGCCCNGGGCAAAGTGACATCACTACGCCAAGAAAAGAAACTGATAGCGCCACCATCATATCTGGAGTTTATGAAGGAGTTACACTAGGTACACCGATTGCCATTTATGTACCAAATGCGGACCATCGCCCCTCCGCTTATTCAGAGATGAAGGACAAATTTCGACCTTCTCACGCAGATTATACTTACCANGAAAAGTTTGGTGTTCGTAATCATGAGGGCGGAGGACGCTCTTCTGCAAGAGAAACAATAGGCCGCGTGGCTGCAGGTGCAATTGCTAAGAAGATACTACTAAGAGCTGGTAAAATTGACATTCGAGCCTACATAACACGAGTTCATGATATCGAAGCGAATATAAAAGACTTTCCAAGCTTGGAGCTGGTGGAAAGTAATCCTGTACGCTGTCCAGATGCAAAATCTGCTGAAAAGATGGCTGAGCGTATTCGTGAGGCACGAAGTGAAGGTGATTCTGTTGGTGGCCTTATTGAATGTCGTATTCGCAATTTACCAGTTGGCTTAGGAGCACCTGTGTTCGATAGAATTGAAGCTGATTTAGCTAAAGCTATGTTATCATTACCAGCAACAAAAGGATTCGAAATTGGTAGTGGATTCAATGGTAGCTTATTAAAGGGATCCGAGCACAATGACTCTTTTATTAATAAAGATGGCCAGGTTGGAACAGAGACTAACCGCTCTGGAGGAGCTCAAGGTGGGATTTCTAACGGCGAAGAGATTGTCTTCAGAGTTGCATTTAAGCCAACAGCTACATTGATCCAGAAACAAAAAACTGTGGATGTATCAGGAAAAACAACTGAGCTAATGGGGCGCGGTCGTCATGACCCATGCGTTGTGCCACGTGCTGTACCAATAGTAGAATCTATGGCAGCGCTTGTACTCGTCGACCACTGGATGCGTCACAAAGCGCAGTGCGAGTCATTTAAATTTTAAGCTATGCATAAAGCCCCGCTTGTTTATGTCATGCTTGGCTTGAGTGGTTCCGAGCGTCGAGACATTCTTTACGACTTAATTAAAGAAGGTATCGGTAGTGAAGAACAAGTCCTGTTCTGTAGGCCGAAAAATGAAGTCCCTTCTAAAACGGATGCAGCACTATTAGCCCTGGAAAATGTCAGTGTCATTGAATCCACTCTTCAGGATTCTAAATTATTACATAGTGAAATAAATACAGCCGCAGAAAAAATATTTTTTCTAGCGCCTGGAGATTCTAACCCTGCAGATTTTATAGAAGCAATTAAAGATTGGGTAGATCTTAATGACTGTACTATCGCACGTGTACTTACAGTCGTTCATTGCGGTTTCTTGGAGTCCAATCCAAAGGCACAAACTTGGTTTGATGCCTGTATTCACTTTTCGGATATTATCTTGCTAGCCGCTCGAGCAGGCATTAAAAATAACTGGGTGAAAGAGTTTAAAGATCGTTACACCAAAAACCATTACCCTTGTAGATTCTTATTAGTTAAAAAAGGGCGTATCCAAAATCCAGCGGAAGTCCTCGNAATCGAGGCCCGACGTGTNTCTCTTTACTTGGATGAACTAACCCCTATCGAGGAAGATGAATTTGAGGATCAAATGCCAGATGACCGTCAGCCAGATAAGTATATTGAACGTCTTACTAGCGGACAAAGAGCTTACCAAATACCTGATATTCGCAAACTACTCTGAAGAGATTTAACTAGTTCTAACCACACTGAATTTTTACGATTACAAGTACTCGACAGCTATCTAAAAATATAAAATATTCGTCATACTAATTATAGAATAAGACTATCTTCTAGTTAGACCTATAGCAAAATTTTACAACTGCCATTAATGTGAGCCAAGATTCACCTACAGTAAAAATAAATGAGCGCGAAAGATTACTCCGCGACACATTTACTATAGCTGAGCGCTTAACGCTCTCCAGCCTTCTAGTTGCTTCGCTTGTACTATTTACTATAGCCGAACCGCGTTCGTACTGGACGATGGGATTTGTTTTAATCTTAGGCATCTTAGCTCCAGCAATCCTAAAAGTTCACGAGCGCAACCACCCATTCATTATCGTTGCCTTATGGCGGCGCTTTTGGATCTACAGTGCTCCTATTACATTTTTATGCTTACAATTTGTTGTCGGCCTTATGAACAACCCTGTGGTTAGTATAGAATTCGACGGACAATTATATGATTCCATTATAGCTACTTCTGTCTGGCTTCCAACCTCTGTCATTACAGCTAAAACATGGTTAGCGGTGCTCACCTACGCATCCATATACTTGCTGTGCATGAACCTGTATATTGTACCAAAGTCTCGATCATTCTTTGAACGTGCCTTGCCGCTATTTTGTCTACTAGCAGTTATTTTAGCAGTGCTTGGATACCTACAAGTAGCTATGGGGGCAAATGATGTGATTTTTACAAATGGTACGGGTCAATCGGACTTCTTTGCATTTTTTCCATACGATGGACATTGGGCTGCATTCGCAACTATTTGGACAGCTGCGTGCATTGGCATGGCTCTACTAAATTCTCGATATGACCCGAACGGCAGCTTTATTGATTCCTCAGGCCCATGGTATTTAACTGGGGCTACTTTACTAGCTGCCAGTGGATTTATAATTCAAGCAAAATGGCCGAGTACCGTATTACTTATTACATTTTCCATTTTGCTAATGTTTGTAGCTATACATTTTTTAACGAAATCAAACGATAGAAACCGTAATCTAATCGCTCTTTTTTGTGGTCTCGGTAGTTCTATTATATTTGCTGCAACTATCGTTCGTCTATTTCAGTTCGATACGGATACTTCTGATTCTAATGTTCTTCATCAAGCTGCATTAGAAATATTTAAAGACCGACCACTTTTGGGATGGGGATTCGATAGCTTTGCACAAATTGCACCTTTTTATACTGCAGATACAATATTAGGCGCAAAGTATGATCGTGCTTCTACTGACGTTGTTCATTATTTAGCAGAGTTAGGACTTGTCGGNGCTTTATTACTTCCTATTACGTGTCTCATTGTTTTGTTAGAATACCTTAGGGAGAGACGAAATGTTGTTTTAAGTCAGCACCTACTCATTGGCTGCGCGGGAGTCGTAGTATTAGCTTTCTGCGATTCTCCATTCATGTCTCCTGCCGTATTTCTAAGCTTTTTTATCGTTTTCTTTAGTGCTATGCGATGGGCTAAAATCAGCCGAGTAGATTCAGATTCTCTAGATACAAAGCNTCAATTAGTCATTTCCGATAAGGAGCGTGGAGTTCCTATTTTCACCGGAGAATACAAAGATATAACTAAATAGATTCCATTTGGTCTAACTCACGCATATGCAGACCCAGCATTTTGATTATATTGTAATAGGTGGAGGTAGTGGCGGATACGCTGCTGCTCGAACTGCGCGCGAGTCAGTACAGCGCGTTGCTATCATAGATTCTGCTGATACATTAGGTGGTCTCTGTATTTTACGAGGATGTATGCCCTCAAAAGCATTACTGTACTCNGGGCAATTGCTCTATGATGCGAAGCAAGCCACTAGTTTTGGACTAAAAATTCCAGCAGCGGTCATTGATATGCCCACGTTACAGAAGCGTAAGCAAGCGCTTGTAAAAGAATTCGCGCACTACCGTGGGGAACAATTACAAAGCAACCGCTTTACCTTATTTAGAAACAAGGCAAAGTTTATTGATAAAGATAAGGTCCAACTCGGCAACGGTCAGATATTATCAGCAGATCATTTCATGGTCGCGACTGGATCGGTTGTTGCCACTCCGAATATTCCGGGATTAGCAGAGAGTAATTGCTGGACCAGTGACCATTTATTAAATCTAGACTTCGCACCCAAAGAGGTGGTGGTACTTGGTGGAGGAGTTGTGGCTTGTGAACTTGCTCAGTTCCTCACTCGAATCGGTACTAAAGTCACACTTATACAGCGTAGTAATCACCTACTTAAAGGCTTATCAAGTAAAGCATCTGCAGTCATCAAAAATAAATTTCGCGAAGAAGGAATTGTCCTGTACACAGGCACGTCTCTTCAATCGGTAAATACAGTTAATGGACAATATGAAGTTATCTTTGAACACGAAAGTGAAAGTCTTTCCATCCAGACTCCTCATCTTTTAAACGCGCTCGGTCGTAAGCCAGCCACGCAAGGATTGGATCTTAGTAAAGCAGGTATTTCTACAAGCAAAAATNGACAAATTATTTGTAATAAATTCCAGCAAACAACCAATCCAAAGGTCTATGCAAGCGGTGACGTTACAGGCCCTCATGAAATTGTTCATGTTGCAATACTTCAAGGCGAAGCAGCTGCGAAACATGCAACTGGTAGAGTAGCTGATCCTGTAAGTTATGACTCTTTAGTGAGCGTTGTTTTTACAGATCCGCAAGTTGCACAGGTCGGACCTAGCAAACAGCAATTAGATGACCTTGGAGCTAAATACCTCTCTGCAGATTATCCTTTTGATGATCACGGTAAATCGATGCTTATGAATGCAAAACATGGATATGTTGAGGTTTACTGCGATCTATCTGGAAAAATCTTAGGAGCGCAGTGTGTAGGAAAAGATGCAGGAGAACTGATTCACTCCATGGCTGTAGCGGCTAGCCTAAAGGCAACTGTACACGATCTATTAAAAGTACAATGGTACCACCCAACATTATCTGAAATTTGGACCTATCCGCTCGAGGATTTAGCAGATGCTTTGTAAGTAGATCACCAAACTCCACGATCACCTTGCTTAAGCGATCGAGCCACTGCTACAAGTAACTGTACTGTCGACTCAATATCTTCTAAGTCAACCATCTCACTGGGTGTGTGCATGTAACGAAGTGGAATGGAAAGAAGGCCAGTAGCTATTCCAGCTTGAGCCACTTGTATGGCCCGAGCATCAGTACCGGTTGGGCGTGGGTCAGCCTCAANTTGATATGCAATTTTTGATTTTTCGGCGACNGCCACGATGCGCTCAAAGATTACTGGATTAATATTTGGACCACGGCAAATAATAGGTCCACCACCCTGATTAAAACTGCCATATTTTCGTGGATCACAATCTGGAGAATCGGTCGCGTGCCCAACATCCACTGCAATAGCAAAGTCTGGATTTTCAGAAAAAGCTGCGGTAATTGCGCCGCGTGTACCAATTTCTTCTTGAGTGGTAGCTGCAGCGGTCACTCGAGCCGATAATTTATATTTAGACAGCCTACGCACTGCCTCGAGTACAGCATAAGCTCCTGCCTTATCATCAAACGCCCTTGCAACGCCAACGCTACCGCGCACGAGTTCGAAACTTTGATCATAGACTGCGCAGTCACCTATTCGTACGAGCGCTTCGGCTTCTGNCTTTGATGCAACTCCTAGATCAATCCAAATTTCATGCGTCTGAGGTACTTTTTTACGATCCTCCGCACTCATCAAGTGAATCGCTCGCTTTCCAGTTATACCTTTTACAACTCCATCACGGGTCAAAATTGATACGCGTCGACCAGAAATCATGGACTTGTCATGACCACCTAGTGTGTCGAAATAAACAAATCCTTTCTCGTTAATATACGTTACAATGAGGCCCAATTCATCGATGTGACCGGTAAAAAGTATGGATGGATCCCCTTTTGGGTTCACCGTAGCAAAACGATTACCCATGGTGTCTTTACGATATTCATCGACAACAGGCATGACCTGTTTGTCCACGACAGCTTGGGCTTCATATTCGTGTCCAGTGGGTGAACGAGCATTTAGTAGGTCTACAAGAAAATCCGGCGCTTTGTACGCACTTTTTTGTAAACTAGAACCTTTGCGTGACGTAATCTTTTTTGACATAATTACAGCATTAAAGGATCTACATTAAAAGCGCACTAATTTTTATTCAATAAAAGCGGTCCCACAAAATATGCTTTATAATAAAAATTGGTAGCATTATTAATAGCGGTAATGCTCGGCCTTGTAGGGCCCGCCAGGGGCAACTCCGATATAGCTAGCTTGCTGATCACTAAGAGTTGTTAACTTACAACCAATTTTTTCAAGGTGCAAGCGCGCTACCTCTTCATCAATATGCTTGGGTAAAATATAAACTCCAGGCGAATATTTCTCGAGCTGCTTCCAAAGCTCAATTTGAGCGAGAGCTTGATTGGTAAAGCTATTGGACATCACAAATGATGGGTGTCCTGTCGCGCAACCTAGATTTACCAAGCGACCCTTTGCTAGGAGGTAAATACTATTACCGCCCGGAAAAGTATACTTATCAACCGCGCCCTGATCATCTGGCTTTATTTCTTCGATATCGACCCCTGGCATATCATTTAAGCGGTCGACTTCGATCTCATTATCGAAGTGTCCAATATTACACACAATCGCTTGGTCTTTCATCTTGGACATTTGATCAGCAGTAATAATTCCATAATTTCCAGTAGTCGTCACATAGATGTCTCCCCATCCGAGCGTATCTTCAACAGTTAATACGCGGTACCCTTCCATGGCTGCTTGCAAGGCACAGATTGGATCTACTTCGGTTACTACCACCTGTGCGCCCATTCCTTTGAGCGCAGCAGCGCAGCCCTTACCCACATCGCCATAGCCACACACAACACCAACCTTACCGGAGATCATTACGTCAGTGGCGCGCTTGATACCATCGAGCAGGGATTCGCGGCAGCCATACAAGTTATCAAATTTACTCTTTGTAACAGAGTCATTCACATTAATAGCTGGAACCAATAATTTACCAGCATTGTGCATTTCATATAAGCGGTGTACACCGGTAGTGGTTTCTTCGGAGACCCCCTTCCATTCCTCCACTACAGTGTGCCAGTGATTGGGCTTATTTACATGCATTTTCTTGAGTAAATTTTTAATCACCGCTTCTTCCATGCTTCCAGAATCCGATTCTACCCAGTCACTCCCATCCTCGAGTTCATAGCCCTTATGAATTAGCAAGGTTGCATCCCCGCCATCGTCAACAATGAGCTGCGGACCCGACCCATCTGGCCATGTTAGTGCCTGCTCGGTGCACCACCAGTACTCTTCAAGGGTCTCGCCCTTCCAAGCAAAAACAGGCACGTCCAGATTCTTCGCTACGTATGCAGCTGCATGGTCTTGTGTTGAAAAAATATTACAAGAGCACCAACGCAGATCCGCTCCTAAAACTTGCAGAGTCTCAATGAGTACTGCTGTTTGTACTGTCATGTGCAGTGACCCCATTATGCGGACACCTTTGAGCGGTTGCTCCTTGGCATATTTCTNGCGCGTCGCCATGAGTCCTGGCATCTCGTGCTGCGCAATCTCGATTTCTTTTTGACCAAAATCGGCTANATTAATGTCTTTAACCTTAAAATCGGTGGTAGTTTTTGTGAGTGTATCTGTGCTCATAGTTTGAATATTAATATAATTAAAGTGCTGCTTTTAGAGCCTCCGCTTTGTCAGTGGACTCCCATGGTAAATTATCTTTAGCGAAATGACCGTAATTGGTGGATTTGCGGTAGATTGGGCGAAGTAGATCTAATTGGCTGACAATATCAGCTGGCTTAAAACTAAATACTTTTTGCGCAGCCTGTGCTATCTTTTCATCGCTTGCAGTGCCAGTTCCAAAAGTATCCACGTGTATGCTCGTTGGGTACGGATGACCAATCGCATAGGCCACCTCTAACTCACAGGAATCTGCAAGACCTGCCGCGACAATATTTTTCGCTACCCAGCGAGTAAAATATGCTGCAGAGCGATCCACCTTTGATGGGTCCTTACCAGAAAAAGCGCCGCCCCCATGGCGCGCCCATCCGCCGTACGTATCTACAATAATTTTACGTCCTGTAAGACCAGCATCCCCCTGCGGACCGCCGATTACAAAATTACCTGTAGGATTTATTAAATACTCGGTATCAGCAGTGATTAATTCAGCGGGTAGTACTTTCTGAATGACTTCATTAATACAAAATTCTCGGATTTTAGCGTNCTCCACAGATGCAGAATGTTGCGTGGAAATAACTACATTCTTAATAGCTACAGGCTTGCCATCGACATACTCTAGGGCGACTTGGCTCTTCACATCGGGGCGTAGCCATGGCACGCGTAATTCCTTGCGTTGGTGCGCCATTTCTCGAAGTAAGCGATGCGCAAACATAATAGGTGCTGGCATTAGTTCTGGGGTTTGCTGACACGCGTATCCGAACATTATTCCTTGATCACCTGCACCTTGCTCCTCGGTATCTTTACCAGATGCTCCGACAGCATCCACGCCTTGGGCTATATCAGCGGATTGAGCAGTAAGGATATTTGACACAAAGACTTTGTCCGCATGAAACACATCATCATCATTAATGTAACCAATTTCACGGATCGCCTGACGCACGATCGCTTCATAGTTAAGCTCTGCACGTGTGGTGATTTCTCCGGCTAAAAAGACACAATTGCTTTTTACTAGAGTTTCGCAGGCCACACGACTATTAGGATCCTGCTCTAAGCATGCATCTAAAATACTGTCTGAAATATAATCGGAGACCTTGTCAGGATGACCCTCACCGACAGATTCTGAAGAAAATATAAAATTTTTACTCATAATAANTACATAATATACAAAGATCGGCACTAACTATGCAAGACTTACATCAAAATATCCTGATATTTTGATATGTTATTATTTTATGCCTGCATAAAAGGGATTACAGCCACGTTCATGAGCAACTGTTGTTAGCGGTCCATGTCCCGGGCACAGCACAGTATCGCTGGGCAAGCTAAGTAATTGGGAGCGGTTAATTTCGAGCGATTTAGCATATTGGGCAGCTGNCACGCCGCCCTGCGAGCAAGCAAACAGGGCGTCTCCTACGCAGGCTATTTTTTTAGTTAATCCATCCATTAAATAACTCGTGCCGCCTTTGGAGTGNCCATTTGTTAAGCNNGCTTTTATTTGTAAACTTCCAANNTCAAAGCAGTCTCCATCACGCACACCATATGCCCCTGCAAAGGGTTCNCNCTTNGGNCCNTACAAAGTTGCATTCGAAAAAGCTGAACGCAGAGCGCTTACTGAAGCGACATGATCGCGGTGGGTATGCGTCAGAAAAATCGCCTGAAGCGACGCGCCGATCGAATGAATTGCAGTGATAACTTGTTCTGGGTCGGTACCGGTGTCAAAGAGTACTGCTGCCGAACTTTTAGGACACTTAACTAAGAAACTATTAACAGCCATCTGCCCGAATCCAGGAATCGAGAAAGAGGTATTAAAGATATGCAGATCTTCTAATTCAATTAGCTCTGGCGTGGACTCGCCACTGGCTAGAGCTTGCACTGCTTCTGGGTGGAGTCCAAGGACAGCGGCAACTTTGTATGAAGAAAGTGAATCAAANTTTCCTTTAAGTAAGCTTGTTACCTGCTGCGTCGACAGTCCTGCTAATTCTGCAAGNTTTGACTTACCAAGACCTAATCCTGTAGCAGCCTTCATGAGGACATCCTCATAATTGTCTTCCAATTCAATGCGCATTATTATTTGGATAAAAGTGAGCAATAAGAAGTAAAAAAGCGAGACCACTTAACAAACACACTAGTGGTGGCACGCCATATCCGAGAGGTAAAAATCCAGCGAACACTGCAACCAAGCCAGTTAATGCTGCAAATGGCAACTGTGTGCGAAAGTGCTCGAGCGGTTCGACTCCAGCAGCAATTGAGGCGATGATAGTTGTATCACTAAATGGACTACAATGATCTCCAAAAACTGCGCCGCTAAAGACTGCGCCAATGGCAGCAAGGATAAATGGATCACGCTCTACATTTGANAATTCTCCAGTCATAGCAAAAATGAGCGGTATACTAAGCGGCATAAGAACAGCCATTGTACCCCAAGAAGTACCNGTCGAAAATGAGATGCATGCACCTGCTANAAAAATGATTGCTGGCATATAAATGATCGCAACGTGCCCATTTAGTTGGGAGGATAAAAAAGTAGCAGCACCTAAGTTAGAAATAGCAGTTCCCAGCATCCACGCAGCAATTAATATTGCGAGCGGCCGTAGCAAATTGCCCATCCCAAGTAAAAATATGGATAGTACTTTGGGACGTGCTTGGTTTGCGCCTGGCATAGGGAGCACTATCCATAAAGCGGCTGCTATAGATGCCAAGATACTTGAGGCGACTAGAATATTGGGTACCTGTGACTCGGCTNCTTGATANGCAGTAGCAAATTTNCGAAGAGTTAGAGGCCATATCGAGTCTGCACCTATACAGTAACTGACTACAGGAACAGAAAATGTGAGGACCAGTATTGGTACTACAGCTCCTAGCCATGCGCCCTTATGAATTGTAAAANCAGCGGGCTCTTTGNCTAAATCATTNGTATGAAAAGCCCGCTTATGTGCCTGNTTTTCATAGCCGCTCATCGGCCCAGGATTAAAGTTACGAAAGACTGAGATCAGCGCCAACATGAGCGCGAACCAGCAGTAAAAGTTCATGGAAAGTGACTGGAAAAATAGTGCATAGGCATTGACCTCCATTTCCATCGCCATGTAGCCCTCACGTATCATTGCTAACTGGAAAGCGATCCAAGTCGAAATAAATGCCAAACAGGCAACCGCTGATCCAGTTGTGTCAGCTAAGTACGCGAGTTTGACTCGCGAGACGCCGGATTGATCCGCACAGCGTCGCATCAGTCGCCCAATTAAGAGGGTATTTGCTAAACCATCAAAGAATACTAANAGACCAAAGCCGATCGTTGTCACTTGTAAGCGCTTCGAGCTTGCTCTTATTTTTTGGCTTGTTCGGCTACTGGCNCCTAAGCACAGCTTGAGTAAGGCCTGTAGTCCCCCTCCAGCTTCAAGTAGCGCGACAAAACCACCCAANATNAGAGTNAAAACAAGCGCACTTATTTTCCACGGAGAGCTAAATATGGGGAGAAATTGCTCTGTAAATAGGTATTGAAGGGTAGTCACTGGTGATCCCTCAGTCAGCAACATTGCCCCACTTACCGCGCCAACTAATAAACCTAAAAATGCACTACGCGCAGAAAAGACCACAATTAGAGCAGCCGCGCTTGGCCAAAGAGCCTGCCAAGTGAGCACTTCTGCGTCAGTGCGCATAAGAAAAGTGATTAATAAACAGAGTCCAATTAACATGACCTGTATTAGCCACCCTATAGGTACTTTTAGAAAGCTTTGTAAAATTGAATTGGGATCCGATAACTTCATACCAAGTAATAGTGAACCATTTGACTCNATGAGACTGGGCGCAAACCAAAAGCTAAGTTTCAGGTGCTTGGTGAATTGCCCTTGCCATACATTTATACGGATGCTTTATCCCTACATCTTGCAATAAGCCCAGGTGGCGGAATTGGCAGACGCGCCGGATTCAAAATCCGGTTCCTTCGGGAGTGTGGGTTCGAGGCCCACCCTGGGTACTTGCAAGAATCCTACTTTGAATCGTTTCTAATAAACTATTCAATCAGTCTAGGATNTGCAGACGAAAAAATTTCTTTTGATCGACTTCTTCCGTGTATGGAGGGCCTGGAATAGGCATATCCGTCCAAGTCACTAAATCGTACGATCTTTGCATTTTTAAATCTTCACTATTTTGATAGTTAAGCTGAACAATAGGTTCACTATCTGTTCGGGATAAAGAAACGTCTACATTGGGTAATAATCGGTAATTTGCTGTGATGCGCACATCTGAACTGCCCATGATAAATTGCGTCGTCTGCGACTTTGGATTGTCAAAAGCGCCCAAATTTTGACTTGGATAACTCACAGTAATTTTAGGACCTCCACCATCTTCATAGTGCACTTCGCTCGTAGTTGACCACCCATAAAAAAATTCACCATTAACTCTATCTGCTTGCCTAGAGGTTATACTTACCGCGCTGCCTGATTCGAAGTATCCAGCTACAGAAGTGACGCCATCGATTTCTATAGAAAGTTGAAAATTATGCGGGGTATTTTTCTCTTGAGCGAAAGCCCAATCATAAAACATTTGGCTATCATAAATGTGGTTTCTTGGGTGGTGCGCTTGATTGAGATAGGTCGTGAATTTGGTATGAATTCCATCTGCAGTCATCATCTCGTAAGCTTGCTGCGAGCATCCAATCCGTACAGTGGTNTCATTGTTGCCATGGAAGATCCAATAAGGAATATGGTCCAAAGGCGACATATCATCTGGATNCCCAGAAGTAGCTGGCCTGCCACTATTAAAATTNCCCCATCCGCCTGAAATAGGTGCTACGGCGCACGGCACTTCAGGGTAATCATTTGCAAATAAAAAACTTCCATATCCTCCCATACTTTGGCCTACAATGATGATCTTATTGGGATCTACATTCAACCGGGCTAGTTCATGGTCTAATATAGCTTTTNCNGCTATGCGTTGGTCTTTTTTCCACCAGGTGTTATTAAGACTAGCTTGTGGTGCCAGCATAACTACTTTTTCTTTCCAAAGTGATGACGCTGGCGGCTTATTTTGACCATTGGAACCCTGGCCGCCATTTCCATGAAAATAAAGTAGTAGCGGCCAATCTGTTCGGCTACTATAATNATTTGGTACTGATACGTTGTAAGCTAATTGATTGCCCCATTCTTGCGGAAGATGGTGCGTCTCAACATTGGCATCTAGTTGCGAAAAAAGAACCAGCAGCAAAGAAAGTGCTAAGGCGTATGAATAGCTCATAGAAATGCTTACTCCGCTGTAGCCTCCGCGGTAGCCTCTGCTGTAGCCTTGAAGAATAGCTCCTCACCAACTTCTTCTAGGGTATATTCAAGAACGGANNTGCTACCNGTTANTTNGGTGGAAGTACCAGAATTNATGGTACTTAGTTCGGAGGAGTGNTGCAGCGATAACTGGCTACCTTCATCNCCAATAANNGTNACTTCNACTTNGTCAGTNAGCTCNANNCTTAGGTGNGCTAAGGGCACAATNTTGTAGAGNCTGCTTTGNCCATNNCTNNTACCNACGAAATAGATCTCCCCNTGNGCATCCACGCTAAATNCANGTANTGCTTCNGAAGANAGNGCACGGTCNNTAACNCCNATTTGAAAGCGTTTTAACTGGGCATCTGGCCCATTGGTATCGACATAAAATAATTCTCCCGGAGATGGACCAAATGGTCCATAGTCGCCACAGATGTAAAATCCGTTCAGCTCTGGCAGAAGAGATCCACGGTATACACTACCTCCGATCACATTCGCATAGCCTTGGTCATGGTCATATTCGACGATTGGATCGATGTGCCCACTAATACTAGGAGCATTTAATAAGGATCCTATTTTACCGCTTATCGGGTCAAATAAGAAGCTTCCCTCTTTAGCGCGCCAACCATAATTACCTCCAGAAGTAACTACATTGACTTCTTGGATGGTATCTTGGCCAGAATCTGAGGTATAAATTGTCCCTGTTACTGGATCCTGACTGAAGGTCCATGGATTTCTTAGTCCGTAGGCAAAGATCTCCGCTAATTTAGTCGTATCCCCAAAGAAGGGATTATCTACAGGGATGCCATATTGCCCATTTGCACTGTTCGTTCCATTCGGATCAATCCGAATAATAGTACCCCATATGTTACTTGGGTCTGCCCCATTGCCAATGATAACATGACCATTGCCAGTATCATCACGATCACCACCATCGCCAATACTGACCATTAAATATCCACTAGTATCAAAGGCTAGGTGTCCTCCATTGTGGTTGGACCCAATAAGAGGGAAAAATTCTGCTAATGGTTGCTCAAATCGGAGTAATTCACGCTCCGTGAAAGTGTCATTGCTATCGAAATAACCATTTGAGTTGGAATCAGTAAAAGTCCTTTCTATGACGACGCTATGATGATCGATAACTACACCGCTATCGAAAGTAAAATCAATCGCAACAGCAGGAGAAGTCTCCTCATTAGGAAGAGCAAAACTAGCGTAGTAGTAGAGCTTACCGTTAGTCGAAAATTCTGGACTGAGCGCGACTCCGAGCAAGCCCCTCTCATCATATTTTAGATAACTACTTAAGCCAGTAAGGGTTACGAGCTGCGAAGTTACATCCATTAAAGGATTTGTTTCAATAGAGCCCTCTTGATTGAGTACTTGGACTGTACCAGTTTGCTCGTAGATAAACAGGCGCCCAGAACCATCATCTGGGTCGACCATTCCGGTGAGATACGATAAATTGGATACGACTGTTTGTAGGCCGATCGCAATTGAACCCTGTGCCACATTTGGGATTGGATCTTCGATAGTTTGCTGATCATAAAAATAACCTTTGCCCAAATCATCTGCTGCTGGGACCCAAAAATCGGCATTCTGCGCGTCTAATGCAATCAGTTGCAGGTGGTCAACGCTCGAGAAAGAACTTGTAAACTCTTCATCTTTGGTTTCGCCAGCACTAAAAGCAGTGCCATAAGGTAGCGTAACCGAGTCTCCTAAAATGCTAGTGATTACAGTTGTCTGCTCCAGCACCCCAGATTCCGTTCCAAAGTTTGTTACTTCTACATAATTATTACCTGGATCGACTTCGGTAATAATTAGGCGCGTAGGATCGGATAAGTAAACTGGTGGTGCATCAATAATAGAAAGGGCTGCCACCATTCGTGTGTGACTAAAAACAGTGCAGTAATAATGCAGCGTATTGGAGTAGCCGCTAGGTATAGTGAAAGAGAAGCTCTCAGCAGGCATGATACCATCACTTTGTCCAATGTCATTAGTACTGTTAAGATCTATACTTAAGGCTCCATAGTGGTAGGAACCATTCGTTTTAGGAACATCGCTCAAATAAAAGGGGTGCCCATTATCTGAAATTCGCTCGAATGTATAAGCACTACCCCTGTAAAAAACATAACCGGATAAGGTGATTGGATTATTACCACCTTGGTCGCTATAGAATTCGTAATACTCGCCATTGGCAAATCCATTGGTACGTCCATCACCGACATAAATAGTACTTGGAGCCTCCAGTTGAGCTAAAAGAGTGGAGCCAGCCAGCGCTAGCCCAAGGATTAAGGTATACAAATGTTTTGATTGGCGATTCATAAGGCTAGAGCTATTCGCTTGCTATTATTTCAGCTTTAAAAAATTGATCATTAGTAGGCGCTTGAATGAGCCTGCTATCAATCAAATTCATTTCACTTAGCCCGCTGCCTTGATAGATATTTAATCGGAACGACTGCGATGAATCAGTACCTCCATCGCCTCCACCATTGGAAGAGTCCGAACTACTAAGAAAGTCAACGACTGCTTGAAATTGACTATCTGAAGTAGTCGGCAGTGCGTGCTCAGCGGTAGCGCTAACTAGCTCGGTGTAATTTGAAAATTTAGTTTTTAACTCCAAACCAATTTGATAAAAATTGTAGTCATTTTCTGCGACAAAAATTAAGGTGTCCTCATCATATAATGAATACGCATTTATGACTGACATTAGCCCATTGTGGGTGGTTGGTAAGTATCCATTAAACAGTAGTACTTTATCAAAATTGTAGCTACCAGTAGCAATGTAAACTAAGGACATCGGCACTCCTTGAGAATAGCCTAAAATAGCATCAAAGGGCCCTTCTGACTGGATTAAATTATCCAAGTAATTGATAGCAGTATTCGCCCAATTTGGGTCATTAGTGGGCTCCTTGCCTCCACCGGGTGGATCGTCATACCAAACACCCCCTGGCACCGGCGAAGTCGCAAATACAAAATCCCAGTCAGGTAGTGCCTGTATTAAGTCTTGGATGCCTGTTTGGTACTGAAAAGAGGCGCCGCTACCACCGCCACCATGCAGGCAGAGGATTTTGTTCGCATGCATAACGCTAGCGAACAGCGAGAGCGGTAGCAGGCACAGCAGGAATACTTTCATAATGTACCTATACACCAGACTTATTAGGATTCAAGCCCTGCCTACTTAAACCCAAAATTCTTTAAAAAAATAATACCTACTCAAATTATAGAACTACTATTATATAAATTGACATTCTAAGGTGAGGGTTTTTCAGTAAGTAGCTATCTATTATTACTATGCGCTTCCTACATACCATAATTTTGTCCATCGTTTGTACGGCACTTAATGCCCAAACATTTACTATAGTCTCGGGTTCGTTCACCTGGCAGGAAGCCAAGGCAGACGCTGAATCTAGAGGCGGCCAATTGGCGGTTATTGATTCTCAAGCAAAACAATCTGCCGCCGAAGCCTTAATTGAAGATCAAAGAAATAGTGGCAATGAATATTTCATCGGAGCAAGCCCCTCATTAATTGATTCACAGTACAGATGGATAAATGGGGCCTTACTTGATTTTGAAAATTGGGCCGTTGGCGAACCCAGCGATCTAGCTAATCATTATCCAACCCTTACTACCGGAGGTTGGAGCTCTATAAATTTTGGAGAGTGGAACGACTCGACAAGCCCTTGGGTCGACGGATATGTACTCGAGCAGCGGTTCCAAATTATCGAAGGTAGCTTTACATGGGCAGAAGCCAAAGCAGATGCTGAATCCAGAGGCGGCCGATTGGCAGTTCTTGATACACAAGAGAAAATTGATGCTGCCAATAGTTATCTAGCTTATCTCACCACTTGGCAGAACCTGTGGATCGGTCTAACTGACGAGGTGGAAGCAGAAGATTGGTTGTGGATTGATGGTACTCCCATATCCGCTAATAATTGGGCGCCTGGTGAGCCAAATAGTTTAGGGTCTGAACGTTATGTTCACATTCACCCATCCTCTCACCCAACAGGTCCAACATGGAATAATGGAAAAGGAAGTCACCAAGGATACCTGCTCGAACTTCTTCCTTCTGATACCGACGGCGATGGCGTTCCTGACAGCCTTGAAATCACGGAAGGTACCGATCCGAATGATGAAAACGATTTTAATGAATTCAGCAGCGGTATTGTAGCTTGGTTTCCCTTCACAGATAGTGTTGAAAACATGGCTGGAACTAGTG